>NZ_PDWM01000039.1 GCF_010093225.1 Pseudoxanthomonas koreensis | reverse complement strand
CCTCCGGTCCCCGCGCCGTCGCCAGCCGCGCAGCCGCACCCGCTCGATGGCCGCCGCCGGGTGGGGATGCGAATATTCCCCCTCGCCGGCCCCCGCCGCCTTCCCCCCGTTCCGGATCCCCGTGAGAACACCCCCTGGCCTGCAGGCGCTGATCGACGACGGCGTCATCGACGAAGTGCTGCGACCGCTCAAGAGCGGCAAGGAAGCTGCGGTGTACGTGGTCCGCAGCGGCGGTGAGGTGCGCTGCGCGAAGGTCTACAAGGACATGGCGCAGCGCAGCTTCCAGCAGCGCGTGCAGTATCAGGAAGGGCGCAAGGTCCGCGGCAGCCGTGAGGCGCGCGCGATCGGCAAGGCGACGAAGTACGGCCGCAAGCAGCAGGAAACGGCCTGGAAGAACACCGAAGTCGATGCGCTGTACCAGCTGCGCGCCGCCGGCGTGCGCGTGCCCGAGCCGTTCGGCTACTTCCACGGCGTGCTGGTGATGGAGCTTGTCACCGATGCCGAAGGCTTCAGTGCGCCACGCCTGGGCGAGGTCGAGCTCGACCCCGTCCAGGCCCGCGAGTACCACGCCGTGCTCGTCCGCCAGGTGCAGCTGATGCTGTGCTGCGGGCTGATCCACGGCGACCTGTCCGCCTACAACGTGCTGGTCGGGCCGGACGGCCCGGTGGTGATCGATTTCCCGCAGGTGGTCAGCGCCGCCGGCAACAACGCCGCGCGCACGATGCTGCTGCGCGACGTCAACAACCTCACCGCCAGCCTCGGCCGCTACGCGCCGGAACTGCTGGACACCTGGTTCGGCGAGGAGATGTGGGCGCTGTTCGAGGCCGGCGAACTGCATCCGGATACGGTGCTGACCGGCGAATTCACGCCCGACGAGAGCGCCGTCGACCTGGACAGCGTGCGCCATGCCATCAACGATGCGCGCGAGGAAGCCCTGATCCGGCAGCAGGGTCGCGAAGCGGCGGCGGAAGAGGACGCCTGATCGCCGCCACGAACTGCGGCGGCGCGCGCCTGGGCCACCTGCGGCGATAGTGGCCGGCAGCGCGGAGCAGCAAGGTTCCGCCTAGAACCCCCCGCCCCACCGGTGCTGCCAGGTCACCCCCAGCGCATCGAACTCGTTGCCGGTGCGCGCGTACACGCCGCTGCTGATCGCGAATTTCACCGAGTTCTTCCGGTCGACCGGCAGCGACAGCGAGGCGCCGACGCGCCAGTTCTGCTGCAGGTCGCGGTTGTGCATGCCATCCACCCGCGAGCGGCCGCCGGTGAAGTACGTCGCATCCAGCGACCACCACGCCCCCGACGCCAGGCCGCGGATCAGGTTGCCCTGCAACGCGTACAGCGGTTCCTGGGAGCGGGTCGTGCCACCATAGAACTCGTCGTTGTCGGTGTAGAAGGTCGCCGCGAGCTTCAGTTCGCCGATCCACGCGCCGGAAGCCTTGGACAGGCCCAGCTCGGGCTTGAACGACCAGCGGTTGCTGGCGATGTTGACGATGCGGTCCGGGTCGTACTGGCCCAGCGGTGGCGCGACCTGCAGGCTGGCCCCGAAGATCAGGTCCTGTTTCCAGTCCTTGAACCGGGCCATGTCCATCGCCGGCGCACCGAGGAAATTCACCGACAGGCGCATGACAGGCCTGCCGAAACCGCTGACCCTGCGCTCGATCGGCGCGCCGTTGTAGTTGGCGCTGCCGTCCAGCCGCGTGTATGGCACGCCTGCGTCGAACTTGGCCGACTGCCCCCACAGCGCGAACGCGCGCGCATATCCCACCACGAGGCTGGTGGTTTTCAGGTCCTCGTCGGTGATCGGCACGGAAGCATCGAAGCTCAGGCCGCCGCGGGTCTGCACCGCGCCAGCGACCAGGAAGTTCACCCCGACCGGCACGTTGGAATACGAGCGCGGCTCGATCTCCTGCGCGGCGGCACGCCCGGCAGGCAGGGCGAACGCCAGGGCGGCAAAGCACCGCAAGACGATCGAAATCCGCGCGTCCACCCGTGGCGAGGCCATGGTCACCCGTTCCTTCCCAGTGGCGCCGAGTCTATCCCGTCGCGCCGGCCATGCGCGGTGCGGACGCAGCCCGGTGCCGGCACAATGCGGCGTCAGCCGGTCGCTTCCCGCGGCTCTGCGCTGGCAGGCGGCTCCAGCCGCACCACCAGCCCGCGCAGGAACCACTGGGTCAACGGCCCGACGCCGAACGCGAACGCCACCGTGCCCACCCCCACCGTGCCCCCCAGCAGCATGCCGGCCGCCAGCACGCCGAGCTCGATCAGCGTGCGCACGCGCCGCAGCGGCCAGCCGCTGCGCCGGGTCAGCCCGGTCATCAGTCCATCGCGTGGCCCCGGCCCCAGCTGCGCGCCGATGTACAGCGCGGTGGCGAAGGCGCAGGCGACCACGCCGGCGAGCATGAACAGCGTGCGCAGCCACAGGTCGGCGGGCGTGGGCAGCAGGGCCAGGTGGATGTCGGCGAACGGCCCCAGCAGCAAGCTGTTGGCGATCGTGCCCAGCCCCGGCATCTGCCGCAGCGGGATCCACGCCAGCAGCACGGCCACCGAGGTGATCACCATGACCGCGCCGAACGAAAGCGGCGCCCGTCCCGACACGCCCAGGTGGAACACGTCCCACGGCGCCGCGCCCAGCGCGCCTTCTATCATCAGCGCCGCGGCGAGCCCGTAGCACCACAGGCCGGCCAGCAGGCGCAGCACGCGCTCGGGCAGGCGCCCGGCGCGCAGCTGTTGCAGTGGCCCCAGGTTGAGCAGGCTGGTCGGGCGCGTCACGTCCCTTGCTTCCGCAGGCCGCTCACGGTTCCAGCAGCCGCGCTTCGCGCAGCGCCGCTTCGACCTTCGCCTGGTTGCCCGGCTCCAGCTCCGTCAGCGGCAGGCGCAGCGCGCCGCCGCACAGGCCCAGGCGCGCCACCGCCCACTTCACCGGGATCGGGTTGGCCTCGACGAACAGCTGCTTGTGCACCGGCAGCAGCCGCATCTGGATCGCCATCGCGGCGGCCACGTCGCCGGCCAGCGCCGCCACGCACAGCTCGTGCATCAGCCGCGGCGCCACGTTGGCGGTGACGCTGACGTTGCCGTGGCCGCCGCAGAGCATCAGCGCCACCGCGGTGGCGTCGTCGCCCGAGTAGATGGCGAAGCCCCGCGGCGCCTCGCGGACCAGCCACTGCGCACGCTCCAGGTTGCCGGTGGCCTCCTTGATGCCGACGATGCCCGGGACCTGCGCCAGGCGCAGCACAGTCTCGTGCTGCAGGTCGGCGGCGGTACGGCCGGGCACGTTGTAGAGCACCAGCGGCAGGTCGCCGGTGGCCTCGGCGATCGCCTTGAAGTGCAGGTACTGCCCTTCCTGCCCGGGCTTGTTGTAGTACGGCACCACCTGCAGCTGGCTGCTGGCGCCGACCTGGCGCGCGAACTTCGCCAGCGCGATCGCTTCCGCGGTGGAGTTGCCGCCGCACCCGGCCATCACCGGCACCCGCCCGGCGGCCTGCTCGACCGCCACGCGGATGATTTCGCAGTGTTCCTCCACGTCCACCGTCGGCGACTCGCCGGTGGTGCCGACAACCCCTATGCAGTCGGTGCCCTCGGCCACGTGCCAGTCGACCAGCCGGCGCAGCGCGTCGTAGTCGACGCTGCCGTCCTCGTGCATGGGGGTGACCAGGGCAACGATGCTGCCGCGGAGGGGGATGGAGGAAACGGTCATTTCGGGTGTCTGCCAGCCGTGGGGAAATGCGATTCTAATCAGCCTGGCGACCCGGTGAATGCCCCGGACCGCGCAGCGGCCGGCGGGGTCCCGGACCGGCGACCGGCCGACGGTGCTAGCATCGCCGGCCGGGGACCCTGCAGCAGACCACGTATGCCTTCCTCCTCCCATGGAAGCAGGCTCGGCCGTCTCCTCCAGCGCGAGTGCCTGGCGGCGATCGGCGCGCTGGCGGCGACCGGGGACGTACATGTCCGCGTGCACGAGGCGCGCAAGGCGATCCGGCGCGCCCGTTCGCTGCTGGCGCTGGCGGAGCCGGAACTCGACGTCGAAGCGGCCGACGCCATCCTGCGGCGCACGGGCGACAGCCTGGGCGCCTTGCGCGACGCGCACGCCGTCACCCTCACCGCCCTGCGCCTCGGCAAGCGCCTCTCCGACCCGCGCTGGCGGCAGGCCGCGACGGTGCTGGCACTGCGTGCTGACCGGCTGGCCCGGCGCGAACTGGCGGCCGATCCCGGCTTCGCGAAGCGGCGCAAGGCGATCGGGCGCGCGGCCCGCCGGCTGGATGCGCTGCCCTGGCAAGCGCTGAAGAGCGCCGGCATCCGCGAGGGGCTGCTGCGCCAGAGCCGGCGGGTGGAACGGGCCGCGCAGCGCGCGAACCGGGACCCCACGCCGGACAACCTGCACGCCTGGCGCCGTCGCGCCCGCCGCCTGCGCATGCAGCTCGACGCACTCGACGGCCTGAAGATCCGCATCATCGGCCACGACCCGACGGCATCGAAACGGCTGCATCGCCTGAGCGACAGGCTGGGTCGGCAGCAGGACCTGGTGGTCCTGGCGGGCACCCTGCGCCGCATGCGCACGCTGGAGCACCGGCGGGAGTTGCTGGAGCTGCTGAAGGCCGCGACGCCCACTCGTTGATCGGCAGGTACAAGACCGCGCCTTCCAGCCCCGTTCCCCGCGTCCGGCAACGGCTCGGCTGTACCGGGGAAAATGCACGGTGGCTCGGGCGCTGCGCCCAATCGCCAGGCTCGATCCGGCCGGAACACGCCGGGACGCATCGCCGGCCCTGTCGCCACGATGTCACACACCTAGCCAACCTTTACCCCACCGACCAGACGAACCGGAATGCATCGAACGACATTCGAAGATGACGCCCGCCATCCGGATCAGGCCTCGGCCACGCTGGAATGGCCACCGGCAGCACGGCGAAGGCAGCCCATCAGGCTTGAAAACCGGCAGGAATGTGAAGATAGTTGGCCTTCAGGGAACAATCGGGCGTTCTCGATGGCAACCGAGGGTGCGACAGTCTTTCTGGTGGACGACGACCTGCAAGTCCAAGAAGGTCTGTCGCGTCTGCTGCGATCCCATGGCTGGTCGGTCAGCGTCTTCGGTTCCGCCGAGGGCTTCCTGCAGCAGTTGCCCGAATGCGCGGCGGGCTGCGTGCTGCTGGACATCCGCATGCCCGGCATGAGCGGGACCGACCTGCACGAGCGGCTCAACGACTACGATTGCCCCCTGTCCGTCATCTACCTGACGGCCAATTCGACCGTGCCCGTCAGCGTCCGTGCCATGAAGCATGGCGCGTACGACTTTCTCGAGAAGCCGATCAGCGAAGACATCCTGCTGTCGGCGATCGAAGGGGCCGTGGCGCAGTCGGTGGCGAAGATTTCCGCGGCGACCCATGGGCAGGACGTGCGCGCGCGCCTCGAGGCGTTGACGCCGCGCGAGCGCGAGGTCATGTCGCATGTGATCGTAGGTCGCATGAACAAGCAGATCGCCGACGACCTGGGCATCGCATTGAGGACCGTGAAGCTGCATCGCAGCCGGATGATGGTGAAGATGCGGGTGCGATCGGTCGCACAGCTGGTATCGCTGTGCGAGGAAGCCGGAGTCCGTATCTGACCACGGGCCTCCCTGCTGGCCCGGCGTCCCCGTGCTCTTCCGTGGACGCAGGATGCGCCCGTGGCGGCGCCGGGCATGGCGCAGGTGGCGCGGCATGAACTGGGTCGAGACCCTGTGGCCCATGATCAGCGCCGCAGGCTTCACCCTGGCGCTTGTCTATTGCCTGGCCTGGCTGCGCACGCCAGCGCGGATCTCCCACCTGTTCATCGGCGTGGCGGCGGCCTCCGTTGCCATGGTCGGCCTGTTCGAGCTGGTCGCGATGAACGCGGAGCAGCCCGCCGACTACGCACGGATGGTCCGCTGGGCGCATGTCCCGGTCGCCATCTCGGCGATCTGCGTCGTCGGATTCGTGTTCCATCACTACGGCGTGGGCAGTCCGTTCCTCGCCATGGCCGCCATCGCGACCCGGATCGCATGCCTGGCGCCCAATTTCCTCACTGGCGTGAATCTGAACTACTCGACCATCGACACGCTCCAACAGCTGGATTTCCTGGGTACGCAGGTCAGCGCCCCCGGCCTGGCCACGCCCAATCCGTGGATGCTGCTTGGCAGCGGCAACGCACTGCTGGTCGTGCTGTTCCTCGCCCATGCGATCGTGCAACTGGCCAGGCGGAGCCCGTCGGCGGACCGGACCCGTGCGATAGCCACCTGCGCGGCGATCCTGGTGTTCGCCATCGCGTCCGGGACCTGGACATCGATGGTGGTCCACGGCCACGTCGAAGCCCCGCACCTGTTCGCGCCGCTGTTCCTGGGCGTCCTCCTGGCGATGGCTTCCACGCTCGCCGGGGGCTTCAGTTCGGCCGGCAGGCTCGCCCTCAGCCTCGAATCCGCCCGGGGGAACCGGCGCGTCGCCAGGCGGCGGATGCTGCAGGCGGCGGAAGCGGCCGGCGTAGGCTTCTGGACGCTGGATACCAGGTCCGGCCGGGTCCGTCTCTCGAATCACGCCGGCCTGATGTTCGGGATTGCGCCCGGCGGCGCACTGATGCGCGACGAGCTGCTTGCGCGCATGCCGCCTGCGGATCGCGAGGCCTTCCAGGCAGCCGCCGGAGCCTCGGGCATCGATGGGTTTCACTGCGAGTTCCGGGTAATGCTTGCCGGGGACAGGCATCGTTGGCTGGCTGCCCAT
Source organism: Pseudoxanthomonas koreensis (assembly GCF_010093225.1). GTDB lineage: Bacteria > Pseudomonadota > Gammaproteobacteria > Xanthomonadales > Xanthomonadaceae > Pseudoxanthomonas > Pseudoxanthomonas koreensis. The sequence goes on along the minus strand of NZ_PDWM01000039.1, from coordinate 21,224 downwards.
GGCAGGCTCGTCCTCGACGATGGAAACCGGAACCTGGACGGGGTGCTCATCGACATCACCGGCCGCAAGGAGTCGGAGGCGCAGTTCCGGCAGGTGATCGAGTCCGCATCCACGCCGCACCTGGTGGTGGCGCCGACGGGCGCGGTGGCGTTCGCCAATGCGGCGGCGGCGACCATCTTCGGCGTGCCGGTCGACGGTATCGCCGGCATGGACCTGCGCACCCTGATCAGGGCAGAAGCGGGCGACCGCACCGCGACGGACGCATGGCTGCCCTCGGCGGGCATCGGCAGGAGCGTGGAGGTCGTCGGCATCCGCCGCGGAAGCGACGCTCCGGTTCCGCTGACGGTGATGTTCAACCCGATCCCCTTCGAATCGAACCTTTTCCTGCTGGTCTCGCTGGCGGATCGCTCGGGAATGCGGAGGATCGAGCGCGAAGATTTCCCGCATAGGGACGAAGTGGCCCATTCCTCCCGCGTTTCGCTGCTGGAGACCCTGTCCGGCTCGCTCGCGCACGAACTGAACCAACCGCTGACCGCGATCCTGGCCAATGCCCAGGCAGCCCGCCGCTTCCTCGAGCAAGCGGCACCCAACCTCGATGAAGTCCGCGCGAGCCTGGAGGCCATCGCGGAAAGCGATCTGCGTGCGGCCGAGATCATCAAGCGCCTGCGTGCGCTGCTGCGCAAGGACGATTCGGAGTTCCGCCCCTTCGCCATGGCCGCGGCCATCGAAGAGGCGACCGGCCTGCTGCGCAGCGAGCTGCTGCTGAGGGAGACCCACCTGCAGGTCGAGGTACGCCAGCCGCTACCCTGGGCGTGGGGCGATTCCATCCAGATCCAGCAGGTGATCCTCAACCTGGTGATGAACGCCTGCGACGCCATGGCGGATCGGGCGCCGCCACGGGGAGTGACGTTGCGAGCCGACGTGGACGGCGATCACGTGCGCGTGACCGTGGAGGACCACGGATCGGGAATCGCGGCCGAGGACCTGGAGCGGATATTCCAGCCCTTCCATACCCGAAAGCGGGATGGGCTCGGACTGGGGCTGGCGGTGTGCAGGATGATCGTCCTGGCGCACGGGGGGGATATCCGGGCGGAAAGCAGCGGCATCGGCCACGGGGCCGCGATCACTTTCCGTCTGCCGGGAATCGCCGATGGAGACGGCCCAGGCCCTGACGACGCGGCTGCGACCGCCGCATCGCGGGTGCGCATGCTCAAGTTGGGGTCATAGGCACCCGCGGGTGACGAAGACGACGGTCACGGCCGTCGGTCAATCGCCATGCGTGGCCAGGTAGGCCCGCAGATCGAGCAGGGGTTGCTGCGAGATGGCAACGTGGCCGTCCGGGCGGTCCAGCACCGCGATCAAGGTGATTACCGTGGCGAAGGCGAATGCCAGTACCGGGGTGAGGGTCGAGCGCGTGGAGCCGGAGTTGCCCACCAGAAAGCCTATGCCGAGCATGCCGAACGTACTGAGCGCGCCCAGCAGGAGCCAGACTCCGCCTGGCAGGCGCGACTGGTAACCCACCGACCAGCGCCGGACGTCGACGGCGATCAGGTTGTCCAGCGCATCGCGGTACGCGGCCAGGACGCCGTCGTCCTCTTCATCGCTGCGGACGTACGCGGCGTCGGACCACAGTTGGTACTGGATGGCCTGCAGCCGGGCGCGCTCCTGCAACAGGGGTCGGCTTCGACGTCGCCACTGGCCACGGCCTGGACCCGCTCTTCCAGATATTCGCGCAGCAACGCCTGGGCACGGACCCGGTCGGCCTGCGGCAGGATCCCGGCGCGGAAGAACGCTATCCGGATCACTGCGGCGTCTTCCCGCACCAGCGCCTGCCGGTCCTCGTAGCGGTCGGCCGCCATGCCGAAGATGAAGGCAAGGAAGAACGAATTGAGGCTGACCAGTCCGGTGGTGATGACCGACGTCGCATTCTCCCGCTCCTTGCCGCGACGCAGGCGCCTGCACACGCCCAGCCGATGTCCGAGCTCCATCGGCACCAGCACGATCGCGACGCTGCAGAGGAAGACCAGCCAGAACGGGACCATGTCTATGCCCGTCATCCGGCCCCCGGTGCCGCGTCGCCAGGCCGGCGTACCCGTGCGTATGCGGAGGGCCGATGGAAAACCCGGTCAGCGCCGGCGATCACGGCAACAGCGGCACGCTCACAGCCTGCTCGTAACGGACCACTGCCCTGATCTTGCTCTCCAGCTGAAGATAGCTGACAGCCTTCGACGCCGGCACGACCCGCTTGAGCTTGTGGTAGGTGTGCTTGAGCAGGGCGGTCTCGTCTTCCTCGATGGACAGCGCCTGTTCGGCGAGCTCGGCCGCCCGGCTGTCATCGAGGCTGTCGTCGTTCCACGCGCGTGCATAGGCCAGGATGTTTTCCAGGCGCCGCTGGTTCAGCGCGGACAACGCCTCCTGGTGCTCCTCGAACACCGGCCAGAATCTGGGTGCCTGGGTTTCATCGAGCTGGAGCTGCGCCGCGACGAACGCACGCTTTTCCTCGGCGGTCTGTGCCTGCAACAGGCGCATGCCGGCATACAGGGGTTCATCGTCCGCATTCGGCGGTGCCGGTTGCCTGGCCTGGGCGGTCGAAGACAGGAGCGTGGCCATCAGCAGCACTGCGAACTTCTTCTTCATCCATGAGCTCCGGATCAGGTACGTATTCAGGAAAATTCGCCGCAACGCTCCCGCAGTGCGCAGTAGTGCGTCTCAAGCGCCGAGTTCGCGGCCGCGATCGCGTCGGTGTATACCGGAAAGGACGGTCGGTTACAGCTACCCCAAGGGGCAATGTCGCGGGCCACGGGCGGGCCCTATGGTCGCTCCGTCCGATGCGGCCACTGGCAGGGAGCCATGCGCCGGGTCCCGCATCTACTCCTGGATGGAGGAAGACATGACGAAGACCAAGTTCGCGTGGATCATCGTGCTGGTCGCGACGCCGCTCGTCGCCCTGGCGCAGAAGCCGAGTGCCTATCCGGCCAAGAACCAGTCCGCGGAACAGCAGGCCACGGACGATGCGCAGTGCCTGGCATGGGCCAAACAGAACACCGGCATCGATCCTGCGGCGATCGCGGCGGCCCCGCCCCCGCAGGCAGGGCCGCATGGCGAACGCCTGCGCGGCGCCGCGCGCGGGGCGGCCGGCGGCGCGGTGATCGGCGAACTGGCCGACGGCGACTCGAGCAAAGGCGCCGGAGTGGGAGCCGCGGCCGGCGTACTCGCCGGCGGCGCCCGGGCCAGGCACAACCAGGCCGCGCAGGCCCAGCACGCGCAGGCAGCCCAGCAGCAGCAGACCGAAACCTACTACCACGCCTATGCGGCATGCATGCAGGGGCGCGGATACACCGTCGACTGACCGGGTCGTGCCGAGCGAAGCACCGGCATCGCGGTTGTCCGGAGCACGGACAGACATTCGGGCTCGCCAGCCGCACATGGTGCCGTGCGCAGCGCCCGCCTGCCGGAAAGCCGCCGGGTAGCGAACCATCCGCCGCATGGCCGGTGAAGGGACCGTCCAGCGTCATTACCACTGAGGATCGTATGAAGCCCGCAAGCCGCCCGCTGAAAATCCGTTCGCTCGCCGTGGCCATCGGCGCACTGGTGTTGTCGGCACCGGCATGGGCACAGGAATCCCTGCCCTTCCCGGCGAAGGCTTCGGGAAGCAAGGCGGGCCCCACCATCGCCCAGTCACAGTACAGCCCGTTGCCGGCCACCTCACGCCTGCCCGCCAATGCACCGAACATCGTGGTGATCATGCTCGACGACGTGGGGCCGGCGCTGCCCGGGACCTTCGGCGGGGTGATCGACACACCCACCCTGAGCCGCCTGGCCGGGGAAGGCGTGTCCTACAACCGCTTCCACAATGCGGCCATGTGTTCGCCCACCCGCGCGGCCCTGTTGACCGGCCGCAACCACCATCGGGTCGGCAACGGACAGATCGCGGAGCTGGCCAACGACTGGGACGGCTACACCGGCCGCATCCCGCGCACTTCGGCCACCGCGGCCAAGGTGCTCGGCTACTACGGCTATGCCACCGCGGCGTTCGGCAAGTGGCACAACACGCCGGCCAACGAAACCACCGCGGTCGGTCCGTACACCAACTGGCCGGCCGGCGAAGGCATCGGCTTCGACTACTTCTACGGTTTCCTTGCCGGCGAATCCTCGCAGTGGGAACCGGCGGTCGTGGAGAACACGATCCGCCTCGATCCCTCGCACGGCAAGGAGGGCTACCACTTCACCGAGGACATGACCGACAAGGCCGTGTCGTGGATGAAGCAGGTGCGCGCGCTCACGCCGGACCGGCCGTTCTTCGTCTACTGGGCTCCGGGCGCCGCGCACGGCCCGCACCACATCTTCAACGACTGGGCCGACCGCTACGCGGGCAAGTTCGACGCCGGCTGGGACCGGATGCGCGAAGACGTCTTCGCGCGGCAGAAGAAGCTCGGCTGGATCCCGAAGGACACCGAGCTGACGCCGCGTCCGGACACCCTGGCCGCGTGGCAGGACATCCCGGAGGACGAAAAGCCGTTCCAGCGGCGCCTGATGGAAGTGTTCGCCGGCTACACCGAGCACGCCGACGTGCAGGCAGGACGTCTCATCGACGCGCTCGAAGAGATGGGCATCCGCGACAACACCCTGATCTTCTACGTGTGGGGCGACAACGGCTCCAGCGCCGAAGGCCAGAACGGATCGATCAGCGAACTGCTGGCGCAGAACGGCATCGCCACGGAGATCAAGGACCACATCCGCACGATGGACGAACTGGGCGGCATGCAGGTGCTCGGTTCGCCGAAGGCGGACAACATGTACCACGCCGGCTGGGCCTGGGCGGGCTCCACTCCGCACCGCTCGACCAAGCTGGTGGCCGCGCACTTCGGAGGCACCCGCACGCCGCTGGTGGTTTCCTGGCCGGACAGGATCAAGCCCGACAGGACGCCGCGTTCGCAGTTCCACCACGTCAACGACATCGTTCCGACGATCTACGACGTGCTCGACATCACCCCGCCCAAGCTGGTCGACGGCATCAGCCAGGACCCGCTGGACGGGGTGAGCCTGGCCTACACCTTCGATTCGGCCAAGGCGCCGGGGCGCAAGAAGAGCCAGTACTTCGAAGTCATGGGCAGCCGCGCGTTCTACCAGGACGGCTGGATCGCCTCGGTATTCGGGCCGCGCATCCCGTGGAAAGCGGGCGTCGATCCCGCCATCTTCCAGTGGTCGCCCGACCAGGACGCATGGGAGCTGCACGATCTGCACAACGACTACTCGCAGTCCAGGGACGTGGCCGCGGCCCATCCGGACCGGGTGCAGACGCTGAAGGCCGGGTTCGCCACCGCGGCCGAGGCGAACAAGGTCTGGCCGGTCGGCGGCGGGCTGTGGTCGGCCGTGTTCCATCCGGAAGATGCGCCGTCCAATCCGGCGACCTCCTTCCGCTACACCCAGGAAGTGGTCGGCGTCCCGGAGTTCGCCGCACCGAAGGTCGGCGCGCGCAGCAACGTGGTCACCATCGAGACCGAACTCAAGCCGGATTCGCAGGGCGTGCTGTATGCGCTGGGCGCGTTCTCCGGCGGCGTCGCGCTCTGGGTCGACCAGGGCAAGCTGAACTACGAGTACAACCTGTTCGAGGTCGAGCGCACCCACCTGGCGTCGAGCGCGCCGCTGCCGACGGGCAAGGTGAAGATCGAAGTGGAGACCCGCAAGGACGGTACCGGGCATTCGGCCCCGATGAACGTGGAGGTCCGCGTCAATGGCAAGGCGGTGGCGCAGGGCCGGGTACCGCGCTCCGCACCGCTCGCCTTCACCGCGAACGACGCCTTCGACGTGGGGCGCGACAGCTACTCGCCGGTGTCGCTGGCGTACTTCGACCGCAAACCGTTCGTGTTCAACGGCAAGATCGACAGCCTCGACGTCCAGTACCTGAAGTGAGGACGCTCCGCCGTTCGCTGGAAACGGGACGGCGCAGCAAACGCCCGCCGGCAAGGCGGGATGGAAGGTACGGATCACCGGGAGGACGATGCGGATGAGCGACCTGTGGCCAAGCGAACGCGCCAATCGGCTCTTCGCCCGGGGAGTGCTGACCGGCGTGCAGGTCCTGTTGATGATCCTGATCGCGATCGGCCTGCTGGACCTGTTCTACCTGCTGGTCCGGCGCCTGGGGGACAGGATCGTCGCGATCGATTCGGTGGGCGAGCTCCAGCACGCGATGCAGCACGGATTCGCCGGCATCCTGCTCATCCTGATCGGACTGGAGCTGATCGAAACGGTGCGAGCCTACGTCCACGAGCAGCACGTACGGCTGGAAATCGTCCTGATCGTGGCGATGATCGCGGTGGGCCGGCACATCCTGGAGATCGATCTCCAGGCCACCGACGGCACCACGCTGGCCGGCATCGCCGCATTGACCCTGGCGCTGACGACCGGCTACTTCCTGATCCGCAAGAGCGCCCGCGGCAAGCGCGGCGCAGCCAATGACGAACACGGCGCAAGCCCATAGGAGAAGTCGCGTGAGTTCGAAAACCCGTCTGGCGGCCTTCGCCATCGCCCTGTCCGTCCAGGCAACACCGTTCGCCTCGCACGCGGCCGAGGCCGACGACTGGGAATGGATGGTCGAACCGTATGTATGGGTGGCCAGCATCGGCACCGACATGCGGACCTTCAGCCCCCCCACGCAGGCCGACAGCGACATGTCGTTCTCCGACATCGTCGACAAGCTCGACGGGGTGTTCATGGGGCGCGTGGAAGGACGCAACGGGCGCTTCGGCGCGTTCGCCGACTTCATCTACCTGGGACTGGCGGACAGCCACCAGCGCCGGTTCATGCACACCAGCACCGACCTGGACGCGCGCCTGTTCGATGCGGCCTTCTCCGTGCGCATCGGCGGCCAGCGCGATACCGGGCTGGACCTGTACGGCGGCGTGCGTTACATCGACCTCGACCTCACCACCCGCTTCCTTCCGGACAATCCCGCCCTGCAGCCGCACACGCTGGACGCGGGGGACAGCTACCTCGACTTCCTGTTCGGCGCCCGCTATGCATGGCCGCTGTCGGATCGCTGGAACCTGGTGGCGCGCGGCGACGGCTCGGTCGGCGAGACCGATGGCACCTGGAGCGCATCGCTGATGACCAGTTATCGCACGGGAAACGGCGCCTGGCTGTTCGGCTACCGGTACATGGAAGCCGACCTCGCCAACCGCAACAGCGAAATCGCACTCGACCTGAGCGGGCCGGCTGTCGGCTACGGCTTCAGGTTCTGATCACGGCGGGCACCTGCCCAGGATCCAGTTACGGCAAGAAAGGATGAATCGGATGAAAGCTGGAAATACGAGATCGGCGCTGGTCCTGCTGCTTTCGCTGGGCGCCGCACTGACTGCCTGCTCCAGGAATCAACCGGAGCAGAAGGCCGGCGACGCGGCCCCGGCGCAGGTCGCGACCGCCGCCACGGGGACCGACGCTGCGCAGGACAGGACGCCCGGCTTCAACTTCCGGATCCCCGAGAAGATCATGACGCCGGACACGGTCGAAACCCGGCTCGGCACGCTGCGGTTCTTCGACGGCATGCCGGATGCGGCGACGGTCGATACGCTGTACGACAACCTCGACCTGATGCGCGGCGTGGAGACGTTCCTCAACGGCATCCCGGCCACCTCCATCGAAGGCCTGCGCCTGGCCCATGTGGAACAGGGGCTGACCACGTCGAACCAGGCCCTGATCTTCGACGACCTGCTGGACTCGGCGCCGCTGATGCTGACCGGCAATACCGATACCGTCTACTGCTCGGTGTTCCTCGACCTGCAGAAGGACGGACCGACCGTCGTGGAGATTCCGGCGGGCTCGGGCCCCGGCACCGTCAACGACGCGTACTTCCGCTTCGTCACCGACATGGGCGGTCCGGGTCCGGACCGCGGCAAGGGCGGCAAGTACCTGGTCCTGCCGCCGGACTACGCGGGCGACCTCGAACCGCCGGTGGGCGGCATGGAAGCGGTCGTCGATGGCGAGAAGTACTTCGTCTCCAGGTCCACGAGCTACGCCAACTGGCTGATCCTGCGCGGCTTCCTGGTGGACGGGAAGCCGGACGCCGCATCGGCGATGTTCCGCAACGGCCTGAAGGTGTACCCGCTCGCGAGCAAGGCGAACCCGCCGGAAATGGAGTTCCGCAACGGTTCGCGGAAGTTCTTCAACACCGTCCACGCCAACAACTTCGACTTCTACGAAGAACTGCACACCGTGATCGAACGCGAGCCGGTGTCGACGTTCGACCCCGAGTTGCGCGGCACCTTTGCCGCCATCGGCATCGAGAAGGGCAAGCCCTTCGCGCCGGATGAGCGGATGAGGAAGATCCTGACCGAGGCGGTCGCCATCGGCAACGCCACGGCGCGCGCGATCAGTTTCCGTCCGCGCGCTGCGGACGCCCGGATATACCCGGACAGCGACAGCGCGTGGAAGAGCGCCTTCGTGGGCGGCAGCTACGAGTGGCTGGCGAACGAAGGCCGGGGTGGCCGCAACCTGGACGCGCGCACCCTGTTCTTCTACCAGGCCACGGTCAACACGCCGGCCATGACGTTGAAGATGGTAGGCGCCGGCTCGCAATACGCGTATGCGGTCACGGACAGGAACGGCGACTATCTCGACGGTGCCAAGAACTACAAGCTGAACATCCCGGCCAATGTCCCGGCCAAGGACTTCTGGTCGGTGGTGGTGTACGACCCGCAGACCCGTTCGCAGCTGCAGACGTCACAGACGTTCCCGAGCAAGAACAACAAGCGCGATGCGTTGCTGGTCAATGCCGACGGTTCGGTCGACCTCTATTTCGGTCCGACGGCACCGCCCGGCAAGGAGGCGAACTGGATCCAGACCGTGCCCGGCAAGGCCTGGTACACGTTGTTCCGGCTGTATGGTCCGCTCGAACCCTGGTTCGACAAGAGCTGGCGGCCTGGAGAATTCGAACGGGTCGATTGACGGAAGCGTGTCGCCGGCATTCCAGCCCCTGCGCCGGACTGCCCGGGCCATGCGGATGACACCGGTCCGCCCGGCCCGGGTCGGCCTAGGGCGGATGTCCGCTTCGGGCAGGAGCCTGTCCCTCAATCGCCCAGGTTGATCCAGGTCGCCTTCATCTCGGTGTACTTGTCGAAGGCATGCAGCGACTTGTCGCGGCCGTTGCCGGACTGCTTGTAGCCACCGAACGGGGCGGTCATGTCGCCGCCATCCCAGTAGTTGACCCAGACGCTGCCGGCGCGCAGGCCGCGGGCGACCCGATGCGCACGTGACAGGTTCGACGTCCACACGCCGGCGGCCAGGCCGTACTCGGTGTCGTTGGCGATGCGCAGCGCCTGGGCCTCGTCGTCGAACGGGATCACCGACAGCACCGGGCCGAAGATCTCCTCGCGCGAGATGGTGTGCTCGGGGCGCACCTCGTCGAACACGGTCGGTTCGACGTAGCAACCGCCTTCGACGGTCGTGGCGCGCTGGCCGCCCAGCGCCAGCCGCGCGCCTTCGGCCTGGCCTTTCGCGATGTAGTCCAGCACCCGCCTGGTCTGCCCCTCGTCCACCATCGCGCCCATCGGCGCGCCGGGTTCCAGCGGGTGGCGCGGCTGCATCTTCCGGCCGGCCTCGATCACGCGGGCGACGAACGCGTCCTTGATCGATCGCTCCACCAGCAGCCGCGAGGCGGCGGTGCAGACCTCGCCCTGGTTGTAGAAGATGCCGCTCGCCGCCGCCGCCGCGGCCTTGTCCAGGTCCGGCGCGTCGGCGAAGACGACATTCGGACTCTTGCCGCCGCACTCCATGTAGGCGCGCTTCATGTTGGACAGGCCGGCGCACTGCAGCAGGCGCTTGCCGACCGCGGTGGAACCGGTGAACACCAGGCCGTCCACGTCCATGTGCAGCGCCAGCGGCTCGCCCGCTTCCTGGCCGTAGCCGGGCACCACATTGAACACGCCGTCGGGAATGCCGGCCTCGGCGACCAGTTCGGCCAGGCGCAGCACGCTCAGCGGCGACTTCTCCGAGGGCTTGAGCACCACCGAATTGCCGGTGGCCAGCGCCGGCGCGATCTTCCACGCGGCCATCAGCAGCGGGAAGTTCCACGGCACGATCGCGCCGACCACGCCCAGCGGCTCGCGGGTGACCAGGCCCAGCTCGTCGTTGCCGGTGGGCGCGACCTCGCCGTAGACCTTGTCCAGCGCCTCGGCGGTCCAGGCGAAGCAGCGGATCGTCGCGGCCAGGTCGACGTTCACCGCGTCATCGATGGGCTTGCCCATGTCCAGCGATTCCAGCAGCGCCAGTTCGTCGGCGTGCCGCTCGATCAGCGCCACCAGCTTCTGCAGGACCTTCTTGCGCTTGGCCGGCCGCTCCTGTGACCAGGCGCCGCCCTCGAAGCTGCGCCGCGCCGCGCGCACCGCGCGGTCGATGTCGGCATGCCCGCAGCGCGCGACCTGGCCGAGCACACGGCCGTCGATGGGGCTGACGCAGTCGAAGCTGCGGCCGTCGGCGGCGTCGACGTAACGACCGTCGATGAAAGCCTGCGTGCGCAACGAGAGGCCATCGGCCATGGCCTGCCAGTCGGCGCGGGTGCGTGGGGTGCTCATGCGGAGGCTCCGGCCAGGGTTGGATTTCAGAACGTCGCCGGCGTGTTGGCGCTGACGATCACCGCGTCCTCGTCGCCGACGTTGCGGAAGCGGTGCGGTACCCGGCTTTCGAAGTAGTAGGCCTCGCCCGCGCCGAGCACGCGCACCTGGCTGCCGACCGTCACCTCGACCCGGCCGGCGACGACCACCCCGCCCTCCTCGCCTTCGTGCTCGATCATCGCCTCGCCGGTGTCGCTGCCCGGCGGCATCACCTCGCGCAGGATGCACATCTGCCGCTGCGGGCGGTGCTGGCCGACCAGGTAGTAGTGGATGTCGTTGTTGCCCACGTCCGGCAGTTCGTCGGCCGCGTAGAACGGCTGCTCCGGCGGACCCGGATCCAGGTCCAGGGTGAAGAAGTCGGCCAGCGAGACCGGGATCCCGTCGAGCACCTTCTTCAGCGAGCCCACCGACGGGCTGACCTTGTTCTGCTCGATCAGCGAGATGGTGCTGTTGGTGACGCCCACGCGGCGGGCCAGCTCGCGCTGGCTCAGGCCCCGGGCCGTGCGTACCCGCTGCAGGCGTGCGCCGATGTCCATCGCCTCGTTCCACTCCCGCCCGGCAGCCGGCCCGGCGTGTTGCCGGATACTTTACATGCACCCTCGACCGGGTCAATTTTTGGCGTAGACTCGGCCGCAGCGTTGAATTTATCGAACGGCGCCCGGCCGGCAGGTCCCGGTGCCGCCCCTGCCCCGGAGCGCCCATGAACCACCCCGACGACGCCCTCCGCAGCGCCCTGGCCGAACACTACGCCGCGCAGAACCTGTCCGCGCCGGCGGCCATGGACGCGTTCTGGATGCCGTTCACCGCCAACCGCCAGTTCCGCGACAGTCCGCGCCTGCTGGCCAGCGCCGAAGGCATGTACTACCGCGACGTCGATGGCCGCCAGGTCCTCGACGGCGCCGCCGGGCTGTGGTGCTGCAACGCCGGCCATGCGCGGCCGCGGATCGTGGAAGCGGTGGCCAGGCAGGTGGCCACGCTCGACTTCGCGCCCAACTTCCAGATGGGCTCGCCGCTGCCGTTCGTGCTGGCCGAGCGGCTCAAGGCGATCGCGCCGCGGCCGCTGGACCACGTGTTCTATACCAACTCCGGCTCCGAGTCGGTGGACACCGCGCTGAAGATCGCCCTGGCCTACCACCGCGCCCGCGGTGAGGGCCAGCGCATCCGCCTGATCGGGCGCGAGAAGGCCTACCACGGCGTCGGCTTCGGCGGCATTTCGGTGGGCGGGTTGCCGAACAACCGCAAGTGGTTCGGTCCCGGCCTGCCGGCGGTGGACCACCTGCGGCACACGTTGGACATCGAACGCAACGCGTTCTCGCGCGGCCTGCCGGCGCACGGCGTGGAGCTGGCCGAGGACCTGGAGCGGCTGGTGCAGCTGCACGACGCTTCGACCATCGCGGCGGTGATCATCGAGCCGATCTCCGGTTCGGCCGGAGTGATCCTGCCGGCGCCGGGCTACCTGCAGCGGATCCGCGAGATCTGCGACAGGTACGGCATCCTGCTGATCTTCGACGAGGTGATCACCGGCTTCGGCCGCGTCGGCGCACCGTTCGCCGCGCAGCGCTTCGGCGTCATTCCCGACATGATGACCACCGCCAAGGGCCTGACCTCCGGCTGCGTGCCGATGGGCGCGGTGTTCGTTTCCGAGAAGATCCACCAGGGCTTCATGCAGGGCGCGGACAGCGCCATCGACCTGTTCCACGGCTACACCTACACCGGCCACCCGCTGGCCTGCGCCGCCGCATTGGCCACGCTGGACACCTACGAAGAGGAAGGCCTGCTGACCCGCGCGCTGGAGCTGGAGGAATACTGGCAGGAAGGCCTGCACGCGCTGCGCGACCGCCCGAACGTCATCGACATCCGCAACTACGGCCTGATCGGCGCGGTCGAACTGGCGCCCGAAGCCGGCAAGCCCGGCGCACGCGGCTACCAGATATTGGAGCGTGCCTTCCGCAAGGGGCTGCTGGTCCGCGTCACCGGCGACACGGTCGCGCTGTCGCCGCCGCTGATCGTGGAACGGCAGCACATGGACGACATCTTCTCCATGCTCGGCGAGGTGCTTTCCAGCCTTTGACCTGTTCCACTTGAAGAACAAGAAACGCCCCCACGCCGCAGACACCCATCCCGGAGATCCACCATGCTGATCGGCGTTCCCAAGGAAATAAAGAACCACGAGTACCGCGTCGGCCTCACCGCCAGCGGCGCGCGCGAGCTGTCGGCGCGCGGCCACCAGGTGCTGGTGCAGCGCGATGCGGGCGCCGGCATCGGCCTGGCCAACGAGGTCTACGAGGCCGCCGGCGCGCGGATCGTCGACAGCGCCGGGGAGGTCTATGCGCGCGCCGAGATGATCATCAAGGTCAAGGAACCGCAGCCCTCGGAAACCGCGCTGCTGCGCCCCGGCCAGCTGCTGTACGCCTACCTGCACCTGGCGCCGGACCCGGAACAGACCGCCGCGCTGCTGGCTTCCGGCTGCACCGCCATCGCCTACGAGACCGTCACCGACGACCGCGGCGGCCTGCCGTTGCTGGCGCCGATGAGCGAGGTCGCCGGGCGCATGTCGATCCAGGCCGGCGCGCACGCGCTGGAAAAGGCGCAGGGCGGTTCGGGCATCCTGCTCGGCGGCGTGCCGGGGGTGAAACCGGCCGAGGTGATGGTGATCGGCGCCGGCACCGTCGGCCTCAACGCGGCGCGCATGGCGATGGGTCTGGGCGCGCACGTGACCCTGCTGGACCGTTCGCTGGACCGGCTGAAGTACATCGACGAGCTCTACGGCGACCGCCTGACCACGATCTATTCCAGCCGCGACGCGATCGAGGACCGCCTGCCCTACACCGACCTGGTGATCGGCGCGGTGCTGATCCCCGGCGCGGCCGCGCCCAAGCTGGTCTCGCGCGGACAGCTCAAGTCGATGCGCCCCGGTTCGGTGCTGGTGGACGTGGCCATCGACCAGGGCGGCTGCTTCGAGACCAGCCGCCCGACCACGCACCAGGAGCCGACCTACGAGGTCGACGGCATCATCCATTACTGCGTGGCCAACATGCCCGGCGGCGTCGCCCGCACCTCCACCTTCGCCCTGACCAACGCCACCCTGCCGCACGCGCTCGCGCTGGCCGACAAGGGCGTGGCGCAGGCCCTGCTGGACGATCCGAACCTGCGCAACGGGTTGAACGTGCATGCCGGGAAACTGACCTACCGCGCGGTGGCCGATGCCTTGAACCTGCCGTTCACCCCGGCGAGCGAGGCGCTGGGGCAGTGACCCGTCAGCTCCACCACCACGTCGGTGGCCGCGAACGCCCGGGCGGCGACAGCCGCCACGGCGACGTGTACGACCCGGCCACCGGCCAGGTCAGCGCCCGCGTCCCGCTGGCCGACGCCGCCGAAGTCCGTGCCGCCGTGGACGCCGCCCACGCCGCCTTCCCGGCCTGGGCGGCGACACCGCCGCTGCAGCGCGCACGGGTGATGTTCCGCCTGCGCGCGCTGGTCGAGCGCGACGCCGACGCGCTGGCTCGCACGATCACCTCCGAACACGGCAAGACCCTGTCCGACGCGCGCGGCGAGGTCACCCGCGGCATGGAGGTGATCGAGTTCGCCAGCGGCATCCCGCACCTGCTCAAGGGCGAGCACTCGGCCGAGGTCGGCCGCGGCGTGGACAGCTGGAGCGAACGCGCGCCGCTGGGCGTGGTCGCCGGCGTCACCCCGTTCAACTTCCCGGTCATGGTGCCGTTGTGGATGGCGCCGGTGGCGCTGGCCTGCGGCAATGCCTTCGTGCTCAAGCCGTCGGAGAAGGTGCCGTCGGCGGCGCTGCACCTGGCCGCGCTGCTGGTCGAGGCCGGCCTGCCCGACGGCATGTTCAACGTGGTCCACGGCGGCCGCGAAGCGGTGGATGCGCTGCTCGACGACGAACGCGTGCAGGCGCTGTCCTTCGTCGGCTCCACCCCGGTGGCCCGCTACCTGTACGAGCGCGGCAGCGCGGCCGGCAAGCGCGTGCAGGCGCTGGGTGGCGCCAAGAACCACGCGGTGGTGCTGCCCGACGCCGACATCGGCCTGGCCGCCGACGCCCTGCTCGGCGCCGGCTACGGTTCGGCCGGCGAACGCTGCATGGCGATCTCGGTGGCGGTGTGCGTGGGCGACGCCACCGCCGACGCGCTGGTCGCCGCGCTGGCGCCGAAGGTGGCGGCGCTGCGCATCGCGCCGGGCCTGGACGATGCCGACATGGGGCCGCTGGTCGACGCGGCGCACCGCGAGCGCGTGCGTGGTTACATCGACCTGGGCGTGGCCGAAGGCGCGCGGCTGGTGATCGACGGGCGCGCGCACGGATGCGTGGGGCGCGACGGCTTCTTCCTCGGCGGCAGCCTGTTCGACCATGTCGCCCCGGAGATGCGCATCTACCGCGAGGAGATCTTCGGACCGGTGCTGTGCGTGGTCCGGGTGCCGGACTTCGAGGCGGCGCTGGCGCTGGTGGACGCGCACGAGTACGGCAACGGCACCGCGGTGTTCACCCGCAGCGGCGGCGCGGCGCGCGAGTTCGCGCGGCGGGTGCAGGCCGGCATGGTCGGGATCAACGTGCCGATCCCGGTGCCGATGGCCTTCCACAGCTTCGGCGGCTGGAAGCGCTCGCTGTTCGGCCCGCTGCACATGCACGGGCCGGACGGGGTGCGGTTCTACACGCGGCTCAAGACGGTGACGGCGCGGTGGCCCGAGGGCGCGGCGGGTGCCGAGTTCGTGATGCCCACCATGCGCTGAAGCCGCGATGCGGCCTGCATGGCGGCCTCGCTACACTGCCTGGCATGACCGAGGATCCGCGCCGCGCCCAGCTGCGCCGCATGAAGGCCATCGCCCTGGCGATGCTGCTGGCGATGCTGTGCGGCTTCGTCCTCGCCCACGCCATGGGCAACCTGGGCGTGTGGGCCTGGGTGTCGGCGTTCTGCGAAGCGGCCACGGTCGGCGCGCTGGCCGCCTGGTTCGCCGTGGTCGCCCTGTTCCGCCACCCGCTGGGCCTGCCGATCCCGCACACCGCGATCATCCCGCGCAGCAAGCACCGCATCGCCGACAGCCTGGCCGCGTTCGTGCGCGACCATTTCCTCGAACCGCAGACCCTGCTCGCCCGGCTGGAAGTGTTCGATCCCGCGGCGAAGCTGGGCGAGTGGCTGTCCCGCCCCGAGCAGTCGCGGCGGCTGGCGCAACTGGCACGCGGCTGGGCGCTGCAGGCGCTGGACCTGCGCGACGAGCGCGCCGTGCGCGAGGCCATCCAGCGCTTCGTGGTCGCCCGCCTGCAGGCCTGGGACGCGGCCGCCCCCGCCGGCGAGGTGCTCGGCCTGCTCACCGCCGACGGCCGCCACCAGCAGCTGCTGGACGAAGCCCTCAAGCGCCTGTCGCGCTACCTCGACGGCGAAGCGGTGAAGCAGCGCGCCTCGGCCCTGCTGGTCAAGCACGCGCGCCGCGAGTGGCCGCGGCTGGTCGGCACGGTCAACTGGATCAAGCCGGTGGAAGGCATCGCCGACGACCTCGCCGAACGCATCGCCCGCGCCGTGCTCGACGAACTCAACGACATCCTGTCGCAGCCCAGGCACCCGATCCGGCGCGACTACGAACGCTGGCTGCGCGGTTACATCCAGCGCCTGCGCTCGGACCCGGAGCTGGCCACGCGCGTGGCGCAGATCAAGCAGCAGCTGGTCGACCATCCCAGCGTGCAGGACTACGTGCGCGGCCTGTGGGACCAGATCCACGCCGCGCTGCGCCAGGACCTGGAGCGCGAGCACGGCGCGCTGGCCGGCCACCTGCAGCGCTCGCTGGAAAGCCTGGGCGAAGCGCTCGGTCGCGACCCGGCCCTGCGCGAGGCGATCAACCAGCACGTGATGGGCGGCGCCGAAAAGCTGGCCCTGCGCCTGCGCGGCGGCGTCACCGACTACATCGCGCAGACGGTCAAGGGTTGGGACGAGCGCCACCTGGTCGAACAGCTGGAACTGAGCGTGGGCCGCGACCTGCAGTACATCCGCTTCAACGGCACCCTGGTCGGCGGCCTGATCGGGCTGGTGCTGCACGCGGTGATCGTGCTGCTGGAGCGCGCGCCGGCCTGAGCGGCCGCGCGAGGCGGCGGGGACGCCAGCCTGTGACGCGAAGCACGTAATCCGGCGCACCCGCCACTGCACCGCCGCTATGATCCGGTCAGGGGGACAACGACCGATGCCAGTCAAATTCCTGGGCCAGTTCCTGCTGGAACGCGGCGTGATCACGGCGGAGCAGTTGCAGGCGGCCACCGCCGCGCAGCGCGCTTCCAACCTGCTGCTGGGCGAGCTGGCGGTGCGCGAGGGCCTGCTCGACGCCGCCCAGGCGCAGCGCATCAACGAGCGCCAGCGCAGCGACGACCGCCGCTTCGGCGACATCGCCATGGAACTGGGCCTGCTCGAGCCGGCCCAGGTCGAGGCGCTGCTCGCGCGGCAGAAGGCCGCGCGCAAGCTGTTCGGCGAAGTGCTGGTGGAACAGGGCGCGCTGGACCCGGCGCGGCTGCAGGCCGAGCTGGCCGCCCACCACGCCGACCAGGACGCGGCCAGCCACGCGCTGGCGGTCAGCGTGGCCGACCACACCCTGGCCGAGTTCGCCAGCGGCGTGATCGGGCTGTGCGCGCGCCTGCTCCCGCGCCTGCTGGACAGCCCGTGCCAGGCCGCCGGCCTGCTCGATGCAGGAGCGCTGTCCGCTTACCCGTGCGTGGCGCATGTGCAGCTCGAAGGCGAGCAGCCGCTGTACATCGGCCTGGCCTGCGACCGCGACACGATGCACGCGATGGCCCGCGCCTTCCTGCGCATCGGCCCGGAACGCTGCGGCGATGCACTGGCGCTGGACGGGCTGGGTGAGATCGCCAGCGTGCTGGCCGGCTACGCGTTGCGCCAGGTGCTGCCCGACGATGGCCGCTACCTGCCCGCGCCGCCCGACACCACTACGCCCGCCGTCGCACTGGCTACTGACCGGGACCGCAGCCTGGCGGTGCTGATGAACGCGCAGGCCGGACCGTTCGTGCTGCTGCTCGGCACGGGCTGATCCCGGGCCGCCACCTTCGCGGGCGTCAGGCCACCGACTGCTGCAGCCGCCAGGCGCGGTGGATGCGCAGGTTGCGCTCGAAGTCCGGCGGGATCGTCTTCGCGCTGATCTCCTCGCACTCGGCGAACTGCGCCACCGCTTCGGCGTCGAGGCGGAAGCGGCGGAAGTTGTTGGAGAAGTACAGCACCCCGTCCGGGGTCAGCCGCGCCATCGCCGCACGCAGCAGGCGCACGTGTTCGCGCTGCACGTCGAAGTCGTCGGCCCGGGCCGAATTCGAGAAGGTAGGCGGGTCGCAGAAGATCACGTCGTAGCGCGCCCGTTCGGCTTCAAGCCAGGCCAGCGCATCGCCCTGCACCAGCCGGTGCGCTTCACCGCCCAGGCCGTTGAGCGCCAGGTTGTCGGCGCACCACTGCAGGTAGGTCGCCGACAGGTCCACGCTGGTGGTCGAGGCCGCGCCGGCCACCGCCGCCTGCACGCTGGCCACGCCGGTGTAGCAGAACAGGTTTAGGAAGCGGCGTCCCTTCGCCTCCTTCGCCATCTGCCGGCGCAGCGGGCGGTGGTCCAGGAACAGGCCGCTGTCGAGGTAGTCGAACAGGTTCACCCACAGCCGCGCGCCATTCTCCCGCACGACGAAGCGCTCGCCCTGCTGCTGGTACTTCCCGTACTTCGACCCGCCCTTGCCGCGTTCGCGGGTCTTCAGCGCGACGCGCTCCGGTGGCACGGCGAAAGTCTCGCGCGCGGCGGCGACCAGTTCGGCGCGGCGGCGGCGCACGTCGGCGTCGGGGATCTCCGCCGGCGGCGCGTACTCCTGCACGTGCAGGAAGGTGCGCTGTTCGCCGCCATCCTCGGCGTAGACGTCGATGGCCGCGGCGTATTCGGGGATGTCGGCGTCGTAGGCACGGAAGCAGGACACCTGCTCGCCGCTGCGCCAGTTCTTCAGCTTGCGCAGGTTGCGCTGCAGGCGGTTGGCGACCATCTTCGCGCCGTCGGACAGTTCGCGCGGCGCGGCCGCTTCGCGCTGCGGCGGGCGCACCGGGTCGCAGACGATCAGCGCGCATTCCAGCGCGCCGTTGAACAGCTGGTACTTCTTCGCCGCGCGCAGGCCGGTGGCGTGGGCCAGCGCGGCGTCGCCGCACAGCAGGCTTGCCCGCCAGTCCGGCACGGCGCGCTGCAGGGCCGCGCCCAGGCGGCGGTAAAGCGTGCCGTCGGCGGCCAGGCGCTGGTCGTAGGGCGGATTGCACACGACCAGGCCGCGCGCTTGCGGCGGCGCGGGCAACTCATCGATGTCGCGCACTTCGAAGGCGATGGCGGCGGCGACGCCGGCTGCCTGCGCATTGGCGCGCGCGGCGGCGATGGACTGCCGGTCCAGGTCGCTGCCGTGGAAGACCGGGCGCAGCGCGGCCAGGCCGGCGCGCGCGCGGTGGCGGGCGTCGGCGACCTGGGTATTCCAGGTCGCGACGTCGAAGCCGGTCCAGCGCGTCGGCAGCGGGGCGTCCGCGTCTTCAGCGATCGCCGCCTGCATCCGCCCCAGCCCCGGCGCCACGTCGGCCGCCATCAGCGCGCCTTCGATCAGCAGCGTGCCGCTGCCGCACATCGGGTCGAGCAGCGCGCCGCCTTCGGCCGCCTCGTACAACACGGGCCAGCCGCCGCGCAGCAGCACGGCTGCGGCCAGGTTCTCCTTCAGCGGCGCCTCGCGCTGTTCGGCTCGCCAGCCGCGCCGGTGCAGCGGGCCGCCGCCCAGGTCCACCGACAGCGTCGCCCGGCCCTTGCGCAATGACAGGTTCAGGCGCAGCCCGGGCGCTTCGACATCCACCGACGGCCGCTCCAGCCCCGGCGCGCGGAACGCATCCACCACCGCGTCCTTGACCCGCTGCGCGGCGAAGCGCGCATGGGTGATCGCATCGCCGGACACGTGCGCGTCCACCGCCACGGTGTCGCCTTCGGCCAGGTGTTCGTGCCACGGCAGCGCGGCGGCGCCGGCGTACAGCGCCTGCTCGTCCGCGCAGTCGAACGTGTCCAGCGGCCACAGCACCCGGCTGGCCAGCCGCGACCACAGCACCGCGCGCTGCGCGTCGGCCAGCGTGCCCTCGGCATTGGCGCCGGCGATGGTCGCGGTGGCGCGCGTGGCGCCCAGCGCCTGCAGCTCGTCGGCCAGCAGGTACTCCAGGCCCTTGGCGCAGGAGACGAAGAACTTCATGGATCGGATCGACTCGGGAACGGGGGGTAAGGATGCGACGGGCCCCTTGCGGCCCGGCACGGGAACGGTCAGTGCGACGGCAGCGATTCGAGCAGTTCGGCGAACGCCTGCGCGGTGGCCTCCACGTGCGCGGCCAGGCGGTGGCTGTCGTCGAGCAACAGCAGCCGCGCCGAACGCGCCCGTGCCCACTCGACCACGTCGGCGGCCGGGATGATCTCGTCGTGCCAGGCGTGGACCACCGAGGTCGGCACGCGCGCCGCGTCCAGCGCCGGCATCGGCCCCATCCGGGTCGGCGGCACCATCAGGAACAGCGCGCGGGTCGGCACCTGCAGCGAGGCGATCGCCGAGATGTACGCGCCCAGGCTGGAACCGGCCAGCACCACCGGGCCTCCTCGCGCGGCCGCACCGCCGGCGATGCGCAGCAGCCGCTGCAGGCGCGCCGGCACGTCGCCGACGTTGCTGATATCGCGCTTCGCATCGAGGTCGGTGTAGTCGGGGCGCTCGGTGCTCCAGCCCAGCCGTTCGGCGGCCTCGGCCAGCGCGGTCACCTTGGTCGCATCCGGCCCGCTCTCGAATCCGTGCGAGAGGATGCAGTGGCCGCGGCTCACAGCGCCTCCAGCCGTCCGCCGCGCGGCAGGGTCGCCATGAGTCTGCCCAGCGGGCTGTCGGGTGCGGGCACTGGAGACGGGGAATCCATGCGCGAATGCTAGCATTCGCGCCATGTCACCCCCGCCCCCGCCGGCCCCGCGCCCGCCGTCCATCGTCGACGCCCCGCTGCCCTACGTGGCCCTGCTGGAACCGCGGCCGCTGGACCAGGTCGACCTGGTCGTCATCCACTGCACCGAACTGCCCGACCTGGCCACCGCCCGCGAATACGGCGAGCGCGTGATCTACCCCAGCGGCACCGGCAACAGCGGCCACTACTACATCGACCGCGACGGCAGCATCCTGCGTTACGTCCCCGACGACCGCAGCGCCCACCACGTGCGCGGCCACAACGCGCGCGCGATCGGCATCGAACTGGTCAACACCGGGCGCTGGCCGCACTGGCTGGATTCGCGCCACCAGGCGATGGACGAGCCCTATCCCGACGCCCAGGTCGAAGCGCTGCTCGCGCTGCTGCAGGCGCTGGCCGCCACCCTGCCCTCGCTGCGCCACATCGCCGGCCACGAAGACCTCGACCGCGAACGCGTGCCCGCCAGCGACGACCCCGCCGTGCTGGTGCAGCGCAAGCTCGACCCCGGCCCGCGCTTCCCGTGGGCACGGGTGCTGGCCCACACCCCCCTGCAGCGCCTTCCGCTGTTGTAGGAGCGGGCATGACCGCGACCCGGCGTCGGCACAGGCGACGGCGTCATGGTTCCGACGCCCGGTCGCGGTCATGCCCGCTC
>NZ_PDWM01000038.1 GCF_010093225.1 Pseudoxanthomonas koreensis | reverse complement strand
GTGTAGAAGAGGCGGGGGGGGCGGGGGTGGGGTAGCCCTTGTGCACGTCGAAGCCGTAGAGCGGGTGTTCCTCGTGCAGGCGGCACATCAGCCGGTCGCGGGCGACCTTGGCCAGGATCGAGGCGGCGCTGATCGCCGGCTCCAGCGCGTCGCCGCCGACGATCGCCTCGGCCATGCACGGCAGGGCGCGCGGCAGGGTGTTGCCGTCGATGCGCACCAGCTGCACCTGCGGGCCGAGCGCCAGGATGCAGCGGCGCATGCCTTCGAGGGTGGCGTGGAGGATGTTGAGGCGGTCGATCTCATCGACCGCGACCATCTCGATGTGGAAGGCCAGCGCGTGTTCGACGATCAGCGGGTACAGGGCTTCGCGCTGGGCGTGGCTGAGCTTCTTCGAATCGGCCAGGCCGTCGATGCGGCGCTGCGGGTCCAGGACCACCGCGGCCACGGCCACCGGGCCGGCCAGCGGACCGCGGCCGGCCTCGTCGACGCCGGCCACGCGCAGCACGCTGCGGTCGATCGCGAACATGCCCATGCCGGCGTCGGCGGAGGCCGCGCGTCGCCTCACGGGCGTGGCCGGTGCTGGCCCAGCGCCGGCAAGGTGGCCACCGCGTCGGCGGCGGTGGCCGACGCGTCGCGGCGCAGTTGCTGGTGCAGGGCGAGGTATTTCGGCTCGAGCGCGGCGACCGCTTCGGGCGAACGGAACCAGTGCAGCACCGCGTCGGCCAGGCTCGCGGGCGTGCAGTCGTCCTGGATCAGTTCGGGTGCCAGGTCCTCGCCGGCCAGCACGTTGGGCAGCGCGTAGCGGTCGACCTTGATCAGGCCTAGCGCGCGCACCAGGCGATAGGTCAGCGGCGAGATGCGGTAGCCGACCACCATCGGCCGCTTGGACAGCATCGTTTCCAGGGTCGCGGTGCCGGAGGCGAGCAGGACCACGTCGGCGGCGGCCAGCACGGTGCGCGCCTGGCCATCGATCAGGTGCGAATGCATCACCGGCAGCGCCGAGCGCGACAGCTGCGCCTGCAGCAGTTCGCGGCAACGGGCATTGGCCGCGGGCACCACCACGTGCAGCGCGCGCATTTCCTCGGATACGTGCCAGGCCGCCTCGAAGAACACTTCGCCCAGCCGCTCGATCTCGCCGAGCCGGCTGCCGGGCAGCACCGCCAGCACCGGCACGCCGGGCGGCAGGCCCAACTGCGCGCGCGCCGCCTCGCGGTCCGGCTGCAGCGGCATCGCGTCGGCCATCGGGTGGCCGACGAAGCGCGCGTCCACGCCGTGGCGGGCATAGATCGGCGGCTCCATCGGGAACAGGCACAGCACCCGGTCGGCGCTTTCGCCGATCTTCTCTGCGCGCTTCTCGCGCCAGGCCCAGACCGAGGGGCTGACGTAATGAACGGTGGGCACGCCGCGCTGCTTGAACCAGCGCTCCACGCCCAGGTTGAAATCCGGCGCGTCGATGCCGATCACCACGTCCGGGCGCCAGGCCAGCGCACGCTGGCGGAACTCGCGGCGCAGCTTCAGCAGGCGCGGCAGGTGCCGCAGCACCTCGAACAGGCCCATCACCGACAGCTCGCTGGCGTCGTGCCAGGTCTGCACCCCGGCCGCGCGCATGGCGTCGCCGCCGATGCCGGCGAAGTGGGCGTCGTTGAAGCGCTTGCGCAGCTCCTCGACCAGGCCGGCGCCGAGCGCGTCGCCGGAGGCCTCGCCGGCGACCAGCACGATGCGCAGGCCGCCGTCGCCGGCACGCCGCGCTGCTTCGCTGCCCCGGATACGCTCGTTCACCGCGCCGGCTCCCCGCCGCGCCTCAGCGCAGCAGCGGGCGTTCGCCGCTGCCGATGAAATCCAGCAGCAGGCGCACGTCGTCGTTGCCTTCGGCCTGCTGCGCCAGTTGCTCGCGCGCTTCGGCCAGCGGCAGCCCGGCGACGTACAGGGTGCGGTAGGCGCGCTTGATCGCGGCGATCCGCTCGGGGCTGAAGCCGCGGCGCTTGAGGCCTTCGCTGTTGATCCCGCGCGGCCGTCCGAGCGAGTTGCCGCCGACCATGGTGAACGGGGTGACGTCGCCGTTGGCCAGCGCGCCCATGCCGAGGAAGGCGTGGTCGCCGATCCGGCAGAACTGGTGGGCGCCGGCGAAGCCGCTGATGATCACCCAGTCGCCCACGGTGACATGCCCGGCAAGGGTCGTGTTGTTGGAGAAGATGCAGTGGTTGCCGACGATGCAGTCGTGGGCGACGTGGACGTAGGCCAGCATCCAGTTGTCGTCGCCGATGCGGGTGACGCCGCCGCCGCCGCCGGTGCCGCGGTTGAGGGTCACGAACTCGCGGAACACGTTGCGCTCGCCGATCACCAGTTCGGTGCGCTCGCCGGCGAATTTCTTGTCCTGCGGCTCGCCGCCGACGGCGACGTGGCCGATGAAGCGGTTGCCGCGGCCGATCCGGGTCGGCCCGGCGAAGCTGCAGTGCGGGCCGATCTCGCAGCCGTCGCCGATCTCCACCCCGGCGCCGATCACGGTGAAGGCGCCCACGCTCACCCCTTCGCCCAGGCGCGCGCCCGGGTCGATGGCGGCGGTGGGGTGGATGCGGGCGGTGTCGTTCATCGGGGCTCCGGTGGGACTGCGCGGTGCTTCATGGTCGCGGGCCACGCCCGCGGTCGGCGCGGGCTATTCGCGGGTGCCGGCGCACAGCACTTCGGCGCTGGCAACGATCTCGCCGTCGACCTTGGCCTCGCCGTAGTACACGGCCATGTTGCGGATCACCCGCTTGATCTGCACGTGCAGTTCCAGCACGTCGCCCGGCACGACCTGCCTGTTGAAGCGGGCGTTGTCGACCTTGACCATGTAGAACAGCTTGGACTGCGCATCGCGGCCGAGCGAGAGCTGGGTCAGCACGCCGCCGGCCTGGGCCAGCGCCTCGATGATCAGCACGCCCGGCATGATCGGCTGGCTGGGGAAGTGGCCCTGGAAGAACGGCTCGTTGAACGTGATGTTTTTCACGCCGACGATGCGCTTGGCCTCGATGTCCAGGTCGATGATCCTGTCCACCAGCAGGAACGGGTAGCGGTGCGGGATCAGCGTCTGGATGGTGTTGACGTCGACGGGCAGCTTCACGGTTTCGTTCATTCGGGGCTTTCCTGGGTGGAGGCGTTGACGCGGCGCGCCAGCGCGTCCAGCTGCTTGAACCGGGCGGCGTTCTTCCGCCAGGTGCGGTTGTCGGTAAGCGGGGTGCCGGACGAGTACTCGCCCGGCTCGCGGATGGAATGGGTGACCAGCGAGCGCGCGGTGATGGTGACCTTGTCGGCGATCTCGAGGTGGCCGACGACGCCGGCGCCGCCGCCGATCAGGCAGTAGCGGCCGATCCGGGCGCTGCCGGCGACCGCGGCGCTGCCGGCGATTGCGGTGTGCGCGCCGATGCGGACGTTGTGGCCGATCTGGACCAGGTTGTCGATGCGCACGTCCTCGTCCAGCGTGGTGTCGTCCAGCGCGCCGCGGTCGATGCAGGTGTTGGCGCCGATCTCGCAGTCGTCGCCGACCACCACGCCGCCGAGCTGCGGCACGTTGACCCAGCGCCCGGCGTCCATCGCCAGGCCGAAGCCGGCCGCGCCGAGTACCGCACCGGGCAGGATCCGCACGCGCTTGCCCAGGCGCACGCGGGCGACCAGGGTGACGCGCGCCTGCAGCTCGCAGCCGGCCTCCAGTTCGCAGTCCTCGCCGATGCTGCAGCCCGGGCCGATCACGCAGCCGGGGCCGATCCGCGAGCGCGCGCCGATGGAAACGAACGGGCCGACGTGCGCATCCGCCGAGACTTCGGCGGACGGATCGATGGCGGCGCCCGGATGGATGCCGGCGGCGCGCGCCGGGACGCGCTCGAACAGCGCGGAGATCTTCGCGAACGCCACGTATGGATCCTTCGCCACCAGCGCTGCGCCGCGGGCTGCCGCCGCGTCGTCGGCGCGCAGCACCACCACCGCCGCGGCCGACTCCGCCAGTTGCCCGCGGTAGCGCGGGTTGGCGAGGAAGGCGAGCTGGCCCGGGCCGGCATTGGCCAGGGTGGCGACCCCGCGCACGGGGGTGGCGCCATCGCCGTGCAGCTGCAGGGCGAAGCGTTCGGCCAGTTCGGCGGCGGTGAAGACCGGGGCGTCCATCTCGCGCATTCTAGCCGCACGCATCGGCCGGACCGGACCGTATGGGCCGGGCCGGGCCGCGGCGGTCCCCGTGGTGGCCCCTCAGCGCCGTGCGAGCAGGACCAGCAGCGCGCCGGTTCCGCCCTGCGCAGGCGGTGCGGAATGGAAGGCCAGCACCTCGCCGCGCAGGCGCAGCCAGCGGTCGACCAGGTTCTTCAGCACCGGCACGCCCTCGCCGCCGCCCTTGCCATGGACGATGCGCACGCAGCCCAGCCCGGCCTCGACCGCCTCGGCCAGGAAGCGGGCCAGCAGGGCCTCGGCCTGCAGCGCGTTGGCGCCGTGCAGGTCCAGTTCGTCCTGCGCCGAGAACTGGCCGCGGCGCAGGCGCTGCCAGTCGCGTGCCGGCAGCCGTTCGCGGCGGAAGGCGCTGGCGTCGCCGCGCAGCAGCACCGCGTCGGGATGGTCGGCGATGCGCCCGCCGGCGGAAGCCTCGTCCGTTCCCGCGCGCCGCGCAGGACGCGGGCGCGGCGCTGCCGGCGGCGGCTGCGACGGCTTGCGCAGCGGCGCGACCTCGCCGACCGCGGCGCGGAACAGGGCGGCGGGATCTTCCTCGTCCTCGTGCATGCGCACAGGTTAGCGCAGGCTCCCGCAACCGCGGCGGAGGCTTCCGGTATCATGCCGGTGTTTCCGAGGAAGCCCATGCGCGTACTTGTTTCGAACGATGATGGCGTGGATGCGCCCGGCATCCATGCCCTGGCCGAGGGCCTGCGCGACGCCGGCCACGAGGTTTATGTCGTAGCCCCCGACCGCGACCGTTCCGGCGCCAGCAATTCGCTGACCCTGGACCTGCCGATCCGGGTCAAGCGGATCGACCACTACACCTGCTCGGTCGCCGGCACGCCCACCGACTGCGTGCACCTGGCCCTGACCGGCATGTTCGAATTCGAGCCGGACATCGTGGTTTCGGGGATCAACAACACCGCCAACCTCGGCGACGACGTGATCTATTCGGGCACGGTATCGGCGGCGATGGAAGGCCGCTTCCTCGGCCTGCCGGCGGTGGCGATGTCGCTGGCCACGCGCAACCACGACGCCAGGCACTACGAGACCGCGGCGCGCGCGGCGGTGGAGATCGTGGCCAGGCTGATCACCGACCCGCTGCCGGCCGACACCATCCTCAACGTCAACGTGCCCGACCTGGCCTGGGGCGAGGTGCGCGGCTTCGAGGTCACCCGGCTGGGCAACCGTCACCGTTCCGAACCCTGCGTGCCGCAGCCGGACCCGCGCGGCCGCACCGTGTACTGGATCGGCCCGGCCGGTCCGGAGCAGGACGCCGGCCCGGGCACGGATTTCCACGCGGTCCGCACCGGCCACATCTCGATCACGCCGATCCACGTCGACCTGACCCGCTACCAGGCGCTGGAAAAGGTCGCCGGCTGGGTCGGCGGCCTCAGCGCGGCGCTGGCCGGGCCGGGCACGGACGCCGGCGGAGGGCAGGCATGACCCCGCGGCTGCGCCTGCAACCGGAGGCGGTGGGCCTGGGCATGACCTCGCAACGCGTGCGCGACCGCCTGGTCGAGCGCCTGCGCGAGGCGGGAATCGCCGACGAGCGCGTGCTCAACGTGATCCGCACCCTGCCGCGGCACCTGTTCGTCGACGAAGCGCTGGCCAGCCGCGCCTACGAGGACACCGCGCTGCCGATCGGCCACGGCCAGACCATTTCCCAGCCGTGGGTGGTGGCGCGGATGACCGAGGTGCTGCTGGAGCACGCGCCGTCGAAGGTGCTGGAAGTGGGCACCGGCTCCGGCTACCAGGCCGCGGTGCTGGCCGCGCTGGGGCTGGAGGTATACACGGTCGAGCGCATCGGCGAACTGCTGCGGCAGGCGCGCAAGCGCTTCCGCACCCTGGGCATGAACATCCGCAGCAAGCACGACGACGGCCGCATCGGCTGGCCCGAGCACGGCCCCTACGACGCGATCATCGTCACCGCCGCCGCGCCGGCGCTGGTGCCGGCGCTGGTCGAACAGCTGCGTCCCGGCGGCGTGCTGGTCGCGCCCGTCGGCGGCAGCGGCGGGCAGGCGCTGGTGAAGCTGGTCCGCCGCGAGGACGGCGGCGTCGACGAGACGCGGCTGGCCGCGGTCACCTTCGTGCCGCTGCTGTCCGGCACCATCGACTGAAGCCATGACCGCGACGACGCTTTCCAGGATCAACGAAGCCGGCTCGCTGGGCGACCAGTTGCAGGCGATCATCGAAGAACTGCCCGAAGACCAGCTGAGCCTGGGCGAACTGCTGCAGGTGTTCGGCGACGAAGGCCTGCTGTTGCTGACGATCCTGCTGACCCTGGTTTTCCTGATCCCGGTCTCGATTCCCGGCGTGAGCACGGTGTTCGGCGCGGCGATCCTGCTGGTCGGCGTCAGCCGCCTGTTGCGGCGCCCGTTGTGGCTGCCGGCGAAGCTGCGCGTGCGCGCGCTGCCGGCCTCGCGCCTGCGCCCGGCGCTCACCGGCGGCCTGCACTGGGTGCGGCGGCTGGAGAAGATCAGCCGGCCGTACCGGTTGCGCAGCCTGGTCGAGGGCCGTGCCCAGGACATCTTCAACAACCTGGCCTTCATCCTCGCCGCGCTGCTGCTGATGGCGCCGTTCGGCTTCATCCCCTTCAGCAACACCCTGCCGGGGCTGGCGCTGCTGCTGTACGCGATCGGCATGATCCAGCGCGATGGCACCGCGATTTTGCTCGGGCACCTGGCCAACATCGGCACGATGGTCTACTTCGCTATCCTGATCGGCGGCGGTGGCATGGCCGCGCACGGGCTGTTCAAGCACTTCGGCGGATGATGCGGGCCACCACGACGGAGCAATGATGAGAGCGATGAGCCGAGCCGGACTGATGCGGAGCTGCCTGGGCGCGGGCCTGGTGTTGCTGCTGGCCGCGTGCAGCAGCACGGTGGTGCGCGAGCCCGGCAGCGGTGGTGCGAAGGTGCCGGCGTCCACCGGCCGTGCCGGCGCGACGGTGGTGGTGCAGCAGGGCGACACCCTGTATTCGATCGCCCGCCGCAACAACGTGGCGGTCGAGGACATGGCCCGCTGGAACGGCCTGAAGCCGCCGTACACGATCTACCCGGGCCAGCGCCTGGCACTGGGCCAGGGCGGCAGCCGCGGCACGGCGACGACCACGCCGGGCCGCACCGTCACCCCGCCGAAGCCGGCGGCGACCACGCCGGCCGCGACGCCGGCGCCGGCCAGCAGCGGTTTCAGCTGGCGCTGGCCGGCGCAGGGCGTGCTGCTGGCGACCTACGTCAACGGCGACAACACCCGCCAGGGCATCGACATCGGCGGCAGCAGCGGCCAGCCGGTGGTGGCCGCGGGCGATGGCGTGGTGGTGTATTCGGGCGCCGGCCTGGTCGGCTACGGCGAGCTGATCATCGTCAAGCACAACGAACAGTGGCTGTCGGCCTACGGCCACAACCGCAAGCGCCTGGTGGCCGAAGGCCAGAAGGTGAAGGCCGGCGAGCAGATCGCGGAAATGGGCCGCAGCGGCACCGACCGCGACAAGCTGCACTTCGAGATCCGCTACAACGGCAAGCCGGTCGATCCGCTGCTGTACCTGCCGAAGCGGTAGCGCCCGCGCCGGCGCCCCGGGGCGGATCCCCGGCCCGGCGCAGCGCGCCGGGCGCTCGGCCACGCGCGAGCCGGTGGCTCGCAGGCGGCGTGGCCTCGCCCGCTACAACGGCAAGCCGGTCGATCCGCTGCTGTACCTGCCGAAGCGGTAGCGGTCAGCCGAGCAGGAACGCGGCCACCACGCGGCGGCCTTCGCCGGCGAGGATGTGGTAGGTGCGCGCGGCGGCGGCGTTGTCCATGACTTCGATGCCGATGCCGCGCGACAGGCACGCGGCCAGCACCGCCGCCGACGGGAACACCTGGCGCTCGCCGGTGCCCAGCACCAGCAGTTCCGGCGACTGCGCCAGCAGCGTCTCCAGATGGGCCGGCTCCAGCCCCGCGGCCGTGGCCGGAGCCTGCCAGTCCTCCATCAGGCGGTCCGGGGCGATGGCGAAGCTGCGCTCCAGCACGCGATCGTTGACCCGGGCACGGCGGCCGTCGGCGCTGCGCAGCACCCAGGCGTAATCGGGACGTTCGTGGCTCAGGTGCATCGCGGTCGGCGCCTGCGTGCGCGCGCCCGGCTCAGGGGCGCGGCAGGATGATCGAGGGATTTTCCCGCGACGGCCGGTACAGCGTGGCGGTATGGCCGATCCGCTGCACCAGGGCCGAGCCGGTCTGGCCGGCGAGGTCGGCGATCATCGCGTCGCGGGCCTCGCGGTCCTCGGCGCCGACCTTCACCTTCACCAGTTCGTGCCGTTCCAGCACCGCGTCCAGCTCGGCCAGCAGGGCCGGGGTGACGCCCTTGCCGCCGACCTGCATCAGCGCCTTGAGGCCATGGGCCTGGCCGCGGAGGAAGCGGTTCTGGGCGGCGGTCAGGGTCTGGGACATCGGCGAGCCGGGCGGGTCTGGGGGCTGTTCAGGGTATCATGGCGGCCCATACCGCCGCGGGCTTCGCGCCCGTTCCCCCCGATGGCTTCCCGCAGCAAGAGCAGCCAGCGCTGGCTGCGCGAGCACTTCTCCGACCCGTACGTGAAGAAGGCCCAGGCCGAGGGCCTGCGTTCGCGCGCCGCCTACAAGCTGGAGGAACTGATCGAGCGCGACCGCCTGCTCAAGCCGGGCATGGCCGTGGTCGACCTGGGCGCCGCGCCCGGTGGCTGGTCGCAGTACGTGCGCCAGGCGCTGGGCGACGGCGGCCGGGTGCTGGCCCTGGACATCCTCGAGATGCCGCCGCTGGCCGGAGTCGAATTCCTTCATGGCGACTTCAGGGAAGACGCCGTCTTATCGCAGCTGGAGACGCTGCTGGACGGCAAGGCCGTCGACCTTGTGCTGTCGGACATGGCCCCCAATATGAGTGGTGTGGACGTGGCCGACCAGGCCCGGGCCATGCACCTGGCCGAACTGGCGATGGAGTTCGCCGACAACCACCTGCGCCCTGGCGGCGCGTTCCTGATCAAGCTGTTCCAGGGGGTGGGTTTCGACGACTACGTGCGCGAACTGCGCCGCCGCTACGACAAGGTGGCGATCCGCAAGCCGGCGGCCTCGCGCAAGCGTTCGCCGGAAGTCTATGCCCTGGCGCAGGGAAAACGCCCGGCGATCAAGTAAGCTCGACCACGCAAGCCCGACCCAGACACCACGAACCACGCCGACAGCCAGTGCGAAACGCCGAACACAGGGAACCGCGGAGCCGATGAGGATGAACGACTTGACCAAGAATCTGCTGCTCTGGGTGGTCGTCGCCATCGTGCTGATGGTCGTGTTCCAGAGTTTCTCGCCGCGCGACGGCGCCACCACCACGGTCGGCGAGACGCCCAGCTACACCCGCTTCCTGCAGGACGTGGACGCCGGCAAGATCCGTTCGGTGACGATCACCGACGAGAGCACCTTCACCGCCAACGCGATCCGCTACAAGCGCAGCGACGGCACCGAAGGCCAGGTGGTCGGCCCGAACGACCCCAAGCTGATGGACCAGCTGTACACCAAGAACGTGGACGTGGTGCGCGAGAAGCCGCAGACCGGCCCGGGCTTCTGGGGCATCGTGCTGAATTTCCTGCCGGTGCTGCTGATCATCGGCTTCTGGCTGTTCATCATGCGCCAGATGCAGGGCGGTGGCGGCGGCGCCAAGGGCGCGATGTCGTTCGGCAAGTCGCGCGCCAAGCTGCAGGGCGAGGACCAGGTGAAGGTGACCTTCGCCGATGTCGCCGGCTGCGACGAGGCCAAGGAAGAAGTCGGCGAGCTGGTCGACTTCCTGCGCGATCCGTCCAAGTTCACCCGGCTGGGCGGCAAGATCCCGCGCGGCGTGCTGATGGTCGGCCCGCCGGGCACCGGCAAGACCCTGCTCGCCAAGGCGATCGCCGGCGAGGCCAAGGTGCCGTTCTTCTCGATCTCTGGTTCGGACTTCGTCGAGATGTTCGTCGGCGTCGGCGCCAGCCGCGTGCGCGACATGTTCGAGCAGGCCAAGAAGCACGCGCCGTGCATCATCTTCATCGACGAGATCGACGCGGTCGGCCGCCACCGCGGCGCCGGCCTGGGCGGCGGCCATGACGAGCGCGAGCAGACCCTCAACCAGCTGCTGGTGGAGATGGACGGCTTCGACGGCGGCGAAGGCGTGATCGTGGTGGCTGCGACCAACCGCCCGGACGTGCTCGATCCTGCTTTGTTGAGGCCTGG
The DNA here is from genome assembly GCF_010093225.1 of Pseudoxanthomonas koreensis. Lineage (GTDB taxonomy): Bacteria > Pseudomonadota > Gammaproteobacteria > Xanthomonadales > Xanthomonadaceae > Pseudoxanthomonas > Pseudoxanthomonas koreensis. Next base: position 18,099 of record NZ_PDWM01000038.1, on the reverse strand, counting down.
CCGCTTCGACCGCCAGGTCGTGGTCGGCCTGCCCGACGTGAAGGGCCGCGAGCAGATCCTCAAGGTGCACATGCGCAAGTTGCCGCTGGCCGACGACGTCGAGCCGATGGTGATCGCGCGCGGCACGCCCGGCTTCTCCGGCGCCGACCTGGCCAACCTGGCCAACGAGGCTGCATTGTTCGCCGCGCGCGAGAACGCGAAGGAGGTCCGCATGGACCACTTCGACCGCGCCCGCGACAAGATCCTGATGGGTGCCGAGCGCCGCTCGATGGCCATGAGCGAGGACGAGAAGACGCTCACTGCCTACCACGAGGCCGGCCACGCCATCGTCGGCCGCCTGGTGCCCGAGCACGACCCGGTCTACAAGGTCACGATCATTCCGCGTGGTCGCGCCCTGGGCGTGACCATGTACCTGCCCGAGGGCGACCGCTACTCGATGAACCGCGTGGCGATCGAGTCGCAGCTGTGCTCGCTGTACGGCGGGCGCGTGGCCGAGGAGCTGATCTTCGGCGAGGACAAGGTCACCACCGGCGCCTCCAACGACATCGAGCGCGCGACCAAGATGGCGCGCAACATGGTCACCAAGTGGGGCCTGAGCGACGAGATGGGGCCTATTGCTTACGGCGAGGAAGAGGACGAGGTGTTCCTCGGTCGCTCGGTGACCCAGCACAAGAACGTCTCCAACGAGACCGCGCGCCGGATCGACGAGGTGGTGCGTTCGATCCTGGACAAGGCCTACGGCAAGACCCGGCAGATCCTGACCGACAACATCGACAAGCTGCACGCGATGAGCCAGCTGCTGCTGCAGTACGAGACCATCGATGCGCCGCAGATCGACGCGATCATGGAAGGCCGCGAGCCGCCGCCGCCGATGGGCTGGGGCAAGTCCGGCAAGAGCGGCGACAAGGGTGGCGACGCCCCGCGCCCGCTGCCGCCGGTGGGCGGCCCTGCGACCCAGAGCTGAGCGCAACCGCGCATGGCCGGGCCGCAGCCGCCGGACCGTGAGCCGCTGGACCGCGAGCCGCGGCGCAGCTACTACGTGCACAACCCGTGGCGCACCCGCGCCACGGGCGGTTTCGCCGGCGCTTCGATGATGCTCACGGTCACCGCAATCTTCTACGCGCTGGGCCGGTTGCCGCTGCCGCTGGTGGGCATCTCGGTGCTGCTGGCCGCCGGCGCGTTCGGCTTCGGCCTGTATGCGCGCCGCCGCGCGGCCCGCTTCGACGCGGAGATCGGCGGGCGCTGAACCGCCGCGGGGCAATCCCCGCTCCACGGGAGGCGACGCGCGAGGGTCCGGAGTGCGCAGGATTGTCGCTGGCGGCGCCACGGTCCAGACTTGCGCGCTACCTGCCCAGGGATGCCGCCGATGTTCGATATCTCCCCCAGCCTGGACTGCGCCGGCCGGATCCTGAAACTGGACCGCGCCCGGGTAATGGGCATCGTCAATGTCACCCCCGATTCCTTCTCCGACGGCGGCGCCCACGCAACCACCGATGCAGCGGTGGCGCACGCGCTGAAGCTGGCCGGGGAGGGGGCCGACATCCTCGACGTGGGCGGCGAATCCACCCGTCCGGGGGCGGAAGAGGTACCGCTGGAGGAAGAGCTGCGCCGGGTGGTGTCGGTGATCGAGCGGCTGGTGCGCGAGACCGCGCTGCCGGTCAGCGTCGACACCTGCAAGCCGGAGGTGATGCGCGCGGCGGTGGCCGCCGGCGCGGGCATGATCAACGACGTGCGCGCGCTGCGCGCCGACGGTGCGCTGGAAGCGGCCGCCGCGCTCGGCGTGCCGGTGGTGCTGATGCACATGCTCGGCGAGCCGCGCTCGATGCAGGACGACCCGCGCTACGACGACGTGGTCGCCGAGGTGCACCGCTTCCTCGCCGAGCGGATCTTCGCCGCCGAACTGGCCGGGATCGCGAAGAAGAACCTGGTGGTCGACCCGGGCTTCGGCTTCGGCAAGACCACCGCGCACAACGTCGAGCTGCTGGCCCGGCTCGAACGCTTCACCGAACTGGGGGTGCCGGTGCTGGCCGGGCTGTCGCGCAAGCGCAGCATCGGCGAGCTGACCGGGCGCCAGGTCGCGGCCGAACGCGCCGCCGGCTCGGTCGCCGCGCACCTGCTCGCGGTGCAGCGCGGTGCGCGCATCGTGCGCGTGCACGACGTCGCCGCCACGGTCGATGCGCTGAAGGTGTGGGAAGCGGTGGCCGCGGTGCCGGCGCCGCGGCGCGATGCGGCGCCGGCGATCCGCTGGCCGGACGACTGAGCAGCGCGGGCGTCAGGCGCCAGGCCAATCGCGCATCAGTACGGGTAGCAGCCGGCCAGGGCGGACCTGCTGGCGGCGCCGGCGTTGCGCAACGAAAGGGTTCCCCGCTCGGCGCCCTGGATCCTGATTTGCGCCGATTGCTGATCGCCGAGCAGGGCCCGCGGGAATGCGGAGCGGGCCACGTTGACGATCCTGAAACCGGAGGCCGTCGGCTGGTGCGCCAGCACGAACGGGTAGATAACGTCGCCGACCTGCAGTTCCAGGCGCACCGGATCGGGCTGGGCGGTGGTGAAGGCCACCGCCAGTGCCGGGAGATCGCCTTCGCAGTACAGGTTGAAGGCCTGGATGCCGGCTGCGGGATTGCGCGTGCCGGCGATGCCGATGTTGCGGATCCGCTTGTATTCCCAGTCCGGGCCGTTGTCGGCGGAAACGGCCGCAGCGGCAGGAGCGGGCGCAGTGGTCGCCGGACGCCCCGCCGCGGGAGACGGCCGGGTTGCCGGACTGATCCTGTCCGGCCCCTGCCAGCGGAACGTGCCCGATTTGCGCTGGGTCCGGCCGCGGTCCTGCTGCACCGTGTGGATCGTCAGCAGGCCATCGCCGATCTCGACCGACTCGACCTGGTCGTACAGGTCCACGTTGTAGAGGTTGATGAAGTCGACCCGCTCGTGGCCGTTGCCGCGGTCGGAAAAGATGTCCACCAGATCGTAGGAGCCGACACCGAGGAAATAGATCGAGCGTGCGGCGATCTCCGGCTTGCCGTCGCCGTCGAGGTCGCCGATTGCATAGCGCAGTTCCTTTGTGCCGTAGGTGTAGTAGGAATAGCCCTTCCCCTCGGGGGCTTCGCTGGTCAGCTTGTCGGCCGTCCTGTTGAGCAGGGCCTCGATCGCGGCCGGACCGGGAACGCCCGCCAGCGCCGGTAGCGCGGCCAGGGCAAGGATGCAAAGCGCAACGCAACGCCGGATGGCCAGTCGCATGCCGTTTCTCCACTCGCCGCGGCGGTCGCACAGGGAGGTGGACCGCCCGTTTCGCGCGGACTATACGCCTGCGCGGGCAGGTCCGCGGCACGCGCTTCCAGGGTGCCGATCGGGGTCTCTATCCTGCAGGCGCGTAGGCCACGTCGAAGCGCCTGGCAAGTGCAGACAGGCGCTGGTCCAGCGTCCACAACCGCGCTTCCGGAGTGAGCAGGGTGGATGCGAGCAGGGCGATGTCGACCATGCCGCAGCCAAGGCCGTAGAGATGCTCGCGTTCGATGAAGTCCAGCAGTTCGGCCTGGCTGGCCTGTACGGCCGGGCGCAGGCAGGCGAGGTCGCCCAGCGTGCGGCGGCGCGGCGCGGGCGGCGTGCCGCAGGCCAGTTCGGCCAGCACCCAGGGATGGATCGACACGGCATCGAGCGCCACCAGCCGTTCGAGTCCGGGCTGGCCATGGCGGAAGTGGTCCACCCAGACCGAGGTGTCGACCAGGACATTCATTCTCCGGGGCGGGCCTCGTGCACGCTCAAGCTGCCGCGGCGCGGCACCTCGGCCATGTGCGGCGCGCTGCCGCCGAGTGCGGCCAGGCGCTGGGCCGCACGCACGCGGATGAAGACCCGGATGGCTTCGCGGAACAGGTCGGCCTTGTCCATGCACGGGTCGGCCAGGGCCAGGGCGGCCTCATAGTCGCTGTCGTCGATGGTGACGGTGGTTCGCATGGCCTGACACCCGGGAATCAAATATGATTCGAATATACATCAATAATGATGCTGTGCCGGTGTCATCTTCGGGCCGGCCCGGGCACTGACTGGCCGCAGGCGAGCGGGGCCTGCGTTCCTTCCGCAAACCATCCGGGGAAGAGGGCCTATGCGCGGCCTGTATCCGATCGCAGCCTGCCTCTTGCTCGTGGCCTGCGGCCAGGCGCCTCCACCGGAATCGGCGGTGCCGGCCGTGGCCAACCCGGGCCTGGCCACGAGCCTGCTGACGCCGGCGACCCTGGAGCAGATCGAGCAAGGCACGTTTCCCTACGACGACGACAGGCCCGACCCGGGCAACCGCCCGCCGCCCGTGCCACCGGCCGAGCCGCTGGCGCTGGGCCGGCACATCGCGCTGACCTCCTGCAGCGAATGCCACGGCCACACCCTCGAAGGCTGGGGCGGGGACGATCCGACGCCGTCGCTGGTGCTGGTCAACAAGGCCTACACGCCGGAGAAATTCGCGCGGCTGCTGCGTACCGGCGAAGTCGCCGCCGGCGGCGACTCGACGTCCGGACTCATGACCGGGGTCGCGGACAGCCGCTTCGCCCACACCCTGACCGACGGGGAAATCGAAGCGCTCAAGCTGTACCTCGATTCGCGCTGAGTCACCCGTCGCGCGGTGCGCGAAGAACGCCGGGCTAGAATCCCGCGATGCCCGTCGACCCCCGCCCCCTGGCCATCGCCGTGATGGGCCCGACCGCCTCGGGCAAGACCGCGTTCGCGATCGAACTGGCGCAGCGCCATGGCGGCGAGATCGTCAGCGTCGACTCGGCGCTGGTCTACCGCGGCCTGGACATCGGCGCGGCCAAGCCGGACCTCGCCGAACGTGCGGGGGTGCCGCACCACCTGCTGGACCTGCGCGAACCGTGGCAGCCGTACTCGGCCGCCGAGTTCGCGGTCGACGCGCGCGCGGCGATCGACGGCATCGTCGCGCGCGGGCGCCTGCCGGTGCTGGCCGGCGGCACCGGCCTGTATTTCCACGCGCTGCTGCACGGCCTGGCGGCGATGCCCGAAGCGGACCCGGGGCTGCGCGCGGCGATCGCCGCCGAAGCCGATGCGCGCGGCTGGGAGACGCTGCATGCGGAACTGGCCGGGGTCGATCCCGCCGCCGCCGCGCGTATCCGTCCCGGCGATGCGCAGCGGATCCAGCGCGCGCTGGAAGTATTCCGCCTCAGTGGCCGTCCGATCAGCGAATGGCAGCGCGACCCGCCGCCGCCGCGGCTGCCGCTGTGCGTGCTCAGGCTGGTGCTGGCGCCGGCCGACCGCGCGACGCTGCACGCGCGCATCGCCGCGCGCTTCGACCGCATGCTCGCGACCGGCTTCCTCGACGAGGTCCGCCGCCTGCGCGCGCTGCCCGGGCTGCGCGACCATCCCGCGCCGCTGGACCTGCCGGCGCTGCGCGCGGTCGGCTACCGCCAGGCCTGGGAACACCTGGACGGGCGCACCGGTGCGGGCGAGTTCCGCGACCGCGGCATCTTCGCCACCCGCCAGTTGGCCAAGCGCCAGCTCACCTGGCTGCGCGGAGAACTGGACGCGCTGCGGTTCGATCCGGAACGTGACGGCGGTCAACTCCGCGACGCGGTTTCGCGCTTCCTGCGGCCAATCTGAACGGTTCCCCGCGGCCGGCTTGTGTAACATCCCCCACGGGCCCGGGGAGGGCCGCGCTCGACCCACATAAGAAGAACAAGGGGAATCCACCTATGTCCAAGGGGCAATCTTTGCAGGACCCGTTCCTGAACGCTCTGCGCCGCGAACGCGTGCCGGTGTCGGTCTACCTGGTGAACGGAATCAAGCTGCAGGGTACGATCGAGTCCTTCGACCAGTTCGTGGTGCTGCTGCGCAGTACCGTGAGCCAGATGGTCTACAAGCACGCCATTTCCACGGTCGTGCCCTCGCGCAACGTCCGGGTCGGCCCGGGCGGCGGCTACGTGCAGCAGCCGGGCGATTCCGCGGAAGAGGGCGACGAGGCCGAATGACGGCACGTGACGGCGGGCCTCCCCGTTCCCGGAGTATCGATTGTTCGAACGTTCCCGCAAGGGTGAAAACGCGCTGCTGATCCAGCCCCACGCCGGTGGGGCCGTGGCCGAGGACGTGCTGGAGGAATTCGCCGACCTGGCCCGTTCGGCCGGCGCCAGCGTCGCCGCCACGCTCACCGCGCGCATCGACCGGCCCAACCCGGCCACCCTCATCGGCAGCGGCAAGCTTGAGGAAGTGAAGGCCGCCGCCGACGCCACCGGCGCCGACCTGGTGCTGGTCAACCACCCGCTCAGCCCGATCCAGGAGCGCAACCTGGAGAAGGTGCTGCAGCGGCGCGTGGTCGACCGCACCGGATTGATCCTGGACATCTTCGCCCAGCGCGCGCGCAGCCATGAAGGCAAGCTGCAGGTCGAACTGGCGCAGTTGAAGCACATGGCCACGCGCCTGGTCCGCGGCTGGACCCACCTGGAGCGCCAACGCGGCGGTTCGATCGGCCTGCGCGGCCCCGGCGAAACCCAGCTGGAAACCGACCGCCGGCTGCTGCAGAAGCGCCTGGAGCAGCTGCAGCGGCGGCTGGAGAAGGTCGAGGTGCAGCACACCCAGATGCGTCGCGCCCGCGTGCGCAGCGAACTGCCGCGGGTGGCCCTGGTCGGCTACACCAACGCCGGCAAGTCGACCCTGTTCAACGCGCTCACCGGTGCCGACGCCTACGCCGCCGACCAGCTGTTCGCGACCCTGGATCCGACGGTGCGCCGGGTGAATTTTCCCGGCGGCAGCGTGGTACTGGCAGACACCGTGGGCTTCGTCCGCGACCTGCCGCACGAGCTGGTCGCCGCGTTCCGCTCGACCCTGAGCGAGGCGCGCGAGGCCGACCTGCTGCTGCACGTCATCGACGCCGCCGACCCGCACCGCGACGACCGCATCGCCCAGGTCGACGCGGTCCTGGCCGAGGTCGGCGCCGGCGAGCTGCCGCAGTTGCTGGTGTTCAACAAGATCGACCGGATCGAGGGCGCCGAGCCGCGCCACGACCACAGTGGTGGCGAGGCCGACGATCCGGGCCACCGCGAGCGGGTCTGGCTGTCGGCGCGCGACGGCCGCGGCATGGAGCTGCTGCAGGCCGCGCTGGCGCGGCGGCTGGACCTGCAGCGCGCCTTTGGCGAGCTGCGCCTGCCGCCGCAGGCCGGGCGCCTGCGCGCGCGCCTGCACCAGCTGGAGGCGGTGCGTTCCGAGCAGGCCGACGAGCATGGCTGGCTGCTGCAGGTTGACCTGCCGCGGGGCGAAGCCGAGCGCCTGGCCGCGCGCGCCGATGGCGAGCCGCTGCGCGCGCTGCTGCCGGCGCGCGAGGAAGAGGAGTGGATGCGCGCTGGCGGCGGGGCGTAGCGCCGCCGGTTGCGTGGCGGCGCATGCGGCATCGCCATGACCTGTGGCCCGGCGGGTACACCGCCGGGTCTTGCTAGAATCGGCCCCAGACCCGCAGCGGCGCCAGCGCCGCCCGGGGCCCATCGATACGGAGCTTTCATGGTCTGGAACACCCCCGGCAACGGCGGCGACTCCTCCGGCAACAACAAGCGGCAGAACCCGTGGCCGCCGCGCCGGCCTGACGGCGGCAGGGGCGGCGGTGGCCTGGATGGCCTGCTCGACCGGGTGCGCGAGGTCTTCGGCGGCAATGGCGGCGGCATCGGCCGCTGGATCCTGCTGGGCGTGGCCCTGCTGGTGCTGTTGAGCAGCTTCCAGCTGGTCGGCGAGCAGCAGCGCGGCGTGGTCCTGCGCTTCGGCCAGTTCTCGCGGGTGATGCAGCCGGGCCCGAACCTGAAGTGGCCGTGGCCGGTGGAGCGGGTGATCAAGGTCAACGCGACCCAGATCAAGACCTTCAGCAACACCGTGCCGGTGCTGACCCGCGACGAGAACATCGTCAGCGTGACCATGAACGTGCAGTACCGGGTCGGCGACCCGCGCATGTACCTGTTCGGTTCGCGCGATGCCGACCGGGTGCTCGAACAGGCGGCGCAGAGCGTGGTCCGCGAGCAGGTCGGCCGCGCCGACCTGGACACCGTGCTCGGCGCGCGCGGCCCGCTGTCGGTCAGCGCCGCGCAGCAGCTGCAGGCCTCGCTCGACGCCTACCGCACCGGCCTGGTGGTGACCGAACTGAACCTGCAGGACGCGCGCCCGCCGGAGGAGGTCAAGCCGGCCTTCGACGAGGTCAACAGCGCCCAGCAGATCAAGGACCAGCTGATCAACGAAGCGCGTGCCTACGCCGCCCGGGTGGTGCCCGAAGCGCGCGGCGAGGCGGCGCGCCGGCGCACCGTGGCCGAAGGCTACAAGGGCGCCAAGATCGCCCAGGCCGAGGGCGACGTGGCCCGCTTCAGCCTGCTCCGCGACGAATACCGCAACGCGCCGGAAGTGACCCGCAAGCGGCTGTGGCTGGAGACCGTGCAGGACGTGCTGTCGCGCAACCGCAAGGTGGTCGGCGCCGACAGCCGCCAGCTGATCTACGTGCCGATGCCCGCCGCCGGCGGCACGGCCGCTGCACCCGCGGTGCCCGCGGTCGGCGCCGAGGCGCTGCTGCCGGCGATCGAAAGCACCCCCGAACCGGCACGCAGCGGCGTCCGTGATCCGCAGCGCAGCGGCCGCGAGGAGCCCGTCCGATGAAATATTCCCTCTGGATCGCCCTGGCGGTCGCCGCCCTGCTGGGCCTGCTCGGCTCGGTCTACGTGGTCCGCGAGGGCCAGGTCGGCCTGGTCCTGAACCTGGGCCGGGTGGCCCGCACCGACATCGGCCCGGGCCTGCACTTCAAGGTGCCGCTGGTGGAGACCGTGCGCACCTTCGACAGCCGCTTCGCCCTGATCGACTTCTCGCCGGAGCGCTACCTGACCTCCGAGCGCAAGGACGTCAGCGTGGACTTCGTGGCGATCGGCTACATCAACGACGCGCGCGCGTTCTACCGTGCCACCGGTGGCGACGAGACCGCCGCGGCCGACCGCCTGGCGCCGATCATCAAGGACTCGCTGCGCAACGAGATCAACTCGCGCACCCTGACCCAGCTGGTGTCGGGCGACCGCAGCGAAGTGATCGCCAAGCAGCTCGACGGCATCAACAAGGGCGCCGAGACCCTGGGCATGCGCATCGTCGACATCCGCCTCAAGCAGATCGACCTGCCCACCGACAGCGACGTGATCAAGCAGGTCTACGACCGCATGCGCGCCGAGCGCAAGCAGGTGGCCAGCGCGCTGCGCGCCGAGGGCGAGGAACAGGCGCGCACCGTGCGTGCGCAGGCCGACCGCGACCAGGCGGTGATCGTGGCCGAGGCCGAGCGCGACGCGCAGCGCCTGCGCGGCGAGGGCGATGCCCAGGCCGCGCGGCTGTTCGCCGACGCGACCAAGGGCGACGAGGCGTTCTTCGCCTTCCACCGCAGCCTGCAGGCCTACCGCAACGCGTTCGAGGACGGCCAGGGCGTGATCGTGCTCGACAAGGACGATCCGTTCCTGCAGTACTTCAAGAGCGAGCGCTGATGGCGCATGCCCTGCTCCAGGCCCTGTGCCTGGTCGCGGTGCTCGAGGGGCTGTTCCTGTTCGCCGCGCCGGGACCGTGGCGGCGGACGATGGAACAGCTGCTGCTGAAGCCGGACGCCACGCTGCGGCGGCTCGGCGCGCTGGTGCTGGTCGCCGGCATCGTCTCCCTGTGGTGGCTGCGCCTGTAGGAGCCCACTTCAGGGGGCGACGCGAGGCCGTGGGAAGGTGCCCGCGGTAAACGCGGGGTTTCCGGATCGGTCGCGTTGAACGCAGTTGCGCCAGGCCGCGTCGGGTCGCCCCCTGAAGTGGGCTCCTACAGGAAGCGGCGCGGGCTGGTTGGGTCAGCGCCAGTCGATCGTGCCGCGGACCACGCTGACCACCTGGCCGCCGGACCAGACTTCGCCTTCGGCGTCCACGTGCATGTCCAGGCGCGCGTCGTAGCCGACTTCGCGGCCCTGGCTGACGCGGTAGCGGCCGTCGTGGCCGGGCAGGGCGTCGCGCAGGGAAAGCCATGCGGCTAGGGTCGCGTTGGCTGCGCCCGAAGCCGCGTCCTCGAACACCGCCGGGCCGCCGACGAAGGCGCGCGCGGCGACCTGGTAGTCGCTGCCGTCGCAGCGGGCGAAGGCGAGCACGCCCATGGTCGCGGTCGCGCGGGCCAGGCCGGCAATCGCTTCCCAGTCCGGACGCGCATTGCGCAGGCTGGCCTCGTCGCGGGCCTCGGCGACCCACCAGCGGCGGCCGCCATCCATCAGCGCCGGCGGCAGTTCGCCGGTGGGCAGCCAGTCCAGCGCCTCGGCCATGCGCGCGCCGCGCGCGTCGGCGGTTTCCAGCAGCCGCGCGCGGGGGGTGCGGATCGCGATCCGGCGCACGCCGTCATCCGCGTCCACCCGCAGCGGCAGCACCCCGGCGATGCCCTCCTGCAGCAGCAGGCCGTCGCGCGCTTCGGCCAGGCCGGCCTCGAGCACCACGTGCGCGGTGCCCACGCTGGGATGGCCGGCGAACGGCACTTCCTGCTTCGGGCTGAACATGCGGATCGCGTAGCTGGCGCCGGGCCGGGTCGGCGGGAACACGAAGGTGGTTTCCGGCAGGCGGGTCCAGCGGGCGATGGCCTGCATCGCCGCCTCGTCCAGCCCGGTGGCATCGGGCAGCACCGCCAGCGGGTTGCCGGCGCCGGGCCGGTCGGCGAACACGTCCACCTGGACGAAGGGGCGGCTGGCCATGGCGACGGTCCTGTCGGGGGGAGGCGGCCGAGGTTACCAGTCCGCGGTGGCGCGGATCACCGCGGGGTGGGGCGGGCCATTCCCGGGGTTCTCCTTCCACGACGTCCTTCGCGGCGCCGGGCACGCGGCCTCGATCGTTCCACGGAAAAGCCGCCCTGCTTCAGCTTAAAATCGGCGGTTCATGCCCGGTGGTCGGGTGGTCCCCCAGACACTTCCATGCCTGCAGCTTCGCCCGCGCAAGACCCCGCTTCCGGCGGCTGGATCGTCCTCAAGTTCGGCGGCACCTCGGTGTCGCGCCGCCACCGCTGGGACACGATCGGAAAACTGGCGGAACAGCGCGCCGAACAGACCGGCGGGCGCGTGCTGGTGGGGGTGTCGGCGCTGTCGGGAGGGACCACCGAGCTGACCGCCATTGCCGACGGCGCCGCCGACGGTGCGCAGCGGGTGACCGCGCTGGAGCAGCGCCACCGCGACTTCCTCGGCGAGCTCGCACTCGATGGCGACGCCGGAGCCGCTACGGTGCTGGGCGAACGCCTGGCCGCACTGCGTGGCCTGCTCGCCGATCCGCGCGCGGCCACGCGCCCGCTGGACTGGCAGGCCGAGGTGCTCGCCCAGGGCGAACTGCTTTCCTCCACCCTCGGCGCCGCCTACCTGCGCGCGCAGGGCCTGGACCTGGGCTGGACGGACGCACGCGACTGGCTCGATGCGCTGCCACCGCAGCAGAACCAGAGCGACTGGTCGCGGCGGCTTTCGGTGAACTGCCAGTGGCAGTCCGACGACGCCTGGCGGGCGCGCTTCGCCGCGCAGCCCACCCGGCTGCTGATCACCCAGGGCTTCATCGCCCGCCACACGCAGGGCGGCACCGCGGTCCTCGGCCGCGGCGGCTCGGATACTTCGGCCGCGTACTTCGGCGCGCTGCTGGGCGCCTCGCGGGTGGAGATCTGGACCGACGTGCCGGGCATGTTCAGCGCCAACCCGCGCGAGGTGCCCGACGCGCGCCTGCTCAACCGGCTCGGCTATGCCGAAGCGCAGGAAATCACCACCACCGGCGCCAAGGTGCTGCACCCGCGTTCGATCAAGCCGTGCCGCGACTCGGGCGTGCCGATGGCCATCCTCGATACCGAGCGGCCGGAACTTCCCGGCACCACCATCGACCGCAGCGCGGCGACGGTGCCGGGGGTGAAGGCGATCAGCCGCCGCAATGGCGTGGTGCTGGTGTCGGTGGAGGACATCGGCATGTGGCAGCAGGTCGGCTACCTGGCCGAGGTGTTCGCGCTGTTCCGCAAGCACGGGCTGTCGGTGGACATGATCGGCACCTCGCAGACAAACGTCACCGTGTCGCTGGATCCGAGCGAGAACCTGCTCAGCGAGAACGTGCTTTCCGCGCTGGCCCAGGACCTGGAGAAGATCGGCCGGGTCAAGGTGATCGTGCCCTGCGCGGCGATCACCCTGGTCGGCCGCGGCATGCGCTCGCTGCTGCACCGGCTGTCCGAGGTGTTTTCGAACTTCGGCCACGAACGCGTGCACATGATCTCGCAGTCGTCCAACGACCTGAACCTGACCTTCGTCATCGACGAAGCCGACGCCGACGGCCTGCTGCCGGACCTGCACGCGGCGCTGATCGACAGCGGCGCGATGCCGGTGCTGGAGAAGGACGTGTTCGGCCCGCGCTGGCGCGAACTCAACGGCGCGGTGCGGCCGCGGCCGGTGCCGTGGTGGCACGGCGAGCGCAGCCGGTTGCTGGCGCTGGCCGCGTCCGGCACGCCGCGCTACGTCTACCACCTGCCCACGGTGCGCGCCCGCGCCCGCGCACTGAAGGCGGTGACCGCGGTGGACCGCCGCTACTACGCGATCAAGGCCAACCCGCACCCGGCGATCCTGCACACGCTGGTGGAGGAGGGTTTCGGCCTGGAATGCGTGTCGCTGGGCGAGCTGCGCCACGTGTTCGCCACGCTGCCGCAGCTGGATCCGGCGCGGGTCCTGTTCACCCCCAGCTTCGCCCCGGTGCACGAGTACGAGCAGGCGTTCGCGCTGGGCGTGACCGTCACCGTGGACAACGTCGAGGCGCTGCGCCGCTGGCCGGACGTGTTCCGCGGCCGCCGGCTGTGGCTGCGGATCGACCTGGGCCATGGCGACGGCCACCACCAGAAGGTCAACACCGGCGGCAAGGATTCCAAGTTCGGCCTGTCGGCGCAGCGGGTGGACGAGTTCATCGACGAGGCGCGGGTGCTGGGCGTGGTCGTCACCGGCCTGCACGCGCACCTGGGCAGCGGCGTGGAGACCATGGGCCACTGGCGGCAGATGTGCGACGAACTGGCCGGCTTCGCCCGCCGCATCGGCACGGTGTCCACGCTCGACATCGGCGGTGGTTTGCCGATCCCGTACAGCGCCGACGACGAACCGTTCGACCTGGATGCCTGGGCCGCCGGCTTGGCCGAGGTGCGCGCGGTGCATCCGGCGTTCGAACTGGCGATCGAGCCGGGCCGCTTCCTGGTCGCGGAGTCCGGCGTGCTGCTGGCCCGCTGCACCCAGGTGATCGAGAAGGACGGCGTGCGCCGAGTCGGCCTGGACGCGGGCATGCACACCCTGGTGCGGCCGGCGCTGTACGACGCCTGGCACGACATCGCCAACCTGCAGCGGCTGGGCGAGGTGGAGGACGGCGTGTTCGACGTGGTCGGCCCGATCTGCGAATCCAGCGCCGTGTTCGGCCGCCACCGGCGCCTGCCCGCCGCGACCGCGCCGGGCGAGGTGATGCTGGTCGCCGATACCGGCGCCTACGGCCACGCGATGGCCAACACCTACAACCTGCGCGCGCTGCCGGACGAGGACGTGATCGATGGCGCCGCGGACTGAGTTCGTGCTGTTGGCGGCGCTTGCGGGCACGGTGGTGGCCACGCTCGGCTATGTCGCCGCTTCGGCGCTGGTGTTCAACCAGACCCTGGCCGAAGCGTTGCGCCTGGGCGCGACCTGGAGTCCGTCCGCCACCCTGGCCGCGGCCGGCGCGGCCTGGCTGGCCAGCATGCGGCAGCGGCGCGCGGCGCTGGCGGGCCGGCACTGGCGCGCACCGGGTATGGCCGCGCGCGCGACCTTGCTGTCGCTGCTGCTTTACCCGCCGGCCGTCGTCCTGTGGGTGCTCGTCACCGGACTGTTCGACCAGGGTTTCGCCAGCGGCGGCATGCCGCTGCGCGAGCTGCTGCCCTGGGTGCCCTCCATCGTCTTCGGCACCGCGCTCGCGGCGGTGCTGGTCGGCACCCTGCCGGCATTCGCCCTCGCCGTCGTGCTGTGCCGCCGCTACCTGCGCCGGCTGGCCGGCGCCACCACGGATATCGCATGAGTACTTCCTTCAACCGCGACGCCATCGGCGCCTTCCGCTTCGTGCGTTGCGGCTTCCATGCCGCCAGCGGCGTCGCCGAACTGGTGTACGCCTTCGACGACGGCCCGGAGATGGTGGAGACCATCACCGTGCCCGGTGCGCCTTTCGTGCTCGACGGCGCGCGCGCGGAGGCAGTGGAGCGCGCGCTGCGCCTGCTGCACCTGGTCGCCGGGGTCAGCTATTACAAGGCCGCGGTGCCGGGTGAAATCCGGATCGAGGGCTACGCCATCGATGCCGCGACCGCCGCGCTGCTGGAGCAGGTCTATCTCAACGGGCTGGGCGAGTTCGCCTACCGCAACGGGCTGGACCTGCATGGGCGGATCCGCTTCCCGGTGGGTGCCGGCGCGGTGGAGGCGGGCGCCGCACCGGCGCTGGGGCTGGAGCCGCGCGCGCTGGTGGCGATCGGTGGCGGCAAGGATTCGCTGGTCAGCATCGAGGCGCTGCGCGCCGCCGGAGTGGAGCAGACCGTGGCCTGGATCGGCGGTTCGCAGCTGATCCGCACCTGCGCCGAGCGCACCGGCCTGGCCACGCTCAACATCGGCCGCGCGCGGGCGCCGGGGCTGTTCGAGATCAACCGCCAGGGTGCCTACAACGGCCACATCCCGGTGACCGCGGTGAACTCGGCGATCCTGGTGCTGGCCGCACTGCTCACCGGCGCCGGCCAGGTGGTGTTCTCCAACGAGCGTTCGGCCAGCTACGGCAGCCTGATCGTCTCGGCCGACGGCACGGTGACCAGCGAAGTGAACCACCAGTGGTCCAAGGGCTGGGCGTTCGAGCACGCCTTCGGCGAATACGTCGGGCGCAGCGTGGCCGCCGACCTGCACTACTACTCGCTGCTGCGGCCGCTGTCGGAGCTGGCGGTGGCCCGGCAGTTCGCGAAGAACGACCATTACGACGCGCACTTCTCCAGTTGCAACCGCAACTTCCACATCCTCGGCGAGAAGCCGGCGCAGCGCTGGTGCGGGCTGTGCCCGAAGTGCCACTTCGTGTTCCTGGCGCTGGCACCGTTCATGCCCAAGACCCGCCTGGTGCGGATCTTCGGCCGCAACCTGCTCGACGACGACGGCCAGGCGCCCGGCTTCGACGCGCTGCTCGAGTACCAGGACCACAAGCCGTTCGAATGCGTGGGCGAAGGCCGCGAGTCGCGCGCGGCGATGGCGGCGCTGGCCGCGCGCGCGGAATGGCGCGAGGACGCGCTGGTGGTGCGCTTCGCGCGCGAGATCCGGCCGCAGCTGGACCCGGCCGGGCTCGCGCTCGAGCCGTTGCTGGAGATCGAAGGCGAACACCGCGTGCCGGCCGCCGTATGGGAGCGGGTGCGTGCGAATTTCGCAGCTTGAGGGACGGCGCGTCGCGCTGTGGGGCTGGGGCCGCGAGGGCCGCGCTGCCTGGCGCGCGATCCGCGCGCAGGCGCCGGCGTTGCCGCTGACCCTGTTCTGCAACGAGGCCGAGGCCGCCGAGGCCGCGGCGCTGGGCGACGGCCTGCTGGCCACGCGCACCCTGGCCGATGCCGAGGCCCTGTCGGCCTTCGACGTGGTGGTGAAGTCGCCGGGGATCAGTCCGTACCGGCCCGAAGCGCTGGCCGCGGCCGCGCGCGGTACCCGCTTCATCGGCGGCACCGCGCTGTGGTTCGCCGCGCATCCGGGCGCGCGCACCGTCTGCGTCACCGGCACCAAGGGCAAGAGCACCACCACCTCGCTGCTGGCGCACCTGCTGCGCGCCGGCGGCCACCGCACCGCGCTGGCCGGCAACATCGGCCTGCCGCTGCTGGAAGTGCCCGAGGCCGCTGCGGATGGACAGGCACCCGAGTTCTGGGCGATCGAACTGTCCAGCTACCAGACCGGTGACGTCGCCGCCAGCGGCGTGCGCCCGGAAGTAGCGGTGGTGCTCAACCTGTTCCCCGAACACCTGGACTGGCACGGCAGCGAGCAGCGTTACATCGACGACAAGCTGGCGCTGGTGACCGCGGCGAAACCGCGCACCGCCGTGCTCAACGCCGCCGATCCGCGCCTGGCCGCGCTGGAGCTGCCCGACAGCCGCATCACTTGGTTCAACCGCGAAGACGGCTGGCATCTGCGTGGCGATGCCCTGTACCGCGGCGACGCCTTCGTTTTCGACACCGCGGCCGTGCCACTGCCCGGCCGCCACAACCGCGGCAACCTGTGCGCCGTGCTGGCCGCGATCGAAGCGCTGGGCGTGGACGCCGCACCGCTGGCGCCGGCCGCGCTGGATTTCCGCCCGCTGCCGCACCGCCTGCAGTGGCTGGGCGAGCGCGACGGCATCGCCTGGATCAACGATTCGATCAGCACCACCCCGCACGCCAGCCTGGCCGCGCTCGACTGCCATCGCGGCCAGCGCGTGGCGATCCTGCTCGGCGGGCATGACCGCGGCCTGGGCTGGAGCGATTTCGCCGCCAGGATGCGCGGCGAAGCGCCGGCCGCGGTGCTGACGATGGGTGGCAACGGGCCGCGCATCCATGCGCTGCTGGAGCCGCTGGCGGCCGAGGGTTGTTTCGCGCTGGAAGCCGCCGTGGACCTGGCCGATGCAGTCGCGCGTGCGCGGCGCCTGCTGGGCGACGATGGCGTGGTACTGCTTTCGCCTGGCGCCCCCAGTTTCGGCGCCTACCGCGACTACACCGAACGCGGCCGCCACTTCGCCGCGCTCGCCGGCTTCGATCCCGACGCGATCAGCACCATCCCCGGCCTGGGCATCCTGTAGGAGCCCACTTCAGGGGGCGACCCGGTGCCGCTGCAAGGTGCCGTGTTCAACGCGGCACATCCGGCGCGATCGCGTTGAGCGCGGCTGTGATCGGGCGCTTTCGGGTCGCCCCCTGAAGTGGGCTCCTACAGTGAGCGGCGGCACGTGCTCTGCCTGTGGTCGGAGCCATGACCGTGAAGCACCGAAGGACGTCGTGCCAAGAGGGTATGACCCAAGTGGCACATGGATGTGCCACGGCCCTGAGTAAAGACAGGATGTCGTCCCGAAGGGTGGGTCATACCCTCTTGGCACGACGGCCCCCTCCGAAGCCCACGCTTTCCGGTCGCAAACCCCGCTCAGTGCGACCGATCCACCGCATAGCTGGCGAGCCCACGCAGCGCGGCCAGTGCTTCGCTTTCCGGCAGGCCCGCCAGCGCCGCCTCGGCGGCGGCGGCGTAGTCCATCGCCCGGCGGCGGCTGTATTCCAGGCCACCGGTGGCGTGGATCGCGGCCAGCACTTCCGGCATGGCCGCGTCGTCGCCTTCCTGCACGATCGCGCGCAGCCGCTGCCGCGTGGCCTCGTCCGAGTGCGCGATGGCGTGGATCAGCGGCAGCGTGGCCTTGCCCTCGGCCAGATCGTCACCCAGGTTCTTGCCCATGTCGGCGGCGTCGGCGGTGTAGTCGAGCACGTCGTCGGCGATCTGGAAGGCGTAGCCCAGGGCCATGCCGTAGTCGTACAGCGCCTGCTGGGTGGCGGCGTCGGCGCCGGAGGCCAGTGCCCCCAGCCGCGTGCCGGCGGCGAACAGCACCGCGGTCTTGCGCTCGATCACCCGCAGGTACGCGGCCTCGTCCGTGTCCGGGTTGCGCACGTGCAGCAACTGCAGCACCTCGCCTTCCGCGATCCGGTTGGTGGTGTCGGCCAGCACCTGCATCACCTCCATCCGGTCCAGTTCGACCATCAGCTGGAAGCTGCGCGAATACAGGAAGTCGCCGACCAGCACGCTGGCCGCGTTGCCCCAGATCGCGTTGGCGGTGCTGCGGCCGCGGCGCAGGTCCGACTCGTCGACCACATCGTCGTGGAGCAGGGTCGAGGTGTGGATGAACTCGATGATCGCCGCCAGCTGGTGGTGGTCGGCACCGGTGCCGGCCGCGGCGGTGGCCTGGCCGGCCAGGACCACCAGCATCGGCCGCAGGCGCTTGCCGCCCGCGGAGACGATGTGCTCGGCGATCTGGTTGATCAGGACCACGTCCGACGCCAGGCGGGTGCGGATCAGAGTGTCGACCGCGGCCATGTCGGCGGCGGCGGCGGGGGCGGGCAAGACCGCGGCCACAGCGGCGG
>NZ_PDWM01000037.1 GCF_010093225.1 Pseudoxanthomonas koreensis | reverse complement strand
CCGGCCTCGGCCTCACGCAGGAAGCCGATGATCTGCTCTTCGGAAAAGCGCTTCTTCACGTCCAATCTCCTCGCTTTGGGGAATTGGACTCCAGTTCGCCGTGCTACTCAAAACCGGGGGGACGTCGTTCCCTACATTCCTTCACCCGGCGGCGGCATCGAGGCCGGGCGCGCGCATCCGTTGATCGGCGCGCCACCGTCGATGGCCAGCACCGCGGCGAACGGGAACATCGCGCCGGACATGCTGTCCTGGCATTCTTTCGCGGTCACTGTCAGTTCCGCCTTGCCGGCGGCGTCGGTGGCGACCACGGTGCGCGTGCCGTCGGCACTTTTGCTGGAGGCGACCGCCAGGCTGCGCTGGCTTTCGATCCCGCTCAGGACCAGCCCGGTGGCCGATACGGTCACGGCCCAGAACGGCTCGTTGGTCGAGGCGACGAGGTCGCCGTCCAGTGCCTGGCCGGAGGGGGCGGACGCTGTGTCGCCGGCCCCGCTGCCGGCAGCGGCTGCGTCCCCCGCCGGCGCGGCGGCGTCCTGCGCGGGTTTGCAGGCGGCCAGCGCCACGCAAAGGACGGCGGCGACCAGGCACTGGCTCGCGAACGACGGGGGCTTGCGCATCGTGCGTCTCCTCAAGGCCGGGGCTTCCCCGGGGGCCAGGCCATCATGCACCCCGCCGCCGGCACCGCCAATCTCCCGCTGCGCGGCACTGCAGGCGCGGTATCGGCGCGGTCCTCAGAGTTGCGACTCAAGCGGCAGCACCTTCATCAGCCAGCTCATCGCACGCTGCGTGGCGGTGGCCTCCGGATCGCGCGTCCAGACCTGCACGCCGTCGCTCCAGCGCAGTTCACCCTGGGCATCCAGGGTGACATGCCAGGCGTGGGCCGGGCTGGTCTGCTGCGCGAACAATGCGGACAGGCCCGCGGCCAGCGCGGGGTGTTCGACCAGGATGCCCTGTTCGCAGTTCAGCGAGGTCGAACGCGGGTCCAGGTTGTAGGAACCGACGAACACCGCGCTGTCGTCGATCACCATCGCCTTGGTGTGCAGGCTCGAGCCCGACGACCCCTTCAGGCTGAACTGCGCCGGCCCGTCGCTGGGCTTGAGCTCCCACACTTCCACGCCCTGCTCCAGCAGCGGTCGGCGGTAACGGCTGTAGCCGCCGTGCACCGCGGCCACGTCGTTGGCGGCCAGCGAGTTGGTCAGTACCCGCACCGCCACGCCGCGGCCGTCGATCGCAGCCAGCTCCGCGGTACCGCGCTCGCCAGGCACGAAGTAAGGCGAGATCACCAGCAGTTGCCCGCTTGCGCGCTGCATCTCCGGCAACAGCACCTTTACCACCTCCGAGCGCTGCTCCAGCGGCAAGGTGGCCTTCAAAGGATCGTCGCTGACGAAACGCCAGCGCGGGCTCCAGTGCAGCGCGGTGCCGCCTTCCAGCAGCTGCTGCACCTTCGGATCCTCGCGCAGCACGGACGCGTACTCGCTGGAATGCAGGTCGGCAGCGGCTTGCTCGAGCACCGTGCGCAGCGCCTGCATCCGCTCAGGCGTGTCCTCGCCCGGCGACAGCTGCGCGATCGGGTAGTTGGAAGGCGAGTTCCAGAACAGGTCGAAGTTGCGCGCCACTTCGGCCACCACCGGGCCGACCATCAGCAGGTCCAGGTCGACGAAGTTGGGACCGTCGCTGGCGGCGAAGTATTCGTTGCCGAGGTTGCGGCCGCCGACCAGGGCCATGCGCCCGTCGGCGATCCAGCTCTTGTTGTGCATGCGGTGGTTCAGCCGCTTGAACCCGGTGCCGAATTCGCCGGCCTTGCGCAGCGTCCCCGAGCGGCTGGCCATCGGGTTGTACAGCCGCACCTCGATGTGCGGATGGGCGTCCAGCGCGGCCAGGCCAGTGTTCTTGGCCCGCGCGTCCAGGTCGTCGGCAAGGATGCGCACGCGCACGCCGCGGTCGGCGGCCTGCAGCGCCAGCCGCGCCAGCATCCGGCCGGTCAGGTCGTCGTGCCAGATGTAGGTCTGGATGTCGAGGCTGCGGGTGGCGGCGTGCGCGCTGTAGGCGCGCAGCGCGTAGGCCTCGGCGCCGTTGCCGACCAGGCGGAAACCGGACTGCCCGGGATGGGCCGCCTCCGCCGGCACGGTGCGCTCGGCGATGACGCCTTCGGTGGCTGCCGGAAGCGAGGCTTCGGGCGGCGTGTCGATCCGCGGCGGGAGCTGGGCGCAAGCGGCCAGGAGCGCCGCCATCGCGATCGCCAGCAGCCGGAAAAGGAATGCACCCGGATGTTCCGGCGTGTCCCTGTACCCGTATCCGGATCCGTGCATATCCCTTCCTCGGGTTCGCAGCATCGTTGGTGGCGGTCCATCCACTGCCGTCACGCGTGAATAACACATCCGGGCCCGACAATCCGATCCACCTGCAGGGAAGTGGGGCTCCGGCAGGCACCATCATCACGTCCGGGAGAAGCCATGCGTACCACGATCCTGGCCGCCGCGTGCCTGGCCTTGCTGGCCGCTTGCTCGCGCAGCCCCGAATCCAGCGGCACCGCCGCCACGCCTGCCGCCACCCCGGCATCCGACGCCGCGGCCGCACCGGCGAAGGAAATCGTCTTCGCGCGGGAGGAACTGGACCAGATGGTCGCGCCCGTCGCGCTCTACCCGGACCCGCTGCTGGCCCAGGTGCTGATGGCCGCGACCTATCCCGGCGACGTCGCCGATGCCGCCGCATGGGCCAAGGCCCATCCGGACGCGCAGGGCGACGCGGCGGTGAAGCAGGTCGCCGACGAACCGTGGGATCCGAGCGTGCAGTCGCTGGTCGCGTTCCCGCAGGCGCTGGCGCTGCTCGGCCAGGACCCGGCCTGGGTGCAGCGCCTGGGCGACGCCTTCCTCGCCCAGCCGGACGACGTGATGGACGCGGTGCAGCGCCTGCGCCGCCAGGCCCAGGCCGCCGGCAACCTGGAATCGAACGAGTACCAGCAGGTCAGTGCGCAGGCCGCGGCTGCACCGGCCGCAGCGCCGGTGGACGCCTCTTCTCCCGCGCCCGCGCCGGTGGCGGCCGAGGGCGGCGACCAGGTCATCGTGATCCAGCCGGCCGACCCGCAGGTCGTCTACGTGCCCAGCTACAACCCGACCACCGTGTATGGCAGCTGGGCGTATCCGGCCTACCCGCCCGCCTACTATCCGCCGCCCGCGGCGTACTACCCGCTCGGCGGCGCGCTGGCGCGCGGGCTGATGTTCGGCGTGGGCCTGGCGATCACCGATTCGCTGTGGGGCGATTTCGACTGGGGACACAACGACATCGACATCGACGTCAACCGCTACAACAACATCAACGTGAACCGGCAGCTGGACGTCGACCGCAACCGCTGGGAGCACAACCCCGCCCATCGCGACGGCGTTCCCTACCGCGACCAGGCGCACCGCGCTGCCAATGGCCGGCAACTGGACGGTGCGCGCGAGCGTGATGCGTTCCGCGGAGACGACCCGCAACGCGCGCAGGCACGCGAACAGGCACGCGCCAGGATGGACCAGCACGGCATCGACGCGCCGGCGCGGACCAACCAGGAGGCGCGCGAGCGCGCCCAGTCGGCCGCCGGCCGGATGCCCGAAGGCGGAGCGGGGTCGCGCGAGCATGCCGCCGAGCGCATGGCCGATCGCACCGGCGCGCAGGCCGGAGCGCGCGACAACGCCCGCGCCGCGGCCGATCGCGCCCACGCCGACCCGCAGGCCGCCCGCGAACGGGCGGCGGCCACGGCGCAGCAGCACCAGGCCCGCGATCGCGCCGCCGGTGCGGCGCAGCAGCATCCGCAAGCCCGCGACCGGGCCGCTGCCACGGCGCAGGACCGGCCGCAGGCGGCGCAACGCACGCAGCAACCCCAGCACCGGCAGACGCAGAGCAACGAACAGGCCCGTGCCGCTGCGCGCCAGCACTCGCAGCAGGCGCAGCGCGGCAGCGGCAACGCGTTCAGCGGCGCCCGCGAACCGTCCCGCTCGCATGCCCAGGCGCAACGCGGCAACGCCAGCCATGCCGCCGCGCAACGCCCGTCCAGTGCGCGCCCCGCCGGGAACCAGGTCCATCGCCCCGCCAGCGCGCCACAGCGCCAGGGCGGCGGCCGCCACCGCTGAGCCAGGAGACCGACCATGAAGCGTTTCGCACTGTCCCTGGCCCTCGCCGCACTGTTCGCACCGGCCGCGTCCGCCGCCGAGCAGGCCTTCCCGAGCGCCGAAGCCGCCGCCGCGGCCCTTGTCGATGCCCTGGGCACCACGCAGGCCGATGCCGCCAGGCTCGCCGCCCTGTTCGGCAAGGACGGGAAGGACTACGTCCCCGCCGACGTGGACCGCGCCGACGTCGACGCGTTCCTGGCCGACTACCGCAAGTCCCACCGCATCGACACCCGCGCCGACGGCAGTGCGGTGCTCGCCGTCGGCGACGGCGGATGGACGTTTCCGGCGCCGCTGCGCAAGCAGGCCGACGGCTGGCGCTTCGACATGCAGGCGGGCCGGACCGAGATGCGCGCGCGGCTGATCGGCCGCAACGAACTGGCCACCCTCCAGTCCACGCGCGCCTACCACGACGCGCAGGTCGAATACGCGCTGCAGGACCACGACGGCGATGGCGTGCTCGAATACGCGCACAAGCTGATCAGCAGCGACGGCCTGCACGACGGCCTGTACTGGTCCGACGACGACAGCGGCGACATCAGCCCGCTCGGGCCGCTGTTCGCCGATGCCACGCCCGGCTCGGACTGGCACGGCTACCACTACCGCATCCTCGATGCGCAAGGGCCATCGGCACCGGGTGGAGCCTTCTCCTACCTCCTCGGCGACGACATGAGCCGCGGTTTCGCGCTGCTGGCCTGGCCGGCGAAGTACGGCGAAACCGGGGTGATGACCTTCATGATCAGCCACGACGGCGAGGTGTTCGAAAAGGACATCGGGCCGTCGACCGCCAAGGTCGCCGGCACGATCAAGGCGTTCGATCCGGACGACAGCTGGAAGGACGTGGGCGGGGACCTGGCCGGTCCCTGACCCGGGAACGGCTCCGGCGGCCGGCCACGGAGACGGCCGCCACCGCGCCTCAGCCGCCGAAGCGCAGCACGCGCCAGGTGTACAGGCCCAGCACGGTCAGCAGCAGCGAGCCGAACAGGTGCAGGATCACGCCCAGCAGCGCGGCGCCGTACTGCTGGCGGGTGAGCTGCTGCACGATCTCGGCGGAGAACGTGGAGAAGGTGGTCAGCCCGCCGAGCAGGCCGGTGACCAGGAACAGCCGCCATTCCGGGGCCATGCCCGGCCGCGACATGATCCAGCCCAGGGCGATGCCGACCACGTAGCCGCCGACCAGGTTGGCAGCCAGGGTGCCCAGCGGCACCGGGCTGCGCGAAGGGTTGAGCCAGGCCGACAGGCCCCAGCGCATCCAGGCGCCGATCGCCGCGCCACTGCCCACCGCGATGAACGAACGCACCATGTCCACTGCCCTGCTCCGGTTCGGTGTCGGGTATCGGCGCGCGGCCGCGGCGCTCAGCCGCGCGCCTTGCGGGCCTGTTCGCGCGCGGCGCGCAGGCGGTCCAGTTTTTCCTTCAGCCTGATCTCCAGGCCGCGCTCGACCGGTTCGTAGTACACGCGCTCGCCCATCGCCTCGGGGAAACCGGTCTGGTCCAGCGCGATCCCGCCCTCGCTGTCGTGGTCGTACTGGTAGCCCTTCGAGTACCCGAGCTGCTTCATCAGCTTCGTCGGCGCGTTGCGCAGGTGCAGCGGGACCTCGGCGGTGCCGTGTTCGCGCACGTCAGCCTTGGCCGCATTGAGCGCCACGTACGCGGCGTTGGATTTG
This sequence comes from Pseudoxanthomonas koreensis, assembly GCF_010093225.1. Lineage (GTDB taxonomy): Bacteria > Pseudomonadota > Gammaproteobacteria > Xanthomonadales > Xanthomonadaceae > Pseudoxanthomonas > Pseudoxanthomonas koreensis. The sequence goes on along the minus strand of NZ_PDWM01000037.1, from coordinate 24,759 downwards.
GCGGTGCTGGCCAGGTAGATCGCCACCTGCGCCAGGGCCAGGTCGCCCTCCGGGCTGCCCAGGCGCTCGAAGGTATCCCAGGCGTCCAGCGCCATCCGCCACGCGCGCGGATCGGCCAGGCCGATGTCCTCCACCGCCATGCGGGTCAGGCGCCGCGCCAGGTAAGCCGGGTCGCAACCGCCGTCGAGCATGCGCGCCAGCCAGTACACGGCGGCGTCGGGATTGGAGCTGCGCACCGACTTGTGCAGCGCCGATATCTGGTCGTAGAACTGCTCGCCGCCCTTGTCGAAGCGGCGGGTGCGGTCGGCCAGCACCTGCAGCAGGGTCGCCTCGGTGATCCGCCCGCCCTCGTCGGCGGCCAGTTCGGCGGCGATCTCCAGCAGGGTCAGGGCGCGGCGCACGTCGCCGTCGGCGGCACCGGCGATCCCGCGCAGCAAGGGTTCCTCGATCACGATGCCCTGCCCGCCCAGGCCGCGTTCGCCGTCCTCCAGCGCCCGCTGCAGCGCGGCGACGATGTCGTCCACCGACACCGCTTCCATCACGTGCACCCGGCAGCGCGACAGCAGCGCCGAATTCAGTTCGAACGAGGGGTTCTCGGTGGTGGCACCGACGAAGACAATGCTGCCGCGCTCGATGTGCGGCAGGAACGCATCCTGCTGGGTCTTGTTGAAGCGGTGCACCTCGTCCACGAACAGCACGGTGCGGCGCCCTTCGGCGAACCGCTGCGCGGCTTCGGCCAGCACCTGGCGCACGTCGGGAAGCCCGGAAAGCACCGCGGAAATGGCCCGGAAATCGGCGTCGGCGTATTGCGCCAGCAGCAGCGCCAGGGTGGTCTTGCCGCAACCGGGCGGTCCCCACAGCACCATCGAATGCACGCGCCCTGCTTCGACCGCGCGGCGCAGCGCCGTCCCGGGCGCGAGCAGGCGGCGCTGGCCGACCATCCCGTCCAGGCTGCGCGGACGCATGCGCTCGGCCAGCGGGCGCATCGCCTCCTGCCGCGCGGGATCGGCCAGCAGGCCGTCTTCGGAAGGGGGCGTGGATCTGCGCGCGCGGGTCATGGGCACATCATAGGCGGTCCCGCCCCGCGCATCGCCGCCGCACTCCCTGTAGGAGCCCACTTCAGGGGGCGACCCGATGCCGGTGGAAGACGCGGCGTTTGACGCGGAACCTCCGGAGCGTTCGTGTTGAACGGCGCTGCGTTCCGGCGCCTTGGGGTCGCCCCCTGAAGTGGGCTCCTACAAGGGTGGCGACGGTCATTGGCCGACGACGTCGACATCCTTGCCCGGAGTGAACTTGAACGTGCCCGCGGCGAAGGACGGGTTGCGCTTCCAGCCATCGAAACGGATCTCGGTCTTCTGCCCGACCAGGTCCAGCACCTGCATCCGCGCCAGCCCCTGCGCGCCGAAGCCCAGCCGCGCCATCTGGAAGTTGGCCTCGGCATCGACCTTCGGGGTCAGGGTCAGCCACTGCAGGCCGTCGCTGGCGGCGGCTTCCTCGCTGACGTCGAACTGGCCTTCCAGCCGCGCCGGATCGAACAGCGCCACCAGCGGACTGTTGCGCTCTTCTTCGCCCTGCACCTTGACCGTGGCCTGCTGCAGGTCCGGCTCGTAGATCCAGACCTTCTGCCCGTCGGCCACGATCAGCTGCGCGAACGGCTTGAGGTACTCCCAGCGGAACAGGCGCGGTGCCGACACCGCGACCGTGCCCGTGCTGCTTTCCTTGGCGCGGCCGTTGGCGTCGAACACCTGCTGGCTGAAGCTGCCTTCCAGGCCCTTGAGGCCGCTGGTGAAACGGACCAGCTCATCGCGGGCGCCGGCGAAGGCGGTGCCGGCGAACAGGACCAGTCCGAGGAGTGCGTAGCGGGCGTGGCGAAGGCGATGCGGCATGGGGTCGCTGTCCAGTCGTTTTGCGAAGTGTGCCGCGAACAACCTGAACAGGCAGCCCCGGCGCGGTCAGTCGCGCGGGGGCGGCGGGGCGAGGACGCTGCGGTCGCCGTTGTGCTCGGGCGGGGTGACCACGCCGGCCGCTTCCATCGCTTCGATCAGGCGCGCGGCGCGGTTGTAGCCGATCTTGAGCCGGCGCTGCACGCCGGAGATCGACGCGCGGCGGGTCTCGGTGACCACGCGCACCGCCTCGTCGTACAGCGGATCGGATTCGTCGCCGCCACCGCCACCGCTCTCCGGCAGCCCGGTGGCGCCGACCACCACGCCGTCGCCCATCGCCTGCACTTCGTCCAGCACGCCTTCGATGTAGTCGGCGCGGCCGCTGGCCTTGAGGTGCTCGACCACGCGGTGCACTTCGTCGTCGCTGACGAAGGCGCCGTGGATGCGCTCGGGCATGGCCGTGCCCGGTGGCAGGTACAGCATGTCGCCGTGGCCGAGCAGGGTCTCGGCGCCGGACTGGTCCAGGATCGTGCGCGAGTCGATCTTGCTCGACACCTGGAAGGCGATGCGGGTCGGGATGTTGGCCTTGATCAGGCCGGTGATGACGTCCACCGACGGGCGCTGGGTGGCCAGGATCAGGTGGATGCCGGCCGCGCGCGCCTTCTGCGCCAGCCGCGCGATGAGTTCTTCGACCTTCTTGCCGACGATCATCATCATGTCGGCGAATTCGTCGATGAAGATGACGATGAACGGCAGCGGCTCGAGCGGGCGCGGCGCCTCGCCGAGCTCCGGGTTGGGGCGGAACAGCGGATCCATCAGCGGCTGGCCGGCGTCCTGCGCGTCCCTGACCTTCTTGTTGAAGCCGGCCAGGTTGCGCACGCCCACCGCGCTCATCAGCTTGTAGCGGCGCTCCATCTCCGCCACGCACCAGCGCAGGCCGTTGCCGGCCTCCTTCATGTCGGTGACCACCGGCGCCAGCAGGTGCGGGATGTCCTGGTAGACGCTCAGTTCGAGCATCTTCGGGTCGATCATCAGCATCCGCAGGTCTTTCGGGCTGGCCTTGTACAGCAGGCTCAGCACCATCGCGTTGACCGCCACCGACTTGCCCGAGCCGGTGGTGCCGGCCACCAGCAGGTGCGGCATGCGCGCCAGGTCGGCCACCGTGGGCCGGCCGGCGATGTCCTTGCCCAGGGCCAGGGTCAGCACGCTGGCCGACTTGTCGTATTCCTTCGAGCGCAGCAGCTCGGAGAGGAAAATCATCTCGCGGCTGGTGTTGGGGGTCTCCAGGCCGATCACCGACTTGCCCGGGATCACGTCGACCACGCGCACGGATTTGACCGACAGACCGCGGGCGATGTCCTTGTCCAGCGAACTGATCTGGCTGACCTTCACCCCCGGCGCCGGCTCCAGTTCGAAGCGGGTGATCACCGGGCCCGGGTAGGCGCCGACCACCTGCGCGTCGATGCGGAAGTCCTTGAGCTTGAACTCGATCTGGCGCGACAGGGTTTCCAGGGTTTCCTCGGAATACCCGCGGGCCTGCGGCTTGGGGTCGTCGAGCAGGGCCAGCGGCGGCAGCCCGTCAGGCGTGCCGCCGGTGCCCTGGAACAGCGGGATCTGGGTCTCGCGCTTGGCCCGCTCGCTCTTCTCCACCACCGGCGCGGCCGGCGGCTCGATCCGGACCGGTTCGCGGCGGGCCTGCCTGACCGCGTCGGTCTTGCGCACTTCCTCGCGTTCCTCGCGCAGGTCGCGGGTGCGCTTCCACTCCTCGGCCTGCCGGGTCTTGCGCCGTAGCAGGTCCGGCAGCGCCAGCACGCCGGCGCCGATCTTCTCCATCACCCAGAACCAGGACAGGCCGGTGGCCAGGGTCACCGAAACCAGCGCCAGCACGATCAGGAACATGTTCGAGCCAAGCCTGCCGAAGCCGTTGGCCAGCGACTGCCCGACCAGCTTGCCGATCACCCCGCCAGCCTGGCCGACGTCGCCGACGTAAAGGCGCAGGTGCAGCAGCCCGGTGGCCGCGATCAGGAAACCGACGATCCCGACCAGGCGCAGCGCCGGCCCCAGCTCGTCTTCCTCGCCCAGCCCGAACAGCGCGATCCAGGCCACCGCGCCCAGGATCAGCGGCAGGATGAAGGCCGCATACCCGACCAGCTGGATCAGCACGTCGGCGATCCAGGCACCGGCCAGGCCGCCCAGGTTCTGCACCGGCGCGGTCACGCTGCCGCTGTTGGACCAGCCCGGATCGTCGGGCGAATAGCTGGCCAGGCAGGCCAGCAGGTACAGCAGCAGCGGCGCGATCACGATCAGCGCCAGGTCGCGCCACAGGCGCTGCCGCCGCGGGCTGGCCGCGCCGGCATCGGCGCGCACGTTCGTGCCGCGGCTGGACTTGCTGCGTTCCGTCAATGCCTTGGCCACGTTGGCAGATCGATCCCTGGGTGTCCGGAAAGCGGGTCTGGAAGCGCTCGCAGAATGCGGCGTTAGGCCTTGATCTTAAATGCTTCTGTCGGCCATTGCCTAGCGGCGCGTGGGCGCAGGCCGGGATGACGGGGCGGGAAACAGCCCCGCGGCCGGAGCGTTCCGCCGCTCGCCTTGATCTACCCCGGTGCGGCCGCCACTCTATGCGTTGCCCTTCGCCACCCTTCCCACGGACTGCATGACCACCAAGCACTCGCGCCTGCTCATCCTCGGCTCCGGCCCCGCCGGCTGGACCGCCGCCGTCTACGCCGCCCGCGCCAACCTCAAGCCGGTGGTGATCACCGGCCTGCAGCAGGGCGGCCAGCTGATGACCACCACCGAGGTCGACAACTGGCCCGGCGATGCCCACGGGCTGATGGGCCCGGACCTGATGGCGCGCATGCAGGCCCATGCCGAGCGCTTCGAGACCGAAGTGATCTTCGACCACATCCACACCGCCGACCTGTCGAAGCGGCCGTTCACCCTGAGCGGCGACAGCGCCACCTACACCTGCGACGCGCTGATCATTGCCACCGGCGCCACCGCCAAGTACCTGGGCATCGAGTCGGAGGAGAAGTTCAAGGGCCGCGGCGTGTCCGCCTGCGCCCCCTGCGACGGCTTCTTCTACAAGGAGCAGGACGTGGTCGTGGTCGGCGGCGGCAACACCGCCGTGGAAGAGGCGCTGTACCTGTCCAACATCGCCCGCAAGGTCTACCTGGTCCACCGCCGCGACAGCCTGCGCGCGGAGAAGATCATGCAGGACAAGCTGTTCGCCAAGGCCGAGGCCGGCAAGGTCGAGCTGGTCTGGCACCACACCATCGACGAGGTGCTGGGCGACGACGCCGGGGTCACCGGGGTGCGGGTGAAGTCCACGCTCGACGGCAGCACCCGCGACATCGCCGCGCACGGCTTCTTCGTGGCCATCGGCCACCACCCCAACACCGGCCTGTTCGAGGGCCAGCTGGCGATGGATGGCGGCTACCTGGAGATCCGCTCCGGCCTGGGCGGCAACGCCACCCGGACTTCGGTCGAGGGCGTGTTCGCCGCCGGCGACGTCGCCGACCAGCACTACCGCCAGGCGATCACCTCGGCCGGCTTCGGCTGCATGGCCGCGCTGGATGCGGAGCGCTACCTGGACAAGGGTCACTAAGGATTCTGGCGCTTGCACTACATCCTGATCGACTATGAAAACGTACAGCCGGCGGATCTCGCCGGCCTAGGCGCGGAGCAGGCCTACGTTTTCGTATTCACGGGTTCCGATCAGAAAGTAGGGATCGCCCTGATCGAGGCCGTACAGGCACTGGGCGAACACGGGCGCTTCATACGCATCGCCGGCAATGGCCGGAATGCGCTGGATTTCCACATTGCGTGCTACCTCGGCCAGTGGATGGTGCGCGATCCGCAAGCCACCTTTCTTATCGTATCCAAAGACACTGGGTTCGACCCCCTGATCGCGCATCTCAATGCCACTGGCACGCTCATCAAGCGTATCGAGCCGCCGGCCAAGAAAGCGACGGCTAAGGTTTCGAAGAAGGCCGTCACGGTGATTGTCGAAAAGGCAGCCACCCCTCAACCGGCCAAGAAGAAGGCTGTCGCCAAGAAGGCCGAGAAAAAAGTGGCCGTTGTGGCAACAGTCTCTCCGCAGAGTGACGCAGAGAAGATCATCAAGGGTTTGAAAGGCATGGCCAAGAACCTTCCTGGTAGCGAGGCGAGCCTGCGGCGCATGGCTTCGACTTGGCTCGCCTCACAGGACGGCGCCCGGATGGATAGCGCCATCTCCGAACTGGGTAGGCGCAAAGTAATCGACCTGACCGAACCGAAGGTCCGTTACGCACTGCCGAAATGATGTTGCGCATCTGTCATGCGCTTTCCGAGGTCCCCACCAGTCAGTGGGACGCACTGCACGACGGCAGCAACCCCTTTCTCTTCCACGCCTTCCTCGAAGGCCTGGAGCGCCACGGCTGCCTGCGCGCGGACTGGGGCTGGACGCCACGGCACCTGGCCCTGTGGGACGGCGACCGGCTGGTCGCCGCCGCACCGGGTTACCTGAAGGCCAACTCGCACGGCGAGTTCGTGTTCGACCACGCCTGGGCGCATGCCTACGCCCGGCATGGGCTGGACTACTTCCCGAAATGGCTGTTCGCCGTGCCCTACTCGCCGGTGACCGGGCCGCGACTGCTGGCCCGCGACGACGCCGCGCGGCGCGCGCTGCTGGAGGCGATCGCCGCACACGCCGATGCCGCCGGCCTGGCCTCGGCCCACGTCAACTTCCACACCGGGGCCGAGGACGCGCTGTTCGACGCGGAATGGCTGCCGCGCCTGGACGTGCAGTACCACTGGCGCAACCTCGATGGCTGGGACGGCTTCGATGCGTTCCTGGCGGCGATGGACCACAAGCACCGCAAGAACATCCGCCAGGAGCGGGCGAAGGTGCAGCGCGCCGGGGTCACCTTCCGCCGGCTGCATGGCGACGAGGCCAGCGCGGAGGACCTGGACGCGATCCACCACTTCTACCTGCGCACCTTCCGCGACTACGGCAATTCGCCGGCGCTGACCCGGGATTTCATCGGATATATTGCACGAGAAATGCCTCGCAATATATTGATTATATTGGCAGATTATCAGGATAATCCGGTCGCTGGCGCACTCTGCCTGCGCGGCGGCGACACTCTGTACGGCCGCTACTGGGGTGCCGACGCCACCCTGCCCGGCCTGCACTTCGAGACCTGCTACTACCAGGGCATCGAGTACTGCCTGGAACAGGGACTGGCCCGTTTCGAACCGGGCGCGCAGGGCGAGCACAAGCTGGCGCGCGGCTTCCTGCCCACCTTCGTGCGCAGCCGCCACCGCATCGCCGACCCGCGCTTCCGCCTGGCGCTGCGCCAGTGGTGCGCGGAGGAAACGCACGCGGTGCGCCGCCATGCCGCGAACCTGGCCACGCATTCGCCGTTCCGCGGACCGGCCGCGCCGGCACCGGAAACCTGATCGACGCAGGCATGGCCACCCGCCCCTTCCTGCTGCCCGACGACCCCGCCGCGCCGTTCCCGCCGGTGGAACTGGCACTGCGCCGCCCCGACGGCCTGCTCGCGGTCGGCGGCGACCTTTCCCCGCAACGCCTGCTTGCCGCCTACCGCCACGGCATCTTCCCCTGGTACTCCGAAGGCCAGCCGATCCTGTGGTGGAGTCCGGACCCGCGCACCGTGTTCGGTACCGGCGCGGTGCGGCTGTCGACCCGCTTCCGCCGCGGGCTGCGCCGCAGCGACTGGACGGTCCGCGCCGACACCGCATTCGATGCGGTCGTGGCCGCCTGCGCAGACGCGCCGCGCGCCGGCCAGCGCGGCACCTGGATCCTGCCGGAGATGCGCCAGGCCTACGCGCGGCTGCACCGGCTCGGCCATGCCCATTCGGTGGAAGTGTTCGACGGCGGGGGCGAGCTTGCCGGCGGCATCTACGGCGTGGCGATCGGCCGGATGTTCTTCGGCGAAAGCATGTTCAGCGTCCGCGACGGCGGCTCCAAGGTCGCCCTGGCGGCGCTGGCGCGGCAGCTGCATGGCTGGGGCTGGCCGCTGATCGACGCCCAGGTCGAGAACGCGCACCTGCTCAGCCTGGGCGCCGAATCCTGGCCGCGTCCGCGGTTCCTAGGGGCGGTGGCGCAGCTGGTGGCCGACGACCCCGGCCGGTCCGGAAACTGGACCGCGGCCTTCGGCCAGGTCGAGGCCGCGGCACTGGCCCATCCCGCCGCGGGTTAACGCATTTTTGCCTTCCCCGCCCGGGTAGCGTAAAATCGCCGACTTTCGCCCGCTCGCCATATACCCGGAACCGCATGTCGAAAGACGACTCCATCGAGTTCGAAGGCACTGTCATCGAGACGCTGCCCAACACCACCTTCCGGGTCCGCCTGGAGAACGGGCACGAGATCATCGCCCACATCTCCGGCCGCATGCGCAAGAACTACATCCGCATCCTCACCGGCGACAAGGTGAAGGTCGAGATGACCCCGTACGACCTGACCAAGGGCCGCATCACCTACCGCATGAAGTGATGCGCGGGGTGCAGGGAAACCTGTGATGGAAGCGGCCTGCGGGCCGCTTCTTCATTTCCGCGGCCGGCCTGCCGGGGCATCCGCGCCGGTGGCCACTGCCTAACGTCACTGTCACTGCAGGCAGGTCCGGCGGCGCGCCCGCGGCCGTAGTCTGGCCCCGGAGTCCGTTCCCTGGCGTGCTTCCGGCCCACTCGTCGTGACCGGGAAGCACACCGTGGCTGGGGACCGCCGCGGTGCCCCTGCCGCGGCGGTCCCTTTTTTGTGCGCCGCTTGCGGACCGGCCGCGTTGATCACCGCGCACCGCAGGGGAACCAGGTCGCCCCCTGAAGTGGGCTCATACAGGGGCGGGAGCACCTCGCCCGAGGCGTCAGACCGTCGCCGGCAGCAGCCGCTCAGGCTCGGACTGGCTTTCCACCACCAGCTCGCCGTCGACCACGTCGATCTCGACCCGGCCGCCGCCGACCAGCTTGCCGAACAGCAGTTCGTCGGCCAGCGGGCGCTTGATCCTGTCCTGGATCACCCGCGCCATCGGCCGCGCGCCCATCAGCGGGTCGAAGCCGTGCTGGGCCAGCCACTCGCGCGCGGTCGGCGAGGCCGACATCGCCACGTGCTTCTCGTTGAGCTGCATCTCCAGCTCGATCAGGAACTTGTCCACCACGCGCAGGATGTGGTCGAAGCCCAGCGGCTGGAACTGCACCACCGCATCGAGGCGGTTGCGGAACTCCGGGCTGAAGCTGCGCCGGATCACTTCCATCGCGTCGCTCGAATTGTCCTGGCGGGTGAAGCCGATCGAGCGCCGCGCGGCCTGGGCCGCGCCGGCATTGGTGGTCATCACCACCACCACGTTCTTGAAGTTGGCCTCGCGACCGTTGGTGTCGGTCAGCACGCCGCGGTCCATGACCTGCAGCAGGATGTTGAAGATGTCCGGGTGCGCCTTTTCCACCTCGTCCAGCAGCAGCACGCAGTGCGGGGTCTTGACGATCTTCTCGGTCAGCAGGCCGCCCTGGTCGAAGCCGACGTAGCCCGGGGGCGCGCCGATCAGGCGCGACACCGAATGCGGTTCCATGTACTCGGACATGTCGAAGCGCACCAGCTCGATGCCCAGCTGCAGCGCCAGCTGCCGGGTGACCTCGGTCTTGCCCACGCCGGTGGGGCCGGCGAACAGGAAGTTGCCGATCGGCTTGTCCGGATTACCCAGGCCGCTGCGCGCCAGCTTGATCGCCGAGGCCAGGGTCTCGATCGCCGGGTCCTGGCCGAAGATCACCATCTTCAGGTTGCGCTCCAGGTGCTGGAGCACGTCCTTGTCGGTGGCGCTGACCTGCTTGGCCGGAATCCGCGCCATCTTGGCGACGATGGTTTCGATCTCCTCGACGTCGATCAGCTCCTTGCGCGTTTCCTGCGGCAGCAGCCGCTGGCGCGCGCCGGCCTCGTCGATCACGTCGATCGCCTTGTCCGGCAGCAGCCGGTCGGCGATGTGCTTGACCGACAGGTCCACCGCCGCCTGGATCGCATCGTCGGCGTAGGTCACGCCGTGGTGCGCCTCGTAGCGCGGCTTGAGGCCCTGCAGGATCTCGTAGGCCTCGCCCACGGTCGGCTCGACGATGTCGATCTTCTGGAAGCGGCGAGCCAGCGCCCGGTCCTTCTCGAAGATGCCGCGGTATTCCTGGAAGGTGGTGCTGCCGATGCAGCGCAGCTCGCCGGAAGCCAGCGCCGGCTTGATCAGGTTGGAGGCGTCCATCGTGCCGCCCGACGCCGAACCGGCGCCGATGATAGTGTGGATCTCGTCGATGAACAGGATCGCGCCGGGAATCTTCTTGATCGAGGACAGCACGCCCTTGAGCCGCTTCTCGAAGTCGCCGCGGTACTTGGTACCGGCCACCAGCGCGCCCAGGTCCAGGGCGTAGATCACCGCGTCGGACAGCACCTCCGGCACCTCGCCCTCGACAATGCGCTTGGCCAGGCCTTCGGCGATCGCGGTCTTGCCCACGCCGGCCTCGCCCACGTACAGCGGATTGTTCTTGCGCCGGCGGCACAGCACCTGGATGGTGCGCTCGATCTCGTCGGCGCGGCCCACCAGCGGGTCGATCTTGCCCAGTCGCGCCTGCTCGTTGAGGTTGGTCGCGTACTCGGCCAGCGCGTCGGTCTTGCCTTCGCCCTCGCCGCCTTCGGCCTTGCCCTCGCCTTCGCCCGAGGGCGAGGCGCCGCCACCGTCCTGCTCGTCGCCGAGCTTGGCGATGCCGTGCGAGAGGTAATTGACCACGTCCAGCCGGGTCACGTCCTGCTGGGTGAGGAAATACACCGCGTGCGAATCCTTCTCGCCGAAGATCGCCACCAGCACGTTGGCGCCGCTGACCTCCTTCTTGCCCGAGGACTGCACGTGGTACACGGCCCGCTGCAGCACGCGCTGGAAGCCCAAGGTCGGCTGGGTGTCGCGGCCGTCGTCCTCGGCCAGGCGCGAGACCGAGGCCTCGATCGCCTGCTCGAGCTCGCCGCGCAGGCGGCTGGAGTCCGCGCCGCAGGCACGCAGCACGCCCTGTGCGGAAGGATTGTCGAGCAGCGCCAGCAACAGGTGCTCGACCGTCATGAACTCGTGCCGCGCCTCGCGGGCGCGCTTGTAGCACTGGCCGATGGTCTGTTCGAGGTCTTTGCTGAACATGGCTTGCTCCGGAAGCTTTGCCAACAATATGCGGCCTGCCCTGCGGATTTCCACAACCCCGGCCGATCGCAGCGTTCAGCCGGCGGAACGGCGCGGCCCCGGGACGCTGACCGCCCCGGCCCCGGCGGCCGGGCGAGGCCCTCCGGAATCAGGCCTTTTCCATGGTGCACAACAGCGGGTGCTGGTTCATCCGCGAGAACTCGTTGACCTGGGCCACCTTGGATTCAGCCACTTCCCGCGTGAAGACGCCGCAGACGCCGCGGCCGCGGGTATGCACGTGCAGCATCACCTGGGTGGCCCGTTCCAGGTCCAGGGTGAAGAACTGCTGCAGCACCGCGATCACGAAGTCCATCGGGGTGTAGTCGTCGTTGAGCAGGATCACCTGGTACATGGGCGGCGGCGCGACCTCGGGCTTGCCGGGGTCGACCAGGGTGCCGTGTTCGTGTTCGTGGCGCGGAGTGCGTGGCATGGCGGCAATTATACGGACCGCCTCCACAACGGTCGCCGATGGACGCGATCGCGCCCGCTGCCGGACAATGCCCGCATTTCCCGACGAGACTCCGATGGACGCCTCCCCCGGCAGCGCCCTGCCCGGCCGCGACTGGCACCCGGCCGTGACCGTGGCCAGCGTGGTCGTGCGCGACGGCCGCCTGCTGCTGGTGGAGGAACGGATCGAGGGACGGCTGGTGCTCAACCAGCCCGCCGGCCACCTTGATCCGGGCGAGAGCCTGGTCCAGGCCGCGGTGCGCGAGGCGCTGGAGGAAACCGGCTGGGAGATCGCCGTGGAGTCGTTCATCGGCGCCTACCAGTGGCATGCGCCCGGCGGCCAGCAGTACCTGCGCTTCGCCTTCGGCGCCACGGCCGTGGCCCATGATCCGGCGCGGTCGCTGGACGAGGGCATCGAACGGGCGGTGTGGCTGACCCCTGCCGAACTGCGCGCGCGCGCGGCCGAGCACCGCAGCCCGCTGGTCTGGCAGGTCGCCGCCGACTGGCTGGCCGGGCGGCGGCAGCCGCTGTCGCTGCTGCAGTGGCTGCCATGAGCGCGCCGCGCACCGTCGTCGGCGTTTCCGGCGGCGTGGATTCGTCGGTGGCGGCGCTGTTGCTGGTCCAGTCCGGCGAAGCGGTGGCCGGGCTGTTCATGCAGAACTGGGACGACGACGGCAGCGGCGACTGCCGCGCCGAGGAGGACCGCCGCGACGCGGTCGCGGTCTGCGGCCGGCTCGGCATCCCGTTCCACTTCCGCGATTTCTCGAAGGAGTACTGGGCCGGCGTGTTCGAGCACTTCCTGGCCGAGTACGCGGCCGGGCGCACGCCCAACCCGGACGTGCTGTGCAACCGCGAGGTCAAGTTCAGGCATTTCCTCGACGCGGCACGCGAACTGGGGGCCGAACGGATCGCCACCGGCCACTACGCCCAGGTCGCGCATGCGGGCGGCCGCTGGCGCCTGCTGCGCGGCGCCGACCGCGACAAGGACCAGAGCTACTTCCTGCACCAGCTCGGCCAGGAGCAACTGGCCGCCACCGTGTTCCCGATCGGCCACCTGCCCAAGGCGCAGGTGCGGCAGCTGGCGCGCGAGGCCGGCCTGCCGACGCACGCGAAGAAGGATTCCACCGGCATCTGCTTCATCGGCGAGCGCGACTTCCGCGAATTCCTCGGCCGCTACCTGCCGGCGCAGCCGGGCGAGATCCGCGATCCGGACGGGATCAAGGTCGGCGAGCATCCGGGGGTGTTCTATTTCACCCTGGGCCAGCGCGAGGGACTGAACATCGGCGGCGTGCGCGGGCGCGCGGCCGCGCCCTGGTACGTGGTCGGCAAGGACGTGGCCGGCAACATCCTCTACGTCGACCAGGAGCGCGACAGTCGCTGGCTGCTGTCGCACGTGGTACGCAGCGAGGCGATGCACTGGATCGAAGGCACACCGCCGGCCGGCAGCTTCGACTGCACCGCGCAGGTGCGCTACCGCCAGCAGGAAGAGCCCTGCCGGGTGCGCGTGGAAGATGACGGCACCGTGTCGGTGCGCTTCGAACGCGCCCAGCGTGCAGCCACCCCCGGCCAGTCGCTGGTCCTGTACGACGGCCCCGCCTGCCTCGGCGGCGCGGTGATCGCCAGCACCGACGCACCGGTGCCCGCGCTCTTGTAGGAGCTCCATTTATGGGCGACCCGACGACGTCGGGAAGCACCTGCGTTCAACGCAACCCATCCGGAGCCCTCGCGTCGACCGTGGCGTACTCCAACGCATGCGGGTCGCCCATAAATGGAGCTCCTACAACCGGCATCCGCCACGATCGCCGCCCGCGCGGCGGGCGGGCGGATTCTCGCGTCCGGTTAGAATGCCGCGCATGAGCCATTCCTACGACGACCGCGTACTGGCCCTGGCCGGCCTGGCCCAGGCGCTGCAACAGGTGCGCCGCATCGCCGCGACCGGGCAGAGCGAAACCCCCGCCGCGCAACCGGTGCTGGACGCGGTGTTCCGCATCGACGCCAGCGATACCGCCGCAGTCTTGGGCGGCGCCCGCCAGCTCGAACCGGGCCTGCGCGCCCTTGCCGACTACCTGGCCAACCGCGGCAACGATCCGCTGCTGCCGCGGCTGGCGCTGGCCACCCTGCAGCTGGAGCGGCGCTTCTCCTCGCAGTCCAACACCCTGGCCGCGGTCGGCAACGGCATCGAGGAACTGGCGCCGCGCGCGGCCGAACTGGGCAGCACCCATCCGGACGTGCTCGCCGGCCTGGGCACGCTGTACGCCGACACCATCAGCCACCTGCGCCCGCGGATCATGGTCCAGGGCAACCCGCACTACCTCGGGCAGGCCGGCGTGGTCTCGGAAATCCGCGCCCTGCTGCTGGCGGCGGTGCGCTCGGCCCTGCTCTGGCGCCAGCTCGGCGGCAGCCAGCTGCAGTTCCTGTTCGCGCGGCGGGCGATGGTGCAGGCGCTGGGGCAGCACCTGCGCTGAGCGGCACCTGCGCGCGCCGGCCAGGGCGTCCCGGCCGGTACGTCACTGCGTCATTGCCGCTGCGGCAGCGGCCGCGCCAGTCCCTGCGCCACGGCCGTGGCGATCAGCTTGCGCATGCTCTCTTCGGCGCGCCGGGTGGCATCGTCCATCTGCGTGCCCAGCCCCTCCATCTGCCGGCCCAGGGCCTCCATCGGCCTGCCCGCAGCTTCCATCTCGCGCGACAGCGACTCCATCGGCCGCATCGCCTGCTGGTGGTGTGCGGCGGCTCCTTCAATCCGGCGCGACTGCGCCTCCATGCGTGCCGCAAGCGCCTGCTGCTCGCGATCCAGCGCCTGCATCTGGCCCTGCAGTTCCGCTTCGCGCGCGGCATTGCGGGTGACATCGCCGGCTGCGGCGGAGACGGCCTGCTCCCGGGCCAGCCGCTGCTGGCGGCGGGCGAGCTGCTCCTGCTCGCGCGCCAACGCCTGCATCGCTTCCGCGGCGGCCTCGATGTCCTTCGTCGGCGCGGCGGTGGTCAGCTTCTCCATGCGCTGCCCGATCGCTTCCATCTTCGCGCCGTGCGCTTCCATCTGCCCGCCCAGGCTGCGCATGCGTTCGCCGAGGGCCTCGGTCTCGCTCCACTGCTGGCGCGCGCGGGCGACCGTGGCCGGATCGGTGACCACCCAGTCCTTGCCGTCGCGGCGGAACCAGATGAACTCGCCGCCGACCGCGCCGCGCGCGGCCTGGATCCGGGCATGGTCGTCGCTGGATCCGGACATGAGGTAGGCCTTGTCGCCCTTGCCCACCACCGCGTAGGCCTCGCCCTGGCCGACGCGCTCCAGGACCACCGCCCTGGGCGCGGCCGGGGGTGCCGGCACCGCCGGAAGCCTCGCGGAAGGTGCCGGCGGCGCGGCGGGTGCGGGAGGCGCAGCTTCGCGCGGGACCGCGGGTGGCGCCGGCGGCGCCGGAAGCGCGACGTCACGCGGGGCGGCGGGAGGTGCAGGCGGCGCGGGATGCGCAACGCCAGGCTGCGCCGGGACTGCGGGCGGGCGCGGCGCCACGGCCGCCACCGGGGTGGCCGGCGCCGGCGGGGCCACCGGCGCCGCAGCCGACGCGGCCTGCGCGACGACCACGGCCGCAGCAGGTTTCGCAGCCGACGCGGATTGCGCAGCAGCGACGGTGGCGGCGGGCTTCGCCGCGGGCGCGGCCGCCACGCTGGCCACGACACCAGCCGGAGCGGCCGCCGTCGCGTCGCGCGGCTCGCGCTGGGCCTGCGCATAGAAGGCCAGGCCAGCCGCGGCCAGTCCCAGCAGCGGGAATACCAGGCGGCCGCCGGAACGGGCGCGGCCGGGACGGACAAGTTGTTCGATGCGGGACATCAGCTGCCCTCCCTCGGGCTCGAGAGCGGCCAGTGCCGGCCGCGGGACGGCGCGCAGCGCCGCGTGATGGTCCGCCAGCGCCGCCAGCGCCTGCGCCAGCCGGCGCGGCTCACCGGTGGCCTCGGCGGCGAGGCGGTCGGCCACCAGTTCGCGCTCGGCATGGATGCGGCGCGACAGCCACCAGGTGACCGGGTGGTAGAACAGCAGCGCCTCGGCCAGGCCCTGCAGCAGATTGACCAGGTAGTCGTGGCGGCGCACATGGGCCAGTTCGTGGGCCAGCAGCGCCTCCACGTATTCGACCGGCAAGCGCGCCAGCACCGAAGCCGGCAGCAGCACCACCGGCCGCCACCAGCCGCCGGCGGCAGGCGTGTCCAGCGCATCGACCAGGCGCAGCTGGACCGGGCGCTGCAGGCCACAGGCCAGCGCCAGCGCGTCGAGCCTCTGCTGCCACTTGCGCTGCAGGTGCGGTGCGGCCACCTGCGGCAGCCGCCCCAGCCACCACACGCCCGCTGCCAGGCGCAGCGACAGGGTGCAGGCCCCGGCCGCCCACGCCGCGACGATCCATGGCAGCGCGTGGTCGATGGCAGGCGCCAGGGCGAATGCGGATGCCGGCACCGGTGCCGCCAGCGCGCTCGCGGTGTCCACGAACGATACGGTCGCCGGCAAGGGACCGGCGGTGGGCGCGGCGATGCCTCCGGCCATGCCCGCCAGGTCCAGCGCCAGCGTGGCCAGCGGCGCCAGCACGCAGGCCAGCAACGCCAGGCAGGCCACCGCGTAACGCGCCTGCGGACGTGCACTGGCGAGCAGTTGCAACGCCAGCGCGGCGAGCAGCCCGATCAGCGCGCCCTGCCACAGGAAATGCAGCAGCGCCCGCCCGAGCATCGGGACCAGCAAGGCGATCGGCTCATGCATGGCGCTTGCCTCCCCTGCTCTTTCCAGCAACGGCCCTTCCCGCAACAGGCTTGCGCGTGGTCGCGGCATCGGCCGGTTCGTCGCCGGTTTCCTCCAGCAGGCGGCGGATCTCCTCGCGCTCGCGGTCGCTGACGTGCGCGTCGAGCGCGGCCAGCACCAGCGCCTTGCCGGAACCTGCGAACACCTTCTGGATCAATTCGCCGAGCAGGTTGGTCTGCAGCGCGTCCTGCGCGTGCGCGGCGGCGTACACGTGCGAACGCTGGCTCTCGTCGCGCACCACCAGGCCCTTGCCATGCATCACCTGCAGCAGGCGCAGCACCGTCGCCGGCTGCAGCTCGGGGCGTTCGGGCTGCAGCGCCTGGTGCACTTCGCGCGCGGTGGACGGGCCCAGGCGCCAGATCGCCCGCAGCAGGTCCAGTTCTGCGGCGGTGGGCTTGGGCGGTCGGGCGGAACGGGTCGGCATGTCCGGAGTCCGGCAGGAGCGATGGACGCATCCTGCACCCTCCAGACAAGTTTGTCTAGACAGAATTGTCTAGGTCATAAGTCATGGGTGGGGCGTGGCCTCAGCCATGCGCCAGCGCGTAATCGATCGCCGCGAGCACCGCCGCCACCTGGGCCGCATTGCACTGCTCCGGCGTGGCGCTGGCGCTGTCCGGATAGACCTCGGTGGTGGTCACGTACTTCGCCCCGGTGACCCCGGCGCACAGGCCGAGCTCCTTGACCGGGTAGTTGATGACGCCCGGCGCCACCACCGCCGAACCGATCAGCTCGCCGTTCGCGTCGGCCGGCGCGATATGGGTGACCTTGGCCACCGCGGCGATGATCGCCTGCTGGAATCCAGGCTGCGGGTCCGCGCTGTCGCCGACCAGGTAGAAGCCATCGGGAATCGCGCCCGGTTCGAACGCCTTGCCGTCGCGCGCGGCCAGTGCCGGGCGGAATTCGGATTCGTCGGTGTCGGTGGTTTCGTGCAGGTCGATGTGGACCAGGAAGCGGCCCCGCAGCGGCGCCACCAGGTGCATCAGCGCGGCCGATTCCAGCGCCGGGCTGTGCTCGCGGAAGGATCGGTTGGGATCGACCGCGCCGGCGTTCCAGCGCTGGATCCGCTCGTAGCCCCACGGGCTAACGCACGGCACCACCAGCAGGTTGATCCGCCCGGCGTAGTCGTCGACGTGGTCGCGGGCGAACTGCAGCGCGCCCTGCACGCCACTGGTCTCGTAGCCGTGCACGCCGCCGGTGACCAGCGCCACCGGGCGGTGGTCGTCCCAGTCGCTGCTGGCCAGCGCCAGCAGCGGATAGCTGTCCGGCGCGTAGTCGATGCCGCCGTACTCGATCACGTCCCAGTGCAGGCGCAGGTGCTCCACCGCGTCGACCACCTCGTCGGCGTAGCTGCGCCGGCGCTGCTGCGTGGCGCGCCACTGCGCCCGCTCGGCCTCGCCCCAGGGCTGGCCGGGGGTGCCGATCGGGTGGAAGCGCGCGGGAGTCGTCATGGCAGCGGACCGGGCAACGGGAAGGCCGCCACTCTACCAGTGCGGCCGCCGTTCCCCGGGGCCCGGGCGCCTTCACGCCGGCTGAGCATGGCCGGGGCGACAGTCCACGCACATTCGACCCCGCGACCCGGGAGCAGACCGATGAACCGCACGCATGCGCTGTCCGCCGCCATCCTCGCCCTGCTGCTGGCCGGACCGGCGCCGGCCCAGGACGGCACCCCGAAGATGACAGCCGAGGAGCAGGCCGCCATGGCCGCCTACCAGAAGGCCGCCACGCCAGGTCCCGCGCACGCCAGGCTGGCGGCGTCGGCCGGCACCTACGACCTCGACGTACGCAGCTGGACGCGCCCCGATGCCGAGCCGATCGCCGACAAGGGCACCGCCACGCGCAGCATGATCATGGGTGGCCGCATGCTGGTGGAGGACGTGGAAGCGCAGATGATGGGCATGCCGTTCACCGGCCAGGGCCTGCGCGGCTACGACAATGTCACCGGCAAGCACTGGTCGACCTGGATCGACAGCATGGGGACCGGCCTGATGGTCGGCGAAGGCGACTGCGACGCCGACGGCGCCTGTGTCTTCCATGGCGTCTACAACGACGTGCTCAGCGGCAAGCCGGTCACGACCCGCATCACCACCCGCTGGACTTCCGCCGACACCGAGCTGTTCGAGATGTACGGCCCCGGGCCGGATGGCAAGGAAGCGAAGATGATGGAGATCACCTACCGCAAGCGCGGCGGCTAGCGGGCCGGGCCGCTGCGGCACCGCACGCGGAGTCGACGCGACAGCGGCGCTGCGGGAGCGCAGGGTCAGGTGCCCAGCAGGCGGTCCAGTTCAGCGTCCTTGTCCTGCCACAGGCCGTTCATCCACTGCTGGAAGCGGGCGCGGAAGGCGCGGTCTTCCTGGTAGTTGCCGGCCGCCAGTTCGGCCGGGATCGGGCGCAGGCGAACATGCACGCGCACGGCCGGAACGCGGTTGGCGATCAGGTCCATCATCGACGGGCGGCCGCCGGGATAGGCGATGGTCACGTCGAGGATCGCGTGCAGGCCCTCGCCCATCGCGTCGAGCACGAACGCCACCCCGCCGGACTTGGGCTTGAGCAGGTGCCGGTACGGCGAAGCCTGCACTGCGTGCTTCTCCGGCGTGAAGCGGGTGCCCTCGACGAAATTCATCACCGCCACCGGGATGTCGGCGAACTTGGCGCAGGCGCGCCGGGTGGCCTCGATGTCGCGCTTGCCCAGTTCGGGGTTCTTCGCGATCTGCCTCCGCGTGTAGCGGCCCATGAACGGGAAATCCAGCGCCCACCAGGCCAGGCCCAGCACCGGCACCCAGAACAGCTGCCGCTTGAGGAAGAAGCGCAGCAGCGGGATGCGCCGGTTGAACACCTTCTGCAGCACCAGGATGTCGACCCAGCTCTGGTGGTTGGCCAGCACCAGATAGTGGCCGTCGCGCTGCAGCCCCGGCGCATCCTCGACCTCGAGCCGGGTACCGGTGAAGGCATCGATCATCGCGCTGTTCACCGCGATCCAGCTTTCGGCCAGCCCGGTCAGCAGCGGATTGAAAGCACGGCGCACGGAACGGAACGGCAACAACGCCTTGAGCACGCCCAACGACAGCAGCGGCACGGCGTGGAGCAGCGTGCTGGCCACGATCAGCAGCAGGATGAAGGCGATGCGCAACCACAGCAGCAGGGACACCGGCGACGATTCCTGTCGGGGGGAATGGCGCGCAAGCCTAGCAGACCGGTTGCCCGTGACGCCCGGCCGCGGCAGTCAGGCGTGTACAGAGCGTGTGGATGGCAACGCCGGCAATGCGGTGTCGAAGAACCGTTCACTGTCCGCTCCGGCGGGCGGGCTGCGTTTACTGCACATGCCGTCGCCCGTCATCCCCTGCCCGCCTCCCACGCTGCCCGTACCGCCATGAACGCCGCCATCCACGGCCTGATCCGCGAAGCCGCCGCCGGCTCGGCCGAAGGCCGCCTGCATTTCGGCCAGGTGGTGGGCCTGATGGTGGTGGCCGGGGTGGATTCCTACGCGGTCGACTACCGCAGCCGGCGCACCACCTACTACCCGCGCGACGCCGCGCCGCTGGACCTGCCGCTGGACACCCCGGAAATGTCCATCCCCGAGGCGTTCGACATCGCCGCACTCAGGTCCGCCATCGCCGGCTCGCAGCGCGGCAATGTGATGTACCCGCAGTTCAAGCGCCTGACGATGGCCGCCGGCTGCGTCGGCTACACGGTCTGGATCACCGGCCGCCAGGTCACCTACTACGGCCGCCACGGCGAGACCCACGTGGAGCGGTTCCCCGACTGACCGCGACAGTGCGCGCCCGGCGCACTCAGCCCTGGAACACGCCCTCCAGCATCCGGATCGTGCCCGCGTCGGCATCCATCTCCACCCGGCCGCCCACCGGCAGGATGAACTGCTGGCGGATGTGGCCGATCATCGCGCCGCGGTAGGCAGGGATCCCAAGCGGCGTGATGTAGTCGTCCAGGATCTGCGACAGGGTCAGCGAGCCATAGCCGTCGCCCGGGTTGCAGTCGGTACATTCGCCGAACACCAGGCCGGCGATCCGGTCCAGCGCACCCATCAGCCTGAGCGTGCTGAACATGCGGTCGACCCGGTACGGCGCCTCCGACACGTCCTCCAGGAACAGGATCTTCCCGCTGAAATCCGGCAGGTACGGCGAGCCGGCCAGCGCGGTGAGCACGGCCAGGTTGCCGCCGACCAGCTCGCCCTGCGCCTTGCCGCCACGCAGGGTGATGGTGCGGTTCTTGCGCACGACAAGTTCGTCGCCGCGCTCGGCCACGTTGCGGTACTCCATCAGCTCGCGCCCGAAGAACACGCGCCGGAACTGGTCGGCGTTGAAGCTGTTCCAGCTGCCGATCCCGATCGGCCCGTGGAAGCTGACCAGGCCGGCCTGGCTGAGCAGCGCGTTGTGCAGGGCGGTGATGTCCGAATAGCCCAGCAACGCCTTCGGGTTGCGCCGGATCAGGCCGTAGTCGAGCAGCGGCAGCAGGCGCGCGGCGCCGGAACCGCCGCGTGCGCAGACGATCGCCTTGACCTGGCGGTCGCCGAACATCGCATTGATGTCGCCGGCGCGCTCGGCATCGGTGCCGGCCAGGTGGCCGCGGCGCGAGGCCAGGTGCGGGCCGAGCCGGACCTTGAGGCCCAACGCTTCCATCGCCTCCTGCCCCAGTTGCAGGTCAAACGGCTCGTCGGTGGCCGATGATGGACTCACCAGGCCGATGGTGTCGCCCGGCTGCAGCGCTACCGGCAGCACGCGACCGCGCACGGGCGCCGCCTGCGCGCCATGCAGCGATGGCAATGCCAGGCCCGCCGCCGCCAGCGCCACGCCACCGATGAAATCCCGCCTGTGCATGCTGCACGCCCTCGCCCGGATGCCGGCGCAGGTTAGCAACCGGGAGGCGCACGCCACAAATTCACACGGGCAGGCGGATACTGGCGCCCTCCCCCGCGCCGCTGTCGGCGCGCTACCCCGGAGCACCCCGATGACTGCCAGGAACACGATCTGCCTGTGGTACGACGGTACCGCCCTGGAAGCGGCCACGTTCTACGCCGCGACCTTCCCCGACAGTGCGGTGACCGCGGTGCACCGCGCGCCATCCGACTTCCCGTCCGGCAAGGAAGGCGACGTGCTGACCGTGCTGTTCACCGTGCTCGGCATTCCTTGCCTGGGCCTCAACGGTGGCCCGGCGTTCCGCCACAGCGAGGCCTTCTCGTTCCAGGTCGCCACCGCAGACCAGGCCGAGACCGACCGCTACTGGAACGCGATCGTCGGCAATGGCGGCCAGGAAAGCGCCTGCGGCTGGTGCAAGGACAAATGGGGCCTGTCGTGGCAGATCACCCCGCGCGTACTGACCGACGCCATCGCCGATCCCGACCGCGCCGTGGCCAAACGCGTGTTCGAAGCGATGATGCCCATGCGCAAGATCGACATCGCCACCATCGAAGCCGCCCGCCGCGGCTGACCCCGCGTCGCCGCCCCCCTGTACGCGCCGCGGCTGACCCCGCGTCGCTGCCCCCTGTAGGAGCCCACTTCAGGGGGCGACCCCACGCCCCCCAGCCGCAGCCGCGTCGAACGCGACCTCTCCCCAACCTACAGCACCGGCTCGAACCGATACCCATGCTGCGCATCCTGCAGCACCAGCGCCGCCGGCCGGGCATCCCCATCCGCCACAAACTCGAACCACCCGTTCACCGCCGGATCGATCGTCACGAACGACACGCTGCCATCGTCGTTGGCGCGCGTGCCCACCTCGCTCTGCCAGCCACCCACGTCGAACCACAGCCGGCCGTCGCGCTGCGCCACCCGCACCTCGCCCAGCGCCGGGTTGCGGTAGGCGGCGGCCAGCCGCGCCGCCGCATCCGCCGCCGCCGGCACCGACATCGCCTTGCGATCGCGGGCCATGCCTTCCTGGAACCTTTGCGCCCGCGCGGCCACATCCTGCGCCGCCACCGGCCTGCCGTCGTACAGCAGCTCCAGCAACCGGCGCTGGAACGCCACCAGCAGGCCGCGGCCGCGCTCGGAATTGGTCAGCAGCACCGCGCCCACCCCGGCCTCCGGCAGCCAGAACATGTCGGACTTGAACCCGACCAGCGAACCGCCGTGGTGCACCACCGGCACGCCGCTGGAGGTATCCACTTCCAGGCCCATCCCGTAGGCCAGGTCGCTGCCCGACGCTACCTGCATGCGCCGCCGCTCCAGCAGCGGGCCCTGCGCGAGGTAGGTGCCGCCGTCGGGCAAGCGGCCCAGGTCCAGTTCCATGCGCACGTAGCGCAGCATGTCGTTGACGCTGCTCCAGGCCCCGCCCGCCGGCCGCGCGGCACCGACCGACGCGTTGGCATCCATGCTCGCGCGCACGGTGCGGCCGTCGATGTCGAACCCGTGCGGCATCGCGTGGTTGCCCTGCAGGGCGCGGGCCTGGTCGAACGTGGTCGAGGCCATGCCCAGCGGATCGAACACCTCGGCCTGCATCGCCGCGTCGTAGCCGGCGCCGATGTCCAGCTGCGGATGCAGCACGTGCCCGCCGAGGAATCCGCCCGAGGCGGCCAGGTAATTGGAGTACTGGTAAAGCTCGCCGAAGCCGCTGGTGGGTGTCATCGTCCCCAGCACGGCCATCACCGATTCGGGCGTGGCCTGCTCGCTCTCGAACACCCACTCCATGTCCTGCCGCGGCAGGCCGGTGCAGGCGCACAGCAGGTGGCGCACGCGCACCTGCGCGGTGGTGTCCGCATCGCCCAGGCGGAACTGCGGCCACAGTCCGGCCACCGGTGAATCCCAGTCCAGCCGGCCGGCATCCACCAGCCGCGCCAGCATCAGCGTGGTCAGCGCCTTGGTATTGGAAGCGACCAGGAACAGGGTGTCGCCATCGATCGCTTCCGGCTGCCCCAGCTCGCGCACGCCGAAGCCGCCGGAGAACAGCACCTTCCCGTCCTCCACCACGCCCAGGCCCACGCCGGGGATATCGAGCTGGCGCTGCGCGTCCTGCACGAACGCCTTCAACGCCTGCAGCCGCTCGCCGTCCAGCGGGTGGGCGACGCGGCCGGCGAAGGTCTCGCGCTCGTGGCCCGGCGGCGACAGCCGGTCGAACACCAGCGAGATCTGGCTGTTGCGCTTGTCTTCGGTGGCGCTGGACGCATCCTGGATCACCACCGTCCACGCCTGCCCGTGCCTGAGCGCCTGCGCGTAGACGCGCCGCGCCAGCGTGGCCGGCGTGCTGTAGGCGTACACATGCCGCTCGTCCCAGCCGTTGCGCGGCGGGCGCGCACTGGACATCTCCAGTGGCCAGTGCGCCTGCGGGTCGTACAGCGCCCAGGCCGCGGCCACCGCGGCATCGGCATCGGCGGCCTTGACGTCGGCCACCACGATCCGGGTGTCGCCCTCGGGCGCGGCCAGAACGGTGAGCGCGTCCCGCCTCACCAGCGTCCAGTCCCTGGGCGCGGTGAACGATGTTCCAGCCGCGGACGCGGAAGGCGTGTCCGCCGCCAGCGGCGCGGCCGGCGCCTGCGCCGGTGCGCGTACAGGCACGGCCAGTGCGAACAGAAACACCCACGACAGGAACGATGAACTGGTCGCCATCACCCGCCTCCGGCTGGATTGCGGAAGCTGCCCCATGAAGCCGAACGCAGGCCCCCCGCCCGCGCGGCCGCGGCCGCGGCCCTCCCCGGGCCGAGCTTCAACGATACGGCCCGGGTCCGCGCCAGACCAGTTCCCCGCGGTGGTACACGTACATCACCGTGATCACCTGGCGGGCATCGCCGATGTCCGCCATCTCCGGATCATTGGGATCCAGCAGCCGGCACTTGCTGGATTCGCGCCTGAGCGCGACTTCCGCCGGGCAGACCATGCGGAAACGCGTGCCCGGCAGCGGGATCGACACCTCCTTCATCCCCGCCGCCATCCACGTGCGCAGCCGCTCGTCGGCGAGCAGGTCGTAGATGATCTGGTAGCCGCCCACCTGCATGCTCGGCTCGCCGTTGGCCATGTCGGCCTGGGTGCCCTGGCGGTCGGCGGGACCGCGGGCCTGGCCGTCGTCGGGAGAAATATCCTCCTCCAGCAGGCCCGGCGGCCGCCCGGTCCAGGCATGCGGGCGGCGCTGCGCCGGTGCCGGCGAACTGGAGGCGGATGCCTGCGCCTGGCGGTCGGCGGCGGTGTCGGGGCTGTCGCGCGATTCCGGCTGTGCCTCGGCCGGTGGCTCGATGAACTTGGCCTCCAGCACCGGCTTGCGCGGCTCGGAGCGCTCGCGCACCACCGCCTTGGCGGGCGGCGGCGTCGAGGGCGCCGGCGTCGGGCGCGGGCTGGGCGGCGCCGGCTGTTCTGACCCGGCCGGTTCGCCGATGAAATCCACCCGCACCCGGCCGCCGCTGGCCGCACCCTGCGGGCTGGTCACCACCGGCGGCTCGGCCGACAGCAGGAGCAGCACCAGCAGCGCATGCAGCAGCGCGCTCAGCAGCGCGGAAATCCACGGCAACTGGCGGTCGATCCGGGGC
>NZ_PDWM01000036.1 GCF_010093225.1 Pseudoxanthomonas koreensis | reverse complement strand
CCCGCGCCCCTGGCCCCGCCACC
This sequence comes from Pseudoxanthomonas koreensis, assembly GCF_010093225.1. Classification (GTDB taxonomy): domain Bacteria; phylum Pseudomonadota; class Gammaproteobacteria; order Xanthomonadales; family Xanthomonadaceae; genus Pseudoxanthomonas; species Pseudoxanthomonas koreensis. Next base: position 31,834 of record NZ_PDWM01000036.1, on the reverse strand, counting down.
ACCGAGGCGGAGCAGCGCGTGCTCGATGCCTGCTTCCTCGGCCCCTACGGCGAGAACGACACCCTGCTGGAGAAGCTGGTGGTGGAGTTCCTGCGCGACCACGTGCACTGGCGGCGCAACTTCCACCCCGAGGATCCGCCCGCCATCCCCACCTCGGCGGCGCAGCATCCGCAGTACCAGGCGCTGGAAGCGAAGATGCGGCGCGAGCTGCATCAGATCTCGGCCGCGCTGAAGCAGTCGGTGCCGTTCCACAGCCCGCGCTACATCGGCCACATGGCCTCGGACCTGCTGCTGCCGGGCCTGGCCGCGCAGATCCTGGCCCTGCCCTACAACCCCAACAACGTCAGCGAGGACGCCGCGCCGATCACCGTGCAGCTGGAGATCCAGGCCGGCCTGCAGCTGGCGCGCATGCTCGGCTACCCCAGCGACCCGGCGCGGCCGGACTGCGCCTTCGGCCACCTGGCTTCCGGCGGCACCCTGGCCAACTACCAGGCGCTGCGGCTGGCGCTGGCGCTGAAGGCGTTCCCGGTGGCGCTGCGTGCGGCCGGCGTGCCGGACATCGGCGTACCCGAGGACGACTGGCAAGCATTCAACCTGGAACCGTCTGCCGCGATCGACCTGCTGGTGCGCTGGCAGGGCTGGCTCGCCACGCTGGGCGAAGGCGAACGCCGCACCTGGCGCGAACGCTTCCAGGCACAGCGCCTGGAAACCCTGGGGCTGGTCGGGTTCTTCGCCCGCCACCCGGAACTGAAGGTGCCGCAGGTGCTGGCACCGATCACCGCGCACTACTCGTGGAGCAAGGGCCTGAAGATGCTCGGCCTGGGCCGCGACCAGCTGCGCCTGCTCGCCACCCGCGGCATGCGTTTGGACCCCGACGACCTGCGCCGCACGCTCGACGCCTGCGAACGCGAACGCCAGCCGGTGCTGATGGTGGTGGCCGTGCTCGGCAGCACCGAGTACGGCACCATCGACCCGGTCGACGCGATCGTGCAGGCGCGCCGCGACATGGGCGCGCGCGGGCTGGGCTTCGGCATCCACGTCGACGCCGCCTGGGGCGGCTACCTGGCCACGCTGTTCCGCAATCCCGACGGCAGCCTGCGCGCGCTGGAAGACGTCCGCCACGAATACCGCGACTTCCCGCAGCCGGAAGTCCACGCCGCGTTCGCCGCGCTGGCCGACACCGACTCGGTCACGGTCGATCCGCACAAGCTCGGCTACCTGCCCTACGGCACCGGCGCCTTCATCTGCCGCGACCACCGCGCCACCGCGCTGGTCGCCGAGCACGCCGACTACGTGTTCAGCGGCGAACCGTCCGACGACTACCTCACCCGCTACCGGCAGCTGGGCCAGTTCATCCCTGAAGGCTCCAAGTCCGGCGCCGCCGCCGCCGCGGTCTATGTCGCCCACCGCGTGCTGCCGCTGGACCACGCCGGCTTCGGCCTGATGCCGCGGCAGACGGTGCTGGCGGCCGAGGCGTTCCAGGCGCGCGCGCAGCGCTTCGCCGCCGAAACAGGCCACCTGGTCGCCGCCAGCGTGCCGTTCGCCCCGGACAGCAACCTGGTCTGCCTGGCGCTCAATCCCGCCGGCAACCGCGACCTGGGCGCGGCCAACGCCTTCGTCCGCAGGCTCTACGAGGAACTGCGCTGCGACCCTCACAGGCCGCTGCAGGTCAAGCAGTTCTTCTCCTCGATCACCACCCTGCAGCGCTCGGTGGTCGGCGACGCGGAGATGCAGCGGATCCTCGACGGGCTCGGCATCGATCCGGCGACGATGGACCACGACCACGCCGACCGCCTGGTGATCCTGCGCCACACCCTGATGAACCCGCACCTGATCGACCGCGAGAACGGGATCAGCTACATCGACCGCTATTTCGAGTACCTGGGAGCGCTGGTGGCGCGTGCCGGACAAGGCTAGACGGGACGTGCGCAGGGTCGACATCCTCCACCAATCCGGCCCACCCCTGCTTCGGCAGCATGCAAACGTGGCGCACCCATCCGCAAGCCATCGCCTGAATGGCCACATCAGCAGGGCGACGGCCTTCGCACTCGCGATACATCTTCATCGCGGTGCAACATCCTCCCCGTAGAACGCCCCCTGCCCTCCACGGAAGCGGCCATGGACCCGTTCGAACGCTTCGCGGAGCGACACGCCAAGGACTTCGCCCGCATCGCCCGCGCCACCGGCGGTGAGCATCAGCGCGAGGACGTGGCCCAGGAAGCCTGGTTGATGGCCGCGACCGTGGCCACCCGCCATGGCCGTGCGGTCGACTTCGACGACCCCGCCTTCGCCGACCTGCTGCTGCGCCACCTCTACCAGGCCCTGGTCCGCTATACCGAGCTCAACGTGCGCCGCGCCGTGCGGCTGGACCACGGCAGCGGCGGAGGCGATACCGAAGATGCACCGCACTGGCTGATGAACCGCCTGGCCGCTGACGGCGGCCGCGATCCGCTTTCGCACCTGGTCGCCACCGAGGACGCCGCTGCCGCTCCGGACATCGATGCCCCGCATCCGTCTCTGGCCGGTGCGTGGCTAGTGTTGCTGCGCGGCTGCGACAACCGTATGCAGGCCGTCGCCGCGCGCCTGCTGATATCGGTGTCGCCCCCCCGCCGCTGCCGGGCGAGGGCCGAAATGCTCGCCCGGTTCCAGCACGCCATCCCGCTTTCGCCGCCGCGCTCGGCCGCCCAGCTCGGGCCGTGGCGGCGTTACCGCGCCACGCGCACGCCGCGGCAGTTGACATTCGATTTCGATGGGCCACTGCTGGCCAGGCTGCCTTGAGCGCCAGCTCGCCGAACCTGAACGAAGAAAGCCAAGAAATATAAAATTAACTTGCCTTTCCGGCCGAGAAGAGTAATTTTATTTTGCATGGCAAAGCGTACTCCCCCTTCCCATCCGCGCGCCCAGCGCCAGATCCTGGCACTGGGCCAACGCCTGCGCGCGGCCCGGATGCGCCGCTCGATGACCCAGGAGGTCATGGCCGAACGGGTGGGGGTGAGCACGCCGACCCTCGCCAAGCTCGAAAACGGCGACCCCTCCACCAGCATGGCGACGGTGCTGCGGGTGCTGACGGTGCTCGGCCTCGACGGCGACATCGACCTGATCGCCAGCCAGGACCTGCTCGGCCGCGAACTGCAGGACAACGCCCTGCGGCGAACCAACGCCGCGCCAGCGCAGGTGCTTTCATCGCGGCCGGCGCCGCCGGCCCGGACATCGCCGCCACACCCGCCTCCGGCGCCAGTGCCGTCGCGGGGGACACGAGGCCGCAAGTCATGAACCCGCTGGACATCTGGGTCGACGACGAAACCCTCGGTGGCCAGGCATTGGTCGGTCGCCTGCAGCGGGCGGCCAGCCGGACCGGGGAGGCCATCAGCTTCGAGTACGACCCGCAGTGGCTGGCCAATGCCGGGCCGGTAACGGCGTTCCCACTGGACCACGAACTCCAGCTTGGCACCGGCGCCCGGTACGCACGCGCAGGCGCCGCCGCGCTGTCCGGTGCATTCGTCGACTGCTCACCCGACCGCTGGGGCAAACGCCTGATGGACCGCCGCGAAGCCATCGAGGCGCGCGAGCAGGGTCGCGCCGTGCGTAATCTGCGCGCCTGGGACTACCTGGTCGGGGTCAACGATGAATCCCGCATGGGCGCGCTGCGTTTCGTCGACCCCCACACGCTTCGCTATGTGGATGACCGGGCACTGAGTGCGCCACCGTTCACCGGACTGCGTCGGCTCGAAGCGATCGCCGCCCAGGTAGAGCGTGGCGACGACGATACCTCCGACCAGATGGCAGCCTGGGTCAGGCAGTTGGTTGCGCCAGGCGCGTCGCTGGGTGGCGCGCGGCCGAAGGCCAGCTTTCGTGACCAGGATGGACAGCTGTGGCTGGCCAAGTTTCCGTCCGCCGATGACCGTATCGATGTCGGGTTGTGGGAGTTCCTCACCCATCAACTCTCGCTCGAGGCCGGGATCGAGATGCCACGGGCCCGGCTGATGCGCCTGTCCGACCGCGGCCACACCTACGCGGTGCAGCGCTTCGACCGCACTGCGACCTCGCGCCGGGCCTTTTGCTCTGCCATGACCCAGTTGGACGTCACTGAAAGCGAGGGGAGCAGCTACCTGGACATTGTCCTGGCGATCGAAAGCGGCGGTACCTCGACGCAGATCGCCCGCGACCTCGAGCAACTGTTCCGCCGGGTGCTGTTCAACATCCTCATCGGCAACCGCGACGACCACCTGCGCAACCACGGATTCCTGCGCACGGGCGACGGGTGGCAACTCTCGCCGGCGTTCGACGTCAACCCGGATCCGGACAAGGACTACCATGTCCTGGCGATCAACGAGGCCGACCCCTCACCGGACTCGGGCCTGCTGCTGGCGACGGCCGCCTACTATCGCATCCCGAAGAAGGAGACGAGCGCGATCGCACGCCAGGTCCGCGACGCGGTACGCGGCTGGGACACGCGCGCGCGCGCACTGGGCGCGAGCGGGAACGATATCGCACGCATGCAGGCAATCATCGACCCGGAGCGCTGAGGCCCGCCATGCTTGCGGGCCGACGACGCATGCCCGGCGCAGGCTCCGCCCGTGGAAGCCGCCGGAAAACACAATGAGTGCGCTGCGGTGGGAGGATCAGTCCTGGCCTGGGCCCAGCTCGCCTTGGCACAGGTACTTGCTGTGCATGTATTCGTCCAGGCCGTGCCGTGAGCCTTCGCGGCCATAACCGGACGCCTTGATCCCGCCGAACGGCGCCGCCTCCGACGAGATCGCGCCTTCGTTGATTCCGATCATGCCGGCCTCCAGCGCCGCCGACAGCCGGGCGATGCGGCGCACATCGCGGGTATAGAAGTACGCGGCCAGGCCGTAGGGCGTGGCGTTGGCCTCGGCCACCGCCTGCGCTTCATCGGCAAAGCGCGACACCGCCGCCACCGGGCCGAAGGTCTCCTCGCAGGAAAGCTCCATCCGCCCGTCCACGTCGACCAGCACGGTCGGCTGGAAGAAATTCGCGCCCAGCGCCGGGAGCGGACTGCCGCCGGCCATGATCCGCGCGCCCTTGGCCACGGCATCGCGCACGTGCCGCTCCACCTTTTCCACCGCGCGCCGGTTGATCAGCGGCCCGAGCTGCGCCTGCGGATCGCTGGCCGGGCCCACCCGCAGCGCCGAGACGCGCGCCACCAGCCGCTCGACGAAAGCATCGTGCACGGCCTCGTGGACGAGGATCCGGTTCGGACAGACGCAGGTCTGGCCGGCGTTGCGGAACTTGGCCGCCATCAGGCCGTCGGCCGCCGCGTCCAGATCGGCGTCCTCGAACACTAGGAACGGCGCGTTGCCGCCCAGTTCCAGCGACAGCTTCTTCAGCGTGGTCGCGCTTTCCCGCGCCAGGTGCTGGCCCACCGGGGTGGAGCCGGTGAAGGTGAGCTTGCGCACGCGCATGTCGCGCAACCAGACGTCGACCACGGCGGCGGCATTGGCGCGCGAGGCGGTGACCAGGTTCAGCACGCCGGCCGGCACGCCCGCCTCTTCGGCCAGCGCCACCAGCGCCAGTGCGGTCAGCGGCGTGTCCTCGGCCGGTTTGGCGACCAGGGTGCAGCCGGCGGCCAGCGCCGGCGCGATCTTGCGCGCGATCATCGCCGCGGGGAAATTCCACGGCGTGATCGCCGCCACCACCCCGACCGGCTCCCTCACCGCGGTCATCCGGCGGCCGTCGACCGGCGCCGGGATCACCTCGCCATAGGCGCGCACCGCCTCGGCCGCGAACCATTCGACATAACTGGCCGCGTACAGCACCTCGCCGACGGCCTCGGCCAGCGGCTTGCCCTGCTCGCGCGAGATCAGCCGGCCCAGGTCCTGGCGGTGCTCCAGCAGCAGCGTGTTCCAGCGCGCCAGGATCCGCGAGCGGTCGCGCGCCGGCAGCGCGCGCCATGCGGGCAGCGCGGCGTGCGCGGCGTCCACCGCGGCCTGGGCATCGCGTGCGTCGGCGTCGGGCACGCTGGCGAAGGCCTGCTCGCGCGCGGGATCCTCGATGTCGTAGCGGCTGCCGCCGACGGCCTCGCACCAGTGGCCGTCGATGTAGTGGCTGGAAAGCAGGAGGTCGGGGCGCTGCAGGGTCAGGGGCATGTCGGTCGGTTGGCTTCGATGGAGGGACGCGCGGGCACGGCCCGCCGGCCCGGGATGGATGGACGGCGGCGGGCGGCCACGCTCAGTCGGCGATGCCGAAGAACCTGCTGATCCAGTAGGCGGCGCAGATGCCGGCGTCGGCGGCGTACTCGCCGAGCCGGCCGCACTGCGCGCGGCCTTCGCCCGGATCCACCGCGATGGCATGGCCCATGCCCTTCACCGTGACCGCTTCGACCTGCACGTTGCCGTCGGCATCGGTGTAGACGCTGCGGGGATTGGCAAGGATGTCGTCCTCGCGGTCGGCGACCGCGTCGATGCCGTGGACGAAATCTTCTCCGAAAAGTTCGAGTATTGCGGACCCGGTGGCGCGGTTGAGAGCCGTTACATGGAACTCCTGCTTCCGCGAGAGAATCGTGGCGTCAACCGAAAGTTGCGAGGGGCCCGTCGTGAATACACTTTCCGGCAGCGGGATGATGAGTCCGCCATCCGTGAACCCTGGCCAGTTCCGGGCCAATCGATCGCCTGTCATCTGAAGCGGCCCCTCATGGCGCGCCCGGCCCGGACTACTCCACCGTCACGCTCTTGGCCAGGTTCCTCGGCTTGTCCACGTCGGTGCCGCGCGCCAGGGCGGTGTGGTAGGCCAGCAGCTGTACCGGGATAGTGTGGATCACCGGGCTGAGCACGCCGGCGTGGCGCGGGGTGCGGATCACGTGCACGCCCTCGGACTCGCTGAAGTGGCTGTCCTGGTCGGCGAACACGAACAGCTCGCCACCACGGGCGCGCACTTCCTGCATGTTCGACTTCACCTTCTCCAGCAGGCGGTCGTTGGGCGCGATCACCACCACCGGCATCTCCGCGTCGACCAGCGCCAGCGGCCCGTGCTTGAGCTCGCCGGCCGGGTAGGCCTCGGCGTGGATGTAGGAGATTTCCTTGAGCTTGAGCGCGCCTTCGAGCGCGATCGGGTAGTGCAGGCCGCGGCCCAGGAACAGCGCGTCCTGCTTGCCGGCGAAACGCTCGGCCCAGGCCTGGATCTGCGGCTCCAGGTTCAGCGCGTGCTGCACGCTGCCGGGCAGGTGGCGCAGCTGCTCCAGGTAGTCCGCCTCCTGCTCCGGGGCGACCTTGCCGTGCAGCTTGCCCAGCACCACGGTCAGCTGGAACAGCGCTGCCAGCTGGGTGGTGAAGGCCTTGGTCGAGGCCACGCCGATCTCTGCGCCGGCGCGGGTGTAGCAGACCAGTTCGCTGGCGCGCGGGATCGCACTCTCGGGCACGTTGCAGATCGAAAGCGTGTGGCGGTGGCCCAGCGACCTGGCGTACTTGAGCGCCTCCATCGTGTCCAGGGTTTCGCCGGACTGGGAGATGGTGACGACCAGGTGGCGCGGGTCGGCGTACGCGTCGCGATAGCGGTACTCGCTGGCGATCTCCACGCTGCACGGCAGGCCGGCGATCGCCTCGATCCAGTAGCGCGCGGTCAGGCCGGCGTAGTAGCTGGTGCCGCAGGCCAGGATCTGCACGCCGGTGACCTCGCGCAGCACCGCTTCGGCCTTGGCGCCGAACAGCGTGGCCTCGAAGCCGCCGGCATCGATCACCGCCTCCAAGGTGTCGGCGATGGCGCGCGGTTGCTCGTGGATCTCCTTCTGCATGAAGTGCCGGTACGGGCCCAGCTCCAGCGAGGCCAGCGACACGTCGGAGACATGCACCTCGCGCTGCACCGGGCGGTCGTCGCCGTCGAACACGCGCACCGCGCCGCGGGTCAGCTCGGCGGTGTCGCCTTCCTCCAGGAAGATCACCCGGCGGGTGGCGGAAATGATCGCCGAGACGTCGGAGGCGATGAAGTTCTCGCCCTCGCCCAGGCCGACCAGCAGCGGGCAACCCATCCGCGCGCACACCAGGCGGTCCGGCTCGCTGCGGCTGAGTACCGCCAGCGCGTAGGCGCCGGTCAGTTCCTTCACCGCCGCCTGCAGCGCGGCGAGCAGGTCGCGACCCTGGGACATGTGGTGGTGGATCAGGTGGGCGATCACCTCGGTGTCGGTCTGCGACTCGAACACGTAGCCCAGCGCGGACAGGCGTTCGCGCTGTTCCTCGTGGTTCTCGATGATGCCGTTGTGGACCAGGGCCAGGTCGCCGTGGCTGATGTGCGGGTGGGCGTTGGCCTCGGTCACCCCGCCGTGGGTGGCCCAGCGGGTGTGGCCGATGCCGAGCACGCCGCGGAAGCCTTCGGCCACCGCCGCCTGCTCCATTTCCGCCACGCGGCCAGTGCGGCGCACGCGGCGCACGCTGGCCACGTCGGCGACCGCGATGCCGGAGGAGTCATAGCCGCGGTATTCCAGGCGCTTGAGGCCTTCGACCAGGACCGGAACCACGTCGCGATCGGCGATCGCGCCAACAATGCCGCACATGCGGTCTTCCATCAGCGGAGAAGACTCCGATTCTAGCCAATGTGTGCACCGCGCTGGCCTTCGCCTGTCCTGCGCGGCACGGGGCGTGTCCGGCCGCTGTCCGCCCGCGACCGGAGTGTCCGCGGATGTCCGCTGGACGCGGCGGACACCTGGTGCCACCCCATGTTTGCTGGCCAATCAATGACTTGTAGTTGGCACGCGACCTGCTTTCATGAAGCCGACTTCCACCATGCCGGCCGCGATGATCCCCGACACCTCCGCCCAGGACCGCCCGCTTTCCTCCTCCGCGCAGGCCCGCCCGGCCTGGCGGCGCTGGCTGTGGCCGGCGGTGGGCGCGGCGGCGGTACTGGCGCTGCTGGCCTGGGTGGTCTCCGGCTGGAGCGCCGGCTCGCGTTCCTACGATGCCTCGCGAGTCCGCATCGCCGAGGTCAAGCGCGGCGACCTGGTCCGCGACATCTCCGCCGACGGCCGGGTGATCACCGCCAACAGCCCGACCCTGTACGCCATCGCCGGCGGCACGGTGACGCTGAAGGTGGTCGCCGGCGACGCGGTCGAAAAGAGCCAGGAACTGGCCGTGATCGACAGCCCCGAACTGCGCAGCAAGCTGGTCCAGGAGGAATCGACCCTGGCCAGCATGGAGGCCGAGGCCAGCCGCGCGCAGCTGGACGCGCGGATCGCCCGGCTCAACGCGCGCAAGGCGCTGGACCAGGCCGAGGTCGACCACACCGCCGCGCAGCGCGACCTGGAGCGCTACGAGCGCGGCCATGCCGGCGGCGCGGTGTCCAACATCGAGCTGGCCAGCGCCCGCGACGAGCTGAAGAAGGCGCAGATCGGCCTGCAGACCGCGCGCAGCGACACCGGCCTGCAGGAACAGGGCGCGGCCCTGGATGCGCGCAACAAGCGCCTGCTCGCCGATCGCCAGCAGGCGGTGGTGGCCGAGCTGCAGCGCCAGGTCGAGGCACTGACCCTGCGCGCGCCGTTCGACGGCCAGGTCGGCCAGGTGCAGATCGCGCAGGGCACCAACGTGGCGATCAACGCTCCGATCCTGAGCGTGGTCGACCTGAGCGAGTTCGAGGTCGAGATCCGCGTGCCGGAAAGCTTCGCCCGCGATCTGTCCATCGGCGTGCCGGCGCAGGTCACCAGCCAGGGCACCGCGTACGCGGCCAAGGTCTCGGCGGTGTCGCCGGAAGTGGTCAACGGCGAGGTCACCGCGCGCCTGCGCTTCGACAACGGCAAGCAGCCGCCGGGCCTGCGCCAGAACCAGCGCCTGTCGGCGCGGATCGTGCTGGACACCAGGAAGAACGTGCTGATGGTCGAGCGCGGCCCGTTCGTCGAGCAGGACGGCGGGCGCTGGGCCTGGGTGGTGGACGGCCGCAGCGCCACCCGCCAGCCGATCCAGACCGGCGTCAGCAGCCTGGGCTTCGTCGAGATCGTCTCCGGCCTGCAGGAGGGCCAGCGCATCGTCGTCTCCGGCACCGACCAGTTCGGCGACGCCGAGCGCGTGGCGATCAACTGACTTCCCCCCTTTCCCTCAACGCCCCACCCGAAACCAACAGAAGGAATCCCGCCATGCTGGAAATGCGCCAGGTCTCCAAGGTCTACCGGACCGCGATGGTCGAAACCCACGCCCTGCGTTCGCTCGACCTGCACGTGCGCGAAGGCGAGTTCGTCGCGGTGACCGGTCCGTCGGGCTCGGGCAAGACCACCTTCCTCAACATCGCCGGCCTGCTGGAAACCTTCACCGAGGGCGACTACCTGCTCGACGGCGAGAACGTGCGCGGCCTGAGCGACGACGCCCGCAGCCGCCTGCGCAACCACAAGATCGGCTTCATCTTCCAGGGCTTCAACCTGATCCCTGACCTGAACCTGTTCGACAACGTCGACGTGCCGCTGCGCTACCGCGGCCTGTCCGCGAGCGACCGCAAGGCGCGGATCGAGAAGGCACTGACCCAGGTCGGCCTGGCCTCGCGGATGAAGCACTTCCCGGCCGAGCTGTCCGGCGGCCAGCAGCAGCGCGTGGCGATCGCCCGCGCCCTGGCAGGCGAACCGAAGCTGCTGCTGGCCGACGAACCGACCGGCAACCTCGATTCGCAGATGGCGCGCGGGGTGATGGAGCTGCTGGAGCAGATCAACGCCGCCGGCACCACCATCGTGATGGTCACCCACGACCCGGAACTGGCCGCGCGCGCCCAGCGCAACGTGCACATCGTCGACGGCGTGGCCACCGACCTGTCGGTGGAACCGAACCTGATGCGGCTGGCCCGCGCCGACGCCGCGGACGCGACGGCCTGAGGAGGCGACCATGTTCTCCTACTATTTCAACCTGGCCCTGCGCAGCTTCCGCCGCGACAAGGCCCTGACCACGCTGATGGTGCTGGCGATCGCCCTGGGCATCGGCGCGTGCATGACCACGCTCACCGTGTTCCACGTGCTCTCCGGCGACCCGCTGCCCGGCAAGAGCCACCAGCTGTTCTACGTACAGCTCGATCCGGCCGGCATGCAGGGCTATACCGCGGGCGAGGAACCGGCCGACCAGGTCAGCCGCTTCGACGCCGACGCCCTGCTGCGCGAAAGGCGCGGCGACCGCCAGGCGATGATGACCGGCGGCGGCCTGTCGATCACCCCGGACAAGGAAGGCATGGCGCCGTTCGTCAGCGATGCCCGCTACACCTCGGCGGATTTCTTCGCGATGTTCCAGGTCCCGATCCGCTACGGCCGGCCGTGGACCGCGAAGGACGACGACGCGCGCGCACGGGTGGCGGTGATCACCAGCTCGCTCAACGACAAGCTGTTCGGCGGCGGCGACAGCACCGGCAAGCAGCTGCGCCTGGACCAGGCCGATTTCACCGTGGTCGGCGTGGTCGACGACTGGCGCCTGACGCCCAAGTTCTACGACATGTACAACGACCGTTACGGCGAACTGGAGGACGTGTTCCTGCCGATCCACACCGCGTTCGACCTGAAGATGGGCCGCAGCGGCAGCATCGACTGCTGGGCCGACGTGAGCGGCGATTCCACAGGGCCCAACGCACCCTGCACCTGGATCCAGTACTGGGTGGAGCTGGGCACGCCGGAAAAAGTCGCCGCGTACCGCAACTACCTGGTCAACTACTCCGACCAGCAGCGTGCCGCCGGCCGTTACGAGCGGCCCACCAACGTGCGCCTGCGCGACGTGATGGAGTGGCTGGAGTACAGCCGGGTCGTGCCGAACGACGTGGTGATGCAGCTGTGGCTCGGCTTCGGCTTCCTGCTGGTGTGCCTGGTGAACACGGTCGGCCTGCTGCTGGCCAAGTTCCTGCGCCGCGGCAGCGAGATCGGCGTGCGCCGCGCGCTGGGCGCCTCGCGTCGCGCCATCTTCACCCAGTGCCTGGTCGAGGCCGGCACGGTCGGCCTGGCCGGCGGCATCTTCGGCCTCGGCCTGTCGCTGCTGGGCCTGTGGGCCGTGCGCCAGCAACCGGCCAGCTACGCCCAGCTGGCGCACCTGGACCTGGGCATGCTGGCGCTGACCTTCGTCCTGGCCATCGCCGCCAGCGTGCTCGCCGGCCTGCTGCCGGCCTGGCGCGCGATGCAGGTGACGCCCGCCATCCAGCTCAAGAGCCAGTAAGGGAGACCGCCATGGACATCCGACCCATCCTCTCGACCCTGATGCGGCACAAGACCGCCGCGGCGCTGATCGTGCTGGAGATCGCGCTCACCTGCGCGATCATCTGCAACGCGCTGTACATGATCAGCGGGCGCATCGAACAGGTCCGCGAGACCAGCGGCATCGTCGAGGACGAACTGGTGCGCGTGCAGATCACCAGCATCGGCAACGACACCGGACAGACCGCGCGCACCCGCGCCGACCTGGCCGCCCTGCGCGCGCTGCCCGGGGTGAAGGAAGCGACCCTCACCAACCAGGTGCCGTTCGTGAACTCGTCCTGGAACAGCGGCGTGCGCCTGACCCAGGAACAGCAGCAGTCCAGCCTGGTGGCGACCAGCTACATGGCCGAGGACCGCTTCGTCGATACCTTCGGCCTCAAGCTGGTGGCCGGCCGCGGCTTCACCCCGGACGAGTACGTGGAGTACGAGGACTTCGACAACCCCGACGCCAACCTCTCGATCCCGTCGACGATCATCACCCGCAAGATGGCCGACAAGCTGTTCCCGGGTGAAGACCCGGTCGGCAAGGCGTTCTACTCCTGGGGCGACCAGCCGATCCGCATCGTCGGCGTAGTGGAACACCTGGTCCGGCCCAGCATCATGGGCGGCCCGGAGGCGCGCGAGTATTCGATGATCTTCCCGGTGCGCCCGCACTACAACCTGGGCGGCAACTACGTGATCCGCACCGACCCGGCGCGCCGCGCGGAAGTCCTGGCCGCGGCGAAGAAGGTGCTGCAGGGCAACGGCGCCGACCGGATCATCCTCGAGGACAACAGCAAGACCTTCGAGGAGCTGCGCAGCGAGTTCTACCAGGCGCCGCGCGCCATGGCCTGGCTGCTGGGCATCGTCTGCGTGTTCCTGCTGCTGGTGACCGCGCTGGGCATCATCGGCCTGGCCAGCTTCTGGGTACAGCAGCGGACCAAGCAGATCGGCGTGCGCCGCGCCCTGGGCGCGACCCGCGGGCAGATCCTGCGCTACTTCCAGACCGAGAACTTCCTGCTGGCCACCATCGGTATTGCGCTTGGCATGCTGCTGGCGTTCGCGATCAACCAGCTGCTGATGGGCAAGTACGAGATGCCGCGACTGCCGCTGCTGTACCTGCCGGCCGGCGCGGTGCTGCTGTGGCTGATGGGCCAGGTGGCCGTCTACGCGCCAGCCCGGCGCGCGGCCTCGATCCCGCCGGCGGTGGCGACCCGCAGCGTGTAGCCAGGCGGGGCGGGGCCGCATGGCCCCGCTCCCGTTTCCGCGAGGCGTGCCACCTGCATCGCGGGCGCCTCCATCGCCGGCGCCTCCATCGCGCCCGCAACGCCCGGGCGCGTTAGCCTTTACGATCCACGCTCCGGTCCACGCTCCGATTCTCGGAACCCCGCATGTCCACGATCCTGGTCATCGACGACAACCCCGCCGTCGCCACCGCACTGGAAGTGCTGTTCTCGCTGCACGACATCGCCACCCTGCACGCGGCCTCGCCCGCGGCCGGGCTGGCGCTGCTCGATGGCGGCGAGGCGGTGGACCTGGTGATCCAGGACATGAACTTCAGCGCCGACACCACCTCCGGCGACGAAGGCCGCGCGCTGTACGAGGCTATCCGCCAGCGCCACCCGGACCTGCCGGTGGTGCTGCTCACCGCCTGGACCCACCTTGAAAGCGCGGTGGAGCTGATCAAGGCCGGCGCCGCCGACTACGTGGCCAAGCCCTGGCAGGACGCGAAACTGCTGGCCACGGTCAACAACCTGCTGGAACTGGCCGAGGCACGCCGCGAACTGGACCTGCGCCGCGACGGCGAGCGCCGCCGCCGCGACGATCTCGCGCGGCGCTACGACCTGCGCGGCGCGGTGTTCGCCGACCCAGCCAGCGAGCGCGTGGTCGCGCTGGCCTGCCAGGTGGCGCGTTCGGAACTTCCAGTGCTGATCACCGGGCCCAACGGTGCCGGCAAGGAGAAGATCGCCGAGATCATCCAGGCCAACTCGCCGGTGCGCGAAGGCCCGTTCGTCACCGTCAACTGCGGCGCGCTGCCGGCCGAGCTGATCGAGGCCGAGCTGTTCGGCGCCGAGGCCGGCGCCTACACCGGCGCCAACAAGGCACGCGAGGGCAAGTTCGAGGCCGCCGACGGCGGCACCCTGTTCCTGGACGAGATCGGCAACCTGCCGCCCGCCGGGCAGATGAAGCTGCTGCGCGTGCTGGAGACCGGCCGCTTCGCCCGCCTCGGTTCCAACCGCGAGCGACAGGTCAGGGTGCGCGTGGTCAGCGCGACCAACGCCGAGCTCCCCGCGATGATCCGCGACGGGACCTTCCGCGAGGACCTGTACTACCGCCTCAACACCATCGAACTGGCGCTGCCGCCGCTGGCCGAACGGCCCGGCGACATCCTGCCGCTGGCCGAGCGTTTCCTCGACGACGGCAAGGTGCTGTCGGCACCGGCCGCCGCCGCGCTGCAGCGGCATCCGTGGCCGGGCAACGTGCGCGAACTGCGCAACGCGCTGCAGCGCGCGCAGCTGCTGGCCACGGGCCCGCGGATCGAGGTCGCCGATCTGGGCCTGCCGCGTGCGCCGGCGCCGCCGCGCGCTCCGGCGCGCGAGCCGGAGCGCGAACAGATCGAAGCGGCGCTGCGGCGCGCCGGTGGGGTCATCGCCCAGGCCGCCGCCGAACTGGGCATGAGCCGCCAGGCGCTGTACCGGCGCATGGAGCGGCACGGGCTGAAGGAAGGATGAGCCCGATGCCGCGCATGCAGTGGCCGCCGGGCGCGTGCCCATGATCAGGCGCAACCTCACCGTGCGCCTGTTCCTGCGCCTGCTGCCGGTGCTGGCGCTGGCCGCGGCATTGCCGTGGACCTTCGCCTTCTGGATCGACCGCGGCTGGATCCTGGCGGTGATCTCGGTGCTGGTGCTGCTGGTGCTGATGTGGTGGAGCCTGCGCCACGCGCTGTCGCCGCTGCGCGCGCTGTTCCGCGCGCTGGCCGGCAGCGTCAACACCTACCGCGACGGCGAGTTCAACTTCGGCGTGCACTGGCGCAGCGGCGACGAGCTGGGCGAACTGGTCGATGCCCACGGCGAACTGGGCGAGGTGCTGCGCGCGCAGCGCCAGGAGCTGGTCCAGCGCGAACTGCTGCTGGACACCATGGTCCAGAACACGCCGGTGGCGATGCTGCTCTCGGCCGACGGCGGCGACGGCGCGCGCCGCGTGGTCTACGCCAACCTGGCCGCGCGCAAGCTGCTCAACGACGGCCGCAAGCTCGAGGGCCAGCGCGTGGCCGAACTGCTCGGCGACCTGCCGGTGGAGCTGCGCGAAGCGGTGGCCCGCGGCGGCGACAGCCTGTTCGCGGTGCCGGTCGAAGGCGACGAGGAGGAAACCTACCACCTGTCGCGCCGCCACTTCAGCCTCAACGGCCGCCGCCACGAACTGCTGCTGATCCGCCTGCTCACCCCGGAACTGCGCCGCCAGGAAGTGCAGACCTGGAAGAAGGTGATCCGGGTGATCAGCCACGAACTCAACAACTCGCTGGCACCGATCGCCTCGCTCGCGCACTCGGGCGCCGAGCTGGTCCGCCGCGGGCGCCACGAGCGCCTGGGCGAGGTGTTCTCGACCATCGAGGACCGCGCCCGCCACCTGGAGGGCTTCATCCGCGGCTACGCGCGCTTCGCCAAGCTGCCGCAGCCGCAGCTGCAGGCGATCGCCTGGACCGACTTCCTCGGCCGGCTGCAGCGCCAGATCGGCTTCGAACTGGATGGCGCCGGCGGCGACCTGCGCGCGCGGGTCGACCCGGCGCAGATGGAGCAGGCGCTGCTGAACCTGCTCAAGAACGCGCACGAAGCCGGCAGCGAGGCCAGCCCGCCCAGCGACGAAGTGCGCGTGCGCCTGCTGCGCCTGCCGGGCTGGACCCGGCTCGAGGTGCTCGACCGCGGCCCGGGGATGAACGAGGCGGTGCTGCAGAACGCGCTGCTGCCGTTCTATTCGACCAAGCGCCACGGCACCGGCCTGGGCCTGGCGCTGACCCGCGAGATCATCGAGGCCCACGGCGGCCGCCTGTCGCTGCAGAACCGCACCGACGGCGGCCTGTGCGTGGCGGTGATGCTGCCCGAGGCCTGACAGGTCAGGCCTTCGGCTTCTTCTCCGGCCGCTTCCAGCCTTCCACCGTCGCCTGCCGCACGCGCGAGACCGACAGCGTGTCGGCCGGCGCGTTGCGGGTGATCACCGAGCCGGCGCCGATGGTCGCGCCGGCGCCGATCTCCACCGGCGCCACCAGCGCCGAGTTCGAACCGATGAAGGCACCATCGCCGATCACCGTGGTCGACTTGTTCACCCCGTCGTAGTTGCAGGTGATGGTGCCAGCGCCGACGTTCACCCCGGCGCCCACCTGCGCATCGCCCAGGTAGGTGAGGTGGTTGGCCTTGCTGCCCACGCCCAGCACCGTCTTCTTGGTCTCCACGAAATTGCCCACGTGCACGCCGTCGGCCAGCACCGTGCCCGGGCGCAGCCGCGCGTACGGCCCGATCTGGGCGGCGCCTTCGGTCACCACGCCATCCAGGTCGCAATGCGCGCGCACCTCGGTGCCCGGGCCCAGCTTCACGTCCTTCAGCCGGGTAAACGGGCCGATGCGCACGCCATCGCCCAGCTCGACCTCGCCTTCCAGCACCACGTTGGCATCGATCTCCACGTCGCGGCCTGCCTTCACCGTGCCGCGCTGGTCCAAGCGCGCCGGATCGAGCAGGCGCACGCCCTGCTGGCACAGCGCGCGCGCGCAGCGCAGCTGGAACGCACGCTCGAGCTGGGCCAGCTGCCACGGATCGTTCGCGCCCTCGGCCTCCACCGGCTCGTCGACCAGCACCAGTTCGGCCGCGTTGTACTCCTCGGCGGCCATGGCGAAAACGTCGGTCAGGTAGTACTCGCCCTGCGCGTTGCTGTTGGACAGGCGCGACAGCCAGCGCTTCAGCGAATCGGACTCGGCGGCGATGATGCCGGTGTTGATCGTGCGGATGCGGCGCTGTTCCTCGTCGGCATCGCGGTGCTCGACGATCGCCGCCACCCGGCCCTGCTCGTCGCGCACGATGCGGCCGTAGCCGGCGGGATCGTCGGGCTCGGCGACCAGCACGCGCAGCAGTCCCGGTGCCTGCAGCAACCGGCGCAGCGTATCCGCACGGGTCAGCGGCACGTCGCCATACAGCACCAGCACGTCCACCGCCTCGGGGAGTCCCGGCAGCGCTTGCTGCACGGCGTGGCCGGTGCCGAGCTGGCGCGCCTGCTCGTACCAGTACAGGTCGTCCTGCCCGGCGAACGCCGCGCGCACCGCCTCGCCGCCATGCCCGTAGACCACATGGATCCCGGCCGGCTGCAGCGTCCGCGCGGTTTCGATCACATGCGCCAGCATTGGCCGGCCACCGACCGGCTGCAACACCTTCGGCAGCGCCGACTTCATCCGCTTGCCCTCGCCCGCGGCGAGGATCACGACATGCAATGGCTGGGACATGGACTGCTTTTCGACCGGAGAAACCCCGATTCTACGTCCCCACCCCGCCCTTGTAGGAGCCCACTTCAGGGGGCGACCCGACAAGGCCTGACCACAGCCGCGTTCAACGCGACCGCTCCGGAGGCCCCGCGTTGACCGCCGCGCCTCCCGGCGTCTCCGCGTCGCCCCCTGAAGTGGGCTCCTACAATGGGGTCCCCGACATGCCGGAATCCTCCATGCCCCTCCTCCGCCAGGGCAGCCACTACCTCGCGTTCGGCGTGCTGCAGCTGCTGCTGGACTGGGCCGGCTTCGTCGCGCTCACCGCGCTGGGCCTGCCGGCCGCGCCGGCCAACCTGGCCAGCCGCACCGGCGCCGCCCTGCTCGGCTTCTGGCTCAACGGCCGCTACACCTTCGCCGATGGCCAGGGCAGCCGGCTGGGCTGGCGCCGCTTCGTGCGCTTCTGGGCGCTGTGGCTGGTGATGACCGTGGTCAGCACCCTGCTGGTCGCATTCGTCGAGAGGCACCTGGGCCTGCGCGAAGCCTGGCTCGCCAAGCCCGTCGTCGAGGCCGGCCTGGCCGTGGTCAACTTCTTCCTGCTGCGCCACATCGTCTATCGCTGACCCCCGCTTCCTTTTCACGGGCGACATGACGTGGATCAGGGCGGGCGCGGCGCGGCGGTTGCAGGCTGGGGTCCCTTCCCCGCGGAGTCCGCACCATGTCCGATCCGAACGCCACCCCCGAATACACCGCCCACCCGTTCGACGCCCGCGGCATCGCCCGCCGCTTCCGCCATTCGGCGATCTTCGGTGCGCTCGGCGCGCTGGAGCCGGGCGAAGCGATGCGCTTCGTCAACGACCACGACCCGCTGCCGCTGCTCGACCAGATCGCCACCCGCTTCGGCGACCGCATCGAGATCGCCTACCGCCAGCAGCAGCCCGGCGCGGTGGTGATCGACTTCATCGTCCACGCCTGAGCCGGCGCGCGCGGCTGACGCCTCGACTCAGCGCTCGAGGAAGTTCTTCAGCAGCGCATGCCCGTGCTCGGTCAGGATCGACTCCGGATGGAACTGCACGCCCTCGACCGGGTGTTCGCGGTGGCGCAGGCCCATGATCTCCTCGAACGAGCCATCCGGGTTCTCGGTCCAGGCGGTGATTTCCAGCTCCGCCGGCAGTGAGGCCTTCTCCACCACCAGCGAGTGGTAGCGCGTGGCCTCGTAGCCATCCGGCAGCCCGGCGAACACGCCCTTGCCTTCGTGGCGGATCCGCGAGGTCTTGCCGTGCATGATGTTGCCGGCGCGCACCACCTTGCCACCGTAGGCCTGGCCGATGCCCTGGTGGCCCAGGCACACGCCCAGCACCGGCGTGGTCGCGCCGAGTTCGCGGATCACCTCCAGCGACACGCCGGCCTCGTTCGGCGTGCACGGCCCGGGCGAGATCACGATCCGTTCGGGCGCCAGCTTCCGGATCTGTTCCACCGTCAGTGCATCGTTGCGCACCACCTCCACTTCCGCGCCCAGCGCCTGCAGGTACTGCACGAGATTGAAGGTGAAGCTGTCGTAGTTGTCGATCATCAGCACGGACATGGCATCCCCCTCACAGCCCCTTCGCCGCCTGCGCCACGGCGCGGAACAGCGCGCGGCCCTTGTTCATGGTCTCGTCCCACTCCTTCTGCGGGTCCGAGTCGTAGACGATGCCGGCGCCGGCCTGCACGTGCAGGCGGCCATCCTTGATCACCGCGGTGCGGATCGCGATCGCGGTGTCGGCGTCGCCGTGCCAGCCGATGTAGCCGATGCTGCCGGCATAGACGTTGCGCTTGATCGGCTCCAGCTCGCGGATCACTTCCAGCGCGCGGATCTTCGGCGCGCCGCTGACGGTGCCGGCCGGGAAGGTGGCGCGCAGCACGTCGGCATAGCTCAGGCCCGGCAGCAGCTTGCCGGTGACCTCGCTGACGATATGCATGACGTGGCTGTAGCGCTCGATCACGAAGCGCTCGCCGACCTCGACGCTGCCGGCCTCGGAGACGCGGCCGACGTCGTTCCGGCCCAGGTCGATCAGCATCACGTGCTCGGCCAGTTCCTTCGGGTCGGCAAGCAGGTCCTGCTCCAGCGCCAGGTCCTCGGCCGGGGTGGCGCCGCGCGGACGGGTGCCGGCGATCGGTCGCACGGTGACCTCGTCGCCCTGCTGGCGCACCAGGATCTCCGGCGAGGAGCCGACCACCTGCACCTCGCCGGTGTCGAGGAAGTACATGTACGGCGAAGGGTTCAGCGCGCGCAGCGCGCGGTACACGTCCACCGGGCGCGCGTTGAACGGCACGCTCAGGCGCTGGCTCAGCACCACCTGGAACACGTCGCCGGCGCGGATGTACTCCTTGGACTTCTCCACCGCCTCGATGAATCCCTCGCGCGTGAAGCCGGAGACGAAGTGGCTCTCGTCGAGCACGTCGCGGCTCAGCGGCGCCGGGTAGCTGCCGGGCCGGCGCAGCTTGTCGACCAGCGCGTCCAGCCGCGCCTGCGCCGCGTCCCACGAACCGGGCTGGCGCGGGTCGGCGTGCACGATCAGGTACAGCCGGCCCTTGAGGTTGTCGAACACCGCCAGTTCTTCGCACAGCATCAGGTAGATGTCCGGCGTGCCGAGCTCGTCGCGTTTGTCGCCGCCGGCCAGCCGCGGCTCGATGTAGCCGATGCACTCGAAGCCGAACCAGCCGACCAGGCCGCCGGTGAAGCCGGGCAGGCCCTCCAGCTTCGGCACCGCGTACGCGGCGCGCAGGGCTTCGACTTCGGCGAAGGGGTCGGCGACTTCGCGGCTCTCGACCACCTGGCCGTGCTCGCGCACTTCCATCGCGTGGCCGCGGAAGCTGATGGTGCGCCGCGCCGGCAGGCCGATGATCGAGTAGCGGCCGAAGCGTTCGCCGCCCTCGACCGATTCGAGCAGGCAGGTGTGCGGGGCGTCGGCGAGCTTCAGGTAGACCGACAGCGGCGTGTCCAGGTCGGACAGCACCTCGCGGACGACGGGGATGCGTGTGAAGCGGTCTTCAGCAGCGTACTGCTGGAACTGTTCGGGCGTGACCAAGGCGGGTTTCCTTCCGGCGGATCGGGGCGTGGCGGGCGACGGGGGCGGCGTGGGGCCGCCATCGCCAGCACGGGCGCGCGGAGGAAAGGTGGAGCCTGGTCGTCTGGCCGGACATGGCGCCAACTTTAACTGCAACGGACCTGGCGCGCAGCCGGCCGCCATCGCCCGCGACGGTTGCCGGCGCAACCGCCACACCAGTCGCAATGATCGCCTGCCGGCCATCGCACGGAGACGGCGCGGCGGTCATCGTCCTGTCACCGCACGGCCGGAGGATCGAAGGCCATAGCAGGGACGACGGGCGGAGGCGGGATTGCCTCCAGAGCGGGTGGGGCCGGCGGCGCGTGGAGGCGCCGCCGGCCAGCAGGGCAGGCACCCCGCCCGCGATATCAGCCGCGGACCGCGTCCACCGCCGCCTTCATCCTGCCGACCACGTCGGCGTAGTGCTCGCGCGTGCGCGGCGCGTTGAAGATCGCCGAACCGGCGACGAAGGTATCCGCACCCGCGGCGGCGATCTGGCCGATGTTGTCGGCCTTGACCCCGCCATCGACCTCCAGCCGGATCGGCTTGCCGCTCTTGTCGATCATCGCCCGCACCGCACGCAGCTTGTCCAGCGTCGACGGAATGAAGGCCTGGCCACCGAAGCCGGGGTTGACCGACATCAGCATCACCAGGTCGATGTCCTCCAGCACCCAGTCCAGCACTTCCACCGGCGTGGCCGGGTTGAGCACCAGCCCGGCCTGGCAGCCATGCGACCTGATCAGCTGGATGGTGCGGTGGACGTGGCGGCTGGCTTCGGGATGGAAGCTGATCAGGTTGGCGCCGGCCTCGGCGAAGTCCGGCACGATCCGGTCCACCGGCTCGACCATCAGATGTACGTCGACGAAGGCGGTGACGCCATGCTTGCGCAGCGCCTGGCAGACCAGCGGGCCGATCGTCAGGTTCGGCACGTAGTGGTTGTCCATCACGTCGAAGTGGACCCAGTCGGCGCCGGCGGCGAGCACGTTTTCCACTTCCTCGCCGAGGCGGGCGAAATCGGCGGAGAGGATCGAGGGGGCGATGACGGTGGGCTGCATGGTCGGCTCGCGGGAACGTGGGACGGGAACGCGGGAAGGGACTGCGCGGCGGCGCGAATCAGCGGCGGCGCAGGGTACGGATGCGGTCGTAGGCGGCATTGATCGCGCGGGCGCGCTTCTCGGCCTGCGCGCGCAGTTCCGGCGCGGCGCCGGCGACCTTGTCCGGGTGGTACTGCGACATCAGCCGGCGGTAGGCCTGGTCGATCTCCGCATCGCTGGCGTCGGAGGTCAGGCCCAGCTCGGCGTACGGGTTCTCGCGCGGCCCGATGCGGAACCAGTCGCGGTCGAAGGCATGGCCCAGCAGCATCCCGACCACCGCGCCGAACAGCGGATTGGCGCGGAACAGCAGCGCACCGGCGACCAGGCCCAGCAGTTTTCCGTACCAGCGGTTCATCCGGCGCGCCGCACCTGCAGAAGGAGGGCCAATTCTACGGCACAGGCGACCCGCCACGCCGTACACTGTGCGGCCCGCCGCCGCGCGGGCCCTGTCCGGCCGGCGGTGGGGGGGCGCCCTGCACCCGCAGTCCCGCCTTGCCCGGAGTCCACCGTTGTCCACGACCCTGCTCCAGTCCGATCCCCCCGGCCTGCCGCTGCGCCCCCGCGGCAAGGTACGCGACGTGTTCGACCTGCCGCGCGAACGCATCCCCGCCGAAGCCCTGGCCGCCGCCGGCGCGGCCGGCGAGTCGCCCGACGGCTACCTGCTGATGGTCGCCACCGACCGCCTCTCCGCGTTCGACGTGGTCCTGCCCGACCCGATCCCCGGCAAGGGCGAGATGCTGTGCCAGATCTCCAACTTCTGGTTCGCCAGGACCGAGCACCTGATGCCCAACCACCTCACCGGCATAGATGTCGCCGCGGTGCTGCCCGAAGGCGTCGACTCCGCCCTGTACGCGAAGCGCGCGGTGGTCACCCGCAAGCTCAAGCCGGTGCCGGTGGAGGCCATCGCCCGCGGCTACCTGATCGGCAGCGGCTGGAAGGACTACCAGCGCACCGGCCACGTCAGCGGCATCGCCCTGCCCGACGGCCTGCGCCAGGCCGAACAGCTGCCCGAGCCGATCTTCACTCCTTCGACCAAGGCCGCCGTCGGCGACCACGACGAGAACATCGACTTCGACGCGATGGTGCGCAAGGTCGGCGGCGAACTGGCCGAGCGCGTGCGCGACGCGACCCTGCGCCTGTACCGCCACGCCGCCGCCTACGCGGCCGAGCGCGGGATCCTGCTGGCCGACACCAAGTTCGAGTTCGGCACCGACGCCGACGGCCGCCTGTACATCATGGACGAGATGCTGACCCCGGACTCCTCGCGCTACTGGCCGGCCGACGAATACCAGGTCGGCACCAGCCCGCCCAGCTACGACAAGCAGATCGTGCGCGACTACCTGGAAACCCAGGACTGGGACAAGACCGCACCCGGCCCCGCGCTTCCCGCCGAAGTGATCGCCCGCACCCGCGCCCGCTACGCCGAAGCCCTGCAGAAACTGGCCGGCATCAGCATCGACTGAAACACACGCAGCCGGGAAAGCCCGGCTCTACGCGAGGCACGAAGCACGCAAGACGCAAGGCGCCAAGCCACGCCTGCAGGGTGTGTCGTGATGCCCCCTGACGGGAAGTAAAGGAGGAGGTGCCGGCCGCAGGCCGGCGCCGGGGGACATGAGCGGCAGGGGGCATCGCGGCGCACCCGCTCGCGACCTCTCCGCCCGCCTTTGCTCCACCTAGGCGCGCGACGTATCGGTCTCCCGTCCATAGAGCGCACCGATATAGAGGCCGGCGAGCAACACCACCACCCCACCCCAGAAGGTGGAATAGAACGCCAGGTGGGTGTTCACCGGGAACGCGGTGACCGCCAGCGCGAGCAGCGCCGGACGCGCACGGACACGGGCGATGGCGTCGGCATCGCGCCAGCTGCGCCACACCAGCCAGACCCCCGCCAGCCACAGCAGCAGGCCGAGCACGCCGGTTTCGCTGAGCAGCTCCAGCAGCAGCTGGTGCGCGTGGTAGGCCTCGCCACCACCCCACGCCGGCACCTCGCCCGGCGCAGGATCGCAGGCCGGCCAGGCGCCGCGGAAACCGCGCACGCCCACGCCGTTGAACGGATGTTCGCGCGCCATGCACAGCGCGCCCTGCCAGATCCGGGTACGGCCGGAAAGCGCACCGTCCACGCCGGCGCCATCGGCCTGCACCACCAGCGTGGTGCGCGCCACCCGCTGCTGCAGCTGCGGCGACAGCGCGTACATCGCCACCATCGCCAGCACGCCGGTGGCGGCGAACGCGAGCAGGCGCTTCCCGCCCAGCACGCCGCGTCCGGTGAACGCGAGCACCAGCGCGTAGGTGAGCCAGGACGCGCGCGCGCCGCCGAGCAGGATCGCGATGCCCAGCGCCACCGCAGCCAGGCTCCAGCCAGCCGCGCCCTGCCGGCGCGCGGCGGCAGCCAGCACCAGCGGCGACAGGCTGGCCAGGACCAGGCCGAGCTTGAGGTTGCAGGAACCGAACACGCCGCCGAGGCGGTCGGCCTGCAGCAGGCTTTCGGCGCTGCAGAAGCCCTCGCCGCTCGCCGCGCGCTTGAGCGTGTCCAGGCTCCAGAACAGCGGGCTGGTGCCGAAGGCCGCCTGCAGCAGTGCATCCACCGTCCACGCCGCGGCGATCGCGGCGATGCCGGCGAAGACGACGCGGCGGCCACGCGCGGTGTGCACGGCGATGCCCACGCCCCACAGGAACGGCAGGTAGCGCAGGTCGGCGGCCACCTCCTTCCACGCACGGCCGCGGTCCAGCGCATCGGGCGCCGACAGCAGTTCCGGCAACCAGTACACCGCGAACAGCGCGGCCGCCAGCCACGCCGCACCGCGGTCCAGCGGCAACGTCCTGCCCTTGGCCACGGTCACCGCCAGTTGCACCAGCACCGCCAGCGCGCCCAGCGCGAGCATGCCTTCGGCGCTGCCCGGCAACGGCCACAGCGCGACGAAGGCCAGCACCCAGTACGGCGTCCAGGCGAAGGCGCGGGAATGGATCGGGTCGTGCTCAGCCGGCCAGTTCGGCATACAGTTCCAAGGTTGCCTGCTGCATCGCCTGCAGCGTGTAAGGAAGGCTGTCCGGCGGGCGCGGTGGCGCGCGCAGCAGCACTGCGGCGGCGTGGACCAGCGCATCGGCGTCGAACGGCGGCACCGCGCCCTGTGGTTGCAGTTGCGCCAGCAGCTCGCCGACGCCGCCGTGCGACCAGCCCAGCACCGGCCTGCCGACCGCCAGCGCCTCGACCACGGTGCGGCCGAAGGCTTCCGGCTTGCGCGACAGCTGCAGCACCAGGTCGCTGGCCGCGTAGGCCTGGGCGATGCGCGAGGTTGGCGCGGTGAACAGTGCCGCGTCGGCCACGCCGAGTTGCTGCGCCAGCGCCTCCAGTTCGGCCAGGTAATCCCCGCGCCCGGCCTCGCGCGCGCCGGGCAGCCACAGCCGCGCCGCGGGGAACGGACCGGCACGCAGGGCGGCCAGCAGGCGCAGCGCGTCAGCATGGCCCTTCAGCCGGGTGCCGCGGCCCGGCAGCAGCAACCACGGGCCCTCCCCGGCCAGCGCCGGATGCTCACCCGCCACCTGCACGCGCGCCTGCGGGTCCGGATGCGGGCGGCGCGGGAACTGCGCCGGGTCGATGCCGCGCGGGATCACCCGCAGCCGCGCCGGACCGGTAGCCGGATAGTGGCGCAGCACGTAGCCGCGCACCGTCTCCGAAACGCAGACCACGCGCTCGCCGCTGGCCATCACCGCGCTGTAGCGTCCCGGCGAATTGAGGCCATGGACGGTGGTGACCCAGCGCGGCCGTCGCGCCGCCGGCAACGTGCGCAGCGCCAGCCATCCCAGCCAGGCCGGCAGCCGCGAACGCGCATGGACGATGTCCACGTGTTCGCGCTGGAACAGCGCGCGCAACGCCGGCACGTGGCGCAGCGCCGCCGGCGACTTGCGGCCGATGTCGAGGGTGATGTGTGTGGCGCCTGTGGCCTGCAGCGCCGGCAGCAGGCGCCCGCCGGCGGACACGACGATGGCGCGATGGCCGGCGGCGACCAGCGCTGCGGCGATTTCCAGGGTGGAGCGTTCGACGCCGCCGGACTCGAGCGCCGGCAGCAGCTGGACCACGGTCAGGCGGCGGGTCACCCGGGAGCCGGTGCGCGGCCGGGGGACGGGGTCAGTCGACCAGCTGGTAGATCGCGCCGCAGTACGGGCACTGCGCCTGCAGGCCGGGCTCGTCCTGGATCGGCAGGTACACGCGCGGGTGCGAGTTCCACAGCGCCATCTCCGGGGTCGGGCAGCTCAGCGGCAGGTCGCCGCGGTGCACGGTGTAGCGCTTCTCGGCATTGGCGGGCGCGTTGGCGGGGGGGGGCATGGCGGGGGCCGGAACGAAGCGGAAACAGGCCTGGATTCTAGCAGCGGAGCAGGGGCAAGGCGTCGGCAGAAAAAACGCCGGCCCGTGCTTCCACGGGCCGGCGCGCGGCAGGGGGAGGGAGACTGCCGGCTTTCGCGATTACTTCGCCTTCGGCGCCGCGGCCTCGGTGGTGATGCGCAGGGTGACCTCGTCGCCCACGTTCGGCACGTACGCGCCGACGCCGAACTCGGTGCGGCTGATCTTCGTGGTGGCATCGAAGCCGATGGTCGGCGCCTTGCTCATCGGGTGCTCGGCGGCCTTGTTCAGGGTCACGTCCAGGACCACCGGCCTGGTGGTGTCCTTGATGGTGAGGTTGCCGGTGACCTTGAGCTTGCCCTCGCCGGCGGCCTCGACCTTGGTGCTCTTGAAGGTGGCGTTCGGGAACTTGGCCGCGTCGAAGAAATCGGCGCTGCGCAGGTGCTCGTTGAACTTCTGGCTGAAGCCTTCCAGGCCCGACAGCGGCAGGGTCACCTGCACGCTGGACTTGCCCACGTTGGCGGCGTCGTACACCAGCACGCCCTCGACGTCGCCGAAGTTGGCGAACGGGTTGGAGAAACCGAAGTGGTTCCACTGCGCCAGCACGTTGGTGTGGGTCGGGTCGAGCTTGTAGGTGACCGGCGCGGCGAAGGCCGGGGCAACGGCGAGGGTCAGCAGTGCAGCGGCGGAAAGCAGGCGGATACGCATGGGTGGCTCCTGTGGGGCGATCGGGTTGCGTTGCGGGAACGCGGGGAATGGTGGATGGCGGATGGTGCGGCAGCCTTTGCTAAGGCCGCGTCATTCGATGCGCGCGGCCTCGTCGAACGACAGCCGCGGGGAACGCGGGAAGATGCTGGCCGGGTCGCCCTGGCCCAGGTTCACCAGGATGTCGGACTTGATGCGGGTGCCGGCGAAGAACGCCGCATCGACCTTGGCCGCGTCGAAGCCGGTCATCGGGCCGGCATCCAGGCCCAGCGCGCGGGCGGCGACGATCAGATAGGCCGCCTGCAGCGCCATGTTGCGCAGCGCCGGCTTGCCGCGGTTTTCGCGCGGGCCGTCGAACCAGGCCTTGGCGTCGGTGTGCGGGAACAGGTAGGGCAGCTTCTCGTGGAAATCCTCGTCGCGGCCGATGATCACCGTCACCGGTGCGGCCAGGGTCTTGTCATGGTTGCCCGGGTCCAGCGCCGGGGCCAGCCGGGCCTTGGCCTCGGCCGACTTCACGAACACGAAGCGGGCCGGGGTGGTGTTGGCCTGGGTCGGGCCGAACTTCACCAGCTCGTACAGCCGGCGCAGGGTTTCGTCGTCCACTTCGCCGGAGAAGGCGTTGTAGGTGCGGGCGGTGCGGAACAGCTGGTCCAGCGCGGCATCGTTCAGCGGGTGCGGCATGATCGGTCCTTGAGGGGAAATCGGAGGGGCTGCCGGCACTGTGTGCCACCGGCCTCCCCAGGCAGGACGCCAGTGTAGAGTGTTGCAGCAATGATGTCTCGACCTCATCCCGGAACTAATTAATGCCGTTTTCGCAACAATCGACCAGTGGCGGCGCCTGGGTGCTCACCGACGGCCACGCCGGCAACCTGCGCCAGGCCGAGGCCCTGGCCCGGGCGCTGGGCCATGCCGCGGCGCACGCGCCGGCATTGCTGCCGGCCGCTCCGTGGCGCTGGCTGGCGCCACGCAGGCTGCCCGGTGCGGACGCGGCCTTCGGGCCGGCGTTCGCCGCCGGGCTGCGGCATCCGCCGGCGCTGGCGCTCGGCTGCGGCCGCCAGGGCGCGCTGGCCACCCGCCTGCTGCGCGAACGCGGCGCGCGCGCGGTGCAGATCCTCGACCCGCGCATCGACACCCGCCACTGGGTCGTGGTGGTCGCGCCGGAGCACGACCGCCTGCGCGGCGACAACGTGGTCCCGGTGCTGGGCAGCCTCAACCCGGTCGACGACCTCTGGCTGGCCGAAGCCGCGGCGCGCTACCCGGCGCTGATGGCGCTGCCGCGGCCGCGCATCGTGGTGCTGGTCGGCGGGCCCACCCGGCATGCGCCGTGGCGCAGCGAGGCGCTGCAGGCGCTGCTGCAGGCCCTGCGCCAGCGCGTGCTGGAGGAAGGCGGCAGCCTGCTGGCCACCGTCTCGCGACGCACGCCGGCCACCACGCTGGATTCATTGCGCGCGCAGCTGCGCGGCGTCCCCGGCCTGCTCTGGGACGGCAGCGGCGCCAACCCCTACCCCGGGATGCTGGCGTGTGCGGACCGGCTGGTGTGCACGCCGGATTCGGTGAACATGCTGTCGGAAGCGTGTGCGACCAACGTGCCCGTGGAAGTGATCGAAGGCCATTGCGCGACCGGGAAGATCGCGGCTTTCCTGCATGCATTGCGGGAACGCGGTCGCCTCGAGCCCGGCGCCGGGGCGCCCCCGGCCGCCACGACCTCCCCCCTGCGCGAAACCGGCCGCGTGGCCGCCGCGATCCGTGCCCGCCTGCAGCTCCCCACGCCCTTGTAGGAGCTCCATTCATGGGCGGCCCGAGGGGGCTGGGCGCCGCTGCGTTCAACGCGAACGCTCCGGAGGCGCCGCGTTGAATGCGGCACCTCACGACGGCGTCGGGTCGCCCATGAATGGAGCTCCTACAAGGGCACGCAGCTCAAGGGTCGAACCCCAGGCCCTGGCGCCGGACCGCGTGCCCGATCCGCGCCCGCGCCCCGGCGATCGCGTCGTCCTCGGCGGTCAGCCGAGGCCGCCGGTCCAGGGTGCAGGCCAGGCCCGCCTCCAGCAGCACCGCATGCGCATCGTGCAGCGCGGCGGCCTCGTCGTCCTGCAGCCATCCGCAGGCAGCCAGCGCGTTCAACAGGCCCGGGCTGTCGCGTGGTTCGAGCAATGCCGGCGCCTGCGCCGACCCGGCCAGCACGCCGAACTGCAGCAGGAACTCCAGGTCGACCAGGCCGCCGGCGCCCTGCTTGAGGTCGAAGCGCGCCGCATCGCTGCGGTCCAGTTCGGCGCGCATGCGCTGGCGCATCTGCACCACGTCGGCGGCCAGCGCCTGCGCGTCGCGCGCGCGGCCCAGGGTCTCCGCGCGCACCCGCTCGAAATCGGCCAGCAGCGAAGCGTCGCCGGCCACCGCGCGGGCGCGCACCAGGGCCTGGTGCTCCCAGGTCCAGGCGCGCTGGTCCTGGTACTCGGCATAGCTGGCCAGGGTGGACACCAGCATGCTCTTGCTGCCGTCCGGGCGCAGGCGCATGTCGGTCTCGTACAGGCGGCCGGCGCTGGTCACCGCGCCGAGCAGGGCCACGACCTTCTGCGCCAGGCGCGTGTACCAGCGCGATGCTTCCAGTGCGCGCGTGCCTTCCGACACCGCGCCGGGGTCGGCGTCGTACAGGAACACCAGGTCCAGGTCCGAGCCGAAGCCCAGCTCGCGCCCGCCCAGGCTGCCGTAGCCGACCACCGCGAAGCGGCCGCCCGGCAGGACGCCGTGCGCGGCGACCACTTCGGCTTCGGCCATGCGCAGCACTTCGGCCACCACCGCGTCGGCCAGCTCGGCCAGCTGGCGGGTGCTGTCCGCCGCCGGCTGGCGCCGGTCCAGCGCGGCCAGGGCGATGCGGAAGCTCAGCGCCTGGCGCACTTCGTTCAACGCGCGCAACGCCGACTCGGGATCGTCGTCCTGCGCCTGCATCGCGGCGGCACACTCGCTGCGCATCGTCGCCGCGCCGGGCATCGGCCCGGCCACGCGCGCATCGAGCAGTTCGTCCAGCAACAGCGGGTAGTTGGCGATGCGCTCGGCCAGCAGCGCGCTGCGCGCGAGCACGTCGACCAGCCGCGCCATCGCGCTGGGCTGTTCGTCGAGAAGGGCCAGGTAGCTGGCCCGGCGCAGGATCGCCTGCAGCAGGCCGAGCAGGCGCCGCAGCGCCGCTTGCGGTTGCGCCGAACGCGACGCCGCGCCGAGCAGCGCCGGCACCACCCGGTCCAGCCGCGCGCGCGCGGCGTCGGACAGCGCGCGCACGCCGTTGCCGCGGGCGAAGTCGCGCAGCGCCGCGTCAGCGCCTTCGGCATCGGCGAACCCGGCGCCGGCCAGCACGCTGGCCTCGCCGCCCTGCGGCAGCGCACGCCAGTAGCTTTCCAGCGCGTCGGGCGCGGCCTCGCCGCGGCGCGGCACCAGCAGCGCCTCGAACTCGGCCGAGACCTGCGCGCGGCACTGCGCCAGTTCCTGTTGCAGGGATTCCCAGCCGTCGTGGCCCAGCGCCAGCGCCAGCCGCAGGCGGTCATCGCCATCGCCGGGCAAGGCATGGGTCTGGGCGTCGCGCAGCATCTGCACGCGGTTCTCGAGCCGGCGCAGGTAGCGGTAGGAAGCGGCCAGCGCGGCGCCGTGGTCCGCGGCGATCTGCCCGGCTTCCACCAGCGCCTGCAGCGCCGGCAGCAGGCCGCGGCCGCGCAGCGCCGGCTCGCGGCCGCCGCGGATCAGCTGCAGCGACTGCACCAGGAATTCGATCTCGCGGATGCCTCCGGGCCCGCGCTTGAGGTCGTCGGCCATGTCGCGGCGCTGCATCTCGGCCACGATCGCCGCCTTCATCGTGCGCAGGCCATCGAGCGCGGTGTAATCCAGGTAGCGCCGGTACACGAACGGCCGCAGCGCCTGCAGCCAGGCCTCGCCGGCGTCGATGTCGCCGGCCACGGCGCGCGCCTTCAGCCAGGCGTAGCGCTCCCAGTCGCGGCCTTCGCGCTGGAAGTAGCCGTCCATCGCCGCGAACGACCATGCCACCCGCCCGGCGCTGCCGAACGGGCGCAGGCGCAGGTCGACGCGGTGGCAGAAGCCGTCGGCGGTGGTTTCGTCGAGCAGCTTGGCCAGGCGCTGGCCGAGCCGGGCGAAGTAGTCCTCCGCGGCCAGCGTACGGCGTCCGTCCGATTCGCCGTCGTGGGCGTAGGCGTAGACCAGGTCCACGTCGGAGGAGAAGTTCAGTTCGCCGCCGCCAAGCTTGCCCAGCCCGAACACCACCAGTCGCTGCGCCACGCCGGCGGCATCGCGGACCACGCCATGGCGTTCGGCGAACTCGCCCTCCACCGCCTGCAGGGCGATGCGCAGGCAGTCCTCGGCCAGCCGGGTGCTGCCGGCGAGGGTGGCGTCCACGTCGTCCAGGCCGAGCACGTCGCGCCAGACCAGGCGGGTGGAACCGGCGCTGCGGTACAGGCGCAGCTGCGTCGGCCAGGCGGAGGGCTGGGCCGGGTCGAGTACCGGTTCCGGCAGCGGCGGCGGGTCGTCGCCGGCCAGGTGTCCGAGCAGTGCGGGCTGCCGGCGCAGGGTCTCGACCGCGAAGTCGCTGGCAAGGGCGACCTGCTGCACGCGCGCGCACAGCGAGGCGTCCTCGAGCAGGGCGGCATGGCGCGGCGAGGCGGCGCGCAGGGTGGCCAGCGCGCGCGCGCCGATGCGTTCGCGCAGCTCGTCAGCCTCCCTGCCGGAAGGCGTCGGATCGGGGGAACGGGCCAGCGGCTCGGGAGGCGTGCTCATCGAGGCGATTGTTGCACGCGGCCGCAACGCACCTCGTAGAACAGCACTTGCCCGGCGGCGCCTTCTCGCTGTCCTTCGCTTGCGTCTGCGGGAGGCTGGAAGCTGGAAGGCAGGAGCGCTGGCTCCGGCGGGGGCCGCCGCACCTTGGGTATATGGCCCACCCTTCGGGACGACATCCTGTCTTTACTCAGGGCCGTGGCACATCCATGTGCCACTTGGGCCATATACCCAAGGTACGGCGTCCTTTCGCGA
>NZ_PDWM01000035.1 GCF_010093225.1 Pseudoxanthomonas koreensis | reverse complement strand
AGCGGGTGCGGCGGGCGGGATGGCGGCCGGGGGCACGAACAAGGGCATCTCCGGTGACAGCGAAAGGGCGGCCGGCGCATCCGGCTTCGATGCGGCGGGCGCTGGCGTGGGCGCCGCCGCCGCCGGGGTGTCCATCCGTGCCGGAGCCGGGACCGGCGCAGGAACCGCAACCGGCGCGGCAACCGGCGGGTATGCCGCCGGCTGCGAAGGCGCGGCCATGGCCGCCGCGGCGGGCGGCGCGCTCGCCGCCGCATCGGCCGCCGCCGGACGCGACGACGCGCTGCGCACCGGCGCGGCGCGCAGCCAGCGGCGCAGGCAGGCGTCGGGCTGGTCGCGCGAGACCGGCTTGGAGAGGTAGTCGTCCATGCCCGCGTCGAGGCAGCGCTGGCGGTCGCCGGCCATCGCGTTGGCGGTCATCGCCACGATCGCCAGGCGCGTGCCGGGTGGCTGGCCGGCCTCGTGCTCGCGCCAGCGGCGTGTCGCCGAATAACCGTCCAGCACCGGCATCTGGCAGTCCATCAGCACCAGGTCGTAGACGCCGCTGGCCATGTGCGACAGCGCGACTTCGCCGTTGGGCGCGGTGTCGCACTCGTAGCCCAGCACCGACAGTAGCTTCTGCGCGACCAGCAGGTTGACCGGGTTGTCCTCGACCAGGAGCAGGCGCGGCGGCGGGCCGGAGTGGGCCGGTTCGGGCGCTGGCGGCGCGGGCACGGGTTCGGAAGGGAACGGGGCCGGGCCCTTGGGTTCGGCGCGCGGGGCCGGTGCCTCCTGCAGGGCGCCACGCAGGTCGGCGTCGGGTGCCAGGCGCGGCAGCGCTTCGGCGCCCTCGCGCAGTTCCTCCGGGATGTCCTCGTCGCCGTACAGCCACAGCAGGCGCACGCCGGCGTAGGCGGGGGTGCGCAGCAGCGCGCGGTGCAGCGCGCGCGCGCTGTGGCGCAGGCCGTCGTAGTCGGCGAGCACGGCGACGAAGCCCTGCGCGCCCTGCCCGGGGGAGGGCGGCTGGCGCAGCCGCTCCAGCGCTTCCTGGGTGGTCTCGACGATGCTGACGGTCATGCCCCAGTTCGGCAGCAGCAGGGCGATGCGCTGGCGCAGGCGCAGGTTCGGGGTGATCGCCAGCACGCGCCGGGCGTCGTGCGCGGTCTGCCGGATCTGGACGTCGCCGATCACCTTCAGCAGCGGGATCTCGAACCAGAAGATCGAGCCGTGCCCCGGTTCGGACTGCACCCCGATGCGCCCGCCCATCAGGTCGACGATGCGCTTGCAGATCGCCAGGCCCAGGCCGGTGCCGCCGTACAGGCGCGTGGTGGAGGCGTCGGCCTGGGTGAAGGCGCTGAACAGCCGCTGCTGCTGCGCATGGCCGATGCCGATGCCGGTGTCGCGCACTTCGAAGCGCAGCATGTGCTGGGCCGCGGTCTCGCCGAGCCGGCGCACGCCCAGCTGGATGCCGCCGCGCTCGGTGAACTTGACCGCGTTGCCGATCAGATTGGTCAGGATCTGGCGCAGGCGCACCGGGTCGCCGCGCACCGGCAGGCGCACGTTCGGGTCGATGTTCAGCTCCAGGCGCAGGCCCTTGCCCTCGGCCGGACGCTGCATCAGCTGCAGCACCGCTTCCAGCAGTTCGCGCAGGTTGAAGCTGGTGATCTCCAGCTCCAGCCGGTTCGCCTCCAGCTTGGAGTAGTCGAGGATGTCGTCGACGATGCGCAGCAGCTGCTGCGAGGATTCGTGCGCTGTGCGCAGCATCTCGCGCTGGTCCGGCGCCAGGCTGCCGCGCGCGACCAGGTCCAGCATCGGGATGATGCCGTTGAGCGGGGTGCGGATCTCGTGGCTCATCGTGGCCAGGAACTCGCCCTTGGCCAGCGCCGCAGACTCGGCCGCCTGCTTGGCCTGCAGCAGTTGCTGCTCGAGCTGGTCGTGGCGGTTGACGTCGCGCTGCAGCAGGGTGCACTCGTCCTCGGCGGCGGTGGCGCGCGCCTGCGCCTCGTTGAGGTCGCGTGCCTGCGTGGCCGAGGAAAGCACCGCGCCCAGTGCGAACACCACCGTGGCCAGTGCCAGCGCGCCGGCGACCTTCCACCACGAGGCATCGGCATTGCCGCTCAGGCCCAGGCCGATGGCCAGCAGTACGCAGGCACCCGCCATCGCGGTGAGCACGGGCCAGATCCGGCGCTGGGCAGCGGCCATCGGCTACAGCACCGCGTTCTGGAAGTCGAAATCCAGGTCGGTGCCGACCGAACTGACCAGGTTGCCCTGGATGTAGTCGATGCCGCCCATCCACATCGCCGCGGCGGCCTGCGGATCCTCGATCTGCTGGCCGATCACCTGCAGGCCCAGGCGGTGGGCCAGGTCGATCGCCCCGCGCAACTGGTCGCGCAGTTCCGGGTCCGCGTGCGCGCCGGCGTAGCGCCCGGCCATGCGCACGTAGCCCAGCGGCAACTGGTTGAGCAGCGCGTCGGCTTCGGTGCCGGGTTCGAACTGGCTCAGGCAGAACTGCACGCCGGCGGCCATCAGCCGCCGGCAGAACTCGCCCAGGGTGACGCTGTGGATCAGCGCATCGCCCAGGCGCAGGTCGATCACCACCGCCGAGGCGTCGATGCGGCGCGTTTCGATGGTCTGCAGCAGCCAGTCGGCGAAGGCCTCGCGCGCCAGCGTGCGCGGCGACTGCGAGACGAACAGGCGCAGCGGAGTGCCGGCCGCGCTGCGCTGGGCGATCATGTCCAGCGCGTGTTCCATCACCTGCTGGTCCAGGTCGGCGATGCGGCCGCTGGCCTCGGCGGCCGGCACGACCTGCGCGGCCGAGAGCAGCGTGCCGTCGGGACGGCGCAGGCGCAGCAGGACCTGGTACTGGGCCTGCTCGTTGCCGGCCACCGCGACGATCGGCTGGTAGGCCAGTTCCAGCTGGCCTTCGAGCAGCGCCAGCCGTTCCTGCGCCTCGGTGTCGCTGGGCGGCACGTAGGCGGCCACGCCGCTGCTGCGCAGCCGCGCCTGCAGCGCGCTGCGCTCGATCGCCTCCAGCGCCGAGCCGGCGTCGGCGAAGCCGGCCGACAGCGCGGTAAAGCCCACCGCGCTGCGCAGCTGCACCTGCTCGTCGTCGCGCACGCCGAAGCTTTCCGCGGACAGGCCGGTGCGCAGCAGGTTGGCGAACTGCTCCAGGATCGATTCGTCGCGGCCGCTGGCCAGCAGCAGGAAGCTGTTGTCGTTCAGGCGCGCCACCGGCGCCGGGGCGCCGAGCCGGGACAGGCGGTTGCCGGCCTGGTTCATCAGTTTCTCGAACGCGGCGTAGCCGTAGCGCTCGCGCAGGCCCAGCGCGCTGGCGACCTCGACGAAGAACAGGCCGCCGCCGGTGCCGGCGAGCAGCGCCTCGTCGACCTGCTGCAGCAGCCAGCCGCGGGTGGCCAGGCCGGTCTCCGGATGGTTGCGCAGGGTCGCGTCGGGTGCCGGCGCGGCCTGGCGCAGCTGCGCGCGGCTGCGCTGGATCCGGTTGGAGACCGCGGCGATGAGGTGGCGCGGGCGGATGGGCTTGGTCAGGAAATCGTCGGCGCCGCTCTCGAGCACTTCGAACTGGCGCTCCGGGTCCGGGTCGCCGGTGAGGAACACGATCGGCAGCAGCTGGAATTCGGCCTGCTGGCGGATCAGCGAGGTCAGGCGCATACCGTCCAGGCCGGGCATGTGCAGGTCCATCAGGATCAGGTCCGGGTCGAAGCGCCGGATCGCGTCGATCACCCCGTCCGGCTGCATCTGCACTTCGGCCTTCATGCCCGCGCCGTGCAGCACGCTCTGCGCGAACAGGGCCTGGGTGCGGTCGTCCTCGACGATCAGGATGCGGTAGGGGGAATCATCGGTGGTGGCCTGTCCGGACGGGGTGCCGGTGGCATCGGCCGCGGACGGCGGCACCTGGCCCGTCGCCGGGGCGAGGGACGCGGCAGGCGCCAGCCCGCCTGCATCGGCGCCGGCTTCGGCGGCGTCCTGCGTCCAGCGCCGCCAGTAGCGCGGCGGCGGCGTCTCGGCGCGCGCCCGCTGGCGCGCAGCCGCATCCTCCGGCAATGAAGCGGGTTCCCGTACGGCCATCAGTCTTCCCCCTGCTGGGACCGCATTATGTGACCAAGTGCGTTCGCCACGACAAGTACAACCGGGCCGCGCCGGCGCTATGCCGGCGGTGATGGCGCCGGCGGCGGCGCGAACAGCCGGCGCACGCCGCGGCTGAGCGTGCGCCAGACCCACCACACCAGCAGCGCGCCGAGCAGGCTGGCGCCGACCACCACGAACAGCGCGATCCACGGATGGGCCATGACCAGCGCCAGGCCGCCGACCACCACGGTGTCCTCGGCCACCGAAGCGACCCAGTTGCTCGCCGGTTCCGGCGAGGTGTTCAGCAGCGCGCGGGTGCCGGCCTTGAGCCCGTGGCTGGCCAGGGCGATGCCGGCGCCGGCGGCCAGCGCGGTGCCGCCGAGCTGGCCGTCGGGCGAGAGCGTGGCCGCGGCGAGGAAGGCGCCGGCCGGGACCCGGGCCAGGGTCTGCAGCAGGTCCCACACCGAGTCCACGCCGGGGATCTTGTCGGCGAAGAATTCGGCCAGGGCGAGCAGGCCGGAGGTGCCCAGCACCCACCAGGACATGGTCGGCTGCAGCGCCGGCGGCAGGTCGACCCAGCCGAGCAGGCCGGCCAGGCCCACGCCGAACACGGTGAGGTAGGCGCGGATCCCGGCCATCCAGGCCAGCAGGATCCCGATCACGTAGATGTGGGCTTCGGTCATGGAGCGATCCTCCTCGGCCGCGCGCTCATGCCGCTGGCCCCGCCGCGGGCGGGCGTTACACTGCTGGCCCGTTCCGGAAGCAGTATAGGCAGAATCGGCCCGATGCCGGCCTCCACCGCGACGACATGACTGAACCCGTTCCCCGTTTCCAGGTGGTCCCGCGGCAGCCGCGCCTGGCCGGCCGCCGCCTGTGGATCGCCCTCGCCGTGGCCTGGCTGGTTTCGCTGGGCCTGGCCTGGTGGCTGGCATCGTCGCTGGCCGCGCCGGGCGCGGGCGACGCGCGCAGCCAGCTGCGTGCCGCCGAGCGCACCGCGGCCGTGCAGCAGCGCCAGCTCGACGAGACCACCCAGCGCCTGGTCACCCTGCAGCGTTCGGACCAGATCAGCCGCGCGGCCAACAGCGAACTGCAGTCCTCGCTGGCCGAGCGCGACGAGGAGATCGCCGCCCTGCGCGCCGACGTGGCCTTCTACGAGCGCCTGGTCGGCTCGACCTCGCAGCGCAAGGGCCTGAACGTGCACTCCATCGAGTTCACGCCCACCGAGGCCGGGACCTGGAGCTACCGCGCGGTGCTGACCCAGAACCTGAACCGCGGCGCCATCAGCCAGGGCCAGCTGCGCTTCGCGGTGGAGGGCGTGCGCGCCGGCAAGCTGGCCACGATCGGCTGGGACGAACTGCACAACAGGCCGGGAAGCCCGGGACAGGACTATTCGTTCCGGTATTTCCAGGAATTGACGGGCAACGTGATGTTGCCCAAGGATTTCACCCCGCAGCGTGTGCGAGTCTCGCTGCGTGGCGGCGCGGGGGGCGTCGAGCAGACCTTCGACTGGAAACCCGCGGGGAGCGGCGGAGAAAAATGAGCGTGTTCAAGAACAACAAGACGGCCCAGCGCGACGGCTTCACCATCGACACCCTGATCGGCCCGGACGTGGTCATCCGCGGCGACCTGGAGTTCAGCGGCGGCCTGTACGTGGAAGGCCGCATCGTCGGCAAGGTGCTGGCCGCCGAGGGCAAGCCGGCCAGCCTGGTGCTGGCCGAGCAGGGCATGATCGAGGGTGAGGTGCATGCGCCGGTGGTGATCGTGAACGGCACCCTGAACGGCGACGTGCACGCCGGCGAGCGGATCGAACTGGCGCAGAAGGCCCGCGTGGAGGGCAACGTCCACTACACGGTGGTGGAAATGAGCGCCGGCGCGCAGCTGACCGGCCGCCTGGTCCATGCGTCCTCGCAGCCGCGGGTGGCGGCGGTGCCGGAGGCGGCCACGCCGATCACCGCGGCCAAGGCGGCCAAGGCTTGATCCGGGGGCCTTCGGGCCCCATCTTGGCGGCATGGAACTTCTCCACCCCAGCTACCAGCAACTCGAGCAGCCGTTGCGCTTCAGTCAGGCCGCGGCCGCCAAGGTGCGCGAACTCATCGCCGAGGAAGGCAACGAGGCCCTGAGCCTGCGCGTCTACATCCAGGGCGGCGGCTGCTCCGGCTTCCAGTACGGCTTCGAGTTCGACGAGACCCGGGCCGAGGACGACATGGCGGTGGACACCGACGGTGTGACCCTGCTGGTCGACCCGCTGAGCCTGCAGTACCTGATGGGCGCCGAGGTCGACTACAGCGAAGGCCTGAGCGGGGCGCAGTTCGTGATCCGCAACCCCAACGCCAAGACCACCTGCGGCTGCGGCAGCAGTTTCAGCACCTGACCCGGCCGGGTGGCGCGCGTGCCCGGCCCGGTCCTGCCCGACCCTGCCATCCTCGAAGGTTTCGCCTTCGCCGCGGCCCCGCTGGACCGCGCCGATCCGCTGCGCGGCGACGCCGAGGCGCTGCGCGGGCTGTGGCCCGGTGCGCGGCTGCTGGTGCTGGATGGCGAAGGCCGCGCAGCGGTGGCGGCCGATGGCGCGCTGCTGGACCTGCGCGGCGATGACGTCGGTGGCGGGCCGGGCACGGCGGTGTTCCTGGGCCGCTCGCGCGACGGTGGCCAGGCCTGGTTCGCGGTCGAGTCGGCGACGCTGCCGGCGCTGGACGCGGCGCAGTGGATCGACCTGCGCCGTGCCGCGGCCGAGTGGCCGGCGGAGATCGCCGGCGCCTACGCCTACGCCCGCGGCATGCTCTGGTGGCAGGCGCGCAACCGTTTCTGCGGCGTCTGCGGCGGCGCGGTCGCGTTCGCTCGCGGCGGCTTCACCGGGCATTGCGCGCAGTGCGGCAACGACCACTACCCGCGGGTGGACCCGGCGGTGATCGTGGCGGTGAGCGATGGCGAGCGCCTGCTGCTGGGCCGGCAGCCGGGCTGGCCGCCACGGCGCTGGTCGGTGGTGGCCGGCTTCGTCGAACCGGGCGAGACCCTGGAACAGACGGTGGCGCGCGAGGTCCACGAGGAAACCGCGGTGCGGGTCCGCGCCTGCCGCTACCTGGGCGCGCAGCCGTGGCCGTTCCCCGGCGCGCTGATGCTCGGCTTCGAGGCGCTGGCCGAGCCGGACGAGCCGCAGGTGGACGGGGAACTGGAACAGGCGCGCTGGTTCAGCCGCGCGGAAATCGGTGCGGCCCTGCTCCGCGACGACGCCGACGCAGGTGCGGACTCGATCCTGCTGGCGCCGCCGATCTCCATCGCCCGTTCGCTCATCGCGCACTGGCACGCGCACGGCGGCATGCTCACGCGCGCTTAGCGTCGCCGGTCGCGGGCTCCGGCTAGAATCCCTCCCCTGGACCGGCGTGGAGGGAGCCGCTCGCATGTTCACCACGCTGGTTGCCGTCGTCGCCGCCCTGGTGCTGGGCCATGTCGCGCCCGCGCCGATGGCCTCGCTGCGCCGGTTCCACTGGTTCGAGCGCTGGCTGGACTGGGTCGGCGCCCATGCGGGCGAGGGCGGGTTCTGGCAGGGCCGCTCCGGCATCTGGCTGGCGCTGCTGCCGCCGGTGCTGCTGGTGCTGCTGTTGCAGGTGCTGCTGTACGGCCGCCTCTGGGGCCTGCTGGGCCTGCTGTTCGGCGTGGTCGTGCTGGTCTGCGCCTGGGGGCCGCGCGACCTGGACATCGACGTCGAGGCCGCGCTCGACGATTCCGATCCGCAGACCCGGCGCGCGCGCCTGGCGCTGCTGGCGCCCGAACCGGGCGCGACGGTGGTCGAAGGCCACCTGCTGCCGGGCACGCTGATGCGCAGCGCGCTGCGGCGCTGGTTCGCGCCGCTGTTCTGGTTCCTGCTGCTGGGTCCGACCGGGGCCGCGCTGTATCGCCTGGCCGAGCGCGCCGCGCTGGCCGGTCCGGCGCGTCTGCCCGTGGAGAACGCGGCCGGCGCGCGCGTGCTGCTGCACTGGCTGGAATGGCCGGTGGCGCAGCTGATGACCCTGGCGCTGGCGCTGGCGGGCAACTTCGACCTGGTGTTCCGCGCCTGGCGCGCCGGCGGCGGCGACCGCTGGCACGCGCAGAGCGGTTTCCTGGAAGCCGCCGGCCGTGCCGCGGTGCGCGGTGAACTGGCCGAGGAGGCCGAGGACTACCTGCGCGAAGGCCAGCCGGTGCCGGTGGCGGTCACCGGCGAGCTGGTCGAACTGCGCGACGCGATGAGCCTGGTGTGGCGCATGCTGTTGCTGTGGCTGGCGCTGCTGGCGCTGCTGGTGATCGCCGGGTGGGTGAGCTGAGTCAACCCGGCGCGAGCCACGTGAACGGAACCCACGGCAGGTTGCGCGCCACCCAGTAGCCCGGCAGCACCAGCAGCCACAGTTTCGGCTCCATCACCACGCCCATCAGCGGCCGCAGCGCGCGCGGCTGCCAGCCGCGGCCCCAGGCCACCATCAGCGGCACCAGCACCAGCATCAGCACGCCCAGCACGTTCATCGACAGCGCGCCGGCCACGTCGCCGTGGACCAGCGCGTGCAGGGCGCGGGTCAGCCCGCAGCCGATGCAGTAGAGGCCGGTGAAGGCGTGGAACATGCACGGCGGGAACGGGTTTCCCGCCGCGTTGGGGTCGAAGCTGCGCAGCAGCCACACCCCGGCGCCGGCCGCGACCGCCGTCGTGGCCAGCGCCGCGATCCACAGCGCGCGCGCGGTGGCGGACATGCGCCGCTGCTTACTGCGCCTGCTGGATCTGCTCGATCATCTGCTGGTACTCGGCCATGCCGCCGGTCGAGAACATGTAGATGTTCAGCAGCAGGCCGATGATCGCCAGCGCGGTGGCGACCCAGCACCAGGTCTTGGCATTGGCCGAGGCGCGCTGGGCACCGGCGATGTCGCCCTGGCGCAGCAGGCTGTTGACCTTGCTCGAGAACACGATCGCGACGATGCCGACCAGGCCCAGCGGGCAGCACAGGCAGGTCGCCAGCACGGTCGAGACGATCGCCCAGGCCAGGTAATTGGGGACCGGCTGGTAGGCCGGGGCCGCGTTCGGGGTGGGCGGGGGGACGTAACTCATGGCACTGCCTCCTGCGGGTCGTGGTTGGTGATGCGACTTGCATACTGGCTTGCGTCGGTCGCAAGCCTAACCGACGCGCCGGCGCCGGCATAGACGCCGCGCGCTCAGGCGTGGTCGCCGCGCAGTTCGCGCACGCGGGCTTCCAGCACTTCGGCGCGAAGCTCGCCCGACAGCGGTGGCCCGGCGGCCACTTCGATGCGCGCGCGGAAGCGCCGCGGCACGCGCATGCGGCCCAGCCATCCGCCGTCGGCCGATGCGCCGCGCCGGCTCCACATGCTCGACCACATCCCGCGCAGCGCCATCGGCACCACCGGCACCGGCCGGCCGGCCGCGGCCGCGCGTTCGAGGATCTTCTCCACGCCGGACTTGAACGGCGCGATCCCGCCGTCGCGGGTCAGCGCGCCTTCCGGGAAGATGCACACCGGCTCGCCCTCGGCCAGGGCCGCGTCGATCTGGTCGAAGGCGCGCTGCATCAGCGCCGGGTCCTCGCGCGCGCCGGCGATCGGGATCGCGCGCGCGGTGCGGAAGATCCAGCGCATCACCGGGATGTCGAAGATCCGGTAGTACATGACGAAGCGCACCGGCCGCGGGATGGTCGCGGCCAGGATCAGCGCGTCCATGTAGCTGACGTGGTTGCACACGATCAGCGCGGCGCCCTCGTCGGGCACGTTCTTCTCGATGCCGTGCAGCTCCAGCCGGTACAGCGCGCGCACCAGCAGCCAGCTGAGGAAGCGCATCAGGAATTCGGGCACGATCGTGAAGATCCAGATCGCGACCAGGGTGTTGGCGACGGCCAGGGCCAGGAACACCTGCGGGATGGTCCAGCCCAGCGCGCGCTGCACCGCGACGCCGGACAGCGCGGCGGCGACGATGAACAGCGCGTTCTGGATGTTCATGCCGGCGATCACCCGCGCCATCTCCCGCTTCGGCGTGCGGCTCTGGATCAGCGCGAACAGCGGCACCACGAAGAAGCCGGTGAACAGGCCGATTCCGGCCAGGTCGAGCATGATCCGCGCGCTGCCCGGCGCGCGCGCGAACTCGGCCACGCTCATGCCCGTCGCCAGCGCCTGCCCCGGGCGGGCGAAGTACAGGTCGAACAGGAACGCGCTGACCCCGAACGCGCCCAGCGGCACCAGGCCGATCTCGACGATGCGCCCGGACAGCTTCTCGCACAGCAGCGAGCCGGTGCCCACGCCGATCGAGAACAGCGCCAGGCCGAGGATGTACAGCGCCTGGGTGCCGCCCAGGTTGGTCTCGGCGTAGACCGGCAGCTGCGCGGTCAGCGCGGTGCCGATGAACCAGAACCAGGACACGCCGAGCACCGCGTTGCGCACCGCCAGCTGGCGGCGGGTCAGTTTCCAGATGCCCCACGACTCGCGCGCGATGTTCCAGCTGACCTTCAGGCCGGGCTCGCCCGCGTCCACCCGCGGGATGCGGCGGGCGACGAAGGTGCCGGCCCCCGCCAGCAGCACGATCGACACGGCCGCGACGTACGGCCCGGCGGCGCCGGCGAGCAGGAAGATCGAGCCGCCGAAGATCATGCCGAGCAGGATCGAGATCGAGGTGCCCATCTCGACCAGGCCGTTGCCGCCGGTCAGCTCCTCCGGCGCCAGCACCGAGGGCAGGATCGAGTACTTCACCGGCCCGAACAGGGTCGACTGCAGGCCGGTGCAGAACAGCGCCAGCAGCAGCAGCGGCATGTTCTGCAGCAGGAAGCCGACCGCCGCCAGCGACATGATCCCGATCTCCATGGCGGTGGTGACCACGATCAGCTTCTGCTTCTCCAGCCGTTCGGCGATCTGGCCGGCGGTGGCCGAGAACAGGAAGTAGGGCACGATGAAGACCGCCGGCGCCAGCTGGGTGTAAAGCGCGCGGGTGTCAGGGGCGATGCTGCCGGCCAGCACCATCGCCCCGAGCAGGCCGATGATCGCCTGGCGGTAGACGTTGTCGTTGAAGGCGCCCAGCGCCTGGACGATGAAGTAGGGCAGGAAGCGGCGCTGGGTCAGCAGCGCGAACTGGCTGTAGCCGGACATGCGGGCCTCCGCGGGACTGCGCGGAGCCTAGCAGACGCCGGTTGCGCGCGGCCGCGCGCATGCGCGGCGCCGCCGTGGTTAAAGTGGGCCTTCCGTGCCTGCCCGGAGGTCCCGATGAGCGCCACCCCGATCATGCCCGCGGCCTTCCTCGGCCATGGCAGCCCGATGAACGCGCTGGAGCACAACCGCTTCACCGCGGCCTGGCGCGAGTTCGGGGATTCGGTGCCGCGGCCGCGCGCGATCCTGGCGGTCTCGGCGCACTGGTACGTGAACACCACCGCGGTCACCGCGATGGCGCGGCCGCGCACCATCCACGACTTCTACGGCTTCCCGCAGGCGCTGTTCGACGTCCAGTATCCGGCGCCGGGCCTGCCGGACCTGGTCGGGGAGATCGCCGAAGAGGTCAAGCCGGACCACGTCGGCGCGGACGTCGATGGCTGGGGGATCGACCACGGCACCTGGTCGGTGCTGGTGCACGCGTTCCCGCAGGCCGACATCCCGGTGGTGCAGCTGTCGATCGACGCGCGGCGCCCGCCGGAGTGGCACCTGGCGCTGGGCGCGAAGCTGGCCCGGCTGCGCGAGCGCGGCGTGCTGGTGGTCGGCAGCGGCAACGTCGTCCACAACCTGCGCGCGATCGACTGGAAGCAGCGCGACGGCGCCTTCGAGTGGAACCGGCGCTTCAACGAGGACGCGCGGACGCTGATGTGCGAGCGCCCGCACGATGTTCCCGCGCTGGCCTCGCACCAGGACTTCCACCTGGCGGTGCCGACCCCGGACCATTTCCTGCCGCTGCTGTACATCGCCGGCCTGGCCGCCGCCTCCGGGCGCCCGGCCGGAGTGCTGGTCGACGGCTACGCCTACGGCTCGCTGTCGATGACCTCCTACACCCTCGATGCGCGCTGCCCGCAGGGCGACGGCGACGGCCGTGGTGCCGCGCCGCTGGCCACCGGCGTGCCGCCGGAGCAGGCCAACGTCTGAGCGGGCGCATCCGCGGCGATCAGGTGCCGGAAACGAGCCAGGCCGCCAGCGCCGCCACCGCGGTCATCGCCGCCAGCCCGGCGCCGACGCGCATGCCGTAGCCGCGGCCGCCGGCGCTGAAGGCGAGCACGGTCTTGGCCAGCGTGGTCGAGGCCAGCAGCGCGACCAGGCCCCAGCGCATCTCCGTGGAGGTGAGGGCGTCGGTCGCCGCCAGCCGCGCGATGGTGGCGCCGGCGGCCTGCAGTTCGGCTGCGGCCGCGATCGTCGCCGCGACCATCGCGCCGGCATCGCCGAACAGGCGGCGCAGGGCTTCGGCCAGCAGCATCACCGCGGCGATCAGCAGCGCGATCAGCAGCGCGTGGGCCAGTTGGAACGCGCGCGGTGGCGGCCCCGGCGGCAGGCTGTCCGCCTGCCCGCCACGCAACAGGCCACCGCCGGCGACCAGCGCCAGGGCCAGTGCCGCCGCGCCCAGCGGTGCGGCCGCCGTGCGCAGCAGCGACGGCGAGACCGCGCCGACCACCGCCGCCAGCAGAAGCAGCGAAGCCAGGTTGGCCAGCAGCGCGGCCGCCACCGCCGCTGGTCGCAGCGCCGCCTGCGCGCGCGCGAGCTGGCCGAAACTGGCCACCGCGGCGGTGGAGGAGGCGAAGCCGGAGAAGAAGCCGGCAACCGGCAGGCCGCGCCGCGCACCGACCGCGCGGCGGGCGACATGGCCGAGCATGCCCACCGCCATGATCAGCACCACGATCCGCCACAGCATCGCCGGCTGCACCACGCCCCAGGGATCGACCGGCTCGTCCGGCAGCAGCGGCAGCACCACCAGCGCGGCGGCGGCGAGCACCAGGCCATCCTGCATTTCGGTTTCGCTGATCAGGTCGCGGCTCAATCGCCGCAGCGGCGCCTTGGCCCACAGCAGGATCGCCACCACCACGCCCAGCGCGGCCGCCAGCGCCGGCGAGCGGTGGGCCAGCGCGCCCAGC
Organism: Pseudoxanthomonas koreensis; assembly: GCF_010093225.1. Lineage (GTDB taxonomy): Bacteria > Pseudomonadota > Gammaproteobacteria > Xanthomonadales > Xanthomonadaceae > Pseudoxanthomonas > Pseudoxanthomonas koreensis. Next base: position 21,255 of record NZ_PDWM01000035.1, on the reverse strand, counting down.
AGCACGGTCACCAGCATCGCCACCTCGCCGGTGAGGCCGGGATCGCGGTCGCGGCTGGTCCGGTAGCTGGCCAGGGCGAGCAGCGCCACCGCCGCCAGCACCACCAGCAGCGCGGCATTGCCGAAGCCCATGGCGATCGCGCCGGCCAGTGCCAGCAGCGCATGCGTGCGCACGCCGGCCTTGCCGATGCGGTCGGCATGGTGGCGTTCGCGCACCGCGCCGACCAGCAGGCCCAGGCCGAGGGCGGCGGCCAGGGTGGTGAGGGTGTCGTTCCAGTCCAAGCGTGCTCAGCCGGCGCCCGGCGCGTCGCTGCGCAGCGCGCGGTAGCGCTCTTCCATTTCCTGGCGGATCTCGCGGCGCTGGCGACCCTGTTCGAAGCGGCGCTCCTCTTCGGCCGTCTGTGGCTCGCGCGGCGGCACGGCGACGGTGCGGCCGTCGTCGTCCAGCGCGACCATGGTGAAGAAGCAGCTGTTGGTGTGCCGTACCGCGCGGCCGCGGATGTCCTCGGTCACCACCTTGATCCCCACTTCCATCGAACTGCGGCCGGTGTAGTTGACCGAGGCCAGGAAGGTGACCAGTTCGCCGACGTGGATCGGCTCGCGGAAGGTGACCTGGTCCACCGACAGGGTGACGACGTAGCAGCCGGCGTAGCGGCTGGCGCAGGCGTAGGCGACCTCGTCGAGCAGCTTGAGCAGGGCACCGCCGTGGACGTTGCCGGAGAAGTTGGCCATGTCCGGCGTCATCAGCAGGGACATGGTGAGCTGGGCGCTGCCGACGGTCATGGCGGGCCTGCGTGGTGGCGGTTGCCTGGGCGCGGCGAGGATGGCATGGCCGCGCCGCGCGCGGAAGCCTCAGCCCGCGTCGCGCTCGCGTTCGATCGCGCGCCAGCCGATGTCGCGGCGGTGGAATTCGCTGGCCCAGTGGATCGCATCGACGCCGGCATAGGCATTGCGCCGTGCGTCGGACACCGAATCGCCCAGCGCGGCCACGCACAGCACGCGGCCGCCGGCGCTGAGCACCTGGCCGGCGGCATCCAGCGCGGTCCCCGCGTGGAAGACCTTGGCGCCGGCGGGCACCGCGTCCAGGCCGCTGATGACATCGCCGGTGACCGGCGTTTCCGGATACGGGCGCGCGGCCATCACCACGCCCAGCGACGGGCGCGGGTCCCACTGCGCTTCCACCGCGTCGAGGCGGCCATCGATCGCGGCCTCGACCAGTTCGACCAGGTCCGACTGCAGGCGCAGCATCACCGGCTGGGTCTCCGGGTCGCCGAAGCGCACGTTGAACTCGATCACCTTCGGTGCGCCGGACGCGTCGATCATCAGCCCGGCGTAGAGGAAGCCGGTGAATGGCACGCCGTCGGCGGCCATGCCGCGGACGGTGGGCTCGACCACTTCGCGCATCACCCGCGCATGCACTTCCGGCGTGACCACCGGGGCGGGCGAGTAGGCGCCCATGCCGCCGGTGTTGGGGCCGGTGTCGCCGTCGCCCACGCGCTTGTGGTCCTGGCTGGTGGCCATCGGCAGCGCGGTGCGGCCGTCGACCATGGAGATGAAGCTGGCCTCCTCGCCTTCGAGGAATTCCTCGATCACCACCCGCGCACCGGCATCGCCGAAGGCGTTGCCCGAGAGCATGTCGCGCACCGCGGCCTCGGCTTCGGCCAGGGTCATCGCCACGATCACGCCCTTGCCGGCGGCCAGGCCGTCGGCCTTGACCACGATCGGCGCGCCCTTTTCGTTGATGTAGGCCAATGCGGCGTCGGCGTCGGTATGCACCGCGTAGAACGCGGTGGGGATGCCGTGGCGGGCGAGGAAGTCCTTGGCGAAGGCCTTGGAGCCTTCGAGCTGCGCGGCCGCGGCGGTGGGGCCGAAGATGCGCAGGCCGGCGTCGCGGAAGCGGTCGACCACGCCGGCCACCAGCGGCACCTCGGGGCCGACCACGGTCAGGGCCACGCCTTCGTCCTGCGCCAGCCGGAGCAGCCCGTCGATGTCGGTGACCTTGACCGGCGCGTTGCGGCAGCCGGCCTCGGTGGCGGTACCGGCGTTGCCGGGGGCGACGACGACTTCCGATACGCGCGGCGACTGCGCCAGCTTCCAGGCCAGCGCGTGCTCGCGGCCGCCGGAACCGATCACCAGGACTTTGGACATTGCGGGGGGGTCGGGGAAAGGGGGGGAGTCCGATTCTAGCGTGCGCGCCAGCGCAGGGTTGGCGCGTCAGGGCCCCGCCATCCAGTCGTTCTCGTGGTGGCCGAAGCCGGCGTGCAGCACCACTTCGCCGGCCGAGGCCGCGTCGGTGAAGCGCAGTGCCTGGAACGCGCCTTCCGGCGCGTCGGGCAGGGTCAGCAGCGGGTCGGGACGGAAGCCGAAGCGGCGGTAGTAGGCCGGGTCGCCGAGCACCACGCAGCCGTTGGCCTCGCGTTCCTCGAGCATGCGCAGGCCGGCGCGGACCAGCGCGGCGCCGATGCCGTGGCCCTGGTCGGCCGGGTTGACCGCGACCGGGCCGAGCACGTACCAGCCGTCGCCGTCGCGCGAGGGGCGGGCCGGCGAAAACGCGACGTGGCCGGCGAGGCGGCCATCGATGTCGGCCACCAGCGAAACGGCCAGGGCATGGTCGGCGCGCAGGGTGTCGACGGTACGCGCCTCCAGCTTGCCTTCTCCGGGCACGCCGACGGCGGCGAAGGCGGCCAGCACCAGGTCGTGGATGGCGTCGATGTCGTCGGGACTTTCCTCGCGGATCCACATGACGGTCGCCTCCGTGGCAGGACAGGAGGCAAGCCTAGCCCAGCAGGCGTGCGCGCGGCATTAAGGCGGCCATGCGGGGCCCGGACGCCTGTGCGGCGGCTTCCTGTAGGAGCCCGCATGAGGGCGACCCGACGCCGCCGGAACGCGCCGCGTACAACGCGGAGCCTCCGGAGCGGTCGCGTTGAACGCGGCCGTGTGCCGACGCTTCCGGGTCGCCCTCATGCGGGCTCCTACAGGGAGCCGCGCGGCGGGCGGGGCACCGTGCCGCACGGCGGGGGAGCGGGTCAGTGGCGGAAGTGGCGCACGCCGGTGAAGACCATGGCGATGCCGTGCTCGTCGGCCGCGGCCACCACCTCGGCGTCGCGCATCGAGCCGCCCGGCTGGATCACCGCCTTGATCCCGGCGGCGGCGGCGGCGTCGATGCCGTCGCGGAACGGGAAGAACGCGTCGGAGGCCATCACCGAGCCTTCCACCACCAGGCCGGCGTCGGCCGCCTTGATCCCGGCGATGCGCGCCGAATACACCCGGCTCATCTGCCCGGCGCCCACGCCGATCGTGCGGTTGTCCTTCGCATAGACGATCGCGTTGGACTTGACGAACTTGGCGACTTTCCACGCGAACAGCAGGTCGCTGAACTGGGCTTCGGTCGGCGCCAGCTTCGTCACCACCTTGAGCTCGCCGCGGTCGACCACGCGGTCGTCGACGGTCTGCATCAGCAGGCCCGAGCCGACCCGCTTGGTGTCGATGAAACCCTTCGACGCCGGTGCCAGTGCAATGCGCAGCACGCGCACGTTGGCCTTCTTCGTCGCGTATCCCAGCGAGCCGGCGTCGTAGTCCGGGGCGATCAGCACCTCGACGAACTGGCGGTCGAGGATCGTCTTCGCGGTAGCCGCGTCGAGCGGGCGGGTGAAGGCGATGATCCCGCCGAACGCCGAGGTCGGGTCGGTGGCGTAGGCCTGCTCGTAGCTGTCGGCGCAGGACGCCCCCACCGCCACGCCGCAGGGATTGGCGTGCTTGACGATCACGCAGGCCGGCGCGTCGAACTGGCGCACGCATTCCCAGGCCGCGTCGCTGTCGGCGATGTTGTTGTAGCTCAGTTCCTTGCCCTGCAGCTGTTCGAACGTCGCCAGCGAACCTGGCGCCGGGTGCAGGTCGCGGTAGAACGCGGCCTGCTGGTGCGGGTTCTCGCCGTAGCGCAGGTCCATGACCTTGACGAAGCTGCCGTTGGCCTGCGCGGAGAACGGCGTGCGCACCGGCACTTCGGCCGACACGTCGGTGACCGAGGACAGGTAGTTGCTGATCGCCGCGTCGTACTGGGCCACGCGGTTGAACGCGGCCACCGACAGGGCGAAGCGGGTCGCCGCCGACAGCCGGCCGTCATTGGCGTCGAGTTCGGCGACGACGCCGGCGTACTGCTCCGGCGCGGTCGCCACCGCCACACGGGCGAAGTTCTTCGCCGCCGAGCGCAGCATCGCCGGGCCGCCGATGTCGATGTTCTCCACCGCCTCGGCCAGGGTGCAGCCGGCCTTGGCGGTCACCGTCTCGAACGGATACAGGTTCAGCACCAGCAGGTCGATCGCGCCGATCCCGTGCTGCGCCATCACCGCGTCGTCGACGCCGGCGCGGCCGAGCAGGCCGCCGTGGACCAGCGGGTGCAGGGTCTTGACCCGGCCGTCCATCATTTCCGGGAAGCCGGTGACCTCGGACACATCCTTCACCGCCAGGCCGGCCTCGCGCAGCGCGCGGGCGGTGCCGCCGGTGGAGAGCAGCTCGACGTCGTGCGCGACCAGCGCGCGGGCCAGTTCGAGCAGGCCGGTCTTGTCGGAAACGGACAGCAGCGCCCGGCGAAGCTTCACCGGCGGATCGGATTTGACATTCATGCAGGAGCGGTTCGGGGGAGGGCGGAGCTGGACGATTATACGCGGCGTGCCCGGGCTACTTGCCCGGGCACGGCCGCGCATGGCCGTGGCCCGCACCCGATGGACGCCTCAGTCTTGCGTCGGAGCGTCCCCGGCGGGGGGGAAGTAGAACTCGATCTCGTCGCGGACCGCGACCAGGGCCGGGTCCTCTGCCAGCCGGGCCGCCGCGTCGGCGACCGTCGACATCGCCCATTCCAGGCCCGCCTTGCCGAGCTGGCCTTCCTGGCCTTGCCCGGTCACCCACAGGTTCTGCGCGCGGGTCGCGGTGCGCTGGAAGGAATGGGTGGTGATCGACTTGCCGTTGAGCAGCACCTCGTAACGGACCACCAGGCGGTTGTTGCTGACGATCGGGACGATGCCCAGCGTGCCGGCGGACAGCAGGCCGGTCACCAGTCCGGCGGCCTTGCCACCAGCCGTGGTCTCGTAGGTATGCGTCACCACCAGCGACAGCGGACTGCCGGCCAGGTCCTTGTCCAGGCCGGCCAGGGCCGGATGGGCCTTGAGCGTGGGCAGCACCTCGTCCGGCGCCAGCGAACTGTAGAACCACATCGGAGGCAATGCGCCGGCGATGGGCGCAACTGGCGGCGCGGTGTCGGGGAGCGCCTCGGCAGCTGGCGCGGGCGCGTCCGCCAGCGCGGACGCGGGCGCCAGCAGGGCGAGGACGAGCAGGCAATGGCGGATCATCCGGGTGCGCCTCACTGGTAACAGTTGATCTGGACGGTGTTGGCCATCGCGGCCTGCGCACCGGTTTCGCGGTGCGCCTCGGCGGGAGCAAGCGTGTCGAAGGCGATGTTCGCGCGCTGCAGGAAGCGGGCGATGTGGCGCGCATCGAGCGCGAAGTCGGTGTTCTTTGGCATCAGCCCGCGCTCGGCCAGGAGGTCGCTGTCGCGCGTGCCGACGCTGAGGCCGAGCAGTTCGCCGGCATCGGAAACCACGGGGCTGCCATGGTTGCCGGCGCGTGGCGAGGCGGAGAACTGGAACGCGCCCAGCGAACCCCGCGGGCCCTTCTCCGCGCTGATGGTGCCGCGGCCCAGGGTCGGTGCATCACCGGCGTGGCCGCGGGCCGGATGGCCGACCGCCAGCACCGGTTCGCCCAGGTCGAAGCCTGCGTCCCGGCGCAGCGGCAGGCTGGAGGCGTGGGCCACGCCTGAATCGAGCACGGCAACGTCGAGCACGCTGCTTGCGGTGCGCGTCGCCAGCGGCACCGCGTGGTCGTCGACATGCGCTTCCAGCACAACGCATTCGCGGACCAGGTGTTCGGCGGTGAGCAGTTGGCCGCTGCGGTTGATGAAGACGCCGGTGCCGGTGCGTCGTGGCTTCGCGCGGTCGACCAGGCGGGCCAGGTTGATCGATGCGGCCGGCGCGGTGGCCAGCTGCGGCGGGTTGGACGCGAGCCTGCGATGGATCTGCGCCATCGCCTGCTGCACCGCGAGCACGCTGGTCTCGGTGACGATCGCGTCGAGGCTGACCATCCGCGCCGTAGCCGGTTTCACCTTGCCTTCGAGCAGGCGTTCGCCGTTCGCGTCGTAGACCACGTAGCCCAGGGTCAGCTCGATGGGGCGGGACTCGCTCCACTTCGGGTCCATGGCCACCAGCAGGGCGTACTGCCGGTCCTGTGGCTGCGATTGCGTCGCGGCGACCAGGTACAGGTTCGGGAAGTATTTCCTGCCGTCGCCCTCCAGCGCCTGGGCGAAGGCCTTGCCCGGTTCGATCCAGCTGTTCGACGCGGTCGCGTAATGGCGTGCCTTGAGCGTGTCGCCGGCCACGTAGACGGCCATCACCGTCGCATCGGGCTGGATCGCGTCGTTCCTGGCCTTGGCGGCCAGCGCTGGCAAAGCGGCGGACAGGCACGCGCACAGCGCCAGCGCCCGGCCCAGGTACCTGGGCCAATTCCCTGCAGGATGCATCGATTTCCCCCTGTCGCGCCGCGCGGTCGCGTGCGATCGCCCCCGTGCCGCGCGGGAAACCTTGCGAAGGCGGCCGGCACCCCTGCCGGCGCAGCGAGTCTACGCGATGCGGGCCACGTGCGAACGTGGCGGCCGTCTCAGGCCAGCCCGTAGTCCTTCAGCTTCTTGCGCAGGGTGGCGCGGTGGATGCCGAGCAGCGCGGCGGCGCGGCTCTGGTTGCCTTCGCAGTGGTTGAGCACTTCCACGAACAGCGGGATCTCCATCTCGCGCAGCACGATCTCGTAGACGTCGTTGGCGTCCACGCCATCCAGGTCGCGCAGGTAGCGACGTACCGACATGGCGACGTGCTCGCGCAGCGGCGGACGGGAAGTTGCGCGACCGGCGTCGGCGCGGGAAGAGGCATTCTGCTGCACAGGAGTTCCGGAGATTGCTGCGGGCCGCTTGCAAGCGGGCATGGGAGTCTAGCGCGGCCGCCCGGTCGCTGCCATGGACTGGACGTGCGGACTGCGCGTTCAGCGGAACTCGAACGAGAACGCGACCGTGCCCGGCGCCGGCTCCTGCACCAGGAAGGTGACCTGTGCGCTCTGTCCGGGAGACAGGCGCGTGGACGCAGCGGCACCCAGGTATTCGGTCGGCGGGAACACGTGGCTGCCGAGCACGTGCCCGTCGGCGTCGGACAGCGCCAGCTGCAGCGCCGGCCATGCCTGCGGCCAGCGCGCGTCGTTGCGGAAGGTGGCGTCCACGCGCAGCGCGCCAGGTTGTGACGCCGGTCGCACTTTGCGATCGAGCATGGTGAACGCGGCAGGCTCGTGCCACGCCGGCAGGTCGCATTGCAGTGCGCCGCACAGCGATTCGAGCAGCGGTCGCCAGCGCGGATCGGCGGCCAGCCGCGCGCGGTCGGCGAGCAGGGCCTGCAACACCAGCAGCAGCGCCAGCACCGCGACCAGTGGCCAGCTCCATCGCGCCCGGCGGTTGCGGTGGGGGGTGGCGAACGCGGCAGGCGCGTTCGCGTGCGCGGGCAGTGCTGCCGGCGCGGCTTCAGGGTCAATCGCGGCTTCGGAGCCTGCGGTATCGCCACCGGCCGCGGCTGCGGCATCTGCGCGGGTATCGCCGTCCATCGCGGCCCCAGGGTCTGCCGCAGCCCGGTCGTCATCCGTGGCAGGAAGCGCTGCCTCGTCCCCGCTTTCGCCGTCGCCATCCGCCGCGTCGGCGGACGCCGCGTCGACCGTCACTTCGCGAAGACCGCCCTCGCCGTCTTCCGCCACCGGCTCCGCATCCTCCAGCAGCGAACGTGCGCACTGCGGGCAGTGCGCCGGCAGCGGCCGCAGTTGCGGATGGTGGGAAACCAGGAACTGGCAGTGCGGGCAGGGAAAGAACATGCGGCCTATTCAAGCATGCCGGCGCGGTCGCCCGCGATGCCGGGCGTGGCCCGGCGGCGACCGCTCAGCGGCGCACGCCCTCGATCCGCACCCAGTCTTCCTCGGTGGCGACCTGCAAGTGGTCGAACCAGGCCGCGTAGCGCTGCAGCAGTTCGTCCTCCTGCCCGCGCAGGATCCCGGACAGGGCGATGCGCCCGCCCGGGGCCACGCGGGCGGCCAGCACATCGGCCAGCGCGTCCAGCGCGGTGGCCAGGATGTTGGCCACCACCACCGGATAGGTCGCGGCCGGCTCGTCGGCGGGCAGGTACACCGCCAGGCGATCATCGACCGCGTTGCGCTGCGCGTTGTCGGCGGTGGCCAGCAATGCCTGCGGATCGTTGTCCACGCCGACCGCCGCGTCCGCACCGAGCTTGAGCGCGGCCAGCGCCAGGATCCCCGAGCCGCAGCCGAAATCGAGCACGCGCGCGCCGCGCAGCACCCCTTCGCCGGCCAGCGCGTCGAGCCAGCGCAGGCACAGCGCGGTGGTCGGATGGGTGCCCGAGCCGAACGCCAGGCCAGGGTCCAGCCGCACCACCGCCGCACCGGGCACGTCGGCCTCCGCCGGCAGTTCGTGGTTCCAGGGCACGATCCAGGTGCGCTGGCCGAAGCGCATCGGCTGGAACTGGTCCAGCCAGGCGCGCTCCCAGTCCTCGTCCTCGACCTTGCGGAAGCCGGCGCCGGCCCAGTCCAGGCCCGGGTCGAACGCTTCCAGCGCCGCCAGCAGCGCCAGCGCGTCGGTATCGGCGTCGAACAGCGCAGTCAGCACCAGCGACTTCCAGATCGGGGTCTCGCCAACGCCCGGTTCGAGGATGGCGCGCTCGTTGGGGGTGTCGGCGTCGGCGTCGAGCAGGGTCACCGACAGTGCGCCGACATCCTCCAGCGCGCGCTCGTAGCGCGGCTGTTCGGCCTCGGTGCTGCGCAGGCTCAGTTCCAGGTACGGCATCGTCGCATCAGCCCAGCGCGATCGATTTGCTCTTGCGCTCGGCCAGGCGCTTTTCCAGGTAGTGGATGTTCTGGCCGCCGGCCTGGAAGCCCTGGTCGCGCATGATCCGCTGCTGCAGCGGGATGTTGGTCCTGATCCCGTCCACCACCATCTCGCTCAGCGCCACGCGCATGCGCGCGATCGCCGTGGCGCGGTCGGGCGCGTGCACGATGAGTTTTCCGACCATCGAATCGTAGTTCGGCGGCACCCGGTAGCCCTCGTAGATGTGGGTGTCCACGCGCACGCCCGGGCCGCCCGGGGCGTGGAAGTGCTGGATCAGGCCGGGGCTGGGGATGAACGTCTCCGGGTCCTCGGCGTTGATCCGGCATTCGATCGCGTGGCCTTCCAGGACCACGTCCTCCTGCCGGATCGACAGCGTGTGGCCAGCGGCAATGCGCAGCTGCTCGGCGACCAGGTCGATGCCGGTGACCATCTCGGTGACCGGATGCTCGACCTGGATGCGGGTGTTCATCTCGATGAAGTAGAAGCGCCCGTCCTCGTACAGGAACTCGAACGTGCCCGCGCCGCGGTAGCCGATGCGGATGCAGGCCTCCACGCAGACCTTGCCGATCTGCGCACGCTGCTCGGCGCTGATGCCCGGCGCCGGCGCTTCCTCGACCACCTTCTGGTGGCGGCGCTGCATCGAGCAGTCGCGCTCGCCCAGGTGGATGGCGTTGCCCTGGCCGTCGGCCAGCACCTGGATCTCCACGTGGCGCGGATTCTCCAGGAACTTCTCCATGTAGACCTCGCCGTTGCCGAACGCGGCCTTGGCTTCGGTCTTGGTCGTGGTGATGGCGTTGGCCAGCGCGGCTTCGGAATGGACCACGCGCATGCCGCGGCCGCCGCCGCCGCCGGCGGCCTTGATGATCACCGGGTAGCCGATCTCGCGGGCGATCCGGGTGTTGGCGACGATGTCCTCGCCGAGCGGGCCGCCGGAGCCGGGCACGCAGGGCACGCCGGCGGACTTCATCGCCCGGATCGCCTCGACCTTGTCGCCCATCAGGCGGATGGTGTCGGCCCTGGGCCCGATGAAGACGAAGCCGGACTGCTCCACGCGCTCGGCGAAATCGGCGTTCTCGGAGAGGAAGCCGTAGCCGGGATGGATCGCCTGGGCGTCGGTGACTTCCGCGGCAGCGATGATCGAGGCCATGTTGAGGTAGCTGTCGGTGGACGGCGCCGGGCCGATGCAGACCGACTCGTCGGCCATGGCCACGTGCTTGAGGTTGCGGTCCACGGTGGAGTGCACGGCGACGGTGCGGATGCCCATCGCGTGGCAGGCGCGCAGTATCCGCAGCGCGATCTCGCCGCGGTTGGCGATGACGACTTTATCGAGCATGTTCGTTTCCCGGTTCGTTCTTCAGGCCCGCCGGCCTCCAGGCTGGCGGACGTCCGCAGGTGCGCGGCAGGCGCCGCGCGACGCCCTGCTCAGCCGATGACGAACAGCGGCTGGTCGAACTCGATCGGCTGGCCGCTCTCGCACAGGATCGCGACGACGGTGCCGGCGACGTCGGCCTCGATCGGGTTGAACATCTTCATCGCCTCGATGATGCCGAGGGTCTCGCCGGCCTTGACCTGCTGGCCGACGCTGACGAAGGCCGGCTTGTCCGGGGCCGGGGCGGCGTAGTACGTGCCGACCATCGGCGCGCGGACCACGTGGCCCGGGGGCAGCTCGGGACCGCCCTTGGCGCTGCCGCCGGTGGCCGCTTCCACGGGCGAGTTCATCGGCATCGGCGCGGCCGGCGCGGCGGCGGCCGGGCTGCGCACTTCCAGCGCGGCGGCCGGGGCGGCCACGGCCACGCCGGTGGGGATGCGCGACAGGCGCACGCTTTCCTCGCCCTCCTTGATCTCGATTTCGGCGAGGTTGGATTCTTCGAGCAGGTCGATGAGTTTCTTGATCTTGCGCAGGTCCATGGTTGGCCTCGGTGTTGCGGGTGCGGAATGGGAAGGGCGTCAGCCCGGCAGGCGCGCCAGGGCGGCGTCCAGGGCGTAGCGGTAGCTGTCGGCGCCGAAGCCGCAGACCACGCCGACCGCCTTGTCGCTGAAGTAGCTGTGCTGGCGGAAGGGTTCGCGGGCGTGGGGATTGGACAGGTGGATCTCGATGTACGGGATCGCCACCGCGGCCAGCGCGTCGCGGAGGGCGACGGAGGTGTGGGTGAAGGCGGCGGGGTTGATCAGGATGAAGACGGTGCCGTCGCCGCGGGCGGCCTGGATGCGTTCGACCAGGACGTGCTCGGCGTTGGCCTGCAGGAACTCGATCTGGTGGCCGGCGGCGGCGGCCTGCGCGGCCAGGCCGGCGTCGATGTCGGCCAGGGTGGCATGGCCGTAGACCTCCGGCTCGCGACTGCCGAGCAGGTTGAGGTTGGGGCCGTGCAGGACCAGCAGTCGAGCCATTGGAGGCGTGTGGGGCGTGCGGCGGGAAAGGGCGCGAGTCTGCGCGAAGGCGCCGATCGTGTCCAGTTCGGCGAAGTTCACCGCGTTTCAAGCGAATGATTGAAAGTGTGGCCCCTCCCGAAACTGCTAGCCGCAGAGGGCGCGCCCCCTGTAGGAGCCCACTTCAGGGGGCGACCCGCAGGCTTGTCCGCAGCCCGCGTTCGACGCGGCCCCTGCGGATGCGGCGCGTTGAACGCCGCTTTTCCCGACGCCACCGGGTCGCCCCCTGAAGTGGGCTCCTACAGGGGGTCGGCGGGGCCGGATTGCGCCCAGGCTTCGATTTCGCCGGCGGCGAACGGCCCCAGCTTCTGCTTCACCACCCTGCGCTCGGCGTCGACCAGGACGCTGTAGGGCAGCAAGCCACGGGTGTTGCCGAGCTGGACGCTGGCGTCGGCCGGGCCAGGCTGGTCGATCAGGATGGGGTAGGCGACCGGGATGCGGGCGAGGAAGTCGCGGACACCTTCGGGGGTATCCAGGGCCAGGCCGACCACCTGCACGCCGGTGTCGCCCTGGGCCTGGGCGTAGCGCTGCAGTTCGGGCATTTCTTCGACACAGGGGGCGCACCAGCCGGCCCAGACGTTGACCAGCAGTGGGCGGCCGGGGGCCAGGCCGGCGAGGTCGACGGGGTTGCCGTCCAGGCCGGGCAGGACGATCGCCGGCAGCGGGTCGCCGGGCCGGGCGGGGTGCACACCGCCCGGCGTGGCGCTGGCGGCGTGCGGCATCGCCGGGCCGGCGTCGCCGTAGTCGCGCAACTGCAGGCCGCCGCCGCTCCACCAGCCGGCCAGCAGGCCCAGCGCGCCGGCGACGGTGGCCACGGCCAGCAGCGCCAGCAGCGGCTTGCGGGAAGGGCCGGCGCTCATCGGGCCGCGGCGCGCAGCAGCGCGTCCTCGACGATGGCGTCGGTGAGCACCGGCGGCAGCACCGCCGGCGGGGCGCCGGGGCCGTAGACCACGTACAGCGGCACGCCGACGGCGTTGTGTGCTTCGAGGAACTGGCTGATCAGCGGGTCGGTGTTGGTCCAGTCGCCGCGCATGTACACCGCACCGGTGCGTTGCAGCGCGGCGGCGAAGGCGTCGCCGGACAGCACGTTGCGTTCGTTGGCCTTGCAGGTCACGCACCAGTCGGCGGTCATGTTGACGAAGACCACGCGGTCCTCGCCGCGCAGGCGGTCCAGGGTTTCCGGCGAGTACGCCAGCACGCCCTCGGCCTGCGCCGCCGCCGCCGGCGGAGCGATCCGGGCCACGCCCCACACCGGCAGCAGCGCCACCACGCCCAGCGCTACGGCCAGGACCTGGGCGATGCGCGGGCCGCGCCAGCGGCTGCGCTCGAACCACCACAGCGCCAGCGCCAGCAGCGCCGCGCCGGCCAGTACCAGGGCGATCGCGTCCACCCCGCGCTGGCGCCCGAGCACCCACAGCAGCCACACCGCGGTCAGGTACATCGGGAAGGCGAGCAGCTGCTTGAGCGTTTCCATCCAGGCGCCGGGCCGGGGCAGCCGCCGCGCCAGCCCGGGGACGAAACCGATCAGCAGGAACGGCAGCGCCAGTCCCAGGCCGAGCACCACGAACACCAGCATCCCGGCCGCCGCCGGGGCGGCGAAGGCGTAGGCCAGCGCCGGGCCCATGAACGGGGCGATGCAGGGGCTGGCGACCACGCAGGCCAGCACTCCGGTCATGAAGTCGCCGGCCGGCCCGCTGCGTTGCGCGGCCAGGCCGCCACCGATCCCGCCCCCCAGGGTGAACACCCCCGACAGGCTCAGGCCCACGGCGAACATCAGGTAGGCCAGCGCGGCCACGAACCACGGCTGCTGCAGCTGGAAGCCCCAGCCGGCGGCATGCCCGGCCGCGCGCAGCCCGACCACCAGCGCGCCGACCGCGGCGAAGGCGACCAGCACGCCGGCGGTGTACCAGAGCGCATGCCGGCGCGCGTGCCCGCGGCTCTCGCCGCTCTGGGCCAGGCCCAGGGCCTTGAGCGAGAGGATCGGCAGCACGCACGGCATCAGGTTCAGCACCAGGCCGCCGAGCAGGGCCAGCAGCAGGATGCCGGCCAGGCCCGCGGCCGGCGCCTGCGCCTGCGGCGGCGCGGCGGTGCGCAGGGCGTTGCCGGCGGAGGCGTCGGGCGTGGCGGGGGCGACGGGGCCGGCCGCATCGTCGACGCCGGCCCCGGCCGTGGCGGGATCGGTGCCTGCCTCCGTGCCGGCCGGGGCCGCGACGGTCCCGTTCCCGGCCGCGCCTGCATCCGCGCTGGCCGGTGCGCCCGCACCGGCGGGCTCGACCGTGGCCGCGTCTACCTTGCCGGCAGGCAGGTCCACCGGGATGCGCCGGGTCATCGGCGGATAGCCGATGCCTTCGTCCTGGCAGCCCTGGAAGTTCGCCACCACGGTCACGGACGCCGGGTCCGGATGGCTGCGGCGCACCGGCACGATCGCGTCGACCGCGTCGAAGAACACCACCACCTCGCCGAAGTGCTCGTCGCGGTGGCGGGTGCCCTCGGGCCAGCGCGGCGGCTGCGCCTGCAGCCCCGGGTCGCCCTCCAGGCTGAAGCTGCTGCGGTCGCGGTAGATGTAATAGCCCGGTGCCGGGGTCATCCGCACGCGGATGCGGTTGCCGCCATCGGCGATCGCGTCCACGGCGAAGGCCCGCGCTTCCGGCAGCGCCGCCTGGCCGGGCAGCTGTAGCCCGCGCAGCGCGCCGCTGCCGCCGGACGTGCTGGCGCCGGCCACCGGCAGGCCCGGCAGCGTGCCGCCGCCGGCCGCCGCCCCGGCGCCCGCCGCCGGCAGCGCCACTTGCAGCGTCCGCGTCTGCGGCGGGTAGCAGATGCCGATGTCGGCGCAGCCCTGGGACTTCCCTTCCAGCCGGACCGGGCCGGTGGCGGCGCCGGGCTGGAGCGGCAGGGTCGCGACCAGTTCGCCGCGGTAGGTCTCCACCGGGCCGAAGAACTCGTCGACGTGGCGCGTGCCGTCGGGCAGGCGCAGCTCGCCGGCGGCCACGCCCGGGTCGGCCTTCACCGCGGTGCGATGGCGGTAGAGGTAGTAGCCGTCGGCGACCTTCCAGCGCAGTTCGATCGCCTCGCGGGTCGGCGCGCTGGCGCGCAGGACGAAGGCCTGGTCGACCGGCAGCAGGTCGCGCTCGTCCACCGCGGTGGCGGGCATCGCCGCCAGCAGGCCGGCCAGGGCCAGCAACAGGACCGCGGCGGGGCGAAGGCGCAGGGCCGGGAAGGGACGGCGGAGGCGGAAGGTCATCGGTACGGTGTCATCGGCGGGGGGCGTCGGCCCCCCAGTCCGGGTGGGCGGGCAGGCCGGCGGCGGCTTCGACCGCCACGATCTCCGGGAGTTCATACGGGTGCAGGGCCTGGAGCCGCTCCACCAGCGCCGGCACCGTTTCGGCCGGGGTCTTGGCCAGCAGCAGGACCTCGTCGGCCTGCTCCACTTCGCCCTGCCAGCGGTACACCGAGCGCATCGGCGGCAGCACGCTCACGCAGGCGGCCAGCCGCGCCTCGACCAGGGTCGTGGCCAGGTGCTGGGCGGTGGCGGGGTCGGGGCAGCTGCAGAACACGAGGTGGACCGGCATGGGGGAAGTGTAGCGGGCGCCCCTTGAAAGAGGTTCGCCGGTCCCCATCTCCCCTGCATCCCGGAGCGAACCCCCGGGTTTTTTCCGCCCGCGGCGCTGGCAGTCGCAACACGCGAGTGCTAGGCTACCCGCCCTTTTTCCAACCCAGTCAATCACTTGAGAGGGATTGAAACATGAGCAACATCAAGCCGCTGTACGACCGCGTCGTCATCAAGCGCACCGAGGAAGAGAAGGTCTCCGCCGGTGGCATCGTGATCCCGGATTCGGCCACCGAGAAGCCGATCAAGGGCCAGGTCGTGGCCGTGGGCGAGGGCAAGGTCCTCGACAACGGCACCGTGCGCGCGCCGAAGGTCAAGGTCGGCGACCAGGTGCTGTTCGGCAAGTACTCCGGCACCGAGGTCAAGCTCGACGGCACCGAATACCTGGTGGTGAAGGAAGACGACATCTTCGCCGTGCTGGGCTGAGCCCGCCGCTTCGCCAATCCACACCACTAAAAAAATCCAGTTGAGGTAACAGCAATGGCTGCCAAGGAAATCCGTTTCGGTGAAGACGCCCGCGCCCGCATGGTCCGCGGCGTGAACGTGCTCGCCAACGCCGTCAAGGCGACCCTGGGCCCGAAGGGCCGCAACGTCGTGCTCGAGAAGAGCTTCGGCGCCCCGACGATCACCAAGGACGGCGTGTCCGTCGCCAAGGAGATCGAGCTGGCCGACAAGTTCGAGAACATGGGCGCGCAGATGGTCAAGGAAGTCGCTTCCAAGACCTCCGACAACGCCGGCGACGGCACCACCACCGCCACCGTGCTGGCCCAGGCGCTGATCCGCGAAGGTTCCAAGGCGGTCGCCGCCGGCATGAACCCGATGGACCTCAAGCGCGGCATCGACAAGGCCGTCGTGGCCGCCGTGGCCGAGCTGAAGAAGATCAGCAAGCCCACCGCCGACGACAAGGCCATCGCCCAGGTCGGCACCATCTCGGCCAACAGCGACGAGTCGATCGGCAACATCATCGCCGACGCGATGAAGAAGGTCGGCAAGGAAGGCGTGATCACGGTCGAGGAAGGCTCGGGCCTGGAGAACGAGCTGGACGTGGTCGAGGGCATGCAGTTCGACCGCGGCTACCTGTCGCCGTACTTCATCAACAACCAGCAGAGCCAGTCGGCCGACCTGGATGATCCCTTCATCCTGCTGCACGACAAGAAGATCTCCAACGTGCGTGACCTGCTGCCCGTCCTCGAGGGCGTGGCCAAGGCCGGCAAGCCGCTGCTGATCGTGGCCGAGGAAGTCGAGGGCGAAGCCCTGGCGACCCTGGTGGTCAACACCATCCGCGGCATCGTCAAGGTCGTCGCGGTCAAGGCCCCGGGCTTCGGCGACCGTCGCAAGGCGATGCTGGAAGACATGGCCACCCTGACCGGCGGCACCGTGATTTCCGAGGAAGTGGGCCTGCAGCTGGAGAAGGCCACGATCAAGGACCTGGGCCGCGCCAAGAAGGTGCAGGTTTCCAAGGAGAACACCACCATCATCGACGGCGCCGGCGACACCGCCGCCATCGAGTCGCGCATCAAGCAGATCAAGGCGCAGATCGAAGAGACCTCTTCGGACTACGACCGCGAGAAGCTGCAGGAGCGCGTGGCCAAGCTGGCCGGCGGCGTGGCGGTGATCAAGGTCGGCGCTTCGACCGAGATCGAGATGAAGGAAAAGAAGGCGCGCGTCGAAGACGCCCTGCACGCGACCCGTGCGGCCGTCGAGGAAGGCGTGGTCCCGGGCGGTGGCGTGGCCCTGGTCCGTGCGATCAGCGCGATCGGCAACCTCAAGGGTGCCAACGAAGACCAGACCCACGGCATCCAGATCGCCCTGCGCGCGATGGAAGCCCCGCTGCGCGAGATCGTCACCAACGCCGGCGAAGAGCCCTCCGTGATCCTGAACAAGGTCAAGGAAGGCACGGGCAACTTCGGCTACAACGCCGCCAACGGCGAGTTCGGCGACATGGTCGAGTTCGGCATCCTGGATCCGACCAAGGTCACCCGCTCGGCGTTGCAGAACGCGGCCTCGATCGCCGGCCTGATGATCACCACCGAGGCGATGGTCGCCGAGCTGCCGAAGAAGGACGAGCCGGCGATGCCGGGCGGCGGCATGGGTGGCATGGGCGGCATGGATTTCTGATCCGGCCGTACCGGCAACGCATGCAGTACCGGAAGACCCCGCCGCGAGGCGGGGTTTTCTTTTGGTTCGAGGCCGGCTCCGCCGTCCACGTCGGGGTGCCGCCGTCTTTCCTGCCCGTGGCAGAACGTCCAGAATCGGCGCGACCGGTCGGAACGGGGAATGGACGTGGTGGTTGCATGCTTCGCAGGACCGTCGCGGACGACGGCAGCCATGGCGCCGGGGAGCCGCCACGCCACTGCCGCCACCGGGAGTGGGCGTTGATCCGCCTGTGGCACGGCAGCCGCCCGGGCCGGACCCTGGCGCTGTACCTGGAGAGCCGCGGGCCGCTGCTGGCGCGCGGCATGTCGTTCTCGGCGGTGTTCTCGGTGTTCGCGGCCGTCTACGTCTTCTTCGCCGTGTTCGGCGTCGTGTTCGGCTCCTCGCCGGCGCTGCGCGATGCGGTGGTGGCGGGCCTGTCGAACACCATCCCCGGCCTGATCGACACTGGCGCCGGCGGCGCGGTCTACGTGGATGCGCTGTTCGACGTGCAGGTGCTGGGCATCAGCGGCCTGGTCGTGCTGGCGATCCTGACCTTCACCGCCAGCGGCTGGCTGCGCAGCTTCCGCGACGGCGTGCGCACCATCTTCGGCTTGCCGCAGAAGGATCGCGGTTTCCTGCTCATGCGCTTGATCGACGTCGCCCTGGTCTTCGCCCTGGGCGCGCTGATGATCCTGTCGGCCGCGTTCTCGGTGATCGGCACCCACGCGCTGGGCCTGGTCAAGCAGTGGCTGGTGCCGGCCGATGCCCAGGTGCCCGATCCGGCGCTGGTGGCGGCCGGCCTGCTGGTCGCGCTGGTGATCGACGTGCTGGTGTTCTTCATGCTGTTCCGCCTGCAGTCGCGCATCCCGGTCGGCAACCGCGCGCTGCTGCGCGGCGCGCTGCTCGGGGCGGTCGGGTTCGGCGTGCTCAAGTATCTGGGCGCTGAACTGGCCAGCGGTGCGGGCAACAATCCGCTGATGGCCGGCTTCGCGGTGATCCTCGGCCTGATGATCTGGTTCAACCTGGTGATGCAGTGGCTGCTGCTGATCGCCGCCTGGATCGCCACGGGGCCGCGCAGCGACCGGGCCTGAGATGGGCGCAGGTCAGGGCGCCAACAGCGTGGGCAGCTTCGGCTGCTAGATCCAGAAGGGTGACGGAGGCGGTGTTCCCGCCTCGCATCGAAACACTCCGGAAGACGATGGCAGGGAGAGGCGCTCTTTCCCAAGCCCGGATGCGGGAGAGCTACTTGCGGCCCGCTTGACCCGGGGGGCGAAATGGTGACCCCGTTCTCGAACCGTTCTTTATCGCGAGCGCTTAACGCAGCCGTCAAAGTCGATCTTTAGCCGAGCAATAGAGTCATCAATTCCGTACTCCTTAATCTCTTCCGGCGACTTCTCTCGCTTCGCTCGCTCGAACCACCCTAGTGCGGCCTGGCAGTTCTCCTTTCCACCTAGCGCAGACAGGCTGCTTGCGATGTTCTGCATGGCAACGATATCTCCTGTCTCGGCCGCGATGGTCAACCACGGGATCGAGCTCTTCATGTCATTCTCGCCAAGCGAGTAATGCTCCGCCACCCGCATTGCAGCCTTAGCATCCCCCTGTTTCGCAAGCATCATCTGCTTGTTCAACTCTTCTGGCTCAAGATAGAACATCTCGCCTGTCGAAGTCGTAGCCACTTCTGCCTCCTCGGGCCCATGTTCTGACTCTGATGGCCGACTAGTTGGCGGCTGACAGCCCATAAGAAAGAGCACCAACATACTTCCAATAATGGAGTTCATGGCGTTCATTTTCCGCACTTATCGTTATCTGCGCACACTGAGACTGTGCGGCCGATACGGGAACCAGTTTCAGGGGCCATCCGCAATTGCGCCTTTCCGGTTTCCGGATTGTAGGTAACGCTGCGAATGCCACTTGCGATAGGGCCGTTACCGCCCGGTGCGAATACAGCGAACGTTCCCGCGGCTCCTTTGCCATCCCGCTGAGAATCAACTCTCAACGTAACCGGATCGCCAGGCTTGTAAGGTGTGCCTCCCGCCTTGGGAGCGGTAGTGGGAAACATCGAAAACCCTGTTGCAGCCAGGACCAAGCTGTTGTTCTTGTCGGCCAAAGATTGTGCGTAAGCACCACCATCAGCACCGACGTTGCACGCGCCAATAAAGAACGTATGACCTTCTTTTAGGCCGGCTGTCCTAGCAAGAGAAATCGTCTGATCCGGACTCAACTGGGCCCTGTTCGCGCCCTGAATAAAGGTCGAGTTGGCATGGCTCAGTGGGGGCAGGTCAACCTCCCGCAGCCGGTTGCCGTAGTCGAACCCGAACGCCTGCGCCCCCTTGCTGGCCAGGTTGCCCTGCACGTCGTAGGCGAGGCTGTGCACGATGGACCCGCTGCAGCTGCCCGTGCGCACCGTGCTCAGCCGGTTGCTGCTGTAGCAGTAGACCTGGCCGCGCGCCTGCGGGCCGCCCACGTTCACCGTGGTCAGGTTGTCGAGCGCGTCGTAGCCGTAGCCGGCCGTGCCGAACATGCTGGAGGTGGCCTGGGTCAGCCGGTCGCGCGCGTCGTAGCTCATCGCCCGGGCCTGCCGGCCGCCACTGGTGTGGTCGGTGATCCCGGCCACGTTGCCGTTGCCAATAACGGAGGAAGATTCACTTCTTTCCCATCAGGAAGTGAACCTGACCCCGTTCTCCGCGTTCTCCGATGGCAACGAGGTCGAACGGCGCGAGTTCGACGGCGGGGACGCGGCCTATGCCGCAGCGCAGGATGCCGGTAGCGCATGGCTACGGCAGCACGGTGGCAGCAGCGTCGATACGTTCACCGCACGCGCCGCACAGGCCTCGCAGCGCATGGCGTGGGATCACGGCCATCACCACGCCATCAGCCGGCGCGGATTCTGAGTCAACGCCCACCGCAACAACGACAAGGCCCGCTGCGATGCGGGCCTTGTCCGTTCTAAGCGACTAGGAAGTCAACCTAAGTCCCGTCAGCTCTCCAATTCAACCCAAGCATCAACACACACATCGGCATTGAATAGCGACAACCATTTGATGAAGCCGTCTTGCAACACAAAGGCGCGATTGACCTGCGCAACACCAAAATATATCCACACCCTTATTTCGCATCCTTCATCAGACAAGCGGGTAAGTGCCTGCGTTGAATCTGAGAATTTTTCCTGAAGGTACTGGACATGCTCTTCAACAGATGCATGTTCAAGAACATCTCTTGTTGAATAGATACAGGAAAAAGTCCCCCTCCTCTCACCAGCCAACGAAGGGGCGCTCCCAAGCAGATCAACTATTTCCGCCTCTCGATCATGCTTTGCATAAATCGCCAAGCTCGCATAACAAACACTTGAACTCATTTTTCCTCGCCCTTCAGCATCGCCGAAACAATCGAACCGAGAAAACTATTCCCGTATTCCTTACTTTTCCTCTCTCGGAGGCTCAGGTGGCTCAGGTGGCTTCGGAGGCTCCGGCTTTTCTTGCTCTGGCAAGACGGGCTCAATTTCCCCGACGGTCACGGTTGCTCTTGAATTGTGATATTCGCGCATACGAATATCCTCTTCTTCAGAGCCTGCCTCCGGGATATACAACATGATGGCCCAAGTTATCGAGGCCAGATTGAATTTCAGCATAGACGGAAGAGCAAACCCTCGCTGCCTCCTATTGCTGCCACCGCGCCCGCTCTTACCGCCCTTACCCCGCGGCTCCCCTTGAGCCTTCCACTCTCGGTTCAATTCATCCAATTCCGCGCGGGTGTAGTTTTGCGCGCCCCTCCGTCCCTCTAGCTGCTTTTCATCATGAACCCAATCCCGGAAATTCTGGTCGTTATACCCATACCAGTTGTCTTGCGGCGCGCGCCCATCCGGATCAGTGAACTTGTAGGGATTGTTGAAGGCATAGGCGTAGCGATTGAACATCCGAACCGGATCGCTGTAAGCCGTCACCGGATCGACACTGAGGAACACCCCCAACCGCGGATCCATGTACCGCTCCTGCATATACGTCAGCCCGGTACCGGCATCCATCACATGCCCCGTAAACCCCGGCCGGTTGTCGTTGCCCCGGTTCAGCATCAACCCGTACGGCTCGTGCTCGCTGCTCTGGATCGTGGTCTTGCTG
>NZ_PDWM01000034.1 GCF_010093225.1 Pseudoxanthomonas koreensis | reverse complement strand
CGTGCGCGTAGTGGCGCGTCGGGGACTCGTATTCCACGTGCGCGGTCGAAATCGTGATCCCGCGCGCCTTCTCTTCCGGCGCCGCGTCGATCGCGTCGTACGCCTTGAACTCGCCGCCGAAACGCTCGGCACCGATCTTCGTCAGCGCCGCCGTCAGCGTCGTCTTGCCGTGGTCAACGTGACCGATCGTGCCCACGTTCACGTGGGGCTTGGTGCGCTCGAACTTACCCTTGGCCATGGCTGCCTATCTCGCTGACGGTTGTGTGGATTGCGACTGCTTTTCCTGGACAGTCCGACCATGGATGGCCGGCCCTTGCGGGAAACCCGCATGTATGGTGCTCACGAAAGGAATCGAACCTTCGACCTCCTCCTTACCAAGGAGGTGCTCTACCGACTGAGCTACGTGAGCGTGGAGCCTTTACAGCGCGGAACCGGGACGACGTGGGCGGCGCAATGGAGCGGGAGACGGGAATCGAACCCGCACCATCAGCTTGGAAGGCTGAGGTTCTACCATTGAACTACTCCCGCTAGGGGAACCGCATCCCGGCCGACCGCTCCGGGTGTTGCCACGTTGTTGCCGATGCCGCCTTGGAACTGGTGGAGGGAGGTGGATTCGAACCACCGAAGGCGTAAGCCAGCAGATTTACAGTCTGCCCCCGTTGGCCGCTTGGGTATCCCTCCGGGATCTGCCACCGCGACCGGTACAACCGAGGCGCACGACCGGGGTGAAACAGCCCGCTATTCTGGCCATGCCGGGCATGGCTGTCAACGTACCCGGCGACGTTTTTTGCGGAAGGCGGGACCCGGCCTCAGACGTTGAAGCGGAAGTGCAGCACGTCGCCTTCCTGGACCCGGTACTCCTTGCCCTCCAGGCGCATGCGCCCGGCCTCGCGCGCCCCGGCTTCGCCCTTGTACTTGATGAAATCTTCGAAAGCGATGGTCTCGGCGCGGATGAAGCCCTTCTCGAAATCGGTGTGGATCACCGCGGCGGCCTGCGGCGCGGTCGAGCCGGCCTTCACCGTCCAGGCGCGGACTTCCTTGACCCCGGCGGTGAAGTAGGTCTGCAGGCCCAGCAGCTTGTAGGCGGCGCGGATCACCCGGTTCAGGCCCGGCTCCTCCAGGCCCAGGTCGGCCAGGAACGTGTCGCGGTCCGCGTCATCCAGCTGCGACAGCTCCTCCTCGATGGCCGCCGACACCGGCACCACCTCGGCGCCCTCGGCGGCGGCGCGGGCGCGCACGGCCTCCAGGTGCGGGTTGTCCTGGAAGCCGTCCTCGAGCACGTTGGCCACGTACATGACCGGCTTGAGGGTCAGCAGGAACAAGTCGCGGACCAGGGCGCGCTCCTCGTCGTCCAGGCCGAGGGCGCGACCCGGGGTGCCCTCGCTCAGGCCGGCATGCAGCTTCTGCAGCACCGGCTTGCGCGCGATGGCATCCTTTTCACCGGCCTTGGCTGAGCGTTCGGCGCGGTTCAGCGCCTTTTCGACGCTGTCCAGGTCGGCCAGGGCGAGCTCGGTGTCGATCGTGTCGATGTCCGACAGCGGGTCGACCTTGCCGGCCACGTGGACGATGTCGCCATGCTCGAAGCAGCGGACCACGTGGGTGATCGCGTCGACCTCGCGGATGTGGGCCAGGAACTTGTTGCCCAGGCCCTCACCGCTGGCGGCACCGGCGACCAGGCCGGCGATGTCGACGAACTCGACCGCGGTGGGCACCACCTTCTGCGGGTTGATGATCGCGGCCAGCTGGCCCAGCCGCGGGTCCGGCACCGGGACCACGCCCACGTTCGGCTCGATCGTGCAGAACGGGAAGTTGGCGGCGGCAATGCCCGCCTTGGTCAGCGCGTTGAAAAGGGTCGACTTGCCGACGTTCGGCAGGCCGACGATGCCGCATTTGATGCCCATGTCTGAAGGATCCGCGAAAGGGGGATGGAGAATCGGGAATCGGGAATGGAGCCGGGCGGCCCACCCGCCGCTGTCCATTCCCTATTCCCCATTCCCTATTCCCTGCCCGTATGCAGCCGCTTCATCGCTTCGTTGATGTCGCCGGCCACCACCAGCGGCAGCACGCCGACGGCGTCGTCGATGGCGCGGTCGATCATGATCTGGTCGTCCTTGCCGGCGCGGCCCAGCACCCAGCCGGTCACGCGGTCCTTGTGCCCGGGATGGCCGATGCCGATGCGCAGGCGGTGGAACTTCCCGTGACCCAGGTGCTGGATGGTGTCGCGCAGGCCGTTCTGGCCGCCGTGGCCGCCGTCGAACTTCAGCCGCGCCGCCCCGGGCGGCAGGTCGAGCTCGTCGTGGACCAGCAGCGCCTCTTCCGGTGCGATCTTCCAGTAGCGCAGCGCCGCGGCCACCGACTTGCCGGAGAGGTTCATGAAGGTCGCCGGCTTGAGCAGCCACACGCTGCGGCCACCGAGGTCGATCTTCGCGGTCTCGCCGAACAGCTTCGATTCCAGGCCGAAACGCACGCCAGCCTTTTCCGCCAGCGCGTCGACCAAACGAAACCCGGCGTTGTGCCGGGTGTTCGCGTGTTCGGGACCGGGATTGCCCAGCCCGACGATGAGACGAAGTTCCGCCATCGCAGGTAACGCCGGCGTCCCGCCCGGCAGGCCGGGCGGGACGTGAACGGCTTACTTCTTCTCTTCTTCGCCTTCGGCAGCCGGCGCTTCTTCCTCTACGCGGGCATGCTTGGCGACCACCACGGCCACGTCGTGGTCCGCACCCAGCTTCAGCTCCGGGAGCTCCACGCCGGCCGGCAGCTTCAGGCCCGACAGGTGGATCACGTCGCCGACGGCCAGCTCCGACAGGTCGACCTCGATGGCTTCCGGCAGGTCCTTCGGCAGGCACGACACGGTGACTTCGGTCAGCTCGTGCATGATCACCACGCCGGCCGTCTTGCCGGCCGTCGACTTCTCGGCGTTGACGAAGTGCAGCTGCACGGCGGTGCGCAGGACTTCGTTTTCGTTGACGCGCTGGAAGTCCAGGTGCATGACCTGCTGCTTGTACGGGTGGCGCTGCATGTCACGCAGCAGCACCTTCTGCACGTCGCCGTTGAGGCTCAGGTCCAGGATCGAGGAGTAGAACCACTCGTTCTGCTGGGCCAGCCACAGCGGCTCGTGGTTGAGCTGGATGTTGACCGGGTTCAGGCCGCCACCGTAGACGATGGCCGGCACCTTGCCGTCGCGACGCAGGCGGCGGCTCGCACCCTTGCCCTCGTCCTCGCGACGTTCGACGTTGATCACATGAGTTGCCATTTTTCTATCACTCTTCAGGTTTTGTAGGGGCGGCCTCGCGGCGCCCGGGCGACTCGTCCGCGACCAGACGAGCCTTGCGGTTCCCGGGGATCGGGAATCCGGAACCGGCGCTTCCGGTTCCGCATTGCCGTCCCCCGGCGGCCGGCATCCTGCCGGCCCGGGTGCTGCGCTCGACCTCAGTCGACGTACAGCGAACTGACCGACTCGCCGAAGGCGATGCGGCGGATGGTCTCGGCCAGCAGTTCGGCCACGCTGACCTGGCGGATGCGGTTGCAGGCCCTGGCCGCCGGCGACAGCGGGATGGTGTCGGTGACCACCAGCTCGTCCAGCTGCGAACCGGTGATGTTGTCGACCGCCGGGCCGGACAGCACCGGGTGGGTGCAGTACGCGGCGACCTTGGTCGCGCCCTCCGCCTTCAGCGCCGCGGCCGCGGCGCACAGGGTGCCGGCGGTGTCGACGATGTCGTCCACCAGCACGCAGGTCTTGCCGGCCACGTCGCCGATGATGTTCATCACCGTCGACACGTTGGCGCGCGGGCGGCGCTTGTCGATGATCGCCAGGTCGGCGTCGTCCAGGCGCTTGGCCACCGCGCGGGCGCGGACCACGCCCCCCACGTCCGGCGAGACCACGATCAGGTTCTCGGTACCGTGCGCGCGCCAGATGTCGGCCAGCAGCAGCGGCGAGGCGTAGACGTTGTCGACCGGGATGTCGAAGAAGCCCTGGATCTGGTCGGCGTGCAGGTCCACGGTCAGCACCCGGTCGGTGCCCACCGCGGTGAACATCTTGGCCGCGACCTTGGCCGTGATCGGCACGCGCGAGGAACGCAGGCGGCGGTCCTGGCGCGAGTAGCCGAAATACGGCACCACCGCGGTGACGGAAGCGGCGCTGGCGCGCTTGAGCGCGTCGATCAGCACCAGCAGCTCCATCAGGTTCTCGGCGGTCGGCGCGCAGGTCGGCTGGACCACGAAGACTTCCTGGCGGCGCACGTTCTCCTCGATCTCGACCTGGACCTCGCCGTCGGAGAAGGTCGACACCAGCGCCTTGCCCGGGCGCACGCCCAGCTCGCGGCAGATGCTGTCTGCCAACGGCTTGTTGGCATTGCCGGAAAACACAAGCAGGCTGC
The DNA here is from genome assembly GCF_010093225.1 of Pseudoxanthomonas koreensis. Lineage (GTDB taxonomy): Bacteria > Pseudomonadota > Gammaproteobacteria > Xanthomonadales > Xanthomonadaceae > Pseudoxanthomonas > Pseudoxanthomonas koreensis. Next base: position 31,203 of record NZ_PDWM01000034.1, on the reverse strand, counting down.
GTTCGTCTTGCATCTTCGTGATCCCGGCGGCGGCTCGGACGGTGGAGGAACCAAAGGAAAGCCAACACATCGGCCTTCCGCTTTTTGTTGAACCCCCGCACATGGATGTGCGGGCTCTTGCGAGGGACTCGCATACATTGCAGGGGCGGCAGGATTCGAACCTGCGGATGCCGGGATCAAAACCCGGTGCCTTGGACCTCTTGGCGACGCCCCTGTGACGATCCCGCTACAGGCGCGCCAGCGCACCACGCAGCGGCGAATCCGAAACGCCGGCCGCGACCCAGGCGTGCAACCGTCGCGGCAACCGCGCCAGTGCCTCCTGTGCCGCGCCCCGGTGGGCGAACTCGACGAAGCAGCCGCTGCCGGTCCCGGTCAGGCGCGGCGACCCGATCCGCGCCAGCTCGGCGAACACGGCTTCAACGGCCGGCTCGCGGCGGCGCAGGACCGGCTCGAACGCGTTGTCGAGCACCGTTCCGGCAGCGAAGTCGGCTATTTTCGCGGGCGGGGAATCGCGCGTCAAATCCGGGGAACGGAAAAGTTCAGCCGTGGGCACGTGCACGCCGGGGTCGACGAGCACGTACCAGGCCTCCGGCAGGTCCAGCGCGACCAGCTTCTCCCCCACCCCTTCGGCCCAGGCGCTGCGCCCGCGAACGAAGACCGGGACGTCGGCGCCCAGGCGCAGGCCCAGCGCAGCCAGCCGCTCCTCGCCCAGGCCCAGGCCCCAGAGCCGGTCCAGCGCGCACAGCACGGTGGCCGCATCGGAGGAACCGCCGCCAAAGCCACCGCCGGCCGGAATACGCTTTTCGACGTAGATGTCTGCCCCTTGGCTGCAATTTACCTCATTTCTTAGCAGGATAGCAGCGCGAACAGCGAGGTCATCCGCGTCCTCCGTCCCGGGCAGGCGGTCGCCATGGCGGAGCACCTGGCCGTCGGTGCGTGGGCGCAGCCGGATCCGGTCGCCCCAGTCAAGCAGCCGGAACACGGTCTGCAGCTCGTGGTAGTCGTCGGCGCGGCGGCCGGGGATGCGCAGGAACAGGTTCAGCTTGGCCGGCGCCGGCCATTCGCTCCAGCCGGCGTTCACGGCACCGGCCCGTCCCAGCGGTCCACGACCAGCCGGACGCGCGCACCCTCGCGGGTGGCCTGCAACCGCCGCGGCATGTCCGGCCAGGGGCCGGCCGCGGGCTGCCACTCCTGGTATTCGACGACCCAGCCGTCGGCGGCCAGCCGCTGCAGGCGGCCGTCGGCGCCGAAGACCCGTTCGCCGCCGTCAGGACCGGGCAGGCCACGGACCCACGCAGCCATCGAAGCGACCGGGATCGGCCAGCCGGTAGCCTGGTACAGCAGGGCTTCGGCGTCCGGACCGGAGCGCGGGCCGCCCTCCAGGCCGTCGAGGGTGGCGCCGCCGGGCTCGCCGGCGAGCTGCCAGCTCTGCCGGGTGACCGGCGCGCCGAGCGAGATCCGGAAGGTGTCGCCGTCCTGCTGCCAGTCCAGGCGGCCGCTGCCGCCCTTGTCGCCGACGGTGACCGCCAGCCGGCCCTGCAGCGACCAGCGCCCGATCGCGGCCAGGCGGGCTTCGCGCTCCTGCTGCCGGGCCAGCGCCTGGGCGGCATCGATCGCCGGGGCCGGCGGACGCACGGGGGAGCCACTGCAGGCGGCGAGCAGTGCCGTGGCCAGCGCCAGGCCGGCCGCTCGAAAGCGCGGGCTCATGGGACGGGCTCCGCCGGCGGCAGGGTCACCTGCAGTTTCTCCAGCGCACGCCGCAGCGAGCGGTTGTCCGCTTCGAGCCGCTGCGACTCCTCGAAATAGCGCATCGCCTCGTCGCGACGCCCGAGCCCCCACAGCACCTCGCCCAGGTGCGCGCCGATCTCCGGATCCTTCAGCAGGCCCCAGGCGCGGCGCAGTTCCACCAGCGCCTCCTCGCTGCGGCCGAGCCGGTACAGCACCCATCCGTAGCTGTCGACGATGGCCGCGTTGTCGGGCTCGGCGGTGCGCGCGCGGTCGATCAGCTCCAGCGCCTCCTGGTAACGCTGGGTGCGGTCGGCGAGGGTGTAGCCGAGCGCGTTGAGCGCGGCGATGTTCTCCGGGTCGGCGACCAGCACCTTGCGCAGGTCGGCCTCGGTGCGCTCGATCCGGTCCTGGCGCTCCCAGGCCAGGGCGCGGGCGTAGAGCAGCGCCGAATCGTCGGGATAGGCAGCCAGGCCGCGGCTCAGGGCGTCGATCTCGCCGCCGGCATCATCATCGCGCTGGCGCAGTTCGCCCTCGAGCAGGTAGGCGTTGCGGCGGGCTTCGCCGTCGCTGGAGGCATCGTTCTGCAGTGCGTGCGCCTCGGCCCAGGCCTCGTCGGCGCGCCCCAGTTCGTACAGGGCGACGGCACTGCGGATCCGCGCCTCGGCGCGCTCCGGGCCGCCGGGCACGCCGCGGTACCAGGCCAGCGCCTCGGCCGGGCGTTCGAGGAATTCGGCGATGCGGCCGAGCAGCATGCGCCGCGCCGGGTCCGGCCGGCCGCGGTCGGCGGCGACCAGTTCGTCGTACAGGCCGGCCAGGATCCCGTGGTCGTCGCCACGGGCCAGCAGCGAGGCACGCATGCTGTAGGTCCGGGTGTCCTGCGGGCCCAGCGCCATCACCCGCGCGGCGGCGGCGAAGTCGGCCAGCGCTTCGTAGGCCACCGCCACCAGCGCCCGCACCTCGGGATCGTGCGCGGCCTGCGGCTCGACCTGGGCCAGCATGGCCCTGGCTTCGTCGTTGCGGCCGGCCAACTGCAGCTGGCCGGCGCGCAGCACCGCCACCCTTGGCTCGCCGGGGAAGCGGCGGACCATCTCGTCGACGATCCGGGCCGACAGCGCCGGCTCGTCCAGGCGCAGCGACAGGCGGCCGAACTCCTGCCAGGCCTGCAGCCGGCCGGGCACTGCGCCCGCGTCCACCATCTGGTCCATCGCCCTGGCCACGATCGCCGGATCGCGACCGGTGGCCAGTGCCGCCAGCGCGTAGTGCCAGGCGACCGGATCGGGCGAGGCGGCCAGCCGCAGCAGTTCGCGCCGGGCCTGGCGCAGCCGGCCTTCGCGCAACGCCAGCGAGGCGGTGGCCGAGCGCAGCGCCAGCGACTCCGGGTCGCGCTTGCGCCCCAGCGCCCGGGCCTTGCCGGGGGCGGCGTCGGCGTTGGCCAGCAGGGCGATGCGGGTCGCGCGCTCGACCAGCAGCACGTCGCCGTCGGCGGCGCGGGCGGCCTCCAGGTACCAGTGCGCGGCGTCGGCGAGCTGGCCGGCCTGCAGGGCGTATTCGCCGGCCATCACCTGTTCGAGCGGGATCGGCGCCACCGCCGGCGGCGCCTTGCGGGCGGCCTGCGCCGGCAGCGGCGCGGCGACGGAAAGCACCGCCAGCAGCAGCCAGCCGGGGCGGAAAAGTGAACGGAAACGCGGACGCGGGCGTCCGGTTCCGGCAACGGAAAGCACAGGTACGGGCATTGGCACCCACCGGGCCGTAAAATGGCGGCCCAAACAAGCCAGCAGATTAACGCAAGCCCCGGACATGACGTTGTGGCTCCTCGGCCTGAACCACCAGACCGCGCCGGTCGACCTGCGCGAACGGGTGGCGTTTGCCGGCGATGCGCTGGCCCCGGCGCTGGCCTCGCTGCGATCCCTGCCCGAAGTGGCCGAAGCCGCCCTGCTGTCGACCTGCAACCGCACCGAGATCTATGCGGTGGCCAGCGACGCCGATGCGCTGGCCAGCTGGCTCGGCAGCCACGCCCAGGGGCTGGAGGGCTACCTGTACCGGCACCAGGACGCAGACGCCGTGCGGCACCTGTTCCGGGTCGCCACCGGGCTGGACTCGATGGTGCTGGGCGAGCCGCAGATCCTGGGGCAGGTCAAGGACGCCTGGTCGCTGGCGCGCGAGCATGGCGCGCTGGGCGGCCGCCTGGACCGGCTGTTCCAGCAGACGTTCTCCGTCGCCAAGCGCGCGCGCACCGACACCCGCGTCGGCGCCAACCCGGTCTCGGTCGCCTCCACCGCGGTGCGGCTGGCGCAGGACTCGTTCGCGCGCCTGGCCGATTCGACGGTGCTGCTGGTTGGCGCCGGCGAGACCATCGAACTTGCCGCGCGACACCTGGCGAAGGGTGGCGTGCGCCGGCTGCTGGTGGCCAACCGTACCCTCGCCCACGCCCAGGACCTGGCCAGCCGCCACGGCGGCTACGCCCTGCCGCTGGACGAACTGGACCGCCACCTGGCCGAGGCCGATGTGGTGTTCTCGGCCACCGCCGCGCGCGAGCCGGTGCTGCGCCTGGCCCAGGTCGAAGCCGCGCTGGCCGCGCGCCGGCGCAAGCCGGTGCTGCTGTTCGACCTGGCCGTGCCGCGCGACATCGAGGCCGGCGTGGCCGGGCTGGCCGACGCCTACCTGTACACGGTCGACGACCTGGAGCGTGCGGTCGAGGACAACCGCCGCAGCCGCCACGAGGCCGCCGAGGCGGCCGAGGCGATCATCGACCTGCAGGTCGCCCGCTACATGGAGACCCTGCACGCCGGCGGCCGCCAGGAAACGCTGCGGCGACTGCGCTCGCTCGGCGACAGCACCCGCGACGAACTGCTCGCCCGCGCCCGCCAGCAGCTGGCCGGCGGCCGCGACGCCGACGAGGTGCTGCAACTGCTCGCCCACACCCTGACCAACCGCCTGCTGCATCCGCCGACCGCGGCGCTGCGCGAAGCGGCGCTGAGCGGCGACACCGAACTGGCCCGCGCCGCGGAACGGCTGTTCCCGGACAAGGCGCCCTATTCGCACGCGCCCACGTCGACCCTGCCCCCACCGCGAACGCCCGATGATCCCGAGCCTGCGCCGTAAGCTGGAAGCGCTGGCCGAGCGCCGCGAGGAACTGGAACGCCTGCTCGCCGACCCCGGCGTGCTGGCCGACAACACGCGTTTCCGCGACCTGTCGCGCGAGTTCGCCCAGCTCGAACCGGTGGCCACGGCGCTGGCCGCCGAAGCGCGGGCCAAGTCCGACCTGGCCTCGGCCGAGGCGATGCGCGGCGATCCCGAACTGGCCGAACTGGCGGAGGAGGAGATCGCCGCCGCGCGCGCGCGCCTGGACGTGCTCGACGGCGAACTGGCCCTGCTGCTGGTGCCGAAGGACCCGCGCGACGACGGCAACCTGTTCCTGGAAGTGCGCGCCGGCACCGGCGGCGACGAGGCGGCGCTGTTCGCCGGCGACCTGTTCCGGATGTACGCACGCTACGCCGAGCGCCAGGGCTGGAAGGTCGAGGTCGAATCGGAGAACCCGGGCGAGCACGGCGGGCACAAGGAAATCGTGGCGCGGATCGTCGGCCGCGGCGCGTACTCGCGGCTGAAGTTCGAATCGGGCACGCACCGCGTGCAGCGGGTCCCGGCAACCGAGTCGCAGGGTCGCATCCATACCTCCGCGGCGACTGTGGCGATCATCCCCGAGGCCGACGAGATCGAGGAGATCACGATCAACCCGGCGGACCTGAAGGTCGACACCTTCCGTTCCTCCGGTGCCGGCGGCCAGCACGTCAACAAGACCGATTCGGCGATCCGCATCACCCACCTGCCCACCGGCGTGGTGGTCGAGAGCCAGACCGAACGCAGCCAGCACGCCAACCGCGACAAGGCGATGAAACGGCTCAAGGCGCAGCTGCTCGACGCCGAGCGCAGCCGCCAGCAGGCCAGCCAGGCCGAGTCGCGGCGGCTGCAGGTCGGCAGCGGCGACCGCAGCCAGCGCATCCGTACCTATAACTTCCCGCAGGGCCGGATCACCGACCACCGCGTCGACGGCCTGACCCTGTACGACCTGCCGGGTGTTCTCGAGGGCGCCCTCGATCCGCTGGTCACCCGCCTGCAGCAGGAACACCAGGCCGACGAACTGGCGCGACTGGGTGCATCATGAACGGCGTCGCGTCGCCGGAGCAGGAACTACAGCAGTTGCGCGAGGCGGTGCGGCGGCAGCCCGGGGACTTCATCGGTTGGCTGATGCTGGCGGATGCGGAAATGGAAGCGGCCGCCGTCGATGCCGCCGCACACGCGCTGCAGCGCGCACGCACCCTGCGCGGCGACCATCCGGAAACGCTGGCGCGCATGGGCAGGCTGCAGTGGCTGCAGGGTCGCCACGCCCAGGCCATCGACCTGCTGCAGCGCGCGGCCGCGCTGGCCCCGCAACATCCCGGCATCGCCCTGTGGCTGGGCCACGCGCTGGAGGACGGTGGCGAAGCCGAGGGGGCCGCACGGGCGTACGCCATTGCGCACCGGCTGCTTCCGGACGAACCGCACATCGCCGCACAACACCTCAACTGGCGCCGCCGCCTGTGCGACTGGGACGGCCTGGAAGCGCTGTCGCGGCAGGTGCGCGAGGCGGTGGCCCAGGGCCGGCCGGGCGTGGAACCGTTCGCGTTCCTCAGCGAGGACGGCAGCGCGGCCGAACAGCTCGCCTGTGCGCGGCTGCGCGCCGCGCCGCTGGCGCGCATCCGCCCACTGCCACCGGTACGGATACGCGCCCACGGACCGCTCCGGCTGGGCTTCCTGTCCAACGGCTTCGGCGCGCATCCCACTGGCCTGCTCACCGTCGCCCTGTTCGAGGCCCTGCGCGCGCAGCCCACGGTCGAAGCACACCTGTTCGCGCTGAACCGCGACGACGGCAGCGAGATCCGCGGCCGCCTGGCCGCGGCCGCGCCGCTGCACGCCGTCGCCGGACGCCCGCATCGCGAGGTCGCGCTGGCCATCCGCGATGCCGGGATCGACCTGCTGTTCGACCTGCGCGGCTGGGGCGGCGGCGGTGCACCGGAAGTGCTCGCGCTGCGCCCGGCGCCCGTGCAGCTCAACTGGCTGGCCTACCCCGGCACCTCCGGCGCGCCATGGATCGACTACGTGGTCGGCGATGCGTTCGCGCTGCCGGAGTGGCTGGAGCCTGACTACAGCGAGCGGGTGCTGCGCCTGCCGCGCGCGTTCCAGCCTTCGGACACGCGGCGTGAGGTCGGTGTGCCGCCATCGCGCGAGGACTGTGGCCTGCCGGCGGCGGGCGTGGTGTTCTGCTGCTTCAACAACAGCTACAAGCTCAATCCGCGCAGTTTCGCCCGCCTGCTGGCGGTGCTGGAGGGCGTGCCCGGAGCGTGCTGTGGCTGCTCTCCGGCCCCGGCCAGGCCGACGCGCGCCTGCGCGCGGCGGCGCAGGCGGCCGGCGTGGCGCCGCGGCGCCTGGTGTTCGCCGCAAAGCTGCCGCATCCGGCCTCCCTGGCGCGCTCCCGCCATGCCGACCTGTTCCTCGACACCGGCCCGTACAACGCCCACACCACCGCCTCCGACGCACTGTGGGCCGGCTGCCCGGTGCTGACCACGCCCGGCCGCACCTTCGCCGCGCGCGTGGCCGGCAGCCTCAACCACCACCTGGGCATGGAGGCGATGAACCTGGCCGACGACGACGCCTTCGTCGCGCGCGCCATCGCGCTGGGCAATGCGCCCGGCGAAATGGCCGCGTTGCGCGCCGATCTGGACACGCGGCGCCGGGCCGGCAGCCTGTTCGACATGGATGGTTTCGCCGCCGACTTCGCCGGGCTCGCCACGCAGGTGGGCATGCGCCATGGCTGGCGGCTGGACTGAGCGGCGCCCGCATGTATGTACGTCCAGCCGGCCGGCGGCTAGGCTAGCTCCATGACCGCGAACTCCGACCTGATCCCGCTGCGCCTGTGCGTGCTGACCGTCTCCGACAGCCGCACGCTCGAACAGGACGACTCGGGCGCCTACCTCGCCGCCGCGCTGGCGGATGCCGGCCACCTGCTGCACCAGCGCGCGCTGCTGCCCGACGACCGCTACCGCATGCGTGCGCTGGTCGCGCAATGGATCGCCGACCCGCAAGTGGACGGCATCCTGGTCACCGGCGGCACCGGCTTCACCGGCCGCGATTCCACGCCCGAGGCGCTGCTGCCGCTGCTCGACAAGGAAATGCCCGGCTTCGGCGAACTGTTCCGCGCCGTCAGCTTCGAGGAGATCGGCACCTCCTCGCTGCAGTCGCGCGCCTTCGCCGGACTGGCCAACGCCACCTTCCTGTTCGCCCTGCCCGGCTCGACCTCGGCCTGCCGCACGGCGTGGGAAAAGATCATCCGCCAGCAGCTCGACGCGCGTACCCGGCCCTGCAACCTGGCGACGCTGCGCCCGCGGCTGCGCGAGTGACCGGCCATCGGCGACCGCCATCGCGGCGCCGGGCTTGATCCGTTCCCACGCAGCGTCCGGGCCAATGGCCGCGCGCCGCATCCATCCCCCGGGAGGCAGCCATGGAACGCAAGGGCAATGGCACACGCGGCAAGGCACCGCCGTCGCTGCGCAAGGACGACTACAAGGACCTGCTCGCGCCGTTGCAGCTGGAAGTGACGCGCATGGCCGAATGGCTGCAGGACACCGGCCAGCGCCTGGTGGTGCTGTTCGAGGGCCGCGACACCGCCGGCAAGGGCGGCGCGATCAAGACCCTGGCCGAACACCTGAACCCGCGCCAGTGCCACACCGTCGCGCTGCCGAAGCCGACCGAGCGCGAATCCACCCAATGGTATTTCCAGCGCTATGCCGCGCACCTGCCCGCCGCCGGCGAGATGGCCCTGTTCGACCGCAGCTGGTACAACCGCGCCGGCGTGGAGAGGGTGATGGGGTACTGCACCCGGGCCCAGTACGCGGCCTTCCTCGACCAGGCGCCGCAATTCGAGCGGATGCTGGTGGACGACGGCATCCTGCTGTTCAAGTACTGGCTGTGCGTGGACCAGGCCGAGCAGGAGCAGCGCTTCGCCGAGCGCCGCGAGGACCCGCTCAAGGGCTGGAAGCTCTCCCCGGTGGACCTGGAGGCGCGCAACCGCTACGCCGAGTACACCCGCGCCCGCGAGGAGATGCTCGCGGCCACGCATACGAAGCACGCACCCTGGACCCTGGTCGACTTCAACGACCAGCGTCGCGGCCGCCTGACCCTGCTGCGCGACCTGCTCGACCGCCTGCCCGACGTGGCCGTGCCCGCCGACACCCCGGAACTGGCGCCGCTGCGCGGCAAGCCGAAGTGCGAGAGCTACAGCGTGCTCGAGCCGATCGCGCCGTGGCCGCGCGGCAAGCGCGGCGCAGACGCGCCCTGAGCCGGACGCCGGCGCGTCGCCGCGCGCGGCGCCTACTTGAGCTTGCCTCCGCCGGCCTCGACCGCCGTCTCGATGTCGTAGGCGGTCACCGGGCCGAGGAAGTGCCGGGCGACCTTGCCGTCGGGCGCCAGCAGGTAGGTGGTGGGCAGGCCGCGCGGGGTGGCGAAGTCCTGCGGCGGACTGAGCGGGTCGAGGATCACGATCGGGTAGGACACCGGGTGCTCGTGCAGGAACGCACGCATGTCCTCCACGGTGATGTCCTCGTAGGCCAGGCCGACCACCTCGATCTGCTCGCGCATGGTGTGCAGCGCCGACAGTTCCGGCATCTCCTTCAGGCAGGGGCCGCACCAGGTCGCCCAGAAGTTCACCACCACCCAGCGGCCGCGGTGGGTGGCCAGGTCGTAGAGTCGGCCATCGACGGCGGGGGCCGAGAAGCGCGGCACCTCGGCGGTGCGGTCGACCACGCCGGGGTTGGCCGGCGCGGCCACGTCAGCCACCGTCCCCGGTGCTGCTTCCACCGCTTGCGCCGTTTCCGCTGTTTCCACCGCGGCGGCCGGTGCAGCCACGGGCGCGGGCGCGGCCGGTGGTGGCGCGTCCTGCCGGCACGCGGCCAGCGACAGCAGCAGGAGCGGCATCAGGATCGGCAGGCGCATGGGGCAGGACTCCGGTTTCTTCAGGCGGGCGGCGGATAGAGGTCGCCGACGCGGCGCTTGAGCGCATCACGCAGCGGCAGGCGCAGGTCGTCGAACACCGCGTAGACGGCCGCGCCGAGGTCGTCGTCGCGGCACGGCAGCCAGACCTCGTCGACCGGCACGCGCAGTTGGCAGGCTTCGTAGAGCTCGGCCAGGGTGAGGTCGTCGAGGTCGCGCGCCAGCAGCCATTCGCCGCGCTCGTCGCGGCGCACCAGGCGGATCGCGTCGAGCCGGGTGAGGAACGCCTGCAGCAGCGAATCGGTGAGCATCGGCTCCAGCGCCAGCATCTGCTCGGTATGCAGCCCGCTGCCCTCGCGCCGCGCCTGCTGGAAGCGGCCGATCAGGCGCAGCAGCGCATAGCCCTCGTAACCCGGCGGCAGGCGCATCGAGGCCGGCTGGTAGCGGAACGCGGCCAGCGAGGAGGCCAGCGAGGCGCCGAGCAGGATCGCCACCCAGCCCAGGAAGATCCACAGCATCAGGATCGGGATCGCGGCCAGCGCGCCGTACAGGCGCTGGTAGCCCTCGAAGGTGGCCAGGTACAGGCCCAGCAGCGCCTTCACCAGTTCCAGCAGCAGCACCGCCAGCAGCGCGCCGGCGAAGGCGTGGCGCCACTTCACCGTATGGTGCGGCACCACCCGGTAGGCGACCATCACCACCGCCAGTTCGATCAGCACCGGGGTCATGCCCAGGCTCAGGTTGGCGAACCACTGCCCCTGCGGCGTTTCGAACAGCGGCAGCGCGAAGAACCGCGCCGACACCGACAGCGAGGCCGCCGCCAGCAGCGCGCCCAGGGTCAGCACGGTCCAGTACACCAGGTAGCGCGACAGCCGCGGCCGCGCGGAAGCGACCCGCCAGATCCGGTTGAAGGTGGATTCCACGCTGTTGAGGGTGACCAGCAACGAGACCACCAGGGCCACGGTACCGGCCGCGGTGAGCCCCTTGATGTTCTCGGTGACGCCCTGCAGCCGCGATTCGATCGCCCGCGCCGCGCTGGGCACGAAGTTGGAGAAGACGTAGTCGACCAGCGCGCTGCTCCACTGCTCGAACACCGGGAACGCGGCCAGCACGCCCAGCACCACCACCGCCAGCGGCACCAGCGCGAAGGCGGTGGTATAGGCCAGTGCGGCGGCGGCCTGGAAAAGATTGTCGTCGAGGAAGCGCCGCCACAGGAAGCGGGCGAACGCGCCCGCGCGCGCGCGGTCGCGGAAGCGGTCGTGCAAGCCTGCGGTGATCCGCGCCAGGTCCATCGGCGCAAGCCTAACCGAAGCGTGGCCATCGTCGCATCGCACGCCCGATCGCCGATACTGTCCCCTCCCTGCATCCGTGGAAGGCCCGATGGCGGAGATCCTGGTCCTGTACTACAGCCGCGGCGGTTCGGTCGCGCGCCTGGCGCGGCACATCGCGCGCGGCGTGGAGGAAGTGCCCGGCATGCAGGCGCGCCTGCGCAGCGTGCCGCCGGTGGCCGCGGTGACCCAGCAGGCCGCCCCGCCGGTGCCCAAGGACGGCGCGCCCTACGTGCAGGCGTCCGACCTGGCCGAATGCGCCGGCCTGGCGCTGGGCAGCCCGACCCGCTTCGGCAACATGGCCGCGCCGGTGAAGCACTTCATCGACGGCCTCGGCGCCGAATGGGCCAGCGGTGCGCTGGTCGGCAAGCCGGCGGCGGTGTTCACCTCCACCGCCACCCAGCACGGCGGCCAGGAATCGACCCTGCTGAGCATGCACCTGCCGCTGCTGCACCATGGCTGCGTGATCGTCGGCATCCCCTTCACCGAACCGCTGCTCAACAGCACCCGCAGCGGCGGCACCCCGTACGGCGCCAGCCATGTCGCCGGACTGCAGGACGACCCGCAGCCGAGCGAGGAGGAAGCGGCGCTGGCGCGCGCGTTGGGCCGGCGCCTGGCGGGGATCGCGGCGAAGCTGGCGGTGGCACCTTGATGGCGGCCACCTCCGCACGCCTCACGGGCGCAGCGCTGCTGGCGCTGGCCGCGCTCTATGCCGCCTGGTTCCATGCCGACCGGCATGCCGTCGCCGCGCTGCTGGTGTTCGCGCTGCCGCCGCTGCTGCTGGCCGTGCCGGCCTGGCGCGGCGGCCGGCGCGCGGCGTTCTGGGCCGGCGTGTTCGCCCTGTTCTGGTTCAGCCACGGGGTGATGGTGGCCTGGACGCGGCCGCCGGAGCGGCTGTTCGCCTGGGGCGGGATCGTGCTGTCGCTGGTGGTGGTCGGCGCGGCAAGCTGGCCGGGGCTGCGGGCGCGTTTCGGCCGATAATGGCGCCATTCCGCGCCGCAGCCAGGACACAACCATGGAAGAACTGCTGATCGTCACCACCGGTGGCACCATCGACAAGGTCTATTTCGACGACAAGTCCGACTACCAGATCGGCGAGCCGCAGATCGGCGCGATCCTGCGCGAACTGGGGGTGAACTTCCGCTTCGGCGTGATCCCGATCCTGCGCAAGGATTCGCTGCACATCGACGACGAGGAGCGCGAACTGATCCGCGCCACCATCGCCGCGCAGCCGCAGCGGCACGTGCTGGTCACCCACGGCACCGACAGCATGGTCGCCACCGGCATGGTGCTGAAGTCGATTCCGGACAAGACCATCGTCATGACCGGCGCGCTGAGCCCGGCGCGCTTCCGCGGTTCCGACGCCGAGTTCAACATCGGCTGCGCGATCGGTGCGGTGCAGTGCCTGCCCGCCGGCGTCTACATCGCCATGAACGGCCTGGTCTGGGATCCGGCGAAGGTGCGCAAGAACGTGGCCGCCAACCGCTTCGAGGCAGCCTGAGGCCGGCCCGTGTCGATGGCCACCCGCGCCACCCGCGCGCTCGATGCGGCCCAGGTCGCCTACCGCCTGCACCCTTATGACTACGAGGCCGACGCGGCGATCGGCAAGGGCCTGCAGGCCGCTACCGCGCTGGGCCTGTCGCCGGAGCGCGTGCTGAAGACGCTGATGGCCTGGGTCGACGCGCGCCCGGTGTGCGTGGTGATCCCCTCGGACCGGCAGCTGCAGCCCAAGGCGCTGGCCGCGGCCTGTGCCGGCAAGGCGGCACGGATGATGGAGGTCGCCGAAGCCGAACGGCGCAGCGGCTACAAGGTCGGCGGGGTCAGCCCGTTCGGCCAGCAGCGGCCGGTGCCGGTGTGGTTCGAGCAGGATGCGCTGGAACAGGCCCGCGTGTGGATCAACGCCGGCCAGCGCGGCCTGCTGCTGGAGATCGACCCGGCGGATGCGGTGCGGGTGCTGCAGGCACAAGCGGCGAACATCAGCCGCTGAAGCTGCGACTGAGGAGGCAGCGGCCGCAGGCCGATGCCGGGGGACATGAGGGACCGGGAGCAGGCCATCGCACCGGAGCCGACGCGGCATCCGGCCCGATGCAAGCGCCCACCCCTCAGAACATCCCGGTCTCCAGGCGCGCGGCCTCGGACATCATGTGCCGGCCCCACGGCGGGTCGAACACCAGTTCGACATCGGCCTCGGCGATGGTCGGGATCTGCTCGAGCTTGCTGCGCACGTCGTCGACCAGGATCTCGCCCATGCCGCAGCCTGGCGCGGTCAGGGTCATCTTCACCTCGACCATGCGCTGGCCGTCGTCGCGCGGCTTCAGGCTGGCCTCGTACACCAGCCCCAGGTCGACGATGTTGAACGGGATCTCCGGGTCGAAGCAGGTGCGCAGCTGGCGCCAGACCATGGCCTCGACCTCCTCGTCGCCGGCATCGGCCGGCAGCTCCATCTCCGCCTCCGGCTCCTTGCCGATGGCGTCGGCATCCTTGCCGGCGATCCTGAACAGGTTGCCCTCGACGAACACGGTGTAGCTGCCGCCCAGGCCCTGGGTGATGTAGCCGACGCTGCCGGCCGGCAGGGTCACGGCTTCGCCCTGCGGCACCATGACGGCGGCGCAATCGCGCTCGAAACGGACGGGTTCGCTGCTGCGGGAATACATGGACGGGATATGGGGCCAGCGGGCGGCGCGGACAAGGCACGGCCGGCGGGACAAGCGGGAAAGGCGAAATTCTAGCCGATGCCGGCAACGCGTATTCTTGGCGCCCCACCAGGTCGCCGCCATGACGCCGGTCAAGCCCAGCTCCCCCCGCCCTTCCCGCACCCTTCCCTGGCTCTGGCCCTTCATGCTCGTGCTCGGCAGCGCGGCCCTGGTGGTGGCGTGGAGCTCGCTGGCCCTGGCGAGCGGCCACCAGCATGGCTGGATGGCGCTGCTGGCCGCGCTGGAGGCGGCCTGGATGCTGCGCCTGGGCGGCATGCGCCCGGGCTGGCCGCGCACGCTGCTGGCGCTGGCGGCGACCGTGGCGATGATCGCCTGCGTGCAGTGGATCGTCGCTTCCGGCCACATCGGCGCGCAGATGGGGCTGGCGCCGTGGCAGGCGATGCCGAAGATGGGCGCCGGCTACGTCTGGCTATTGTCGCGGATGGCCAACACCGGGGTGGATCTGCTGTGCCTGGCGCTGGCGCCGCTGCTGGCAGCGTGGGCGGCGCGGCGCTGAAGCGATCCGCCGCATGGGCACGCAGCGGGGCAAGCCCCGCTCTACGGGATGGCGCTGCAATGCGGCGGGGCAAGCCCGGCTGCCGACGCGTGCGATGCCGCGCAGGCGCGGCCAGCCTCAGTGCCCGCCGCCGTCCAGTGCCTTCAGCTCGCTGACCAGCGCACCGGCCATCTCCGCGCCGTCACCGTAGAGCATGCGGGTGTTGTCGGCGTAGAACAGCGCGTTCTCGATGCCGGCGAAGCCCGTGCCCTTGCCGCGCTTGATCACGATGGTGTTCTTCGACTCGACCACGTCCAGGATCGGCATGCCATAGATCGGCGAAGCCGGATCGGTCTTGGCCACCGGGTTGACCACGTCGTTGGCACCGATCACCAGCGACACGTCGGTGTTGGGGAACTCGGGGTTGATGTCGTCCATGTCGGCGATCAGGTCGTAGGGCACGCCGGCCTCGGCCAGCAGCACGTTCATGTGCCCGGGCATGCGCCCGGCGACCGGGTGGATCGCGAACTTCACCTTCACCCCGCGCTCGATCAGCCGCTGCGCCAGTTCCCAGATCTTGTGCTGGGCCTGAGCCACCGCCAGGCCGTAGCCGGGCACGATCACCACGCGCTCGGCGTAGGCCATCATCGCCGCCACGTCGCCGGCCTCGATCGGCTTCTGCGCGCCCGCGATCTCCTGCATCTGGCCGCCGCCACCGAAGCTGCCGAACAGCACTCCGGAAATCGGCCGGTTCATCGCCTTGGCCATCAGCCGGGTGAGCAGGATGCCGGCCGCGCCGACCATCATGCCGGCGATGATCAGCGCCTCGTTGCCCAGCACGTAGCCTTCGAACGCCACCGCCAGGCCGGTGAAGGCGTTGTACAGCGAGATCACCACCGGCATGTCGGCGCCGCCGATCGGCAGGGTCATCAGCACGCCCAGCGCCAACGCCAGCACGAAGAAGGCCACGATCCAGGGCATCGCCAGGGTCTGCGCCGCAACAATCGCGCAAACCACCGTGGCCACGGCCACCGCCGCGTTGAACCACTGCTGGCCGGGAAAGGTGTAGCGCTTGTCCATGCGCCCGTCGAGCTTGGCCCAGGCGATGATCGAGCCGGTCAGCGAGACCGAGCCGATCAGCGCGCCCAGCAGGGCCAGGGTCAGCGGTACCGCGCCCGCCGCGGTGCCGGCCGCCGACCAGCGCACCAGTTCCATCGCGCCGATGCCCGCGGCCGAACCGCCGCCCATGCCGTTGAACAGCGCCACCATCTGCGGCATGTCGGTGATGGCGACCTTCTTGCCCCAGATCCAGGTCACCACCGTGCCCAGCACGATGCCGACCACCATCAGCGGGATGTTGTGCAGGCCCGGCAGGAAGAAGGTGGCGAAGGTGGCGACCAGCATGCCCACCCCGGCCCACTGGATGCCGCTGCGCGCGGTGGCCGGCGAGGCCATCCGCTGCAGGCCGAGCAGGAACAGCGTCGCTGCCACCAGGTAGCTGGCGCCGACCAGCCAGGTGCGGAAATCGAGGCCGACGCTCATGCCTTCTTCTCCGGCTTCTTCGACGACTTGAACATCTCCAGCATGCGCTCGGTCACCACGTAGCCGCCGGCCGCGTTGCCGGCGCCCAGGACCACGGCGACGAAGCCGATCGCCTTCTCCAGGGTGGTGTCGGCGTGGCCGAGCACGACCATCGCGCCGATCAGGACGATGCCGTGGATGAAGTTGGAGCCCGACATCAGCGGCGTATGCAGGATCACTGGCACCCGCGAGATGATCACGTGCCCGGCGATGGCCGCCAGCATGAAGATGTACAGCGCAACGAAACCGTCGTTCATTACCGCCTTGCTCCCCGGGCCCGGTGCCCCGCAGCGATGATAACCGCAGCATGAACGGAACACAGCCGGGTCAACCAGTTGCACATGCATGCGTTTCCGGTGGCGTACACCCGTCACGGAGGTCGTCCATGCGGCATCGCTCCCCCGAACCGGCACCGCCGGCGCGCCGTCCCGGCCCGCCTGCGCGGCAGCGGCACCGGCGCGGCTAAGCTGTGCTGGTGACCACGCCCTTCGACCCCTCCCGGGAAGCGCAGGCGACGCCCGCCTGGGCGTCGCTCGACGCGTTCCTGGCCGAGGTCGGCCCGCGCGCGTTCCGCTTCGCCGAGTCCGGCCTGCGCCACCGCGAGGAAGCGCTGGACGCGGTGCAGGACGCGATGATGAAGATGCTCGCCTACCGCGGGCGCCCGGCGGCGGAATGGACGCCGCTGTTCTGGAGCATCCTGCGCCGGCGCATCATCGACCTGCAGCGGCGCGCGCGCTTCCGCCTGACGTGGCTGCGGCCGGCCGGCGACAGCACGGTGCCGGAGGACGCCAGCATCGACTGGGCCGACCCGGGTGCCGGGCCGGCGCAGGCGCACGAGCAGCGCGAGGCCTACCCGCGCCTGGTGGAGGCGATCCGCGCGCTGCCGGCGCGGCAGCGCGAGGCGTTCACCCTTCGCGTGCTGGAAGAGCTGGACGTGGCCACCACCGCGCGCGCGATGGGCTGTTCGGAAGGCTCGGTGAAGACCCACCTGTCGCGCGCGCGGCAGGCCCTGCATTTGCAACTGGAGGACGTCCTGTGACGACCGCACCCGACATCGATCCGCGCGACCGCAACGCCCGGCAGCTGCATGCCGCCGCGCTCGCGCCCACTTCCCCGCGCACCCTGGCGCGGCTGCGCGAGGCGCGCCGCGAGGCCGCCGCCGCGGATGCACGGCCGCGGCGGCCGGCGCTGGCGACGTGGCTGGCCGGCGGCGCGGTGGCCGCGGCGCTGGGCCTGGCCGTCGTGCTCGGCCCCGGCCTGCCCACGTCCGCACCGGCACCGGGCACTCCTGCGCCCATGACCGCCTCGGTCCCGGCCGGTCCGGGCGCCGCCGATGCGGGTGCGGACGCCGCCTTTGCCGCGGCCGCCGGCGCCGATCTCACCGGCCCGCTGCAGGAAGACCCCGGTTTCTACGTCTGGCTGGATTCGGTCGACGCCAACGCCCTGGCCATGGAGTGATCCCATGAACACCCTCCGCATCGCCACCTGCCTGCTCGCCCTGGCCCTGCCCGCCACCTCCCTGGCCCAGGCCACGCCTCCACCGAAGGCGGCAGCGCCCGCCGCGGCGACGGCCGCGCCGCTGCCGGCCTGGGAGCAGCTCACCCCTGAACAGCGCGAGACCCTCATCGCACCACTGCGTGACCGCTGGAACGCCGCGCCGCAGGAGCGCGCGCGGATGCTGGACCACGCGCGCCACTGGAAGTCGATGCCGCCGGAAGAGCGCGAACGCGCGCGCCGCGGCATGCACCGCTTCGAGCAGCTCAGCCCCGAGCAGCGCGAGCAGGCACGCGCGATCTTCGAACAGACGCGCGGCATGAGCCCGGAGCAGCGCAGGGAGTTCCGCGGGCGCTGGGAGAAGATGACCCCGGAGCAGCGGCAGCAGTGGCTGAAGGAGCACCCGGTACAGGCGCGGCCGTGAGCGCGCCGGGCGGGTGGCAGGGAGCGTTTGCGGCGCCACCTTTCTGCGGCTTCCTGTAGGAGCCCACTTCAGGGGGCGACCCGAAGACGCCTGGCCGCAGACGCGGTGAACGCGAGCGTTACGGGAGGTCGCGTTGAATGTCGCGCCACCAAATGGGAATCGGGTCGCCCCCTGAAGTGGGCTCCTACAGGGAAGGGCGGCGGGGGTGGCGCTTCCGGGTCAGGCGGCTGGCGGCTGCGCGGCGGCCGGCGGCGCCGGCCAGGCGGTTTTCGCCAGCAGTTCGTCGTTCCAGTCGAAGGCCAGGCCTTCGTCCTTCTTCAGGAACAGGGCGACGAAGTTGTAGACGTTGCGCGCGTACATCTCGCTGGCGTGCACCGCGCCCATGCTGGCCAGGTCGAGCGGACCGGCTACGGTGACGCCGCCGGTCTCGACGGTTTCGCCCGGGCGCGTGGCTTCGCAGTTGCCGCCGGTCTCGGCGGCCAGGTCGACGATCACGCTGCCCGGCTTCATGCCCTCCACCATCGCGGCGGTGACGATCTTCGGCGCCGGGCGGCCGGGAACGGCAGCGGTGCAGACCACCACGTCGATCCCCTTGAGGTGGTCGGCCAGGCGGCGCTGCTGTTCGGCGCGTTCTTCGTCGGTGAGCTGGCGCGCATAGCCGCCCTCGCCCGCTGCGCTCACGCCAAGGTCGAGGAACTTGCCGCCCAACGATTCGATCTGCTCACGCGTCTCCGGGCGCACGTCGAAGCCCTCCACCTGCGCGCCGAGCCGGCGCGCGGTGGCGATCGCCTGCAGGCCGGCCACGCCGGCACCGACGATCAGCACCTTCGACGGGCGGATGGTGCCGGCGGCGGTAGTCAGCATCGGGAAGAAGCGCGGCGCCAGCTGCGCGGCGATCAGCACGGCCTTGTAGCCGGCCATGCCGGCCTGGGAGCTGAGCACGTCCATGGCCTGGGCGCGGGTGGTGCGCGGCAGGCGTTCAAGCGGGAAGGCGCGGATGCCGCGGGCCTGCAGCGCGGCGGCGCGGGCTTCGTCTGCCTGCGGATGGAGCACGCCGACCAGGGTGGCACCCTGCTTCAGCCCGGCGATCGCGTCGGCCGGCGGCGGCTGCACGCACAGCACCAGGTCGGCGGTGGCGCGGGCGCCTGCATCGGCCAGTTGTGCGCCGGCGGCGAGGAAGGCGGCGTCGGTGATGCCGGCGCCCAGGCCTGCGCCCGCTTCGACCCGCACCTGCACGCCGGTAGCGAGCAGCTTCTTCACCGTTTCCGGCGTGGCCGCGACGCGCTTCTCGCCCGCGGCGACTTCCTTCAGCACCAGCACTTCCACCGCCATGCTTCCCCCGACTGCGCTGTACCTCCGACGATGCTAGCAAAACGCGGCGTCCCCACGCGGGGCGGGCGATGGTTTCATCCGTAGCGGGTGTTGCGGGCAGCTGGAAAGATCACTACTTCCGGCTGCGGGTGGCTGGAAGGCTGGAAGGCTGGAAGGCTAGAAGGCTGGAGGGTGGAGGCTGAAGCCGGAATCCGGAATCCGGAAGCGGGAAGCCGGAAAGCAGGAGCGTCGGCTCCGGCGGGGGCCGCCGTACCTTGGGTATATGGCCCACCCTTCGGGACGACATCCTGTCTTTACGAAGGGCCGTGGCACATCCATGTGCCACTTGGGCCATATACCCAAGGTACGGCGTCCTTTCGCGATCTTCCGGGTCGTGGCTTCTATTGCCGCTGAGGTCGAGGCACCGCTCTACAGGGCCGACGTGGCTGGAACGAAAGAAGCCATGACCGCAACGCCGCGACAGGACGTCGTTCTGTCGCATTGGGGGTCGAGCGGCACAGGGATGTGCCGCGCTCGCGAACTGAGGCAGGGACGCCGACGTGAGCGACGACCCCCAGTGCGGCAGACCGGCGGCCCCGTCCGGGGCCGACGCTTTTGCTCTCGAGCGCAAGAGTGTCCCCGGCCTCCCTCGCGCGCACAAAAAAGGCCGCGACGTCGCCGTCGCGGCCCTGCCCGGATCCCCCGGTGTGCTTGTCTCAGTGCAGCGTCGCCGCCTGTGCCGGCGCCGCCACGTCCAGGCGCTCGATCACGCCCTGCATCGCGCTGTCGAACGCACCGTCGTCCTCCACGTGCGTGCGCAGGCGGCCCAGGCGCACCATCACCGCCAGTTCCTCCGGCGAGGCCACGCAGAAGCGTACGCCGCGGCGGTTGACGAACAGCAGGCGCGAGGAGATCGGGCTGCCCCACGACCGCTTGCCCGCCTGCACGCGGCCCTCCCGGTCGATGAAGTCCAGCCAGGTGCCCACCGGCAGCGCGCGGAAGCGCCCGGCGTCGGCGTTGTCGAAGTCCAGGGTGTCGGTGCCGGCGACCAGTTCGATCGCGCCGCGGTCGACCGGCGCGGCCGGCTGCGGCAGTGCCACCGCGGGCAGTTCCGGCAGCGGCTTCTCCAGTTCCGGGCGCGCGTCGGCCACCGCCTGCAGGGTGTCGTGCAGGGCGCCGATCGCCTCTTCCGCCGCATCGCCGTGCAGGCCGACGCTGGCGAACACCTGGCGCAGGCCCGGCTGCCAGTTCTGCAGCCAAAGCTTGCCGACGATGTGCCGCTGCGCCTCGCCCAGTTCCTCGAGCACGCCGTCGGCCAGTTCCAGCGCCTCGGCGAACACGTCGCCCAGTTCGCCCTCGCGCAGCAGGGCCAGGGTGATGGGGTGCTGCCACGGATTGCGCAGGAAATCGGCCACCGCCTGCGGCAGTTGTCGTTCCTGCAGGCGCTGGCGCACTTCGAATTCGGCGCGGCTGCGCGCCAGTTCCAGCCGTTCCTGGCCGCGCTGGATCTCGGCGGCGCGGCGCTCGGTGACCTCGATGCGGCGGCGGTGCTGGTCGAGGAAGTCGCGGAACTCTTCCTCCAGGGTCATGAAGATGGCCAGATTCTCGTTGAACTCGGCCACCAGCCGGCCGGTGACGTCCTCGACCTTGGCCAGCAGGGTGCGCTCGGCCGCGCTCTCGCCCTGGTTGCCCTCGCAGGCCTCGGCCAGCGCGTTGAGCAGGCGCCGCGCCGGATGGGTCTTCTGCACGAACATGCGCCGGTCCAGCAGCGCCACCTTGACGAACGGCACCACCAGGCGGCCGATCAGTTCGCGCGGGCGGCCAGCCAGGTCGCGCTCGTCGAGCAGCACGTCGAACAGCATGCCGACCAGGTCGATCGCGTCCTCGTCCTTGGCGTCCAGGCGGGTGTTGGAAGGGTCGACGCCGAGCTGGCTGGCGTTGGCCAGGACCTCGCTCTTGAGCCGCTGCGACAGCGACTCCTGCTCGTCGCCGATGGCCGCGCTCAGACTGGCGCTGGGTGTGGCCTGCAGCAGCGACAGCACCGACAGCATCTCGCGCTGGCTCAGCGGGCGCTGGCCGGCGGCGGCGGCCTGGACCTGGCCGGCGGCCTGCTCGGCGCCGCCGCGCAGTTCGCGGCTGTGCTGCAGCATCTGGTGCAGTGCGTCCAGCAGCATGCCGGACCCGCCCGCGGCGGCCCCCTCGCCCATGCCCGCCACGTCGACGCCGTGCTGCTGCATCGCGCCGCGGGTTTCCTGCCAGCGCTGCATGAAGCGCGTGGCCCAGGCCGGGGAATATTCGTCGCCGGCCGCGTCTGCCCAGCCGTGCGCATCGCGCTCCGGCGTGCGGGCGTGCCGCGCCGGCGCGCGCGCGCTGCCGGACGGCGTGCCCGCCAGCACGCCTTCGCGCACCAGGCTCAGGTCCAGCGCCTCGTACAGCTTGGCCACCGTGCCGGCAAGGTCGCGCTCGCACAGCTTGATCAGGACCAGGCGCACTTCCGGTGCCAGGTCGCAGGGAGCGAAGGCCTCGCGCACGGCCACGCCGATGTGTTCGGGGCTGGCGGGGTTGCTGTCCGCGTCCAGTTCCAGGCCGCCGGCGATCCAGCCCAGGCGACGGTCCAGGCGCGACAGCACGGCCTTGCAGTCGCGCAGCATCACGCTGGCCAGGTTGCGCGCGGCCAGCCTCGATTCCAGTTCGTGCTCGCCGACCAGGCTCAGACCGCCGGACTGGCCGGACAGCGCGACCTCCGCCGACAGCGGCGTGCCGGCCTCCAGCGCGCGCCATGCCAGCGTCAGCTGTGCGCGGAAACCCGCGGCGATCTCGTCGCGGCGGCGGCGCAGTTCGCGCATGCCGTCCAGGAACAGCAGTTGCGAGGTGCCCGCGCGTTCGGCACGGTCGAAAAGTACGTCGTCGTAACGCGCCACCGAGGCCGCGAAGGCATCGGCCAGCGGGCCCAGGAACGCGTCGCGCGCACGTGCGATGAGCAGCGGAGCGAAGCGGGGATCGAGGGTGGGATCGGCCTGGCTGGGGGACATGCGCGCAACTCCGCTGTTCGCGGTCGATGGAAAAACAGGCGCGGCTCCCCCAAAAGCCACGCGGCCATCGTACGGAGTGCGGCCAGCGGCGACCGTGACCGGATAGACAGTTCGACGCCCGGGATCCGGCTTCAGGCCGTGACGGCACCGGTTTCGAGCGAATCGACCGCCGCCTGCATCGCGCTGTGGAAGGCATCCTCCTCGCGGTGCAGGCGCAGGCGCTCGAGCTGGACCATGGCCGCCAGTTGCTCGGGCGAGGCCACGCAGAAGCGCGAGCCGCGGCGGTTGACGAACATGCGCCGCCCGGAGATCGGGCTCACCCAGGCCAGCTTGCCCGGCTGAACCTGGCCGAAGCGGTCGACGAAGTCCAGCCAGGTGCCCAGCGGCAGCGCCTTGAAGTAGTCGGCCGTGTCCATGTCGAAGCCGATTTCTTCCGGTGCCTCCTCCGGCAGCGGTGAAGGCGGCTCTTCGACGGGAGGCGGCGGCGCAACCGGCTGGGGCGGCAGTTCCGGCGCCGGCAGGTCGGCGGCGCGCTGGCCGCGCAGTACGTCGACCAGGGTGCCGGCGGCCGCCTCGGCCGTCGCCGGGTCGAGCCCGGCCTCGCCGTAGATCCGCTGCAGTGCAGTCCGGTGCGAGTCCAGCCAGGGCCCGGCGATGCGCGGCGAAGCCTCGCTGGCGGTGAGCAGGCCATCGGCCAGGGCGATGGCCGTTGCCACGCCCGCGCCGCCGGCGCCTTCGCGCAGGGCGGTGCGTTCCATGTGCTGCGCCCAGGGGCGGCGCAGGAAACCCTCCAGCACCGGCGGCAGCGACCTGCCGCCGGTGCGCGAAGCCACCGCCTCGTCGGCGCAGGCGCGCGCGGCGGTGCGGCGCTCCTCGGCGCGCTGCAGTTCCGCAGCGCGGCGCTCGGCGATCTCGACCCGGCGCCGGTACTGCTCGTGGTAGGCGCCGAATTCGGATTCGGCCTGCAGGAACACGCCCAGGTGCTCGTCGAAATCGCGCACCACCCGTGCGGTGACCGCCTGCCCCTGGGCCAGCAGCGCCAGCTCGGCGGCGGTCTCTCCCGGATTGCCGTCGCAGGCGTCGGCCAGCATGTTGAGCAGGCGCCGCACCGGATGGCTGTCGCGCACGAACAGGCGCGGGTCCTGCAGCGCGACCTTGGCCACCGGCGCCAGCAGCTGGCCCAGCACCGGGCGCAGGTCCAGGCGCAGTTGCGACTCGCCCAGCATCGCCTGGAACAGCAGCGCCACCAGGTCCAGGGTGTCGGCGTCGGCCGGGTCCAGGCGCACCGCCGCGGCATCCACGCCCAGCCGCGAGGCCTGCGCCAGCACCTCGCGGCGCAGCCCGGCGCGCAGGTCGCCGCCATGGTCCATGTCGTCGAAGCCGGCGTGCGGCGCGGTCTGCAGCAGCGACAGCGCCGAGACCAGTTCGCGCGGCGAGAGCGCGCGGCGCGCGCCATCGGCATCGGTCGCGTCGGTGCGCGCGTCGTGCAGCAGCCGGTGCAGTTCGGCCGGCAGCAGTTCGTGCTCGCCGCGGGCGTGCACGTCGATCGCGTCGCGCGCGGCCAGGTTGCGGGCGCCGCCCTGCCACTTGCTGAAGAAGCGGGTGACCCAGTCCGGCTGCCCGGCCATGCGTTCCGCGCGGGCGCCCGGCAGGCCGGGGATGCCGCGGCGGCGCGCGCGCCCCTCCGGCAGCTCGGCCTGGCGGGCGATCCCCAGCAACTGGCCGTCCAGGGTCGCGTACAGCGCGCCGACCCGCTCGAGCAGGCCTGGCTCGAGCAGCCGCCCCGCGGCCAGCGGCGCGCGCGGCGGGAGACGCGTGGCGGAGAACGCGGCGTACACCGCCACGCCCAGGTGTTCGGGCCCGATCGGGTTGTTGTCCACGCCGATGCGCAGGCCGCCGGCGATGAAACCCAGGTAGCGGTCCAGGCGCATCAGTTCCGGTCGCCAGTGCTGCTGGATCGCACCGGCCAGGTTGCGCACCGCCAGCCGCACTTCCAGTTCCGACTCGCCGACCAGGGACAGGTCGCTGCCACCGGCCAGGGTGTGCTCGACCGAAACCGGCCGGCCGGCCTCCAGCGACTGCCAGGCCTTGGCCAGGTGCGCGCGGAACGCTGCGACCAGCGACTCGCGTTCACGCCTCAGTTCCTGGACCGCGTCCAGGTAGTCCTTCTGCGCGGCCGGCGGCGCCTTGTCGGCGAGCTGGAACAGGCCGGCGCCCACGCCCTGCAGCTCGGCCGCGAACGCGTCCGACAGCGGCAACAGGATGGCTTCCCGGACCGTTTCGAGCAGGCCGGGATTGCGGCTGGGGAGGTCGTCGGCGAAGGGCGGTGTCTGCATCGGCCTCGTGAAGGTAAGGCGCGCACATGAACCGCGTGTGCAGGCCAGGTCCGTCCCCGTTCCGGGGCGTGCGGAAGTGGGCGCCTATACTTCCCACGTCGGCACGCCGCGGCCGGACTTGAGCGACGCGAGATTATGCATACGAACACAGCCCTGCAAGCCTTGGACGCACGCCGTTCGGTGCCGTCGATGGACCTGGGCGAACCCGGCCCGGACGAGGCCACCCTGCTGCGCATGCTGCAGTCGGCGGCGCGCGTCCCCGACCACGGCCGGCTGGTGCCGTTCCGTTTCGTGCGCATCGCCGGCGACGCGCGCCACGCGCTGGGTAGCTTCCTGGCCGCGCGCGCGCTGCAGCGCGACCCGGCCGCCCCGCCGCCGCAGGTCGAGAAGGACCGGCAGCGCTTCTCGCACGCGCCCGTGGTGGTGGCGGTGGTGGCGCGGCTGCAGGCCGGGCACAAGGTGCCCGAGCAGGAGCAGCTGCTCAGCGCCGGCTGCGCCTGCTTCGCCCTGCTCCAGGCCGCACAGGCGCTGGGCTTCGGCGCGCAGTGGCTGACCGCATGGATGGCCTACGACGCGGAAGTGGCGCGGGTGCTGGGCCTGGGCGCGGGCGAGAAGATCGCCGGCTTCATCCATATCGGCACGCCCTCGCGGCAGGTGCCCGAGCGCGAGCGGCCCGATCCGCGCGCGCTGCTGTCGGACTGGAACCCGGACCTGGCGCACGCGGGCGCAACAGTGGGGAGCAGCGGGGCAAGCCCCGCTCTGCGTCCGTGAGCCCGGTGGACGCGGCCGTGCCGGTGGCGCGCCCGGCGTTGTACCTGGTCGACGCCAGCCTCTACGTGTTCCGCGCCTGGCACTCGATGCCGGACGAGTTCCGCGATGCCCACGGCTGGCCGACCAACGCCGTGCACGGCTTCGCCCGCTTCCTGCTCGACCTGCTCGAACGCGAACGGCCGGCGCACATCGCCATCGCCTTCGACGAAGCGCTGGACAGCTGTTTCCGCAACCGCCTGTACCCGGCCTACAAGGCCAACCGCGAGCCGGCACCGGAGGAACTGCGCCGCCAGTTCGCCCACTGCAAGGCGCTGTGCGCCGCGCTGGGCCTGGCGGTGCTGGCCGACCACGACTACGAGGCCGACGACCTGATCGGCAGCGCCCTGTACCGTGCGCGCCCGGCCGGTTACCGCGGGGTGATCGTGTCGGCCGACAAGGACCTGTCGCAGCTGCTCGGCGAGCACGACGAGCAGTGGGACTACGCCCGCGCCCTGCGCTGGGGCGCCGACGGGGTCAAGGCACGGCACGGCGTGCACGCGCACCAGATCGCCGACTACCTGGCGCTCACCGGCGATGCGGTCGACAACATCCCCGGCGTCGGCGGCATCGGCGCCAAGACCGCGGCGGTCCTGCTGGGCCATTTCGGCAGCCTGGACGCGTTGCTGGAACGGATCGACGAAGTCGCCTTCCTGCGCCTGCGCGGCGCCGCCCAGGGCGCCGCGCGGTTGCGCGAGCAGCGCGAGCCCGCGCTGCTGTGGCGGCAGCTGACCACCATCGCCTGCGACGCGCCGCTGGGCTACGACGGCCTGGCCAGCGCGCGCGGCCAGGCCGACCCGGAAATGCTCGATGCACTGGCCGCCACGCTGCGCTTCGGGCCGATGACCCGGCGGCGGTTGCGCGTGGCCGCGGGACTGGTCGCGGACGGTCCCGCTGACATGCCACCGTCGCCGCTTCCCGCGTAGCATGGGACCCATGACCCACGACTCCGGCTCCTGTCCCGCCACGTCCGCCACGACCGATGCGCCCCACGTCGTCTATGAAGGCCGCTACCAGCGCATGGTGGTGCGCGGCAGCTGGGAGTATTCCGAGCGCACCCATCCTGGTGGCCTGGCGGCGATCATCGTCGCGGTGACCCCGGAGGACCGGGTGCTGTTCGTCGAACAGTTCCGCATCCCGCTGCAGGCGCGCACGATCGAGATGCCGGCCGGGCTGGTCGGCGACATCGACGCGGGCGAGACGATCGAGCAGTCGGCGGTACGCGAGCTGGAGGAAGAGACCGGCTGGACCGCCGACCATGCCGAGGTGCTGATGACCGGCCCGACCTCGTCCGGCGCGAGCAGCGAGAAGATCGCCTTCGTCCGCGCCACCGGCCTGCGCAAGGTCGGCGAAGGCGGTGGCGACGGCAGCGAGGACATCACCGTGCACGAAGTTCCGCGCGCGCACGCCGCGGCCTGGCTGGCGGCCAGGCTGGGCGAAGGCTACGAACTGGACGCCAAGCTCTGGGCCGGTCTGTGGATGATCGACCACAACCTGGATGGCAGCCCGCGTGCCGGCTGAGCCCGCCGCGCGCCTGCCCGGCGCCGGCGACCCGCCTCCGTTCGAGGTGCTGAATCCGCACGGCGCCTCGCCGTGGCTGTTCACCGCCGACCACGCCGGCCAGGCGATCCCGCGTGCACTGGGCGACCTGGGCCTGCCGCCGGGCGCGATCGACCGCCACATCGGCTGGGACATCGGCATCGCCGGCGTCGCCCGCGAACTGGCGGCGCGGATGGATGCGTGGACGATCCTGCAGGCGTATTCGCGGCTGGTGGTCGACTGCAACCGGCCGCTGGATTCGCCCACGCTGATCGTCGAGGCCAGCGACGGCACGGCGGTGCCGGGCAACGCCGGCCTGGACCCGGCCGCGCGCGATGCGCGGGTGCGTGGAATCTTCCTGCCCTACCACGACGAAATCACCCGCGCCCTGGACCTGCGCCGTGCGCGCCGCCAGCCGACCCTGCTGGTCACCCTGCACAGCTTCACCCCGGCGATGGCGGGCGTTCCGCGGCCGTGGCACTGCGGCGTGCTCTACCACCGCGATGCGCGCCTGGCCCACGCCCTGCGCGACGCGCTGGCCGCCGAGGGCGACCTGGTGGTGGGCGACAACCAGCCGTACGCGGTGAGCGACAGCAGCGACTACGCGGTCCCGGTGCACGGCGAGGCGCGCGGCCTGCCGCACGTGGAGCTGGAGATCCGCCAGGACCTGATCGCCGACACCGCCGGCCAGCAACTGTGGGGGCAACGCCTGGAGCGCCTGTTGCGCGCGCTCGAACCGCGGTTCGCCGGCGCTTCCGGCCTGCTCGCGGCGGCGCAGGCTGAGCCGTACGTGAATCCGTGACCGGCTGCACTGTAAACGGTACCAGTCCGGGTACTGCGCGCCGCCGCCCATCCGGCATACTCGCCCGGTCCCTCATTCCACCCCGATCCGCGATGCCTGTGTCACGCACGTTCCTGCTGCCCGCCCTGCTCGCCGCCACGCTGGGCGGCTGCGCGGTGGGGGACGCCATGAAGAAGGACGTCCCCAGCGCCTACGAGGCGTTCGACTCCGCCAACACCTACTCGCGCAGCTTCGACCATTCGCCGTCGCAGGCCTGCGAGGCGGCGCGGCGCGCGCTGCTGAGCCAGGGCTTCGTGGTCGGCCGCGCCGAGACCGACGTGGTCGAGGCGCGCAAGTACTTCCAGCAGAGCGAGAGCCACGAGCAGGTGGAGTTCCGTGCTGTGTGCATGCCGCAAACCCGCGGCGACCAGCAGACCCTGGTGTTCGTCAACGCGGTGCAGGACCGCTATGCGCTGCGCAAGAGCAACACCAACGCCAGCCTGGGCGTGAGCGCGCTGGGTTCGCTGTCGCTGCCGATCGGCTCCAGCGACGACTCGCTGGTCAAGGTCGCCAGCGAGACCCTGCAGGACCCGAATTTCTACAAGCGCTTCTTCAGCGTGCTCGAGCGGTTCCTGCCCGAGCAGATCGAGCGGCCGACGAAACCGGCGGCCGCGACCCAGCCGCAGCCGCTGCTGTTCCCGGTGCTGCAGTACGCGCAGCCGGCGCCGGCGGCGGAGCTGCCGGTGGAGAAGGAAGCGGAACCGCCGCGGCCTGCCCCCCTGTAGGAGCGGGCATGACCGCGACACGACGCTGGCACGGGCGACGTCGTCGTATATCCGACGACCGGGTCGCGGTCATGCCCGCTCCTACAGGGCGAAGGCGTCGGTGGCGCGCACTAGGGCGTCGATGTTCTGCTCTTCGAACGCGGAGTGGCCGGCGGCGGGGGTGATCTCCAGCTTCGAGCCCGGCCAGGCCTTGTGCAGTTCCCAGGCGTTCTGCAGCGGGCAGACCACGTCGTAGCGGCCGTGCACGATCACCCCGGGGATCCCGGCGATGCGGTGCGCGTCGCGCAGCAGCTGGTCCTCGACCTCGAAGAAGCCGCCGTTGACGAAGTAGTGGTTCTCGATCCGGGCGAAGGCCAGGGCGAAGCGCGGATCCTGGTGGCTGGTGACGAAATCCTGGTCCACGTGCAGGTAGCTGGTCGCCGCTTCCCACACGCTCCAGGCACGCGCCGCGTCCAGGCGCACGACCTCGTCGTCGCTGGTCAGGCGGCGGTGGAAGGCCGAGATCAGGTCGTGGCGTTCCACCGGCGGGATCGCGGCCAGGTAGTGCTCCCACGCGTCCGGGAACAGGCGGTTGGCGCCTTCCTGGTAGAACCACTCCAGCTCCCAGCGGCGCAGCATGAAGATGCCGCGCAGGACCAGCGCGGTGACGCGTTGCGGGTGGGTTTCGGCGTAGGCCAGCGCCAGGGTCGAGCCCCAGCTGCCGCCGAACACCTGCCAGGCCTCGATGCCGAGCTTCTCGCGCAGCTTCTCGATGTCGGCGACCAGGTCCCAGGTCGTGTTGTCGACCAGGTCCGCGTGCGGCGTGGAGCGTCCGGAGCCACGCTGGTCGAACAGCACGATGCGGTACTTCGCCGGGTCGTGGAAGCGGCGCATCTTCGGGCTGCAACCGCCGCCGGGGCCGCCGTGCAGCAGCACCACCGGCTTGCCCTGCGGGTTGCCGCACTGCTCGTAGTAGAGCTCGTGGCGGCCGTCGACCTTCAGCGTGCCGGTGTCGAAGGGTTCGATCTCTGGAAAGAGCATGCGCATCGCGGGCCTGCCTGCAGCGGAAAACCCGCATTGTATCGGCCCCGCCACGGCACTTCCCGTGAGCGCACCTTGCGGCGATCGCCTCAGCCCGGCAGCCGGCCCAGGGTGACGCGGTCACGGTCTTCCAGGTCGCGCGCGGTCTCCACTTCGACGAAGCCGGCCTGTTCCAGCAGCCCGCGCACCGTCGCGCCCTGCTCCAGACCGTGCTCCAGCAGCAGCCAGCCGCCGGGTACCAGATGCCGCGGCGCAGTGGCGGCGATCGCGCGGATCGCGTCCAGCCCGTCGCTGCCGGAGGACAGTGCGCGCGGCGGCTCGTGGCGCAGGTCGCCTTCGTCCAGGTGGCGGTCGCCTTCGGCGATGTAGGGCGGGTTGCTGGCGATGAGGTCGAAGCGGTCGTGGCCCAGCGCTTCGCACCAGTCGCCGCGGCGGAACCAGACGTTGCCCAGGCCCAGCGTCCGGGCGTTGCCCACCGCCACCGCCAGGGTCGCCTTGGCCACGTCGGTGGCGACCACCACCGCGGCCGGACGCTCGCTGGCCAGGGCCAGAGCGATCGCGCCGCTGCCGGTGCCCAGGTCGGCAATGCGCGCCGGCCGGTCCGGCCCGATCCGGGCCAGCGCCAGCTCCACCAGCAGCTCGGTCTCCGGGCGCGGGATCAGGGTATCGGCGGTGACTTCCAGGTCCAGGGTCCAGAAGCCGCGGCGGCCGGTGAGGTAGGCCACCGGCTCGCCGGCGGCGCGGCGCCCGACCAGGGCGCGGAAGGCGGCCGCCGCGTCCGCCGGCACCGGATCGGTGGCATGGGCGAACAGCCAGGCACGGTCACGGCCGAGGACATGGGCCAGCAGCGGTTCGGCGTCGGTGCGCCCGATCCGGGCGCAGGCTTCGCGCAGCAGGGCGTCAAGGCGGGGGGCAGGTGCAGGGGAATCCATCGCGGCACCTTGGCGCAACCGTGGCTGGCTGCCAATCCCCGGCCGGATCGGCGCTGCGGCACCGCACCAAAGACCTGACCTTGAAAATCAATAGATGGCGCCTATCTATTTAATCCCGTAAATCGATTTGATACATCTATCACGACTGCCTAACATGGCCGCCGACGCCCGCTCAGCGGGAAGTGCCCTCCCCCCCCACCGAAGAAGAGACCCCATGTCCCTGATCAACACCACCGTCAAGCCGTTCAAGGCTACCGCCTTCCAGAACGGCGAGTTCATCGAAGTCACCGACGCCAGCCTCAAGGGCAAGTGGTCGGTCGTGATCTTCATGCCGGCCGCCTTCACCTTCAACTGCCCGACCGAGGTCGAGGACGCCGCCAACAACTACGCCGAGTTCCAGAAGGCCGGTGCCGAGGTCTACATCGTCACCACCGACACCCACTTCTCGCACAAGGTGTGGCACGAGACCTCGCCGGCCGTCGGCAAGGCCCAGTTCCCGCTGGTCGGTGACCCGACCCACCAGCTGACCCGCGCCTTCGGCGTGCACATCGAGGAAGAAGGCCTGGCCCTGCGCGGCACCTTCATCATCAATCCGGAAGGCGTGATCAAGACCCTGGAAATCCACGACAACGCGATCGCCCGCGACGTCGCCGAGAGCCTGCGCAAGCTCAAGGCCGCGCAGTTCGTCGCCGCCAACCCCGGCCAGGTGTGCCCGGCCAAGTGGAAGGAAGGCGCCAAGACCATCGCTCCGTCGCTGGACCTGGTCGGCAAGATCTGAGTCCCGCCCGCCCTTCCCGCGTGCGGCGGGAAGGGCGGGCGGGACTCAGATCTTGCCGACCAGGTCCAGCGGCTGGCTCTTATACAAATCTCCTTTCCCACCACACCCCCCACCCCACG
>NZ_PDWM01000033.1 GCF_010093225.1 Pseudoxanthomonas koreensis | reverse complement strand
CCGGACGCGTCAGAGGTTTCTACGCGACAGTCGATGGCCCGTCCGGCGCCGGCAAGGGCACGGTGAGCCGACTGGCCGCCTCGCGGCTGGGCTGGCACTACCTGGATTCGGGCGCACTGTACCGGGCGGTGGGGGTGGCGGCCAGCTGGGCCGACCTGGACCTGTCCGACCCGGCGGCCCTGGTCCGCTGCACCTTCGACACCGCGGTCGAGTTCCGGGAGCTGGGCGAGGACCTGCGGGTACTGGTGAACGGCACCGACGCCACCGCCGAGCTGCGCCTGGAGACCACCGGGACCCTGGCCTCGGCCATCGCCGCCATCCCCGAGGTCCGGGCCGCCCTGAAGGAGCGGCAGCGGGCGTTCCGGCAGGCGCCGGGGCTGGTCGCCGACGGCCGCGACATGGGCACCGTCATCTTCCCAGACGCCACGACCAAGGTGTTCCTGACCGCCAGCGCCGAAGAGCGGGCCCGCAGGCGCCATAACCAGTTGAACGAAAAAGGGGTTTCGGTTACATTTGACGGTCTGCTGCGGGAGATTCTCGCCCGTGATGCCCGCGATGCCCAGCGCACCGTGGCGCCGCTGAAGCCGGCCGACGACGCCGTCCTCATCGACACCACCGGCCTGTCCATCGACGAGGTCGTCGACCGCGTGCTGGCCCTGGTGCCGGCGCGCGCCGACTGATAACGACCCCACCGGCCGAGCGGCCACGGATCGCACGCAGCAGACACGCAGCAAAGGCTCCGTCGTGGACGTCCGCGACGGTTTTTTTTCCAACCACAACCACACAAGGCGCCGGCGCGGGCCTGACAGGGGGACGGGAATACGACCATCGAGCGATGGCGTCCCGTCCGTGTGTTCAACCGAGTAATCAACAATGACCGAATCTTTTGCCGAACTGTTCGAACAGAGCCAGGCCAACCTGGCCAAGCTGAAGCCGGGCGCGATCGTCGTCGGCACCGTCGTGGAAGTCCGCGGCGATGTCGTGGTGATCAACGCCGGCCTCAAGTCCGAAGGCATCGTGCCGATCGAGCAGTTCCGGAATGACGCCGGCGAGATCGACGTGGGCGTGGGCGACCAGGTCAAGGTCGCGCTCGACTCCATCGAGAACGGCTTCGGCGAGACCGTGCTGTCGCGCGAGAAGGCCAAGCGCGCGATGGTGTGGGACGAGCTGGAAGAAGCCCTCGAGAAGAACGAGACCATCACCGGCCGCATCAGCGGCAAGGTCAAGGGTGGTTTCACCGTCGACATCAAGGACGTCCGCGCGTTCCTGCCCGGTTCGCTGGTCGATGTGCGCCCCGTGCGCGACCCGGCCTACCTGGAAGGCAAGGAGCTGGAGTTCAAGCTCATCAAGCTGGACCGCAAGCGCAACAACGTGGTCGTCTCCCGCCGCGCGGTGGTCGAGAGCGAGCACTCCGAGGAGCGCGAGCAGCTGATGGAGAAGCTGGTCGAGGGCGCCGTGCTCAAGGGCGTGGTCAAGAACCTGACCGACTACGGCGCGTTCGTCGACCTGGGCGGCATCGACGGCCTGCTGCACATCACCGACATGGCCTGGAAGCGCGTGCGCCATCCGTCCGAGGTGGTGGAAGTGGGCGCCGAGCTGGATGTGCGCGTGCTGAAGTTCGACCGCGAGCGCAACCGCGTCTCGCTGGGCCTGAAGCAGCTGGGCGAGGATCCGTGGGACAACATCGCCCGCCGCTACCCGGCCAACAGCCGCGTGTTCGGCAAGGTCTCCAACGTCACCGATTACGGCGCGTTCGTCGAGATCGAGCCGGGCGTGGAAGGCCTGGTGCACGTGTCCGAGATGGACTGGACCAACAAGAACGTCAACCCGTCCAAGGTCGTGCAGGTCGGCGACGAGGTCGAGGTCATGGTCCTGGACGTGGACGAGGAGCGCCGCCGCATCTCGCTGGGCATGAAGCAGGTCGCCGCCAACCCGTGGGAGACCTTCGCCGCGATCCACAAGAAGAACGACAAGGTGTCCGGCCAGATCAAGTCGATCACCGACTTCGGCATCTTCATCGGCCTGGACGGCGGCATCGACGGCCTGGTCCACCTGTCCGACATCAGCTGGAACACCACCGGCGAGGACATCCTGCGCAACTACAAGAAGGGCGACACGCTTGACGCGGTCGTGCTCGCGGTCGACCCGGAGCGCGAGCGCATCAGCCTGGGCCTGAAGCAGATGGAGCAGGATCCGTTCGGCCAGTACATGGCCGCCAATCCGAAGGGCTCGAAGGTCGAGGGCGTGGTCAAGGAAGTCGACGCCAAGGGCGCCGTCATCGAGCTGGCCGACGGCATCGAGGGTTATGTCGCGGCGCGCGACATCAGCCACGATCGCGTGGACGATGCCAGCCAGCACCTGAAGGTCGGCGACAAGATCGAGGCCAAGTTCGTGGGCATGGACCGCAAGGGCCGTAGCCTGCAGCTGTCGATCAAGGCCAAGGACGAGGCCGAGACCGCCGAGGCGCTGGCCGAGTACAACAAGACCGCCGCCGAAGCGGCTGCCGGCACCACCAGCCTGGGCGCGCTGCTGCGCGCGCAGCTGGGCGGCAAGTCCGAGTAAGGCAACACGCAGCATCCATGGCGGCCCGGCATCCCCGGGCCGCCATGGCCTGTATCCGCACATCCAGCCAGGCCTGAGATGACCAAGTCCGAACTGATCGAGATCCTGGCCCGTCGCCAGTCGCACCTGAAGGCCGAGGACGTGGACCTCGCCGTCAAGTCGCTGCTGGAGATGATGGGCGGCGCGCTCGCCTCGGGCGACCGCATCGAGATCCGTGGCTTCGGCAGTTTTTCCCTGCATTACCGTCCGCCGCGCCTGGGCCGCAATCCCAAGACCGGTGACTCGGTCGCGCTGCCCGGCAAGCACGTGCCGCACTTCAAGCCCGGCAAGGAGCTGCGTGAGAAGGTCAGCGATGTGCTGCCTGCACCCGCGTCCGCGGACGAAGGCGCCTGACCGGCTCGTCGGCCGCGCTGCGGTCCGTTAAGCTTTCCCCGATTTCCGAGGGAGTCGGGACATGACCATTCTTCGTCTGCTGGTGCTGGTTGCCTTCCTGGCCGCCGGCCTGGTGGTCGGTTCGCTCAACCCGCAGCGCATCGTGCTCGACTTCGGCGTGGCCGCAGTGGTGACCACGACCGGCGTGGCGGTGATGGTGGCGCTGCTGGCCGGGGTCCTGCTCGGCGGCGGCATCGTGATGGCCACCACCGTGCTGCCGCTGCGGGCGCGCCTGCGCCGCGCCCACAGGGCCGCGACTGCTGTTGCCGCCCCGACGTCGCCGGAAGGCCCGCGTCCTCCCTATCAAGGCACTTGAGCCATGGAATTCCTCACCGAGTGGTTCTGGTTCTTCCTGTTCCTGCCGCTGGCCGCGCTGACTGGCTGGGTCGTCGGTCGTCGCGGTGGCCAGCGCCATGGCGACACCCAGGTCAGCCGCCTGTCCAGCACCTATTTCCGCGGCCTGAACTACCTGCTCAACGAGCAGCCTGACAAGGCGATCGAGTTGTTCCTGCACATCGCCGAGCTGGACAAGGAGACCTTCGAGACCCAGGTCGCGCTTGGCCACCTGTTCCGCCGCCGTGGCGAGGTCGACCGCGCCATCCGCCTGCACCAGGGCCTGGTCCAGCGCAACGACCTCAGCGACCAGCAGCGGGTGCAGGCCCTGCTCGCGCTGGGCGAGGACTACATGAAGTCGGGCCTGCTCGATCGCGCCGAGACCGTGTTCAGCGACCTGGCGCGGATCGACGAGCGTGCGCCGCAGGCGCTGAAGCACCTGATCGGCATCTACCAGGCCGAGCGCGACTGGGAGCGGGCAATCGACAACGCCACCCGCTACGAGGAAGTCACCGCCGAACCGATGGGCAAACTGGTGTCGCAGTTCGAATGCGAGCTGGCCGAGCGCCACCGCGCCAACGGCGATCGCGACGGGGCCCGCGCCGCGATCGCGCGCGCCTACCAGGCCGACGCCACCAGCGTGCGCGCGGGCATCCTGGAGGGCCGGATCGAGGCCGACGCCGGCAACGCCGAGGCCGCGATCCGCGCCTACGAACGCGCCGCGCGCCACGACCCGGACTACCTGCCCGAGTTTTTGCCCAGCCTGCTGGCCTGCTACGGCGAAGTGGGCGACAACGCCGGCGCCCGCGCCTTCCTCGCCGAGATGAGCGAGCACTATCGCGGCATCGCCCCGGTACTGGCCCTCACCCGGCTGATCGAAGGGCAGGAGGGCGCCCAGGCCGCGCGCGACTACCTCGGCCGCCAGCTCAAGGATCGGCCCTCGGTCCGTGGCGAGGCCGCGCTGATCGACCTGACCCTGGCGGTCGGCGCCGACAGCACCGCGACCCTGCACGACCTCAAGCACATCACCGACCAGTTGCTGGTGCGCAACCCCAGCTACCGCTGCACCCGCTGCGGCTTCGGTGCGCGTACCCACCACTGGCAATGCCCCAGCTGCAAGGAGTGGGGCACGGTCAAGCCGCTGCTGAACTACGCGGTGGTCTGATGGCGCTGGCAACCTGGCTGGCGCTCCATGCAGGGGTGTCGGCGCTCGCGACCGGGTGCGCGCTGGCCTATGCCCGCCGCCGCAACCTGGTCGACCAGCCCGGCGAGCGTCGCAGCCACACGGTGCCGACGCCCCGCGGCGGCGGGATCGGCATCGCCGTGGCCCTGCTGGCCGGCTGCGCGGCCGTGCTCGCCGCCGGCACGGTCGCGGCGCTGCCGGTGCTCGCGTTCGCGACGGGCCTGCTGCTGGTGGCCGGGATCGGCTGGATCGACGACCACCGCCCGCTGTCGCCCGGCCTGCGCCTGGGCGTGCAGTGGGTGGCGGGCCTGGTGCTGGCCTGGGGCCTGTTCGGGGCCGACGGGCGCTGGGCCTGGGCCCTGTTCGCCGCCGTGCTGGTGCCGGTGCTGGTCAACGTCTGGAACTTCATGGACGGGATCGACGGGCTCGCCACCAGCCAGGCGATCCTGGCCGCGCTGGGCCTGGCCGCGCTCGCGCCGGCGGCGGGTGTGGCGACGCTGGCGCTGGCGGCGGCGTGCGTGGCATTCCTGCCGTTCAATTTCCCGCGCGCGCGGATCTTCCTCGGCGATGTCGGCAGCGGCACGCTCGGCTATGCGCTGGCCGCACTGGTGGCGCTGGCAGCCGATGATGTCGGTGGACAGCGCCTGCTCCTGGTGCTGTTGCCGCTGTCGGCCTTCCTCGTTGACGCCTCGTTGACACTTGCCTCACGCATGCTTGCGCGCGAGCGCTGGTGGCTGCCGCATACCTCGCACCTCTACCAGCGCTGGGTAAAGGCGGGCAGAAGTCACGTATTCGTGACTTCCGTCTATGGTGCGTTCAGCTTGATCGCCACTATCCTTGCCTGGTTTCTGGGAGGATGCACACCGCTGTTCGCCGGGGGGGGCGCGGTGTTGTGGTTCGCGCTTGCGGTGGCGGGCTGGTTCGCGGTCCGCTCAAGGCTCGACCCAGGGAAAGGGAAAACAGAGGACGCATGAACCCCGGAACCAACCTGTCGGCTGTCCTGGCACGCATCGCGGTCGTGGTCCACGACCTGGTGATGGTCTATGCCTGTTGGCAGCTGATCCACATCCTCCGCTACGCCAGCCGGAGCGAGGCCTATCCCTGGGCCGAGTTCACGCCGACCGTGGCGCTGGTGCTGGTGGCGCAGGGCCTGGTGTTCTGGCGGGTCGGCCTGTACCGCGGCCTGTGGCGCTTCGCCAGCGTGCCGGACCTGTGGAACATCCTCAAGGCCGGCGTGCTGGGGCTGCTGGCCATCGTCCTCGGCCTGGCGGTCTACAACCGCCTTGAATCGGTGCCGCGCACCGTGCTGGTGGTGTATCCGGTGGCGCTGACCGTGCTGCTGGGCATGCCGCGCTTGCTCTACCGGGTGTGGAAGGACCACCACGTCGGCCAGCGCAGCCTGGCGGTGCGGCGGGTGCTGATCCTTGGCGCCGGCCGCGCCGGCGAAGCGCTGGTCCGCGACCTGCGCCGTTCCGGCGCTTATGAGCCGGTGGGATTCCTCGACGATTCGCCGCGCCTGCGCGGTTCGCGCCTGCACGGGTTGCCGGTGCTGGGCCGGCTGCAGGATGCGCCTGTGGTGGCCAGGGAGGCCGCCGCCGGGATGCTGGTGATCGCCATGCCGACCCTGGATGCGGCCGGCATGCAGCGGGTGATGGGCATCTGCGAGCGCACCGGGCTGCCGTTCCGCACCGTACCGCGGCTGACCGACGTGCTCGACGGGCAGGCGCTGCCGGGCGAGCTCAAGGAAGTGGCGATCGAGGACCTGCTCGGACGCAAGCCGGTCACCCCGGACTGGAAGCTGATCCGCGGCTGGCTCAGCGGACGCACGGTGATGGTCACCGGCGCCGGCGGCTCGATCGGCTCGGAGCTGTGCCGCCAGTGCGCGCGCCACGGTGCGCGCCGGATCGTGCTGCTTGAACTGGACGAGCTTGCCCTGATCACGATCCACGGCGACCTGATGCGCGCCTTCCCGGACCTGGAGATCGAGGCGGTGCTGGGCGACTGTGGTGATCCGGCCGTGACCGCGCACGCGCTGCGCCTCGGCCAGCCCGACGCGGTGTTCCACGCGGCCGCCTACAAGCAGGTGCCGTTGCTGGAGAAGCAGCTGCGCGAGGCGGTGCGCAACAACGTGCTGGCCACCGAAACGGTCGCGCGACTTTGCCGCGAAAGCGAGGTCGGGACCTTCGTCTTCATCTCGACCGACAAGGCGGTCGACCCGGCCAACGTGCTCGGTGCAACCAAGCGCTTCGCCGAGATGATCGCCCAGGCCATGGACGCGGTCAGCAGCGGGACACGCTTCGTCACCGTGCGCTTCGGCAACGTGCTCGACTCGGCCGGCAGCGTGGTGCCGCTGTTCCGCGAGCAGATCCGCAAGGGCGGGCCGGTGACGGTCACCGACCCGGAAGTCACCCGCTACTTCATGACCATCCCGGAGGCCTGCCAGCTGATCGTGCAGGCGGCCGCCTCCGGTTCGCACGCGGCGACCTATACCCTGGACATGGGCGAGCCGGTGCCGATCCGCCTGCTCGCCGAGCAGATGATCCGCTTGGCCGGCAAGCAGCCCGGGCGCGATATCGCCGTCGTCTACACCGGCCTGCGGCCGGGCGAGAAGCTGCACGAAACGCTGTTCTATACCGATGAGCAGTACCGCCCGACCACCCATTCCAAGATCCTCGAGGCCGGTGCCCGCCAGTCCTCGTCCGAGCAGGTGCGTCGTGGCGTGGAACGGATGCGCGATGCGGTGGCGCGCTACGATGAAGAGGGCCTTCGCCAGATCCTGCGCGAAGTGATCCCCGAGTTCATCCAGACCGAACGGGAGCCGCCGAACGGGGCCGCTACCGTCGTTCCGTTCCCGGCGCGCGAGGCACGTACGACACGATGACGTCCAAGAGGATCCGCAAGGCTGTCTTCCCCGTGGCGGGGCTCGGTACCCGCTTCCTCCCCGCGACCAAGACCGTGCCCAAGGAAATGCTGCCGATCATCGACCGGCCGCTGATCCAGTATGCGGTGGACGAGGCGATCGAGGCCGGCTGCGACACCCTGGTGTTCATCACCAACCGCTACAAGCACGCGGTCGCCGACTATTTCGACAAGGCCTACGAACTGGAGCAGAAGCTCGAGCGCGCCGGCAAGACCGAGCAGCTTGAACTGGTCCGGCACGTGCTCCCGGAGGGCGTGCGCGCGATCTTCGTCACCCAGGCCGAAGCGCTCGGGCTGGGCCACGCCGTGCTGTGCGCGAAGGAAGTCATCGGCGACGAGCCGTTCGCGGTGCTGCTGCCCGACGACCTGATCTGGAACCGGGGCGCCGGCGCGCTGAAGCAGATGGCCGACGCGGCCGAAGCCTCCGGCGCGAGCGTGATCGCGGTCCAGGACGTGCCCCGCGAGGCCACCGGCAGCTACGGCATCGTCGCCACCGAAGCCTTCGACGGCCGCCAGGGCCGGATCACGGCTATCGTCGAGAAGCCGCGGCCCGAGGTGGCGCCGAGCAACCTGGCCGTGGTCGGCCGCTACGTGCTCAGCCCGCGCATCTTCGGCCTGCTCGAGGCGACCACGCCCGGCGCCGGAGGCGAGATCCAGCTGACCGACGCGATCGCCGCGCTGCTGGCCGAGCAGAAGGTGCACGCCTACCGCTTCCAGGGCACGCGCTTCGACTGCGGTACCCATATCGGCCTGATCGAGGCGACGATCCGCTACGCGCTGGACCACGAGAAGCTGAGCGATCCGGCGCGGGACATGATGCAGCGCGCCCTGGGCGAGCTGGGCGTGATGGACCAGGACTGACCGGTGTCGATCGCCGGGTGATTGCCGGGCGCCATCGACAAAGAGGAACGGCGCCCATGGGCGCCGTTCTTTCTTGCGTTGCCGGTATCTGCGCCAGGCGCCTGGGAATCAGAGCGCCTCGAAGATCCCGGCCGCGCCCATGCCGGTACCGATGCACATGGTCACCATGCCGTACTTCTGCCGGCGACGACGCATGCCATGGACGATCGTGGCGGTGCGCACGGCGCCGGTCGCACCCAGTGGGTGGCCCAG
Source organism: Pseudoxanthomonas koreensis (assembly GCF_010093225.1). Taxonomy (GTDB): domain Bacteria; phylum Pseudomonadota; class Gammaproteobacteria; order Xanthomonadales; family Xanthomonadaceae; genus Pseudoxanthomonas; species Pseudoxanthomonas koreensis. The sequence continues at coordinate 27,450 of NZ_PDWM01000033.1, read as the reverse complement.
TGCGATCGCGCCGCCCAGCGGATTGACCCGGGACGGATCCAGCCCGCTGTCGCGGATCACCGCCAGCGCCTGCGCGGCGAAGGCCTCGTTGAGCTCGATCCAGTCCAGTTGGTCCTTGCTGAGGCCGGCCTGCTTCAGCGCCTTGGGGATCGCCGCGATCGGGCCGATGCCCATCACTTCCGGGCGCACGCCGGCCACCGAGAAGCTGACGAAGCGGGCGAGGGGAGTGAGGCCGTAGTCCTTGATCGCCTGCTCAGAAGCCAGCAGCACCGCACCGGCGCCATCGCTCATCTGAGAGGAATTGCCGGCGGTGACGCTGCCGCCGAACTGGCCGTTGTGGAACACCGGGCGCAGCCTGGCCAGGCCTTCCATCGAGGTGTCCACGCGCGGGCCTTCGTCGGTATCGGCCAGCTTCTTGCGCAGCTGGATCGTGTTGCCTGCAAGGTCGGGCACGTGCGAGAGGATCTCGTAGGGGCTGATCTCATCGCCGAATTCGCCGGCGGCGATGGCGGCCAAGGCCTTCTGGTGCGAGGCGACGGCGAACGCATCCTGCTCCTCGCGCGACACCTTCCACTCCTCGGCGACCTTCTCGGCGGTGATGCCCATGCCGTAGGCGATGGCGATGTGGTCGTCCTTGAACACCGACGGAGACAGCGCGACCTTGTTGCCCATCATCGGCACCATCGACATCGATTCGGTGCCGCCGGCCAGCATCAGGTCGGCGTTGCCCAGGCGGATCTGGTCGGCGGCCAGGGCCACGGCCTGCAGGCCGGAGGAACAGAAGCGGTTGATGGTCTGCGCGGCCACCGTGTCGGGCAGGCCGGCCAGCAACACGCCGATACGCGCCACGTTCATGCCCTGCTCGCCCTCGGGCATGGCGCAACCGATGATCGCATCGTCGATGCGGTTGACGTCGATGCCCGGTGCCTGCGCGACCACGGACCGGAGCACGTGGGCGAGCATGTCGTCGGGGCGGGTGTTGCGGAACATGCCTTTGGGCGCCTTGCCAACCGGAGTGCGGGTGGCTGCGACGATGTAGGCGTCCTGGATCTGCTTGGTCATGGTGTTGTCTCGCTAGGTCAGTTGCGCAACGGCTTGCCGGTCTTGAGCATGTGGCCGATGCGGGCCTGGGTCTTTTCCTGCTGCGCCAGCTCGACGAAGTGCTTGCGTTCGAGTTTGAGCAGCCATTCCTCGTCCACCAGCGCGCCGCGGTCGATCTCGCCGCCGCTGAGCACATTGGCGATACGCGTGGCGATTTCGTCCTCGTACGCGCTGATGAAGTGGCCTTCGAGCATGTTGACCAGCAGCATGCGGAAGGTGGCGATGCCCACGTCGCCGGCGGCCTGGATGCGACGGGCCGGCAGCGGCGGACGGTAGCCGGCCTCGGCCAGCGCGCGCGCCTGCGCCTTGGCCACGTGCAGCAGCTCGAAGGCGTTGAACACGACCACGTCGTCGGCGCGCAGCAGGCCCAGTTCCTTCGCATCCAGCGCCGAGGCCGAGACCTTGGCCATGGCGACGGTTTCGAAGGTCTTCTTCAGTTCGGCGAACACGTCGCCGCCCGGGCCGGCCGCACGCGAGGCGCGCACCGCCAGTTCCTTCAGGCCGCCACCGGCCGGCAGCAGGCCCACGCCGGCCTCGACCAGGCCGATGTAGCTCTCCAGGTGGGCCACGGTGCGGGCGCTGTGCATCTGGAACTCGCAGCCACCGCCCAGGGCAAGGCCGCGCACCGCCGCCACCACCGGCACCAGCGCGTACTTGATCCGCTGGCTGGTGCGCTGGAAGTTGGCGACCATCGCCTCGAACTGCTCGATCTTGCCCGCCTGCAGCGCGCCCAGCGCACCGGCCAGGTCGGCGCCGGCGGAGAAGGGCTCCTTCTGCTGCCAGATCACCAGGCCCTGGAAGTCGCGTTCGGCAATGGCGATGGCTTCCTGCAGGCCGTCGAGCACCTGGTCGGAGACGGTGTTCATCTTGGTCTTGAAGCCGACCACCGCAATGCCGTCGCCGTCGTGCCACATGCGCACGCCGTCGTTCTCGAACACGGTCTGGCCGGCGTCGAACGTCTCGCCCAGCAGCGGATCGGGGAAGCGCTGGCGCTGGTAGACCGGCAGGGTGGAGCGGGGCACCAGGGCGTTGTCGGCCGGGCTGTAGCTGCCGGCGGCCGCGTGCACGCCGTCGCGCCCGTCCAGCACCCAGGCCGGCAGCGGCGCGTCGCTCATGGCCTTGCCGGCGGCGATGTCGTCGGCGATCCACTGCGCCACCTGCTTCCAGCCGGCGGCCTGCCAGGTCTCGAACGGGCCCAGCGACCAGCCGTAGCCCCAGCGGATGGCCAGGTCGACGTCGCGCGCGGTGTGGGCGATGTCGGCCAGGTGGTAGGCGCTGTAGTGGAACAGGTCGCGGAACGCGGCCCATAGGAACTGCGCCTGCGGATGCGCGCTCGCGCGCAGCTTCGCGAACTTCTCGGCCGGGTTCCTGAGCTTGAGGATCTCGACCACCTCGTCGGCGGCCGTGCGGTCCGAAGCCCGGTAATCCTGCTTCTCCAGGTCCAGGACCACGATGTCCTTGCCGACCTTGCGGAAGATGCCCGCGCCGGTCTTCTGCCCCAGCGCGCCCTTGGCGATCAGCGCGGCCAGCCAGTCCGGCGACTGGAAGTACCGGTGCCACGGGTCGTCCGGCAGGGTGTCGGCCATGGTCTTGATGACATGCGCCATGGTGTCCAGGCCGACCACGTCGGAGGTGCGGTAGGTGGCCGACTTCGGCCGCCCGGCCAGCGGGCCGGTCAGCGCATCGACCTCGTCGAAGCCGAGGCCGAACTGGCGGGTGTGGTGGATCACCGACAGGATCGAGAACACGCCGATGCGGTTGCCGATGAAGTTCGGGGTGTCCTTGGCATGGACCACGCCCTTGCCGAGGCTGGTGACCAGGAAGGTCTCCAGGCCCTCCAGCACCGCGCGGTCGGTCGTCGTGGCCGGGATCAGCTCGGCCAGGTGCATGTAGCGCGGCGGGTTGAAGAAGTGCACGCCGCAGAAGCGGTGGCGCAGCTGTTCCGGCAGCACCTCGGCCAGCTTGTTGATGCCCAGGCCCGAGGTATTCGACGCCAGCACTGCGTGGTCGGCCACGAACGGGGCGATCTTCCGGTACAGGTCCTGCTTCCAGTCCATCCGCTCGGCGATGGCCTCGATGACCAGGTCGCAGTCGCGCAACTGCTCCAGGCCGGTGTCGTAGTTGGCCGCGCCGATCGCTTCGGCCAGGCCCTTCGCCGCCAGCGGGGCGGGGCTCAGCTTGCCCAGGTTGGCGACGGCCTTGAGGACCACGCCATCGGCCGGGCCTTCCTTGGCGGCCAGGTCGAACAGGACCGTGTCCACGCCCGCATTGGTCAGGTGGGCGGCGATCTGCGCCCCCATCACGCCGGCGCCGAGGACGGCGGCGCGACGTACAAGCAGTTTCTCAGACATTTCTTTCAACCTTTTGAATTGAAACGTGATTACTTCGCGGGAGCCTGCAATCCGGCGGCGGCGAAGCGGATCAGCTCGCGGGCCGCGCGGGCGCGGTGGGTGGCCTCGTTGGCGCCAGCCGGGCGCTTGATCAGGCCGAAATCGGACATGGCATAGGTCAGCGAGCCGGCAAGGAAGTCCAGCCGCCAGTACAGGGTTTCCTTGTCCAGCCCGGGCAGGCATCCGGACAGGGCCTTGCCGAACTGGCGCAGGACATGGCCGTAGTGGTCCGACAGGAACTTGCGCAGGCTTTCGTTGTGCTCGGCGTAGGCGCGGGCGATGACCCTGACGAAGGCGGCGCCACCGTTGCGGTCCTGGGCCAGAGCCAGGGCCGGTTCGATGAAGGCGGCCAGCACCGGTTCGAGCTGGCCCGGGTGGTCGCGCAACGCGGTTTCCAGCTGTTCCAGGCGGCGGGCGGTCATCCCGTCCATGCGCCGGCGGAAGACCTCGTTGACCAGGTTCTCCTTGGAGCCGAAGTGGTAGTTGACCGCAGCGATGTTGACCGCGGCCAGACTGGTCACCTGGCGCAGCGAGGTCGCGGCGAAGCCGTGCTGGGCGAACAGCTCCTCGGCGGCGCCGAGGATCCGGTCCTTGGTCGAGAAGTGCGCGGGCTTGCCCATGCCGGAATCCAGTTAATCAAACGATTGTTTCATCGTAGGCCGATGCCCTGGCCGGGTCATTTTGCAATGCAGCATTTACCGTCGGGTGACGGGGCCTGCATGAGCCCCTGCCGCGATGTTAGAATCCCGCTACGCTTGTGAAGCTAAGCCCGCGTCCCGACGCGGGTTTTTCTGTTAACCTCCGGCCGTCCTGGTCCGGAATATCCGTCCGTCACTAGAGAAAAAGAACATGGCGCTGGAGCGCACCCTTTCGATCGTCAAGCCCGATGCCGTCGCCAAGAACGTCATCGGCGAAATCTACTCCCGCTTCGAGAAGGCCGGCCTGAAGGTCGTGGCCGCCAAGTACAAGCAGCTGTCGCGCCGCGAGGCCGAGGGCTTCTATGCCGTGCACCGCGAGCGTCCGTTCTTCAACGCGCTGGTGGAGTTCATGATCTCCGGCCCGGTAATGATCCAGGCGCTGGAAGGCGAGAACGCCGTGGCCCTGCACCGCGAGCTGCTCGGCGCGACCAACCCGAAGGACGCCGCGCCGGGCACCATCCGCGCCGACTTCGCCGAGTCGATCGACGCCAACGCCGCGCATGGTTCCGATTCGGTCGAGAACGCCGCGATCGAAGTAGCCTACTTCTTCGCCGCCACCGAGGTGGTTTCGCGCTGAGCGCGAAATTCCGGATGCGTAGCGACATGGCCGAACTGCAGCCGATCCCGTCCGTCACCGTCACCGGCGACTCCGTCGCCGGAGGGGCGGTTGCGCCGGTGGCTGCGTCCGCGCGCCAGAACCTGCTTGATCTGGACCGCGAGGGTCTGGAGCGCTTCTTCGCCGAGACCCTCGGCGAGCAGCGCTACCGCGCCCACCAGGTGATGAAGTGGATCCACCACCGCTACGTCACCGACTTCGACCAGATGACCGACCTCGGCAAGGCCCTGCGCGCCAAGCTGCAGCAGCATGCCGAGGTCGTCGTCCCCAACATCGTGTTCGACAAGCCCTCCGCCGACGGCACCCACAAGTGGCTGCTGGCGATGGGCACCGATGGCAGGAACGCGATCGAGGCCGTGTACATCCCCGACAAGGGGCGCGGCACCCTGTGCGTGTCCTCGCAGGTCGGCTGCGGCCTCAACTGCACCTTCTGCTCGACCGCCACCCAGGGCTTCAACCGCAACCTGACCACCGCCGAGATCATCGGCCAGGTCTGGGTCGCCGCCCGCCATCTGGGCAACGTGCCGCACCAGCAGCGCCGCCTCACCAATGTGGTGATGATGGGCATGGGCGAGCCGCTGATGAATTTCGACAACGTCGTGCGCGCGATGAGCGTGATGCGCGACGACCTGGGCTACGGCCTGGCCAACAAGCGGGTGACCCTGTCGACCTCGGGCCTGGTGCCGATGATCGACCGGCTGTCGGCCGAGAGCGATGTGTCGCTGGCAGTGTCCCTGCATGCGGCCAGCGACGAACTGCGGGAGACCCTGGTTCCGCTCAACAAGAAGTATCCGATCGCCGAGTTGATGGCTTCCTGCGCGCGCTACCTGCGCGACAACAAGAAGCGCGACTCGGTGACCTTCGAGTACACCCTGATGAAGGGTGTCAACGACCAGCCCGAGCACGCCCGCCAGCTGGCGAAGCTGATGCGCCAGTTCGACAACGCCGTGCAGGCGAAGGATTCGGGCAAGGTCAACCTGATCCCGTTCAATCCGTTCCCGGGGACCCGCTACGAGCGCTCGGACGAGGCGCAGATCCGCGCCTTCCAGAAGATCCTGCTCGACTCGCAGGTGCTGGCCATGGTCCGCCGCACCCGCGGCGACGACATCGACGCGGCCTGCGGCCAGCTCAAGGGCCAGGTCATGGACCGCACCCGGCGCCAGGCGGAGTTCCGCCGGGGGCTCGAGCAGGAGCGGCGCGACGGTCATGCGGCCTGACTTCCGGCTGCCGCTGCTGCTCGTCGCCACGCTGCTGGCCGCGGCGTGCTCGAAGCCCGGGACGATCAAGCCGCCCAAGATCAAGGGCAGCGAGGAAGTCGCGCGGCCCTACAAGGCGGTGGACAGCGAGGCGACCAAGCAGCGGGTGATGGTGCGCGACACCCTGGCGCTGGCCGGCCAGCGCTTCGCCTCCGGCGACATCGACGCGGCCGAGGCACACGTGCGCAAGGCGCTCAAGCTGGATCCGGCCTCGGCCGACGCCTGGACCATGCTGGGCGTGATCGAGACCCGCCGCGGCCGTACGACACTCGCCGGCGAACACTACCGGCACGCGGCCGAGCTGGCGCCGCAGCGCGGCGAGGTGCTCAACAACTACGGCGCGTGGCTCTGCGGCAATGGCTATCCGGCCGAAGCGCTGGTCTGGTTCGACCGCGCGCTGGCCGCTCCGGGCTACGGTTCGCCCGCCTCGGCGCTGGCCAATGCCGGCGGTTGCGCGCTGAAAAGCGGACAGACCGAACGCGCCGAGCGTGACCTGCGTCGCGCTCTGGAAATGGAGCCTGCAAACGCCTATGCACTGGCCAGCATGGCCGAGTATCAATATGCGCAGGGGCGATTCTTCGAGGCGCGTGCGTTCGCGGAACGCAGGCTGGCGGCAGCGCCGGCCGATGCATCCGTGTTACAACTCGCCGCTCGGATCGAAGAGAGGCTTGGCGACAGGGCGGCCGCCAGTCGATACCAGCAGCGGTTGCGGGCGGAGTTCCCGCAGGCCGCGCTTTCCAGTACCGGGGAAGGGCCACAGTGATCCACGAGTCGAACACGAACATCCAGGGCGATGCGCGCGGATGCGGCGAGCGCCTGCGCGAGGCACGGCAGGCCGCAGGCCTGGGCGTGCCCGAAGTCGCCGCCAGGCTGCGCATGCCGGTCCACGTGGTCGAGGCCCTGGAGGAGGGGCGCTGGCAGGTGATCGGCGCCAGCGTGTTCGTCCGAGGCCAGCTGCGCAGCTACGCGCGCCTGCTCGGGATCGACGTCGAACCGTTCCTGGACATCGAGGTCGCCCCGGCCAGGCCGGTCGACCTGGTCAGCCACGCGCATACCCCGCGCTTGCAGCGGGTGATGGAGGGCGTCGGCCGCAAGGCCGTGTACGTGGTGATCACCGCTGCCATCGCCGTGCCGGTGTGGCTGGCCACCCGTACCCACTTCGGCGACACCCCGCCGACCACCGCTTCGCTGGATGCGCTGCCGCCGGAAGCCGAGATGGCCACCAGGCCCGTGGCACCGGGTCCGGCGGCGGCAACCACCGTCCCGGCGGCGACCGTCGGCAACGCCCCCTACGTGGCTTCGCTGGCGCCGCCGGTGGCGCGTGCGGCGCAGGCCGCCACGGGCGCGCTCCAGCTGGAATTCAGCGGCGAAAGCTGGATGCAGGTGACCGCGCCGGATGGCAGAACGGTCGAGCAGGGCCTGATGCGCGCGGGCGACAGCCGCAGCTTCGAGGCCGGCGGCATCGGCCGCGTGGTGCTCGGCAACGCATCGGTGGTACGGGTTCAGCAAGCCGGCAGTATCGTTGACCTGACGCCGTTCCAGCGGGCGAACGTGGCCCGCTTTGCGGTATCCTCTGACGGTTCCGTCACCGCCGCCGAATAGCCGGCGCGGCCGGCGGCATCCAACATGGAACAACGGACCCCGCCGCACGGCGCGCGGGGCAGGGAACTGCATGGCAATCGACGACCTTCTGGACGAGCACGAACAGGGCGAACGCGTCCGCGCCTGGCTGCGCGAGAACGCACTGGGCATCATCGGCGGACTGGCGCTGGGCATCGCCGCGATCTACGGCTGGCAGTGGTGGGGGCGCCACCAGGCGCAGCAGGAACAGCAGGCGCACGGCGCCTATACCCAGGCGGTCGAGCAACTGGAAGCCGGCCAGCTCGACAAGGCCGGTTCCCTGCTTGCCGGACAGAAAGGCACGTACGCCGCCCTGGCCGCGCTGCGCGTGGCCAAGGCCCAGGTCGAGGCCGGCAAGCCCGAAGAGGCGCTGGCCACGCTGCGGGGCATCCAGGCCGACCCGTCCCTGCAGGGCGTGGTCAACGAACGCATCGCGCAGCTGCTCAACGCCACCGGCAAGCCGGAAGAGGCGATCAGGCAGCTCGCCGGCGATACCGGCAGCACCGCGCAGGAATTGCGCGGCGACGCGCTGTTCGCCTCCGGCAAGCAGGAAGAGGCGCGCGAGGCGTACGCCCAGGCGCTGACCGGCACCGACGTGGCCTCGCCGGCGCGCCGCCGGGTCGAACTCAAGCTGCAGGAAGCCGGCGGGCAGGTGCCTGCGGCGCCGGCGGAGGCGATCTGACATGGTCGCCAGCGTGCGCATGATCCGTCCGCTCGCGGCCGTGGGCCTGCTGGTGCTCGCCCTGTCGGGCTGCACCACGGTCAAGGGCTGGTTCGCCGGCAAGGACGCCGAAGCGAAGAAGGCCGCCGAGCCGGCCGAACTGGTCGATTTCACCGCCACCGTGCGTCCCTCGAAGATCTGGTCGACCGGACTGGGGGACGGTGAGCGCAGGATCGGTGCGCGCCAGGCGCCGGCCGTGGCCGACGGGATCGTGTACGCCGCGGCCAGCGAGAACCGCCTGGTCGCGCTGGACCTGCAGACCGGCAGGCAAGTGTGGGGATTCAGCGGCGGCAAGGAAGAGAAGGAACTGCGCCTGGCCGGTGGCCCCGGCGTCGGCGAGGGCCTGGTGGTGGTGGGCAGCCTGGGTGGCGACGTCATCGCCCTGGATGCGGCGTCCGGCGCCGAGCGCTGGCGGTCGAAGGTCACCAGCGAAGTGATCGTGGCCCCGCTGGTGGCCCAGGGTGCGGTGTTCGTGCGCAGCAACGACGGTCGGGTGACCGCGTTCGACGCGGCCAGTGGCGAGCGCCGCTGGTTCAACGAGCACGAATTGCCGTCGCTGACCGTGCGCGGCAACTCGCCTCTCACCTGGGCCCCGGGCGTGCTGTTCTCCGGCAACGACGACGGCACTCTCAGCGCGCTGGCGCTGCAGGATGGCCGCGTGCTGTGGCAGCAGACCATCGGCATCCCGGAAGGCCGCACCGAACTTGAGCGCATGGCCGACGTCGACAGCGCACCGCTGATCGACGGCACGATGCTGTACGCAAGCAGCTTCAAGAACCGCACCATCGCAATCGACGGCCCGAGCGGACGCCCGATGTGGCAGAGCGAGCACGGCGGCATCGGCGGCATGGCCGCCGCCTCCGCCGGCGTACTGGTTTCCAGCCCGGCCGGCACCGTGTACCTGCTCGATCGCAACAGCGGCGCAGCGCTGTGGTCGCAGCCGGCGCTGGCGCGACGTTCGCTGACCGGCCCGGCGGTGCAGGGCGACTACGCCGTGGTCGGCGACTTCGATGGCTACCTGCACTGGCTGCGCCTGGACAATGGCGAGTTCGCCGCGCGCGAGCGCGTCGGCGGCAACGCGATCAAGGGCCAGCCGCTGGTGGCCGATGGAATCCTGCTGGTGCAGAACGTCGAAGGCGGCCTCACCGCCTTCCGTCTGGACTGACGGAAGGATGCAGGCAGGGATCGCGCCATGTTGCCGCTGGTTGCCCTGGTTGGACGGCCGAATGTCGGCAAGTCGACCCTGTTCAATGCGCTGACGCGCAGCCGCGACGCGCTGGTCCACGACCAGCCCGGCGTCACCCGCGACCGCCACTACGGCGTGTGCCGGCTCGACCCGGAGCGGCCGTTCCTGCTGGTCGACACCGGCGGCATCGCCGGCGAAGAGGAAGGCCTGGCCGGTGCCACCGCCCGCCAGGCGCGCGCGGCGGCCGGCGAGGCCGACCTGGTGGTGTTCGTGGTCGACGCCCGCGATGGTGCCTCGGCGCTGGACGACGAGATCCTGGCCTGGCTGCGCAAGCTGGCGCGGCCGACCCTGCTGCTGGTCAACAAGATCGACGGCACCAATGAAGACGCGGTGCGCGCCGAGTTCGCGCGCTACGGCTTCGCCGACATGCTCGCGGTTTCCGCCGCGCACCGGCAGGGGCTGGACGACCTGCACGAAGAGATCCTCGGGCGGCTGCCGGAAGAGGGCAGTGTCGAGGACCTGGACAACGATCCGGAGCGCCTGCGCATCGCCTTCGTCGGCCGCCCCAACGTGGGCAAGTCCACGCTGGTGAACCGGCTGCTGGGCGAGGAGCGGATGATCGCCTCGGAAGTGCCCGGTACCACTCGTGATTCCATCGCCGCCGACCTCGAACGCGACGGCAAGCGCTACCGCCTGGTCGACACCGCCGGCATCCGCCGCAAGGGCAGGGTCGAGGAGGCGGTGGAGAAGTTCAGCGTGGTCAAGACCCTGCAGGCGATCGAGCGCTGCCAGGTCGCGGTGCTGATGCTCGACGCCACCGAGGGCGTGACCGACCAGGACGCGACCGTGCTCGGCGCGGTGCTCGACGCCGGCCGCGCGCTGGTGATCGCGGTCAACAAGTGGGACGGCCTCAGTACCTACCAGCGCGAGCAGGCCGAGAGCCTGCTCGACCGCAAGCTGTCGTTCGTGCCCTGGGCCGAGGCAGTGCGGATCTCGGCCACGCACGGCTCGGGCCTGCGCGAACTGTTCCGCGCGGTGCACCGTGCGCACGCTTCGGCGATCCGCACCTTCGGTACCAGCGAGGTCAACAAGGCGCTGGAGATCGCGGTGGAGGCCAACCCGCCGCCGAGCGTGCGCGGCCACGCGGCCAAGCTGCGCTACGTGCACCCGGGCGGTGAGAACCCGCCGACCTTCGTGGTCCACGGCACCCGGCTGAAGGACCTGCCAGAGTCGTACAAGCGCTACCTGGAGAACTTCTTCCGCAAGCGCTTCAAGCTGGTGGGCACGCCGGTGCGGATGCTGTTCCGCGAAGGCGCCAATCCCTACGAAGGGAAGAAGAACGAACTCACCGACCGCCAGGTCGCGCGCAAGCGCCGGCTGATGCGGCACGTCAAGCGCAAGTGAGGAGGTGGCGGTGCCTGCCGCCGGCGAACTGACCCTGGGCCTGCTGGCCGGTGGACGTGGCGTCCGCCTGGGCGGCGTGGACAAGGCCTGGCTCGAACGCGACGGCGTGCCGCAGGTGCTGCGCTTCGCCCGCCGTTTCCCTGGCGAGACCGGGCCGGTGCTGGTCAGCGCCAACCGCGACGTGCAGCGCTACACCGACGCAGGGCTGGAGGCCGTGCCGGACCGGATCGGGGACGGAGGCAGCGGTCCGCTGGCCGGCATCGACGCGTTGGCCGCGGCCTGCGCCACTCCCTGGCTGCTGACGGTGCCGGTGGACCTGTTCGACGTGAACGACTGCCTGGTGCGCACGCTGCTCGCCGGCGCCGCGGCGGACGGCGCGATGGCCGAGGATGACGACGGCCTGCAGCCGCTGGTGGCGCTGTACCGGGTTTCGCGCCTGCGCGAGGTATTGCCGGCGATGATCGCCGGCGGCGAATTGGCGCCGCGCGCGCTGGCACGGCACCTGGACCTGTCGCGGGTGCGCCTGCCGGGGGTACGCTTCGGCAACCTCAACACGCCGCAGGACCTTGCCGTCGCGCGCATCGCGCTGCCGTGAGCGGACCTGCGCCTACGCCCGCCGCGCGATGCGACGGGTGGCAACCACGGGCCAGCGCATGACTTCGAGCGAGAACTTCCCGACCCGGATTTCCATGGCCGAGGCGCTGGACATCGTCCATGCGGTCGCCGCGGCGCGGCGCCTGCCGCGCGAGCGCATCGCCACCGCCCGCGCCGATGGCCGCGTGCTGGCCGCCGACGTGGTCGCGCCGGTGGCGCTGCCGCCGTTCGACAACAGCGCGATGGACGGCTTCGCCCTGCGCCATGCCGACCTGTCGCCGGACGGCCCGACCACGCTGCGCCTGGCCGGCGAGCAGTTCGCCGGGCCCGACCTGGGCCTGCGCCTGCAGCCCGGGGAATGCGCGCGCATCACCACCGGCGCACCGCTGCCGCGGGGTGCGGACACGGTGCTGATCAAGGAGAACGCGGGCGAGGCCGATGGCCGGGTCGAAGTGCCCGCCGGCCTGGCTGCGGGCGCCAACGTGCGCCGCCGCGCCGAGGACGTGGTCGAAGGCGACCTGGTGCTGCAGGCCGGGCATGTCCTGACCCCGGCGCGGATCGGCCTGGCCGCCTCGCTGGGCATCGACCGCCTGGAGGTGTCGTCGCGGCCGACGGTGGCGGTGTTCGCCAGCGGCGACGAACTGGTCGAGCCGGGCGTGCCGCTGGCGCCGGGGCAGGTCTACAACAGCAACCGCGACCAGCTGATGGCGCAGCTGCGCGGGCTCGGCCTGGAGCCGGTGGCCTGGCCGACGCTGCCGGACGATCCGGCGCGGATCCAGGCGGCGCTGGCCGACGCGGTGGAGAGTTTCGACGTGGTCCTGACCTGCGGCGGCGTGTCCGCCGGGGAAAAGGACCACCTGCCGCGCTGGCTGCAGGCGCAGGGCCGGATCCATTTCTGGAAGGTGTGGATGCGGCCCGGGATGCCGGTGCTGTTCGGCGAGGCCGGGCGGGCGCTGGTGCTGGGGTTGCCGGGCAATCCGGTGTCTGTGCTGGCGACCTTCCGCGTGCTGGGCACGCCGCTGCTGGATGCGCTGCAGGGCCGCGGCGAGCCGCGGCCACGCTGGCGCGCGCGGCTGGCCGCGCCGTGGCGCAAGAAGCACGAACGCCTGGAGTTCCTGCGCGGCCGCCTGGGCCAGGACGACGCGGCCGGCCTGCTGGCGCAGCCCAACCCCGCCGACGGCTCGCACCGCCTGCGTGGCGCGGCCGACAGCGACGTGCTGATCGTGCTGGACGAAGGTGCGCGCGACTACGCCGCCGGCGCCCTGGTCGAAGTGATCCCCTTGTAGGAGCGCCCCTGGAGGGGCTCCTGCAACCGGGAGCCGTGCTCCGGCGATAATCGGGCCATGGACGACAGAGAGATCCCCCCGCGCGAAGCCCGCGAACGCCAGCGCCAGGGTGCGTTGCTGGTCGACATCCGCGAGGCGCATGAGCGCGTGTCAGGCCAGGCCGAAGGCGCGCTGGCCATCGCACGCGGCGAGCTCGAAGCCGATCCCGCGCGCCACCTGCGCGGCCCCGGCGTCGAAGTGCTGTTGATCTGCCAGCTGGGCAAGCGTTCGCTGGCCGCCGCCGAAGCGCTGCGCGCAGCCGGTTTCGTCCAGGTGCGTTCGGTGGCCGGCGGCACGGTGCGCTGGGCGGAGGAGGGCCTGCCACTGGTCCGGCCGGAGCTGCCTGCCGGCGAGGCGGACTTCCTCGAGCGCTACTCGCGCCACCTGCGCCTGGCGGAAGTCGGCCTCGAAGGCCAGCAACGCCTGCAGGACGCGCATGTGCTGCTGGCCGGCGCGGGAGGGCTGGGCTCGCCGGCGGCGTTCTACCTGGCCGCCGCCGGCGTCGGCCACCTGCGCCTGGTCGACGACGACGTGGTCGACCGCAGCAACCTGCAGCGGCAGATCCTGCATACCGAGGCGTCGATCGGCACCTCCAAGGTCGAGTCGGCGCGCGAACGGCTGGCCGCGCTCAATCCGCGCATCGAGGTCGAGCCGGTGCGCGAGCGGATCACCGCGGCCAACGTCGAGGGCCTGCTCGAAGGCATCGACGTGGTGCTGGACGGTTCGGACAACTTCCCGCTGCGCTACCTGCTCAACGATGCCTGCGTGAAGCTGGGCAAGCCGCTGGTCTACGGCGCGGTGCAGCGCTTCGAAGGCCAGGCCAGCGTGTTCGACGCCGGCCGCCGGCGCGGCCGGTGCCCGTGCTACCGCTGCCTGTTCCCGGAGCCGCCGCCGCCGCAGTTCGCGCCCAGTTGTGCCGAAGCCGGCGTGCTCGGCGTGCTGCCGGGCATCGTCGGCCTGCTGCAGGCGGCCGAGACGGTCAAGCTGCTGCTGGGCATCGGCGAGCCGCTTGCCGGGCGGCTGCTGCAGTTCGATGCGCTGTCGATGCGTTTCCGCGAAGTACGGCTGGCGCCGGACCCCGACTGCCCGCTGTGCGCTCCCGGACGGCCGTTCCCGGGCTACATCGACTACGCTCGCTTCTGCGCGACGGGTGGCTGAGCGCCGCTCAACGTGACATCACGCCGACGCGCGCGCCGGCCATGCAAGGAGCGACGCGATGGCGGTCGAAGGCGGCAGCGGGATCGAGCTGGTCAGGATCGTCGCGCTGCTCGGTGCGGCGGTGGTGATGGTGCCGGTGTTCCGGCGCCTGGGCCTGGGATCGGTGCTCGGTTACCTCAGCGCCGGCCTGGTCATCGGCCCGTTCGGATTCGGCTGGTTCACCGACCCGCAGGCGATCCTGCACGTGGCCGAACTGGGCGTGGTCATGTTCCTGTTCGTGATCGGCCTGGAACTGCGGCCCTCGCACCTGTGGAGCCTGCGCCGGGAGATCTTCGGCCTCGGCACGCTGCAGATCGCCAGCTGCACGCTGGCGCTCACCGCGGTGGCGATGCTGTGCGGGTTGCCGCCGCGGACCGCGTTCGTCGGCGCGGCCGGCTTCGTCCTCACCTCGACCGCGATCGTGATGCAGTTGCTCAGCGAGCGCGGCGACATTGCCCTGCCGCGCGGGCAGAAGATCGTCTCGATCCTGCTGTTCGAGGACCTGCTGATCGTGCCGCTGCTGGCGCTGGTGGCGTTCATGTCGCCGCTGCCGCCCGAGGCCGGGGGCGGCCGCCTGGCCGCCGTGCTGACCGCGGCGGCGGCGCTGGCCGGCCTGGTCGCGGCGGGCATCTGGCTGCTCAACCCGATGTTCCGCCTGCTGGCGCGGGTGCAGGCGCGCGAACTGATGACCGCCGCGGCGCTGCTGGTGGTGCTGGGCGCGGCCCTGCTGATGGAGATCGGCGGGCTGTCGATGGCGATGGGGGCGTTCCTGGCCGGCGTGCTGCTGTCCGAGTCAACCTTCCGCCACCAGCTGGAAGCGGACATCGAGCCGTTCCGCGGGCTGCTGCTGGGCCTGTTCTTCCTTGCGGTCGGCATGGCCCTGGACCTGGCGGTGGTCGCCGCGGCCTGGCCGCTGATCCTGTCCGGCGTGCTGGCGATGATGCTGGCCAAGGCGGCGTGCATCTACCTGGTCGCGCGCGTCACCCGCAGCAGCCATGCGGAGGCCCTGGACCGTGCGGTGCTTATGGCCCAGGGCGGCGAGTTCGCGTTCGTGCTGTTCGCCGCGGCGCAGGCCGCCGGGGTGATCGATGGCGCCGCCAACGCCAACCTGACCGCGATCGTGGTCCTGTCGATGGCGCTGACCCCGCTGGTGGTGCTGCTGGTGCGCCGCTTCACCCGCTACGACCAGGCGTCCTCGTTCGAAGGCGTGGACGTGGCCGACGGGCTGTCGGGCAGCGTGCTGATCATCGGTTTCGGACGCTTCGGACAGGTGATGAGCCAGGGCCTGCTGGCCCGCGACGTCGACGTGACCATCATCGACACGGATATCGAGATGATCCGGAGCGCTTCGGAATTCGGCTTCAAGGTCTATTACGGCGACGGCCGCCGGCTCGACGTGCTGCATGCATCGGGGGCGCACACCGCGCGGGTGATCGCGGTGTGCATCGACGACCGCGCCGCGGCCAGCCAGATCGCCGCGCTGTGTCGCGGGCAGTTCCCGCAGGCGCGGCTGCTGGTGCGCGCATTCGACCGCGAACACGCGCTGGAACTGGTCGGGCTGGACGTGGACTACCAGATCCGCGAGACCTTCGAATCGGCGGTGCGCTTCGGCCAGGCCGCGCTCGAGTCGCTGGGCGTCGATCCGGAGGAGGCCGCGCAGGTGTCCGAAGAAGTGCGCCGGCTCGATGGCGAGCGTTTCGCGCTGGAGCTGGCGGCCGGGGACGTGCGCGCCGGGCGGCCGCTGATCATCGGCAACACCGCGCCGGCCACGCCGACGCCGTTCACCACCCCGCTGCGCGAATCGAAGCGCCTGGACCAGGCGGACGGCAAACCCCCGCCACTGTAGGTGCCCCTGGAACGGGCTCCTACGGGTGCTTGCGGCGGGCGGCTTCGAAGGCGGCGAGCTGTTCGGGCGTGGCCTCGGCCTGGTGGCGGGCCTTCCATTCGGCGAACGGCATGCCGTACACCGCCTCGCGCGCCTGGTCCTTGTCCAGCGGCTGCCCCGCGGCCTCCGCCGCCTCCCGGTACCAGTCGGCCAGGCAGTTGCGGCAGAAGCCGGCCAGGATCATCAGGTCGATGTTCTGCACGTCCGGCCGATCCTGGTTGAGGTGGCGGAGCAGGCGGCGGAAGGCCGCCGCTTCCAGTTGCACGGTGTCGACCACGGGTCGTCTCCCTTCCCTGATGGTTGCCGAATCGGGGACAATGTGCCGATTCCCCGCCCGCGCCCGCAAGCTCCCGATGACCGCCCGCATCCTCGATGGCCGCCGCGTCGCTGACGCCCTGCTCGAACAACTGAAGGCCCGGGTCGACGCCCGCCTGGCCGCCGGCCATGCCCGTCCCGGCCTGGCGGTGGTGCTGGTCGGTTCGGACCCGGCGTCGGCTGTATACGTGCGCAACAAGCGCCGCGCGGCCGAGAGGGTCGGGATCGAGGCCTACGACCACGACCTGCCGGCCGGCACCTCCGAAGCGCAGATCCTGGCCCTGATCGACCGCCTGAACGCCGATCCGGCGATCCACGGCATCCTGGTCCAGCTGCCGCTGCCGGGCATCGCCGACGCCACCGCACTGATCGACCGGATCGACCCGCGCAAGGACGTGGACGGCTTCCACCCGGCCAACGTCGGCCACCTGGCCCTGCGCCAGTTCGGCCTGCGCCCGTGCACCCCGCGCGGGATCATGACCCTGCTGGCCCACACCGACCGCCCGGTGCGCGGCCGCAACGCGACCATCGTCGGCGTGAGCAACCACGTCGGCCGGCCGATGGCGCTGGAACTGCTGATCGCCGGCTGCACCGTCACCAGCTGCCACAAGTTCACCCCGCGCGACGTGCTGGAAGCCCGCGTCCGCGACGCCGACATCCTGGTGGTGGCGGTGGGCCGGCCGGGCATCATCCCGGGCGAATGGGTCAAGCCCGGCGCGGTGGTGATCGACGTCGGCATCAACCGCCTCGACGACGGCCGCCTGGTCGGCGACGTCGGCTATGAGGCCGCCGAACAGCGGGCCAGCTGGATCACCCCGGTCCCCGGCGGGGTCGGCCCGATGACCGTGGCCACCCTGATGCAGAACACGATCGAGGCGGTCGAAGCGCTGGAAGGGGCCTGAGCCAGCAAGCTGCGCACGCGCAACGGTCCCTCCAGGCCAGGCGCGGCTTCCGCTCCTGTCCGCGGGCCAACCACCCTGAAGCGTCCCGGTGCGATGCCTGCCGACGGGAAGTAAAGGAGGAGGAACCGGCCATCGGCCGGTTCCGGGGGACATGAGCGGCGGCAGGCATCGCACCGGGACGCCTCGGCGACCTTGCCCCGCACCCACCCCAGACCCGCCGCCACCGGAACGCTGGATGCCACGCGCAAGGCAGGCCGGCCCACCCGGTTCATGGGTATAATGGCGCGCTTCCCCACACCCGGGTATGCCGATGCTCCGCATCCAGGCCGAAGCGCTGACCTACGACGACGTCTCCCTCGTCCCCGCCCATTCCACCGTGCTGCCCAAGGACGTCAACCTGGGCACCCGGCTCACCCGCGACCTGCGCATCAACCTGCCGATCGTCTCGGCGGCGATGGACACCGTGACCGAAGCCCGCCTGGCCGTGGCCATGGCGCAGCTGGGCGGCATCGGCATCCTGCACAAGAACATGACCGCCGAGCAGCAGGCGGCCGAAGTGGCGAAGGTCAAGAAGTTCGAGTCCGGCGTGATCCGCGACCCGATCACCGTGCGCCCAGACACCACCATCCGCGAAGTGCTGGCGCTGACCCGTGCCCGCAACATCTCCGGCGTGCCGGTGGTGGACGAGTCCGGCCAGCTCACCGGTATCGTCACCCGCCGCGACATGCGCTTCGAGACCGAGCTGGATGATCCGGTCCGCCACATCATGACCAGGAAGGACAAGCTGGTCACGGTGGGCGAGGGCGCCAGCGACGAGGAAGTGCTCAGGCTGCTGCACCGCAACCGCATCGAGAAGGTGCTGGTGGTCAACGACGATTACGCCTTGCGTGGCCTGATCACGGTCAAGGACATCGAGAAGAAGTCCGACAACCCGAACGCGGCCAAGGACTCGTCGTCGCGCCTGCTGGTCGGTGCCGCGGTGGGCGTGGCCGGCGACACCGAACAGCGCGTGGAGGCGCTGGTCGCCGCCGGCGTGGACGTGGTCGTGGTCGATACCGCGCACGGCCATTCGCAGGCGGTGGTGGACCGCGTGGCCTGGGTGAAGAAGAACTTCCCGCAGGTGCAGGTGGTTGGCGGCAACATCGTCACCGGCGAGGCCGCGCTGGCGCTGTACGACGCCGGTGCCGACGCGGTGAAGGTCGGCGTGGGTCCCGGTTCGATCTGCACCACCCGCGTGGTCGCCGGCGTGGGCGTGCCGCAGATCACCGCGGTGGACCTGGTCGCCGAGGCGCTGCAGGACCGCATCCCGCTGATCGCCGACGGCGGCATCCGCTACTCGGGCGACATCGGCAAGGCGATCGCCGCCGGTGCATCCACGGTGATGATCGGCGGCCTGTTCGCCGGCACCGAGGAATCGCCGGGCGAGATCGAACTGTTCCAGGGCCGCAGCTACAAGAGCTACCGTGGCATGGGGTCGCTGGGCGCGATGGAAAAGGGCTCGAAGGACCGCTATTTCCAGGACGCCTCCGACGCCGACAAGCTGGTGCCGGAAGGCATCGAGGGCCGGGTGCCCGTGCGTGGCCCGCTGTCGGGCGTGATCCACCAGCTGATCGGTGGCCTGCGCGCGACGATGGGCTATGTCGGCTGCGGCACCATCGAGGAGATGCGCAGCAAGCCGAAGTTCGTGGTGATCACCGGCGCCGGCCAGCGCGAGAGCCACGTCCACGACGTGCAGATCACCAAGGAACCGCCGAACTACAGGATGGGGTGAGGCAGGCCGCTTGCGCGGCACTGCCGCGCGGCCTGTCGAACGCCCGGTCAGGATGACCGGGCCGGGCGCTCCGGAGCGCGCGACATCCCGCCATGGATGGCGACCACCCCCTACAACGAAGCCCAGCGCCGGCAGCCGATGACCGACATCCACAGCGACAAGATCCTCATCCTCGATTTCGGCGCGCAGTACACCCAGCTGATCGCCCGCCGCATCCGCGAGCTCGGCGTCTATTGCGAGATCTGGGCCTGGGACCACGACCCGGCCGAAATCGCCGCGTTCGCGCCCAAGGGCATCATCCTGTCCGGTGGTCCCGAGACGACTACCGAGGAAGGCTCGCCGCGCGCGCCGCAGGAAGTGTTCGACTCCGGCCTGCCGATCCTGGGCATCTGCTACGGCATGCAGACCATGGCCAAGCAGCTCGGCGGCGACACCGAGGCCGCCGACCAGCGCGAGTTCGGCCACGCCGAGGTCTCGCTGGTCGCGCAGGACCGGCTGTTCGAAGGGCTGAAGGATCATCCGGGTTCGCCGCCGCGGCTGGATGTGTGGATGAGCCACGGCGACCACGTCTCCGTCGCGCCGCCGGGCTTCACCGTCACCGCGAAGACCGACCGCATCCCGGTCGCCGCGTTCGCCGACGACGCACGCCGCTGGTACGGCGTGCAGTTCCACCCGGAGGTCACCCACACCCGCCAGGGCCAGGCGCTGCTGCGCCGCTTCGTGGTCGACATCTGCGGCTGCCAGACGCTGTGGACCGCCGAGCACATCATCGAGGACCAGATCGCGCGCGTGCGCGCCCAGGTCGGCACGGACGAGGTGATCCTCGGACTGTCCGGCGGCGTGGACTCCTCGGTGGTGGCCGCCCTGCTGCACCGGGCCATCGGCGAGCAGCTGACCTGCGTGTTCGTCGACACCGGCCTGCTGCGCTGGCAGGAAGGCGACCAGGTGATGGCGATGTTCGCCGAGCACATGGGGGTCAAGGTCATCCGCGTCGATGCGCACGAGCGCTACTTCAAGGCGCTTGCAGGCGTCGCCGACCCGGAAGCCAAGCGCAAGATCATCGGCAACCTCTTCATCGAGATCTTCGAGGAGGAGTCGGGCAAGCTGAAGAACGCGCGCTGGCTGGCCCAGGGCACGATCTATCCGGACGTGATCGAATCGGCCGGCAGCAAGACCGGCAAGGCCCACGTCATCAAGAGCCACCACAACGTCGGCGGCCTGCCCGAACACATGAAGCTGGGCCTGGTCGAACCGCTGCGCGAGCTGTTCAAGGACGAGGTACGCCGGCTGGGTGTGGAGCTCGGGCTGCCGCGGGAGATGGTCTACCGCCATCCGTTCCCCGGCCCGGGCCTGGGCGTGCGCATCCTCGGCGAAGTGAAGCCGGAATACGCCGAGCTGCTGGCGCGCGCCGACGCGATCTTCATCGACGAGCTGCGCAAGGCCGACCTGTACGACAAGACCTCGCAGGCCTTTGCCGTGTTCCTGCCGGTGAAGTCGGTCGGCGTGGTCGGCGACGCGCGCGCCTACGAATGGGTGATCGCCTTGAGGGCGGTGGAAACCATCGACTTCATGACCGCGCACTGGGCGCACCTGCCGTACGACTTCCTCGGCCGTGTGTCCAACCGCATCATCAACGAGCTGCGCGGCGTCTCGCGCGTGGTCTACGACATCAGCGGCAAGCCGCCGGCCACGATCGAGTGGGAGTGAGCGGAGGCGGCGCAGCGATGACGGCCGATCCCGCCGACGAGGGTACTCCCGTGGCCCCGGTGGGGCAGGTGGCGCTGGACGAGCGCTGGATGCGCCATGCCTTCACGCTCGCCGATCGCGCCGAACGCGAGTTCGACGAGATTCCCGTGGGCGCGGTGCTGGTCGACGCCGATGGCGGGCTGCTGGGCGAGGGCTGGAACCGCAACATCGCCGAACACGACCCCAGCGCACACGCCGAGATCATGGCCATGCGCCAGGCCGGTCGGGCGCTGGGCAACCACCGCCTGGTCGGCGCCACCCTGTACGTCACGCTCGAGCCCTGCGCGATGTGCGCGATGGCGTTGGTCCATGCGCGGGTGGCGCGCCTGGTCTACGGCGCGAGCGATCCCAAGACCGGTGCCTGCGGCAGCGTGTTCGACCTGGCCGCCGACCCGCGCCACAACCATCGAGTGGATGTGCAGGGCGGCGTACTGGGCGAGGAGGCCAGCCGGCGCCTGACCAACTACTTCAGGGCCAAGCGCGGCAAGCCTCCGGTCTGAGGGTCAGAGCTTGCGGCGCAGGCGCTTTTCGACCAGCCTGCGTTCCCAGTCCGGGCTGAAAAACGGCAGAATGAGGATCTGAAACGCCAGCAGGCCCTGGACGACCACGCCCAGGCCCAGTGCACCGAACAGCACGTAGACGATGTTCGCGCCGGGCCTGTCGTGGAAAAAGAACACGAAGACCGGCGCCATCACCAGCCAGGTCAACAGGAATTCGTAGAATTCCTTGATCCGCTTGGCATAGAGCATGGCCTCCTGCTCGTCCCGTTTCAGCTCCGGTACCGAGTCGAGGAACTCCTTGGCCTGCCTGGCCTGGCGAAGCGCCTCCTGGGTATCGGCATGGTGGACGGGATGGGGGTCGGTCATCTGGCTGTTCATGGTTGGCGCCTCCGGCTGGAACGTGGAAAGGTCAACCTCGAAGACAGAGGCCAATGCCTTGGCCGTCTCCAGGCTGGGGCGCTGGCCCTGCTCGATCCGCTGGATCGTGCGTGTGGTCACGCCGACCATCTCGGCCAGCTGGCTTTGCGACCAACCGCGTTGCAGCCTGAATTTCCTGACGATCATGCGTTCACCTTGGGCTTCGAGGCGGAGCCATCGTGCCGCCGGAAGCAGCAGGGGCAAACGACAGCAACACGACATGCGCGCGACGTTCCGGCGACATTCCTTTCAATACAAGCTGTTATGGCGCGGCCTGTCATCGTCCAGCGGTTCCATCGCCGGTCTTGCGGTAGGTCGGCCGGTGGTCCATTTCCTCGTTGATCGCGGTCACCGCCAGGGTGGATTCGCGCGCCAGCAGGATGCTGGCCGTGAACATCGACAACACCCCGGCCGAGGCCAGCCAGATCGGCAGCGACCCGAGGCGGTGGCCGATGAAGGTGTCGACCGACACCGCCAGGCTGGTGCCGACGAAACAGCTGATCGCCACGTACAGCAGCTGGCCGGCGCGCATGATGTTGAGGCTGCGCCGGCGCTGCATGGCGATGCGGCGTTCGTACAGCGCACGCACGTCCGCATCCTCGATATCGGCCAGTTCGCGCAGCAGGGTGCGGGCACGGTCGATGATGCGCGCCAGGCGGTTGTTGGCCGACAGCAGCAGCGATGCGGTGGCGGTCAGGAAGAACGCCGGCGCCAGCATCGCGGCAAGCACAGAATGGGTGTTCACGGAGTCCATGGGACGGCCGGTGGCGGGGTCTGCGCTATCATGCCAGCCGGTGCGCGGGCGGCGGAAGCGCCTGCGCAGGCTGCGAAATCCGCATCGGAATCGGCATCGCATGCCTTTGCCGGGCTCCGTCAGCGGACCGCGGTTCGAACGTCGCACTAAACAGGGGAACCGACACGCATGGCCATCGCCGCCGGAAATGACCGCCTGGTCTGGATCGATCTCGAGATGACCGGGCTGGATACCGGTGCCGATTCGATCCTCGAGATCGCCACGGTGGTCACCGACGGCCAGCTCAATGTGCTCGCCGAGGGTCCGGAGCTGGCGATCGCGCATCCGCTTTCCGTGCTGGAGGCAATGGACGAGTGGAACCGCAACCAGCACGGCCGGTCGGGCCTGTGGCAGCGCGTCCTCGACAGTGAGGTGACCCTGGCCCAGGCCGAGGCGCGGACCGTCGCCTTCCTCAACGAATGGGTGCCGGCGAAGGCCTCGCCGATGTGCGGCAACTCGATCTGCCAGGACCGCCGCTTCCTGCACCGGCTGATGCCGCGGCTGGAGCAGTACTTCCACTACCGCAACCTGGACGTGAGCACGGTCAAGGAGCTGGCCCGGCGCTGGGCGCCGGACGTGCTGGCAGCGGTGCGCAAGCAGTCGGCGCACACGGCGCTGAGCGACGTGCACGATTCGATCGAGGAGCTGCGGCACTACCGCCGGAACCTGGCGAAGCTGGCGTTGTAGCCGGAAGAAAGAAGAGAAAAAAAGGCCCGCTTGCGCGGGCCTCTTGCTTGCAACGCGTCCGGATGCCGGTCAGCCCGCCTTGGACTTCGCCAGCTGCAGCCAGGTGTCGACCACCGTGTCCGGGTTGAGCGAAAGCGATTCGATGCCTTCCTGCATCAGCCACTCGGCCAGGTCCGGGTGGTCCGACGGCCCTTGGCCGCAGATGCCCACGTACTTGCCCTTGGCGCGCGCGGCCTTGATCGCCATCGACAGCATCTTCTTGACCGCCGGATCGCGCTCGTCGAACAGCCCGGCGACGATCGCCGAGTCGCGGTCCAGGCCCAGGGTCAGCTGGGTCAGGTCGTTGGAGCCGATCGAGAAGCCGTCGAAGATCTCGAGGAACTCGTCGGCCAGCAGCGCGTTGGACGGCACCTCGCACATCATGATGACCTTCAGGCCGCGCTCGCCCTGGACCAGGCCGTTCTGGCGCAGCACCTCGATGACCTTGCGGCCTTCCTCCAGCGTGCGCACGAACGGGATCATCACCCACAGGTTGTCCAGGCCCATGTCGTTGCGGACCTTGAGCACCGCCTTGCACTCCAGCGCGAAGGCATCGGCGAAGGACGGATCGACGTAGCGGCTGGCGCCGCGGAACCCGATCATCGGGTTCTCTTCCTCCGGCTCGTAGCGGTGCCCGCCGACCAGGTTGGCGTACTCGTTGGACTTGAAGTCCGACAGGCGCACGATCACCGGGTTGGGCGCGACCGAGGCGGTGAGGGTGGCGATGCCCTCGGCCAGGCGGTCGACGTAGAAGCCGACCGGGTCGGAATAGCCGGCGATGCGGGCGTCGATCTTCTTCTTCGTCTCCGCGTCCTGCTTCGCGTACTCCAGCAGCGCCTTGGGATGCACGCCGATGTGGCTGGCGATGATCATCTCCAGACGCGCAAGACCGATACCGGCGTTGGGCAGCTGGCCGAAGTCGAACGCGCGCTCTGGATTGGCGACGTTCATCATGATCTTCAGCGGCGCCGGCGGCATGTCCGAAAGATCGGTGGTGGTGCGATCGAAGGGCAGGGCACCGGCGTAGATGAAGCCGGTGTCGCCCTCGGCGCAGCTCACGGTCACTGCCTGGCCGTCGCTGATCTTGTCCAGCGCGTTGCCGGTGCCGACCACCGCCGGCACGCCGAGCTCACGGGCGATGATCGCCGCGTGGCAGGTGCGGCCGCCGCGGTTGGTGACGATCGCGCTGGCGCGCTTCATCACCGGCTCCCAGTCCGGGTCGGTCATGTCGGCGACCAGCACGTCGCCGGGCTGCACCCGCTCCATGTCGTCCAGCGAGCGGACCACCCGGGCCACGCCGGCGCCGATCTTCTGGCCGATGGCGCGGCCCTCGGCGACCACTTCGCCGCGCTGCTGCAGCGCGTAGCGTTCGATCTGGGTGGCCTTGGCCCGAGACTTCACCGTTTCCGGGCGCGCCTGGACGATGAACAGCTTGCCGCTGACCCCGTCCTTGGCCCATTCGATGTCCATCGGCCGGCCGTAATGCTGCTCGATCACCAGCGACTGCTTCGCCAGCTCCTGCACGTCGGCATCGGACAGGGAGAACTTCGAGCGCAGCTCGGCCGGGGTGTCCTCGGTGCGCACGCGCTCGCCCGGGGTGGACGAATACACCATGCGCAGCGCCTTGCTGCCCAGGGCGCGGCGCAGGATCGCCGGCTTGCCCTGGCGCAGGGTGGGCTTGTAGACGTAGAACTCGTCCGGGTTCACCGCGCCCTGCACGACCATCTCGCCAAGACCATAACTGGCGGTGACGAAGACCACGTCGCGGAAGCCGGACTCGGTGTCCAGGGTGAACAGCACGCCGGAGGCGCCCACGTCCGAGCGAACCATCAGCTGCACGCCGGCGGACAGGAACACGTCCTCGTGCTTGAATCCGTGGTGCACGCGATAGGCGATGGCGCGGTCGTTGTAGAGGCTGGCGAACACCTCCTTGACCTTGTGCACCACGTCATCGGCGCCGGTGACGTTGAGGAAGGTCTCCTGCTGGCCGGCGAACGACGCGTCGGGCAGGTCCTCGGCGGTGGCCGAGGAGCGCACCGCGACGGCTACCTCGCCTCCGCCGTTGTCGGCGCACAGCTTCGTGTAGGCGGCGCGGATGCCGGCATCCAGGTCCGGCTGCAGCGGCGCGTCGATCACCCAGCCACGGATCTCCCTGCCGGCCGCAGTCAGCGCCGGCACGTCCTCCACGTCCAGCGTGGCCAGCCGGTCGAAGATCCGCTGGTGCAGGTCGTTGTGGGCGATGAAGGCCTTGAACGCCTCGGCGGTGGTGGCATAACCGCCGGGGACGGATACGCCCAAGCCGGCCAGGTGGCCGATCATTTCGCCGAGGGAAGAGTTTTTGCCGCCGACGCGGGCCAGGTCGGCCAGCCGCAGCTCGTGCAACCACAGGATGTTCTGGTTCAAGTGCGAGGCTCCGTGGAGCCACCGCCCGGCCGGGCGATGGCCGCCGTCCCGAGATATGTGGAACCGTTATGATGCACCCCAGCATCGGGCCATACAAATCTTGAAAACGTGGCCGTTTTCGTGTTCGAGGGGGAAAACGCTTCCATGACCAGCATCCGCCCGGTCTTCTACGTGTCCGACGGCACCGGTATCACCGCCGAAACCATCGGCCACAGCCTGCTGACCCAGTTCAGCGGCTTCCACTTCCTCACCGACCGCATCGCCTTCGTCGACGACGCCGACAAGGCGCGCGAGGCCAGTGCGCGGATCCGCGCCGCGGGCGAGGCCCACGGGGTGCGCCCGATCGTGGTCAATTCCTGCGTCGACGCCGGGCTGAGCTCGGTGCTGGCCGAGAGCGGGGGGTTGATGCTGGACGTGTTCGCGCCCTTCATCGAGCCGCTGGAACGCGAACTCCACGCACCGCGCCAGCCGCGCGTGGGCCAGGCGCACGGCATCGTCGATTTCGAGGCCTACCACCGCCGCATCAATGCGATGAACTACGCGCTCACCCACGACGACGGCATCGCCTTCGACTACGCCGAATCGGACGTGATCCTGGTCGGGGTGTCGCGCGCGGGGAAGACGCCCACCTGCGTGTACCTGGCGCTGCACTACGGGATCAAGGCGGCCAACTACCCGCTGACCGACGGCGACCTGGAAAGCGACCGGCTGCCGCCGCGCTTGAAGGCCTGGCGGCGCAAGCTGTTCGGCCTGACCATCGACCCGGAACGCCTGCACCAGATCCGCCAGGAGCGGCGTCCGGATTCGCGCTACGCCAAGCTGGAAACCTGCCGCCGCGAGGTACAGGCGGCCGAGGCGATGTTCAGCCTGGAGCGGATCCCGACGCTGAGCACCACCCATACCTCGATCGAGGAGATCTCGAGCAAGGTGTTGTCGACCCTGGGGCTGCAGCGGGAGATGTTCTGAAGCCGGCGCGGCATCGACACGCACCGGTCCAGTCAAGGTAGGCCGGTGCGCGCCGGCGGTCAATGCTGCCGCGCCTTCGCCGCAGCGTGTAGCATCGGTCGCATGCAGCAGGTCACCCCACATGGCACGCGCATCCCACGGTTGAGCCGGTTCGGCTGGCTGATGGGCCTGTACGCGGAGAACCACGCGCGCATGCAGCGCCTGTTCGCGCCGGCGCGGCTGGCCGAGGGCAGCTACGTATCCCGCATCGGCGATGGCCTGGACCTGCGCCTGGACGTGCTGGAGCGGCACGCGTACACGCTGGAACTGCGCCTGACCTACGACCTGCGCGATCCGCTCACCGGCGAGCCGGATCCGTCCGCCTACCTGCGCCTGTACACCGACGCGCGCCAGGTCGAGACCACCCACTGCTACGTCGGCCGCCGCTGGCAGGACGCGGTGGGCCTGTATCCGCCGCCGGCCGAGCTGGTCGGGCATCGCCTGCGCATGAACACTTTCCTCGGCAAGTGGCTGGAATACCTGGCCGAGCGCGGCCATGGCGTGGCCACCCTGGTGCCGGCCACCGCCCGCCTCGAAGGCCCGTCGCGGCCGCTGGGCGAGGCCACGCCTTCCTGACGGCGCCGCGCTGATGCACGCCCAGGCCACCAGGCCACCGCTTTCGGTGCTCGCCCTGGCGCCCGTATGCGAAGGCGCCGACGTCGCCGCCGCGCTGGAAAACAGCCTGGACCTGGCCCGCCATGTCGAAGCGCTGGGCTATCGCCGTTTCTGGTTGGCCGAGCACCACAACATGCCCGGCATCGCCTCGGCGGCGACCGCGGTGCTGATCGCCCACATCGCTGCCGGCACCCGCACGATCCGGGTCCTGTCTCCTCTCCACATCTGACGCTCCCGCCGCAGAGGCGAGTGGAGATCTCGGCG
>NZ_PDWM01000032.1 GCF_010093225.1 Pseudoxanthomonas koreensis | reverse complement strand
CGGCGGGGGCCGCCGCACCTTGGGTATATGGCCCACCCTTCGGGACGACATCCTGTCTTTACTCAGGGCCGTGGCACATCCATGTGCCACTTGGGCCATATACCCAAGGTACGGCGTCCTTTCGCGAACTTTGAGGGCGTGGCTTCTGTAGCCCCACGGTGGGGACGTGGCTGTATTGCGCTTTCGTAGAGCGGGGCTAACCGAAGCCACAACCCCAACGCCGCGACAGGACGTCGTTCTGTCGCATTGGGGGTCGAGCGGCACAGGGATGTGCCGCGCTCGCGAACTGAGGCAGGACGCCGACGTGAGCGACGACCCCCAGTGCGGCAGAACGGCGGCCCCCTCCGGAGCCGACGCCACCCAATGCCGTTGCCGTTGCCGTTGCCGTTGCCGTTGCCGTTGCCGTTGCCGTTGCCGTTGCCGTTGCCGTTGCCGTTGCCGTTGCCGTTGCTGCCGTTGCCACCACCCCTTCGCCCCCCGGATCCAGGACAAGGACCTAATATCGGCGCATCCTTCGTGGAGAACGATCGAATGCGCACCCTCCTGCTGTCGCTGGTCCTGCTCGCCCCTTGCACCGCCCTCGCCCAGGCCGCGGCGCCGCCGGCGGATGCGGAACTGCATTGCGGCCGGCTGTTCGACGCCCGCAGCGGGCAGCTGCTGGGCCCGCATACGGTGAGCGTGCGCGACGGCAGGATCGCGGCGGTGTCCGCAGGCATCCCGGCGGCCTCCGGTGGCGGCGCGCTCGACCTGCGCGGCCACACCTGCATGCCCGGCTGGACCGACCTGCACGTGCACCTGGAGGACCAGTCCAGCCCGCAGAGCTATTCGGAGGGGTTCCGCCTGGATCCCGTGGACTACGCCTTCCGCAGCGTCGGCTATGCCGAAAAGACCCTGCTGGCGGGGTTCACCAGCGTGCGCGACCTGGGCGGCGACGTCGCCCCGCACCTGCGCGATGCGATCAACCAGGGTCGCGTGCGCGGCCCGCGGATCTTCGCCGCCGGCCGCTCGATCGCCACCACCGGCGGCCACGCCGACCCGACCAACGGCTACAACTCCACGCTTTCGCACCTGCTCGGCCCGCCGGGCCCGACCGAGGGCGTGATCAATTCGATCGACGACGCCCGCCAGGCCGTGCGCCAGCGCTACAAGGAAGGCAGCGACGTGATCAAGATCACCGCCACCGGCGGCGTGCTTTCGTATGCGAAATCCGGCGATGCGCCGCAGTTCACCGTCGACGAGGTCAAGGCGGTGGTCGATATCGCGCGCGACTACGGCTACCGCGTCGCCGCGCACGCGCACGGCACCGAGGGCATGAAGCGCGCGGTCGTGGCCGGGGTCACCAGCATCGAGCACGGCACCTACATGGACGACGAGGTGGTGCGGCTGATGAAGCAGCACGGCACCTGGTACGTGCCGACGATCTACGCCGGCCGCTTCGTCGCCGACAAGGCGAAGATCGACGGCTATTTCCCCGAGGTGGTGCGGCCGAAGGCGGCGCGGATCGGCGCGCAGATCCAGGACACCTTCGCCCGCGCCTACAAGGCCGGGGTGAAGATCGGCTTCGGCACCGACATGGGCGTGGGCCCGCACGGCGACAACGCGCGCGAGTTCATCTACATGGTCGAGGCCGGCATGCCGGCGGCCGCCGCGCTGCAGGCCGCGACCATCCGTGCCGCCGAAGTGCTCGGCGTGGACGACCAGGGCGTGGTCGAAGCCGGCAGGCGCGCCGACATCGTCGCCGTGCCCGGCGACCCGCTGGCCGACATCGGCGTGGTGATGGCGGTGGATTTCGTGATGAAGGACGGCGTGGTCCACCGCCGGCCCGGCGGGGCCCCCACGACGACCGGAGCGGCGCCATGAGCGGCGAATGGATGGGCTACGTGGCCGCGACCCTGACCACCGCCGCGTTCGTGCCGCAGGCGCTGAAGACCCTGCGCAGCCGCGACACGCGCTCGATCTCGCTGGGGATGTACGTGGTGTTCACCGTGGGCCTGTGCTTCTGGCTGGCCTACGGGATCGTGCTCGATTCCTGGCCGATGATCCTGTCCAACGTCGTCACCCTGGCGCTGGCACTGCTGATCCTCGCGCTCAAGCTGCGCCACGGCTGACGCCGCCTGGCGTGGCCGCGGCGGCGAACACGCCCCAGCCCAGCCACGCGGCGAACGCGATCCGCTGCGCCAGCGCCGCACCGACCCAGCCGCTGCCGAGGAAGCCGCCGGCCACCACCAGCACCGCCACCGCCGCCGTGACCGCCGCGAAGCGGCGCCAGCCCGGCGTACGCCACAGCTCCATCGCCAGCAGCGCCGCACCGGCCGGGAACGCCAGCGCCCACAGCAGCCAGGCGGCGGCGTGGTAGCGACTGCCGCCGCCGTCGAGGTTCTCCAGGTCCAGCGCCAGCAGGCCCTGCGCCGCGAACGCCAGTGCCGCCAGCACCAGCAGCTGGGCGCCGATCCGCGCGCTCCAGCCGCTGCCACCGGGCACGCGGTCGCGCACGCCCAGCGCGATCCACGCGCCGGCCACTCCCGGCAGCACGAAGGCGAACAGGCCGAACAGCGGCACGCCACCCTGCAGCTGCCGTGCGCCAAGCAGCGCCAGCGGATGATGCAGGTGCGAATAGCCCTCCCCCGCGTGCCCGGCCACCACCGCGGCCAGCACGCAACTGGCGACCGCCAGCAGCGCCGCCGGCACGCGCCAGCGTTCGATCGTGTCCATCCCGCTCTCCAGTGGAAGACGCCCTTGACCCGACGCCGGATGCGCGGTCGATGCGGAACGCCGGTTGCCGCGACAGAGCATAGCGCCCCGCCTGCGGCGACCGCTTCGGTCATCGACCCGGCCGCGGACCCCGGGCGCGCCCGCGGAGGTAAAATCCGCCGGGCACCCAGGCATCGCGCGGACCGGACGATCCGACCACCGCTTGCAAGCGCCCGGCGCCGCCACCATCTCGTCCGCATCGCCTCCCTCCGGAATCCCCCATGGCCGACCTGCCCCACGTCATCGACATCACCACCGACACCTTCGAGACCGAAGTCCTGCAGAAGTCGATGCAGACCCCGGTGCTGGTCGATTTCTGGGCGACCTGGTGCGGGCCGTGCAAGTCGCTGACCCCGGTGCTGGAGAAACTGGCCGGCGAGTACGGCGGCGCCTTCGTCCTGGCCAAGGTCGACGTGGACAAGGAGCAGCAGATCGCCGCCGCGTTCCAGATCCGCTCGGTGCCGACCGTGTTCCTGCTGGTGGGCGGGCAGCCGGTGGATGCCTTCCAGGGCGCGCTGCCGGAGGGCCAGCTGCGGCAGTTCCTGCAGCAGCACGGCGTCGAGCCCCTTGCCGCCACCGATGCCGAACCGGCCGAACTGGCGCCGCTGGATCCGCACGCCGAGGTGGTCCGCCTGCGCCACGCGGTGGACGCCGAGCCGGACAAGGCCGAACTCAAGCTCGACCTGGCGCTGGCCCTGCTCAAGACCGGCGCGGCCGCCGAAGCCGAGCAGTTGCTCGACGCGCTGCCGGCCAACCTGGCCACCGACGACCGCACCGTGCGTGCGCGTGCGCGGCTGGGTTTCGCCGCCCTGCTCAAGGATGCCCCGCCGGTGCAGGTGCTCGAGCAGGCGATCGCGGCCAACGATGGCGACCTCAAGGCGCGCCACCTGCTGGCCGTGCACCACCTGGTCGGCGGCGACGCGGCCAGCGGGCTGGAACAGCTGATCGAGATGCTGCGCCGCGACCGCGGCTACCAGGACGGCCTGCCGAAGAAGGCGCTGATCGACGCCTTCCGCATCGTCGAGGACGAAGACCTGGTCGGCCAGTACCGCAGGAAGATGGCCTCGCTGCTGTTCTGAGCCACGGCCCGGCGCCGACGCGGAAGTCCAGCCTACATCCCGCGGAAGCGGTGCAGGAATGCACCGCTGACCGGCAGCCGTTCGTCATGGCCCTTCAGGCTCAGGCTGTGCCGGCCCAGTTCGTTCCGGGTGACCCTTTCGATGGCCTGCACGCGCACCACCACGCCGCGGTGCACCTGCCAGAACTGGTCCGGGTCCAGCCCAGCCAGCAGTTCCTTCAGCGGCGTGCGCAGCACGCCTTCGCCGCTGGCGGCCACCACCCGCACGTATTTTTCGGTCGCCTGGAAGAACAGCACCTCGTCGATCGCGAACATGCGCACGCTGTCGCCGGCGCTGGCGGTGATCCAGCGGATCAAGCGCTCGCCGCTCGGGCGCAGCCGGGACTCCAGTTCGTCCACCAGCGCACGCAGGTCCGGGCCGCCGTCACGCGACTGGCGCTCGTCCAGGCGCTTGCGCAACCGCGCCACCGCCTCCTGCAGCCGTGCCGGTTGCACCGGCTTGAGCAGGTAGTCGACCGCGCCGGCTTCGAACGCACGCACCGCGTAGTCGTCATAGGCGGTGGTGAAAACGACCAGCCCGCCCTGGGCCACGACCGCGCGCGCCACATCCAGGCCGCTCACTCCGGGCATGCGGATATCGAGGAAGGCGACAGCCGGGCGCCGCGCCTCCACCGCTTCCAGCGCCGACACGCCGTCCTCGCAGACCGCCACCACGCCCAACCCGGGCCAGGCCTGCAGCAGCTGTTCGTGCAGCGCGCGACGCTGCGGCGCCTCGTCCTCTGCGATCAGCGCGGTGACTGCCTCGTTCATGCGCCGTCCTCCGTGGCCGGCGCACTGGGCAGTTCGATCTCGGCGACCACCCCGCGGGCCTCGCCCGGGCGCAGGCTCAGCCTGGCCTGCGCGCCGAAGCGCTGCGCCAGCTGCTCGCGCACGTTGGCCAGGCCCATGCCGCCGCCAATGCCCGGCTGCAGGCCGGCGCCGTCGTCGACCACGCGGATGCGCAGGCGCGAGCCCTCCTGCATCGCCGAAACCTCGATCCGGCCCGGGCCCGGGCGGGGCTCGATGCCGTGCTTGATCGCGTTCTCCACCAGGGTGATCAGCAGCGCGGGCGGGAACGGCTGCGCGCGCAGCGCCGGGTCCACCGACATCGCGAACGACAGCCGCCCGCCCATGCGCACCTGCATCAGCGCCAGGTAGCTGGCACAGATGTCCAGCTGCTGGCCGAGGGTGGAATGCAGGCCCTGGCCATCGCGCAGCTTGGGGATCGTCGCGCGCAGGAAATCGACCAGCGCATCGAGCGTGGCCTCCGCCTGGCCCGGGTCCTGGCGCACCAGCGCGCGGACCGACGCCAGGGTGTTGAACAGGAAGTGCGGCTCCACCTGCGCCTGCAGCACGCCCAGGCGCAGGTCGGCCTCGCGCACCCGCCCTTGCAGCCGTTCCACGGCGTCCGCGTGGCGGTGCCGGTCCCAGCGCCGGCGCTCGCTGAAATAGGCGCGCAGGGCCAGGCCGCCGCCGAACAGGCCATAGATCAGGATCAGCGCGGCGATGTTCAAGGCGAGCCCCATCGCCTTGACCACCAGGCCGACCTCCGGCGGCTTGGACGGGACCATGCCCAGCGCGGCCAGGTGCGGATTGACCAGCGCCAGCAGGTAGCCGGAGGCCACCTTGTCGATCGCGTAGCTCAGCACCACGCCCGCCAGCACCGCCAGCACCACCGCCTTGCGTTCGCGCGACTCGGGCCAGCGGCGGTGGCGCACGATGGTCGCCAGGGCCGGTCCGAGCATGGCCATCAGGCTGAAGGCGACGAACTGGGTCAGGCCCGATTTCGCGCCGATGACCGCGCCCTGCCCCGCCAGGCCCACGCCCGCCCCGGTGAAGGCCGTGGCCACCCCGATCAGCCCGCAGAACAGCAGGCTGCGACCGGCCAGCCAGCGCGCGCTGAACACCGGGTACTGGCGATAGCGGCTCCATACCGCGTTGCCGCCCACCAGGACTTCGGCAGGCAGAACCTGTTGCAGCGGATAGCCTGCGTGGGTGGTCATGCCGGTTCCCTCACCTGCCGCCGGACCGGCGGAGTCCACCCGCCGGCAGCAGCGCGAGGATCGCGGCGACCGGGGCGAGCAAGTGCACGATCATATCCATGGGTTGTCTGCTCCCGCCCGTGCACGTCAGCCGCGCTTGCCCCTCAGCACCTGGCCGGCCTGGTGCAGCTCCAGCGATTCCACGTTGCCGTCGGCATCGCGCAGGAAGCGGATCTCGATGCCGAAGGCCGGCGCCTCGAACAGGTCCCGTGCCGTGGGTTCCAGCGGGAACGCCCCCTGCCCGGTCGCCTGCGCGAGCAGCCTGCCAGCCTCTTCGCGCACGTTGAGCGAGAACGAAGGCGCCAGCGGGTAGTCGCCGGCGTAGGCGGCCAGGTCGGCGGCCGACAGCGACGGTGCGGCGACGGCCGCGTCACGCTCCACCCGCCGCGCCGGCAGCACCGCGCCCAACTGCGTCCAGGTGAAGCCGTAGCTGCCGTCCGCCTTGCGCTGCGGGCGCAGCACCGCGTCCAGCTGCAGCGGGTAGAAGTCGCCGGCGTCATCGTGTCCCATCTCGAATTCGTCCTGGCCCGCGGCCTGGATGAAGAGCTTTCCCTCACGCTCGCGCAGGGTCATCTTCATCGCCCCCTGCAGCTGGTATTCGCCGGCCAGCGCCTGCAGCAGCGCCGGATCGGCGGGCACCGCCCGGCGCGGCTTGCCCAGCGGCAGCGACGCGTCGACCAGATGGTTGCCGAGGCTGCCCAGGCTGCCGATCGAATGCCGGGCGGTGTCGGACAGGACCCCCACGCCGCGCTGGCGCTGCGGATCGAGCGAGACGAACGAGGAGAACCCGCCGGTGCCGCCTTCGTGGACCAGCACCGTGCGCCCGGCCACCGGCGCCATCATCCAGTTCATCCCCATCGGCGGCTGTTCGGACACCGGCGCATGGGTCTTCTCCAGCGCGGCGCCGATCGCCGCGTCGGTCCAGCCCAGCCCGGCCTGCACGTAGCGGACCATGTCCTCCAGGGTGGCACGCACGCCGCCCACGCCGGCCAGGTTGGTGGCGAAGTTCCACGCCGGCGCCGGCCGGGCATTGGGCGTGTGCCCGCTGGCCACGCGCACGCCCTCCGGCTTGCGGTTGACGTAGGCGTGGTCCATGCCCAGCGGGGCGAACAGCCGCTCCCTGGCGAGGGTCTCGAAGTCCGTGCCCGCCCGGCGCGCGACCGCGTAGGAGAGCAGCATCGAGGCGAAGTTGGAGTACTCGAACCTGGCACCCGGCGCCGACGACAGCGTCGCCTCGCCCAGCGAGGCCAGCAGTGCGGCTTCGTCGAGCTTGGCGTAGGGATCGTCCATGCTCGTGGCGCCCAGCCGCGACGGCAGCGCCGGCAGCCCGGAGGTGTGGGTGACCACGTGGCGCAGCAGGATCGGCTGGCCCTGCCAGTCGGGCACCTTCGTGCCCTCCGGCAACCACGAGGCCAGGGTGTCGTCGAGCGAGCCCTGGCCCTGCAGCAGCAGGTCGGCCAGCAGCGCGGCGGTCATGGTCTTGCTGACCGAGCCGATCTCGAACGCCGAGTCCGGGCCGATGCGCGCACCGTCGGCCTGGTTGGCGCACTGGAACGTGCGCGCGACACGGTCCTTCTCCACTACCGCCACGGCCATGCACGCGCCGGTGCGGTCGCCATGCAGGCGCTGGTGGACGACCTCGGCCAGTTCGGCGTCGGTCATGGCCAGGGCGGCGCCGGGAAAGAACAGTGCTGCGGCCAGGGTAGCGGCGAGCGAGGCGTGACGGGGATTCATGCGGCACCTCCAGTGTCGGGATGAAGCCATGCTGCACGGCGCCGCGCCCGTCGTGCAGGCCTGCGACGGACGGCCGTGCGCGGGCGACGAACGCAGGCGCCGGGCCGATGGGCGCCGCCAGGGACGCGCCCGGGCGGGGCCGCCGCTCGTTTCCCGCCGCAGGCGTGGCGACGACGACGCCCCCCATCCGCTGCTGCGCCCGCGACCCGCGGTAGCCCGTTCAATCGGCCAGCAGGCGCCCCACCACTTGCCGGTAACGGGTCGCGATGGCCTCGCGCCCGTGGAGCCGACCTGCGGTTACCAGCGCCTGGCCCGCCACGCACGCCTCGCGCACCAGGTTGCGGTTGCCCGAGAACAGCCAGCGGTCGACCACATCGCTTGCACGCGCGCCGGCGAACACCGGCGCGTCCCCGTCCAGCATGATCCAGTCGGCCGCCATCCCCGGCGCGAACATGCCCACCGGCTGCCCGGTCGCGTTCGCAGCACTGCCCAGGGTGCCGTGCAGCAGGGTCTCGCCGACGCTGTCGCCCTCGCGCCCTGCCGCGATGTTGCGACGGCGGGTGTGCAGGCGCTGGCCGTATTCGAGCCAGCGCAGTTCCTCCACCGGCGACACCGAAATGTGCGAATCCGAACCGATGCCCCAGGCGCCGCCGGCGTTGAGGTAGTCGCGCAGCGGGAACAGGCGTCGCCGAGGTTGGCCTCGGTGGTCGGGCAGATCGCCACGGTGGCGCCGCTGCGGGCGATGCGCGTGGTTTCCTCCGCGGTGAGGTGGGTGGCGTGCACCAGGGTCCAGTGCCGGTCGACCGGCGCATGGTCGAGCAGCCACTCGACCGGGCGCGCGTTGCGCACCGCCAGGCAGTCCTGCACCTCGCCGATCTGCTCGGCGACGTGGATGTGCAGCGGCGTCGCCGGCGGCAGCGCGGCCAGCGCCGTGGACATCGCCTCCGCCGGCACCGCGCGCAGGCTGTGGAAGGCCACCCCCACGCGCAGGGTCGCGTCCTCCTGCGCGCGCAGGCTTTCGAACAGGCGCAGGAACCCGTCGAGGTCATGGCCGAAGCGGCGCTGCCGCTCGGCCAGCGGCCGCCGGTCGAAGCCGCCGGTCATGTACAGCACCGGCAGCAGGGTCAGGCGGATGCCGGTTTCGCGCGCGGCGGCGATGAGCGCATGCGACATCGCCGCCGGATCGGCATAGGGCTTGCCGTCCGGCGCATGGTGCAGGTAGTGGAACTCGCACACGCTGGTGTAGCCGGCCTCGAGCATCTCCGCGTACAGCTGCGCGGCCACCGCCTGCAGGCTGTCGGGGTCGAAGCGCGCGGCGATCCGGTACATGGTTTCGCGCCAGGTCCAGAACGAATCCTGCGGATGGGTCTGGCGTTCGGCCAGCCCGGCCATCGCCCGCTGGAAGGCGTGCGAATGCAGGTTGGGAATGCCCGGCAGCACCCAGCCGCCACCCGCACCGGCCGCCACCTGCGCGGTGATGCGGCCGTCGGCCACGGCCAGGCCGGCATCGGCGCGCCAGCCGGCGCGGGTCCAGAGCAGTGAAGCATCGCGCAAGGTGTCCATGCCGCGCATTCTCGCGCGAAAAAGCGCTTCACGTAGAATCCCGCGCATGGACACCGCACACCGCTGGGACGGCCTGGCCGTCAACGCGAACCTGGCCACGCTGCAGGGCGAAGCCGGCTACGGCGCCGTCGAGGACGGCGCGCTGGGCTGGAAGGACGGCCGCATCGCCTACGCCGGCCCACGCGCGTCGCTGCCCGGCGCAGCGGAAACGCTGGCCGCCGAAGTCGTCGACGCGCGCGGCCGCTGGATCACCCCGGGCCTGGTCGACTGCCATACCCACCTGGTCTTCGGCGGCGATCGCGCCGGCGAGTTCGAACAGCGCCTGCGGGGTGCCAGCTACGAAGAGATCGCCCGCGCCGGCGGCGGCATCGTCTCGACTGTGCGCGCCACCCGTGCCGCCGACGCCGACGCCCTGTTCGCGCAATCGCTGCCGCGCGCGCGTGCCCTGCTCGCCGACGGCGTCACCACGGTCGAGATCAAGTCCGGCTACGGCCTGGATTTCGAAGGCGAGCGGCGCATGCTGCAGGTCGCGCGCCGGATCGGCGAAGCCCTGGGCATCGGCGTACGCACCACCTTCCTCGGCGCGCACGCACTGCCCCCCGAATACGCCGGCCGTGCCGACGCCTACATCGACGCGGTCTGCGACTGGCTGCCGCGGCTGCACGCCGAAGGCCTGGTCGACGCAGTCGACGCATTCTGCGAGCGGATCGGCTTCGACGCGGCGCAGACCCGGCGCGTGTTCGAGACCGCGCGTGCGCTGGGCTTGCCGGTGAAGCTGCACGCCGACCAGCTCAGCGACGGCGGTGGCGCGGCGATGGTGGCCGAGTTCCGCGGACTGTCGGCCGACCATGTCGAATACACCTCGCCGGCCGGCGTTGCGGCGATGGCGGCCGCCGGCACCGTGGCCGTGCTGCTGCCCGGTGCCTTCCACGTGCTGCGCGAGACCACGCTGCCGCCGCTGGACGCATTCCGCGCCGCCGGCGTGCCGATGGCCGTGGCCACCGACTGCAATCCCGGCACCTCGCCACTGCAGTCGCTACGCCTGGCGATGTCGCTGGCCTGCACCCACTTCCGCCTGACCCCGGAGGAAGCGCTGCGCGGCGCCACGGTGCACGGCGCCCGCGCCCTGGGCCTGGACGACCGCGGCCGCCTGCAACCGGGCCTGCGCGCCGACTTCGTGCTGTGGGACATCGGCCAGCCCGCCGAACTGGCCTACTGGCTCGGCGGCAACCTGCGCCTGGCCACCTGGATCGCCGGCCGCCGCCTCCCCGACCCCCTGTAGGAGCCCCCTTCAGGGGGCGACCGCGCGAAGGTTGGACGCAACCGTGTTCCGGGGCCGCGACTCCGGGACTTGCGTTGAACGTCGCGGCCCCGGCGCGGGCCGGGGCGCCCCCTGAAGTGGGCTCCTACAGAACTCCAAAGAAAAACGCGGCGCCAGGCGCCGCGTTTCCAGGTACTGCTGTGACAGGCCCGCCGTCAACCGGCCTTGGCCACCGTCTTCTTGGCCACGGCCTTCTTCACCGCCGCCGGCTTGGCGACGGTCTTCTTCGCCACCGGCGCGGCGGCGCCCGCGGCGGCACGGGTGCCATGGCTGCGCGCGTTGCCGTAGCTGGCGTTGTAGCGCTTGCCCTTGGCGGTCTTGCGATCACCCTTGCCCATCTTCAACTCCTTGGATTCTCTGGAAAACAGGTCGCGCGCAACGCGCGACAGGCCGGGAAGCCTAGCACGCGGCCCTCAATGGGCGCAGCTGGCGTCGTGGACGTGGCCGTGGTTGAGGCGCAGGTTCACCAGGTGCGCCAACCCGACCAGGGTGCCACCGAAGGTCATCACCACCGCGTGCGGCACCACCGATTCGTGCAGTGGCGCGTACAGCAGGCCGGCCCACAGCGCCGCCAGCCCGGGCAGCAGCAGGCCCAGCGCGCGCAGCGCGCGGTGGCGGCGGTAGCTCCAGCCCAGGCTGAACACGCCCAGCAGGGTCACGAACACGACCAGCGCCCACTCCAGGCTGCCGTCGAACCACACGCTCAGGCCCAGCGCCGGCAAGGCGGCCAGCAGCAGCGGCGTCAGCGCGCAGTGCAGCGCGCACAGCAGCGAGCCGGTCGCGCCGAAACGGTCGAACCAGTGGCGGTGCCGCCGGGCCGTGGCGTGGCGGGCCGGGTGGGCGTGGCCGGAATGGTGGTGATGGTAGTGGCTCATCGACGAAGCATGACGTCCGGGGGGTGTCGCCCGATTTGGATACATTATAACATTCCGGATTCCCTGTCAGCAGCCATCCCGCCGCGTCCCGCATGTCCCGACCCGCTTACCGCCCCTTCCCGTCCTGCCCCCTTGCCACGGCGCTCGCGCTGGCCCTCGCCACCCTGCCCGTGGCCGCCGCCGCCCACGATCCCACCGAGCTCGATGCGGTCCAGGTCACCGCCTCACCGCTGGCCGGCGATGCCGAGTCGCTGGCGCGCCCGGTCGAGGTCCTGCAGGGCGAGGCACTGGACCGGGCCAAGGCCGCCACCCTCGGCGAGACCGTGGCCAGGCTGCCCGGCGTGCAGACCAGCTACTTCGGCCCAGGCGTCGGCCGGCCGATCCTGCGCGGCCTCGACGGCCCGCGGGTACAGATCCTGTCCGGCGGCATCGGGGTGATGGACGCGTCCACCGTCAGCGCCGACCACGCCGCCAGCGTGGAACCGTTCCTGGCCGACCAGATCGAAGTGCTCAAGGGCCCCGCCACCCTGCTGTTCGGCAGCGGCGCGATCGGTGGCGCGGTCAATGTCGCCGACGGGCGCATCGCCCTGTACAGGCCGGATGAGCCATTGGGTGGCCGGGCCGAGGTCCGCGGCAACACCGGCAACGACGAACGCAGCGGCATGTTCCGCCTCGACGGCGTCAACGGCGACTGGGTACTGCACGTGGACGGCCTGCTGCGCAACACCGGCGACTACGACATCCCCGGGTATGCGATGGCGCATCCGGACGAGCACGAGGGCGAGGACCTGGCCTACGGTACCCTGCCCAACAGCTCGATCAGGACCGGTGCCGGCGCGCTCGGCGCGACCTGGCTGGGCGAGGCCGGCTATTTCGGCCTGGCCGCCAGCACCTACCGCAGCAACTACGGCATTCCGGCCGGCGCGCACGTGCATGCCGACGACGACGATGGCCACGATGACGATGACGATGACGACCACGACCATGACGAAGACGCGCATGGTGAGGAGCAGGTGCGCATCGACATGGTGCAGAACCGCGTCGAGCTGAAAGCCGGCGTCTACGATCCGCTGCCGTTCCTGCAGAGCCTGGAACTGCATGGCGCGTACAACGACTACGAACACGCGGAGCTGGAGGACGGCACGATCGGCACCCGCTTCGCCAGCGAAGGCTACGACGCGCGCATCGAGGCCGTGCAGCAGGACGTGGCCGGCTGGCGCGGCGTGTTCGGCCTGCAGCTCGGCCGGGTGGACTTCAGCGCGGCCGGCGAGGAAGCCTTCGTCCCGGCCACGGTCACCGGCAACTGGGGCCTGTTCGCGGTCCAGGAGAAGGACTTCGGGCCGGTGAAGCTGGAACTGGGCGCACGCCACGACCGCGTCCGCCTGG
The DNA here is from genome assembly GCF_010093225.1 of Pseudoxanthomonas koreensis. Lineage (GTDB taxonomy): Bacteria > Pseudomonadota > Gammaproteobacteria > Xanthomonadales > Xanthomonadaceae > Pseudoxanthomonas > Pseudoxanthomonas koreensis. Next base: position 24,338 of record NZ_PDWM01000032.1, on the reverse strand, counting down.
AACCGGAAGGCGGCCAGCCGCGTCGCGATTTCGGCGCCACCAACCTGTCGGCCGCCGCGATCTGGAAGATCGACGAGGCGTTCGACCTGCGCTTCGGCATCGACGGTTCCGAGCGCGCGCCGACCCAGGAAGAGTTGTACGCCAACGGCCTGCACGTGGCCACCGCCTCGATCGAGATCGGCGATGCGACACTGGACACCGAGCGCGCGCTGCGCGGCGAGATCGGCCTGCACGCGCACAACGAACGCGTGGACTTCAAGCTCTCGCTCTACCGCAGCGACTTCAGCGACTTCATCTACCTGGCCGACACCGGCATCGAGGAGCACGGCACGCCGGTGCGTCTGTGGACCCAGGCCGACGCGGTGTTCACCGGCGCCGAGGCCGAAGCGGTGCTGCACCTGGCCGACAACAACACCGGCGCTTGGGACCTGCGCCTATTCGCCGACCGGGTGCGCGCCGAGCGCGACGGTGACGGCAGCCGCACGGCCGCCTTCGATGTGCCGCACGGCGACCATGCGCACCACTACGAAACGGAACTGGCCAACGACGGCTACCTGCCGCGGATCGCGCCGGGCCGTTATGGCGCCGACGTGACGTGGGAACGGGGCGGCTGGCGCGCCGCGCTGGGCGCGGTGCGCTACCAGAAACAGGACGAGGTCGCCGGGCACGAGGAACCCAGCCCCGGCTACACCCTGGTCGATGCGCACCTGGGCTACCGCTGGGACCGCGACAACGGCAACAGCTGGGAACTGTTCCTGGACGGCAGCAACCTGACCGACCAGGAAGCGCGCCCGCACACCTCGCTGCTGCGCGAATACGCGCCGCTTCCGGGCCGCGCCGTCGCCTTCGGCATCCGCGCCTGGTTTTGAGCGGGCGGCTGATAGAAGCCAAGAACCAGAAGTCGCGAAGGACGCCGTACCCTGGGTATATGGCCCAAGTGGCACATGGATGTGCCACGGCCCATCGTAAAGACAGGATGTCGTCCGAAGGGTGGACCATATACCCAGGGTGCGGCGGCCCCCACCGGAGCCGACGCTTTTGCCTTCGAACACCGATGCAGGGCGCTCAGCCTTCCGCGCAGCGCTCGCACAACCCGTGCACTTCCAGCGTCTGCGCCTGCGGCTGGAAACCCAGCGCCTTGGCCCGCGCCTCGAGCTGCGAGACCACCTCGCGGTCCTCCAGCTCCACCGCGCTGTGGCAACGGTCGCAGATCAGGAACGGCACCGAATGCTGGTCGCTGTCCGGATGATGGCAGGCGACGAATGCATTGACCGAAGCCAGCTTGTGCACGAAACCGTTGGCCATCAGGAAATCCAGCGCCCGGTACACGGTGGGCGGCGCGTCGGCGCCGGCGCCCTTGCCCTCGCGCACCTTCTCCAGCAGGTCGTAGGCCTTCACCGGCTTGCCCGCGTCTGCGATCAGGCGCAGCACGTTGGCGCGGATCGGCGTCAGCCGCAGGCCGCGCTCGCCGCAGGCACGCTCCACCGCGCGCACGAACGCATCGGCGCTATGGACGTGGTGGTGCGGATCGGTGCAGGCGTGCCGGGCGGACATGCGTCTCCTCGTGACCTCAGTCCTTCGCTACCTTGATGAGTGCCGCATCGATGCGTTTCAAGGCCTCGTCGCGTCCGGCCAGGTACACCGTCTGGGAAATGTCCGGGCTGACCTGGGTGCCGGTAATGGCCACGCGCAGCGGCTGGGCGATCTTGCCCATGCCCAGTTCCAGCGCCGCGGCGGCGTCATGCAGCGCCTGCGCGACCGCCTCGACCGTCCACTCCGGCAGCGCGGCCAGCAGTTCGCGCGCCTTGCCCAGTGGCGCTTCGGCGCCGGCCTTCAGGTGCTTGGCCACCGCCGCCTCGTCGTACTGCTCCAGCGGCAGGTAGAACACTGCCGCCTTCTCGGCCATTTCCTTCAGCGTCTGCGCACGGTCGCGCAGCGCCACCACCACGTCCGCCGGCGCCGGGCCGGCGGCGACGTCCAGGCCGAGCTTCTGCAGATACCAGACCAGGTGCGGCGCGACCGTCGCCGGGTCGTCGCTCTTGAGGTAGTGCTGGTTGATCCAGCCCAGCTTGGCCATGTCCAGGCGCGCGGCCTTGGAGTTGCAGTTGCGGATGTCGAACAGATCGATCAGTTCCTGCCGGCTGAAGATCTCCTGGTCGCCATGCGACCAGCCCAGCCGCGCCAGGTAGTTGAGCAGCGCATGCGGCAGGTAACCCATGTCCTTGTACTGCATCACGTCGGCCGCGCCGTGGCGCTTGGACAGCTTGGCGCCCTCCTCGTTGAGGATCATCGGCATGTGGCCGAACCTGGGCACCGGCGCGCCGAGCGCCTTGTAGATGTTGATCTGGCGCGGGGTGTTGTTGACGTGGTCGTCGCCGCGGATCACCTCCGTGATACCCATGTCCCAGTCGTCGACCACCACGGCGAAGTTGTACGTGGCCCAGCCGTCCGGGCGGAAGATGACCATGTCGTCCAGCTCGCTGTTGGCGATCTCGATCCGGCCCTTGATCAGGTCGTCGAGCACCACCACGCCATCGAGCGGATTTTTGAAGCGGATGACCCGGTTGGGGTCGTCGCGATACGGCAGGCCGAGGTCGCGCGCGGCACCGTTGTAGCGCGGCTTCTCCTTGGCGGCCATCGCCGCCTCGCGCATGGCCTCGAGCTCTTCGCGGGTCTCGTAGGCGTAATAGGCCTTGCCCTCGGCGACCAGCTGCTCGGCCACTTCGCGGTAGCGGTCCAGGCGATCGGTCTGGTAGATCGGGCCTTCGTCGTAGTCCAGCCCCATCCAGTCCATCGCCTCCAGGATCGCGTCGATCGCGCCCTGGGTGCTGCGCTCGCGGTCGGTGTCCTCGATGCGCAGGATAAACTTGCCGCCGTTGTGGCGCGCCTGCAGCCAGCTGTAGAGCGCGGTGCGCGCGCCGCCGATGTGCAGGTAGCCGGTAGGACTGGGAGCGAAGCGGGTGCGGCAGGTCATGGGAGGCCCCGATCGGAGGTGTCAGGGGATTTTACCTGCCTGCGGCATGGATCGGTTCTGCCCCCTACAATCCGGCCATGCCCACGCTCTTCGTTTCCGACCTGCACCTGGATCCGGCCCGGCCGGAGGTCACCGCGCTGTTCCTGCGTTTCCTGCGCGAAGAGGCCGCGTCGGCCGACGCGCTGTACGTGCTCGGCGACCTGTTCGAGGCCTGGATCGGCGACGACGATCCTTCGGAAACCGGCGACGCGGTGGCCACGGGGCTGCGCACAGTCGCCGACGCGGGCGTGCCGGTGTACTTCATGCACGGCAACCGCGACTTCCTTGTCGGCCGCGACTACGCACGCGGCGCCGGGATGCGCCTGCTGCCCGATCCGGCCGTGGTGTCGCTGTACGGCGAACCGGTGCTGCTGATGCACGGCGACCTGCTGTGCAGCGACGACACCGCCTACCAGGCGTTCCGCGCGCAGACCCGCGACCCGGACTGGCAGGCGCGCTTCCTGGCGCAGCCGCTGGCCGCGCGCCAGGCGTTCGCCGCGCAGGCGCGCGAGGCGAGCATGGCCCGGCAGCGACAGATGATCGAAGGCGACCGCGCCGGCTTCGAAGCCGTCACCGACGTCACCCCGGCGACGGTGGAAGCCACGCTGGCGCGCTACGGCGTGGCCACGCTGGTCCACGGCCACACCCACCGCCCGGCGATCCACGAACTGCAGGCCGGCGGCCGTGCCTGCCGCCGCATCGTGCTCGGCGACTGGTACGAGCAGGGCTCGGTGCTGCGGGTCACTCCCGACGGCTACGCCCTGCAGTCGCTCGCCCCATTGTAGGAGCCCACTTCAGGGGGCGACCCGATCCCGTCGGAAGGCGCCGCATTCAACGCATCCCCTCCGGATCAGCCGCGTTTACCGCGGCCGCATCCAGCCGCCTCGGGTCGCCCCCTGAAGTGGGCTCCTACAGGGGGCCTGCGTCAGGCACCCGATTGCGCGGCTTCGACGTATTCCAGCGACGCCAGTTCATCCTCGTCGAACCCCGCCAGCAGGCGTGCCTCGATGTTGAACGGGCCGCGCAGGTAGCCACCGGCGTATTCCTGCAGCAGCTCGCGGAAGCGCGCCCGCGGCTCGACCCCGGCGCGTTCGCAGTACCAGCGGTACCAGCGCGAACCGGCGGCCACGTGCGCCACCTCCTCGCGCAGGATCGTCTCCAGGATCTCCACCGTGCGCATGTCGCCGAGCGAACGCAGGCGCTCGATCATGCCGGGCGTCACGTCCAGCCCGCGCGCCTCCAGCACCCGCGGCACCAGCGCCATCCGCGCCAGGCCGTCGTGCGCGGTCTTCTCGGTCATCTGCCACAGGCCGTTGTGCGCATCGAAATCGCCGTAGTCGTGGCCGAACTCGCGCAGCCGCTCACGCAGCAGGGTGAAGTGCCGCGCCTCGTCATCGGCCACCTGCACCCAGTCGCGATGGAAGTCCGCGGGCAACCCGCGGAACCGGTACACCGCATCCCACGCCAGGTCGATCGCATTGAGTTCGATGTGGGCGATGGCATGCAGGAACGCCGCACGCCCCTCGTCGCTGCCCAGCCCGCGCCGTGGCACATCGCGCGGATGCACCAGCCGCGGCCGCGGCGGCCGCCCGGGCATGCGGATCGGCTCCGGCGGCGGCGCATCGACAGGCGCCTGCAGCTCGCCGCGCGCGAAAGCAGCCGCATGACGATGGGTCAACGCGACCTTCTCCGCCGGATCGGCGGCAGCCAGGCACTCTGCGGCGGCTTCGAACAGGGAAATCATGGAATCGACACCACTAGTGGAACCCCAGACGACGCGTCACCGACGCCTACCACCCATCCAGCCCGCGCACCTGCCCATAAACCACCCGCCACGCCGGAGGCGTCGTGGTGCGATGCCTGCCGACGGGAAGTCAAGGAGGAGGAACCGGCTTCACAGGTTCCGGGGGACATGAGCGGCGGCAGGCATCGCACCACGACGCCCCCGCGCACCATCAAGACGCCGCGCGCCGCTTCTTCTTCGCCTCGTCCGAACGCTGCTGCTGGATGCGCTCGAAGTAGCCCGGGTCGATCCCGGTCACGTACCTGCCGTCGAAGCACGAGGAATCGAATCGCGCCAGCTCCGGGTTGCCCTCGCGCACCGCCGCCTCCAGGTCCTCGAGGTCCTGGTAGACCAGCCAGTCGCAGCCGAGAAGCTTCTCGATTTCCTCGATGCTGCGGCCATGCGCGATCAGCTCGTCGGAAGACGGCATGTCGATGCCGTAGATGTTGGGGTGGCGCACCGGCGGCGCCGCACTGGCCAGGTAGACCTTGCGCGCACCGGCATCGCGCGCCATCTGCACGATCTGCTGGCTGGTGGTGCCGCGCACGATCGAATCGTCGACCAGCAGCACCACCCGGTTGCGGAATTCCAGGTTGATCGGATTGAGCTTGCGCCGCACCGACTTCACCCGCTCGCCCTGCCCCGGCATGATGAAGGTGCGCCCGACGTAGCGGTTCTTGATGAACCCCTCGCGGTACTTCACCCCCAGCACGTTGGAGATCTCCAGCGCCGCGTCGCGCGAGGTGTCCGGGATCGGGATGATGGTGTCGATGTCGTGATCCGGGCGCAGGCGCAGGATCTTCTCGCCCAGCTTCACGCCCATGCGCATCCGCGCCTTGTGCACCGAGACATTGTCGATCATCGAGTCGGGGCGGGCGAAGTACACGTACTCGAAGATGCACGGCGCCTGCTCGGCCGGCGGCGCGCAGACCTCGGCGAACAGTTCGCCGCGCGCGGTGATCACCACCGCTTCGCCGGGCACCACATCGCGCACGCGCTCGAAGCCGAGGATGTCCAGCACCGCCGATTCGGAGGCCACGATGTACTCGATGCCCTCGTTGTGCTCGCGCCGGCCCAGCACCAGCGGGCGGATCCCGTGCGGGTCGCGGAACGCGACCAGGCCCAGGCCCAGCACCACGCTGACCACCGCGTAGCCGCCCTGCACCCGGCGGTGCACGCCGGCCACCGCGCGGATCGCCGCTTCCGGCGTCAACGCACGCTGCAGGTCCAGTTCGTGCGCGAACACGTTCAGCAGCACCTCGCTGTCCGAACCGGTGTTGATGTTGCGGCGGTCCTGCGCGAACACCTGCTCGCGCAGGGCCTCGGTGTTGGTCAGGTTGCCGTTGTGCGAAAGCGCGATGCCGTAGGGCGAGTTGACGTAGAACGGCTGCGCCTCGTCCATGCCCTCGGAGCCGGCGGTCGGGTAGCGGCAGTGGGCGATGCCCACGCGGCCTTCCAGCACGCTCATCGCCTTGGGGTTGAACACATCGCGGACCAGGCCGTTGTCCTTGTGCACGCGCAGGCGGGTACCGTCGGCCGTGGCGATGCCGGCCGCGTCCTGGCCGCGGTGCTGGAGGACGGTCAAGCCGTCATAGAGCTGGCCGGCAACGTTCTGGTTGCCGACGATTCCGACGATGCCGCACATGGTCCTGTGTTCTCCGCAGCGGTCTCAGCGACCGGGGACAGAAGGGGTTTCGGGTGGCGGCTCCGCGCCGGGAGGAGGTCCGTCCTCGCCCTCGGGAATGGGAACGGGCAGCGCTGCGGTGATGGTTTCGACCACCACGCCGACCCGATCGAGGACGCCATTATCGCCGCTCGCGCGGCCGTTGCCAAAATCCAGCTCCCGGACAGTCCATTCCGGCAGCCAGCGCGCCATCCACTTCGCTCCGGGCAGAAGCACGGCCACGGCGCGGGATTCGGACCAGCCGCGTTCCTGCGGCAGTCCGCTGAACGCCATCAGCAGCACCAGCATGCAGGCCACCAGGGCGCCGCGGGCCAGGCCCAGCAGCAGCCCCAGGAACCGGTCCACGCCCGACAACCCGACCGAGTGCACCAGCTTGCGCACCACCCAGCCGACCAGGCCGACCACCACCAGCACGCCGATGAACGCCACGATGTAGCCGCCGAGCAGTTCGGTCGCCCCCGGCACACCGTCGTCACTGAACCAGAACGCCAGTTCCGCGCCGTACCGGAACGCGGCCCAGCCCGCGCCGAACCAGGCCACCAGCGAGGCGACCGCGCCGACCAGGCCGCGCACCGCGCCCAGCAAGGCCGAGGCGGCGATCACCACCAGCAGCACCAGGTCGATGGAGTTCACGCGGCGCACCCTCCCCGGGCGTCGGCGGCCCGGGTCACGGGTGCGGCACCACCATGCCGGCGCCGAAGCCACCGGCCAGGCGCGCCTTCAGCTGATCGGCCTCGGCACGGCTGGACACCGGACCGACGCGGACCCGGTTGAGCGTGCCCTTGTCGGTGCTTACCGGCTGCACGATGGCGCTGTAGCCGGCCGCACGCAGGCGGTCGCGCAGGGCGTTGGCCTCGGCGGCGCTGGCGAAGGCGCCCATCTGCACGGCGAAGCCGACACCGGAAGCGGCTGGGGCGGAACTGGCGGCCGGTACGGCTGCGGCCGGCGTGGCCTTGGCCGGGACCGGTGGTCCCTGCTGCGCGGTGGCGGCGGGCTTTGGCGCCGCGGCCGCCGGCCTGGCCGGTGCGGGATCGGGCGGCAGCGCTTCGGTGCGGGTGGCCGGCGCGGCGCTGGTGGCGACGGACTGGCTGGATGCAGGCTGGCGCGCAACGGGCGGGCTGGTGGCCGGCACGCGGGCCGTGGATGCGGCAGCGGCCGGCGATGGGGTGGACCCGGCGGCGGGCGTCGCCGCGGCATCGGCCACCGCGTCCAGCGCGATCACCTGCGCGTTCACGTCGTTGCGGATCCGCACCGCCTGCAGGCGGCCGGCCTCGGCCAGGGCGCGGTCGGGGTACGGCCCGACGCGCACGCGCCAGGCCTGGCGGCCGTTGAGCGTGGCCTCTTCGCGGAACCCGTCCAGGCCAGCCTGGCGCAGCCGCGAAAGCACGGCATCGGCGTCGCGGGCGCTGGCATAGGCACCGAAGCTGACCGCCCACTGCCCTGCGGCCACCGCCGGGTCGGTGCGCTCCGGCGCTGCGGCCGCGGCCGGCGCACCGGTGGCGGGAGTGGCGGTCGAAGTCGTGGCTGCCGGCGCCGGCAGCACCAGTTCGCCGGCCCGGTCGGGACCGAGCAGCGGCAGCTCGCGGGTCTCGTACTCGCCACCGGGCGTCGCCGGGACGCGGGTGGAGACGTCGCCCACGCCACTGTCGGGCGCCGGGCCCTGGACCAGCATCGGCAGGAAGATGACCGCCAGCGCGACCAGCACGGCGCCACCGATCAGGCGTTGTTTCAGCGTGGTATCCACTTCGGCTCGGGGCAGCGCGGCGGGAATGCCGCGGGGATTATAGGGCGCCGCATCGCGGTGATGCCGTCATCGGCCTGAACGCAGCATCGCGATCGCGGCGGCCGCGGTGTGGAACGAGCCGAACACCAGCACCCGGTCGCCGGGCCGCGCTGCGGCCAGCGCACGCTGCAGCGCCGCCTGCACCGACCCGTCGCGGCTGCCCGCGGCTGCGGCCGTGCCGGCCAGGCGTGCGGCGAACGCATCCACGTCCTGCGCGCGCGGCGTGCCCTCCAGACCGGCCAGATGCCAGCGCGACACTGCCGGCGCCAGCGCTTCGACCATCGCCGCGGCGTCCTTGTCGGCCAACGCGGCGAACACCACGGCGGTGGCACCGGCGGGCGGATCGGCGCGCAGCCATTCGGCCAGCCCGCGCACCGCCTGCGGGTTGTGGGCCACGTCGACCACGACTTCGATGCCGTCGCGCCCGAAGCGCTGCAGCCGGCCCTGCACCTGCGCCGCCGCCACGCCCTCGGCGAACGCATGCTCCGGCAACGCGCGCGGCAGCGCACGCAACGCGGCGATCGCACTGGCGGCGTTGGCCCGCTGCGCCGGCGCCGCCAGTTGCGGTCGCGGCAGCAGCAGCTCGGCACCGACCTCGCGCCAGCGCCAGTGCGCCGCGTCGACCGCTTCGTGGAAGAAATCGTTGCCCGACTGGACCACGCCGGCGCCGATCGCATAGGCATGCGCCAGCACGCTCGACGGCGCGTCCACCTCGCCCAGCACCAGCGGTTTCCAGGCGCGGGCGATCCCGGCCTTCTCGCGCCCGATGGCCTCGCGGTCGCCGCCCAGCCAGTCGGTATGGTCGATGTCCACGGTAGTGATCACGGCGACATCGGGATCGATGATGTTGACCGCATCCAGGCGGCCGCCGAGCCCGACCTCCAGTACCGCCAGGTCCAGTCCACTACGCTGGAACAGCCACAGCGCGGCCAGCGTGCCGTACTCGAAATAGGTCAGGGGGATGTCGCCGCGCGCGGCCTCGACCGCGGCGAAGGCAGCCGCCAGCGCGTCGTCATCGGCCTCTTCGCCGTCGATGCGCACGCGCTCGTTGTAGCGCAGCAGGTGCGGCGAGGTGTACACGCCCACCTTCCAGCCGCCGGCTCGGGCGATCGCCTCGACGAAGGCCGCGGTCGAGCCCTTGCCGTTGGTGCCGGCGATGGTGACGACCTGCTGCGCAGGGCGCTGCAGGCCCAGGCGCTCGGCGACCCCGCTCACCCGCTCGAGCCCGAGTTCGATCGAACCCGGATGCTGCTTCTCGATGTATTCCAGCCACTGTGCAAGTTCCATGGCGACAGCCTAGCGTTTCGCCGCCGGAGGCACCGCGGCCGGCACGACGCACCCCGCGCGGGATGCGCGTCTACAGTGCCCGGTGCCGGGCTTCGCCGAAGAACGGCGTGTGGTGGGCGCAGTCGTTCAGGCGCACCACCTCCAGGTTCTCCACGTCCGGGCCTTCGAGCAGGTTGAGCGTGGTCGGTGCCTGACGGAAGGTCCACAGCTTGCCGATCGGCAGGCCCAGGATCCGGCACAGCAGCACGCGGTTGACCGCGTCGTGCGCAACCACCAGCAGGGTGTCGTCGTCGCCCAGGCCCTCGCCGGCGCGGGCCAGGCCGCGCCAGGAACGGTCCAGCACCTGGCGCAGCGATTCGCCACCGGGCATCAGCACCGTGTCCGGTTCCTCGCGCCAGGCGCGCAGGCGCGCCGGGTCCTTCTCGCCGATCTCGGCGGCGAGAAGGCCTTCCCACTCGCCATGCGCGATCTCCTGCAGGTCCGGGTCCAGCTGCAGCATCGACGCGCGCTGGTCGCCCAGCGCGAATTCGGCGGTACGGCGCGCGCGCGACAGCGGCGAAGCGACCGCGTGCGTGATCGCCAGTCCGCCCAGGCGCTCGCCGAGCGCGCGGGCCTGCGCTTCACCGACCGGCGAAAGCGGGATGTCGATCTGGCCCTGGTAGCGGCCTTCGGCGTTCCACGGCGTTTCGCCGTGGCGGGCAAGCAGGATGCGCATGCAGCAGTTCCGGTCTGGGGGGCGTTCCGTGTCCGTTCCGGTTTCCGGAATTCCGGGGACCAGACGCGAGGACGGGAGCGGATGATACCCGCTCCCGTCCCTCGGGCCGGCATCGCGCCGGAATCGCGTGCGGCGTGCACGCGATTCCCGGCCCGCGCGGGTGCGTCACTCGCACCCGCGGGACCGCCGGCATCACTTGCCGACGTTCATTTCCTCCAGCAACTGCGGTGCCGGGAACACCTCCTGCATGATCCAGCGCATGTAGCGCTGGTCCACCGAAATCATCCGGGTCATGGACGGGTCGAACACCCAGTTCGAGGCCACCGACTCCCAGTTGCCGTCGAAGGCCAGGCCGACCAGCCTGCCCTGCGCGTCCAGCACCGGCGAACCGGAGTTGCCGCCGGTGATGTCCAGGTCGGAGAGGAAGTTCACCGGCACCGAACCCAGGCGCGGATCCTCCAGCCCGCCGGTGCGACCGTCCGCGACCGCGTCCAGCAGCGCCTTCGGCGAATCGAACGGCTCCTCGCCGGTCTCCTTGGCGACCACGCCCGGCAGGGTGGTGAACGGGGTGTACTTCACGCCGTCGCGCGGCACGTAGCCGGTGACGTTGCCGAAGGTGATGCGCAGCGACAGGTTGGCGTCCGGGTAGACGAACTCGCCCTGGCTCTTCTTGTAGTTGGCCAGTGCCTGCAGGAACACCGGGCGCGCGGCCAGGTTTTCGCCGGCGCGGGTCTTGCGCTCCTGCTCGATCCTGAGCAGGGTCGGCATCACCGCCACCGCGTACTGGATCGCCGGGTCGCTGCTGGCCTCGAACGCGGCGCGGTCGGCGGCGAACCACTTCAGGCGCTCCCCGGTGTCGCCCAGCTTCGTCGTGGCCAGGCGGTCCAGCGCGCGCTTCACCGCCGCCGCGTCGTTGCCGCCGAGCCACTGGTCGACCGCGGCCACGCGCTGGGCGGCTGGCAGTTTCAGGTACTCGTTGAGCCAGTACTCCTGCAACTGGCGGTCCATCGAGGCTACGTAGCGGCGCTCGAGCTGCTTCAGGCCGCCCTCGATCGCCGGCAGGTCGCGTTCCTGGTAGCCGGACTCGCGCTCGGCGTTGGGCTTGTCGCGCTCGATCGACAGCCGGTACAGCTGGGTCGCCGCGCCGAGCATGGCGGTGTTGTTGAACATGCCCAGCGCCAGGTCACGCTCGCGGGTTGCCTTGGCCTGCTCCAGCAGCGCGACGAGCTGCCCGTGCGCGGCCAGCGCATCGCTGCCCTTGGCGCCCTGCCCTTCCAGCCAGGCCAGCACCGCCGCTTCCCCGGCATGCTTCTGCCCGGCCGCGTCGATGCGCTTGAAGCCGTCCAGCTGGCCTTCGTAGTTCTTGCGCACGTTGTTCCAGCTGGCCATGCTGCTGGCGTACTTCACCTTCACCTGCGGATCCTTCCTGCCGGCCGCCTCGACCAGCGCGATCTGCCTGGCGTAGTGCGCACCGATGGTCGGATAGGTCCACGTCGCGGTGTTGTCGAATTCGGCGGCGAGCGCATAGCGGTTGGTCGAGCCCGGGTAACCGGCGACCATGACGAAGTCGCCCTCGCCCAGCGGCTTGTCGGCGATCTTCAGCCAGCGCTTGGGCTGGTAGGGCACGTTGTCGGCCGAGAACGCCGCCGGCTTGCCGTCCTGGCCGACGTAGGCGCGGGAGAAGGCGAAGTCGCCGGTGTGGCGCGGCCACATCCAGTTGTCGATGTCGCCGCCGAACTTGCCCACGCTGCCCGGGGGCGCGTAGGCCAGGCGCACGTCGCGGATCTCGAGGTTCTTGAACAGGCGGTAGCTGTTGCCGCCGGCGAAGCTGTACAGGCGGCAGCGGAAACCGGCCTCGGCCTCGCATTCGGCGATGAGCTTCTTCTCGAAGGCTTCCAGCGCCCTGGTGCGGGCCAGCGCATCGTCGCCGGCGGTGGCGATCGCGACCTTGGCGTCCACGGTCACATCGGTGATCTGGTCGAGTACGAACACGCGTGCGTTCGGCCCGGCGCTGACTTCGTCGGCCGGGGCCGGCGCGTTGAAGCCGTCGCGGATCAGGTTGTTCTCCGGGGTGGAGTTGAGCTGGATCGCGCCGTAGGCGCAGTGGTGGTTGGTCACCACCAGGCCATTGGGCGAAACGAAGCTGGCGGTGCAGCCGCCCAGCGCCACCACCGCGCCCATCGGGTCGCCGGTCAGGTCGGCCAGCTGCTGCGGCGAGAGCTTCAGCCCCGCCTTCTTCAGCGGACCGGCGATCTCCGGCAGTTGCTGCGGCACCCACATGCCTTCGCCGGCCCAGGCGGCGGGAGCGGCGGCCAGCGCGGCCAGGACGGAGGCGGAAAGCAGGCGAAGGCGCATCTGGACGGTTCCATGTGAAAGGACCCCGGATTCTAAGGTGCCCCGCTCCGGCCCGGCCCGTGACCTTCGACACGGGCGGCCCCGGCGCCGGGAATCCGCGCAGCCATCGGCCCCCACTCCGGTTTCGCCCGCAACCTATAATGTGCGCCCTTTCCCCTGTCCCGAGGTTGCAGACGATGGCCCGTACGATGAAGGCGCTGGTCAAGCGCGAAGCGGCCAAGGGCCTGTGGATGGAGGAAGTGCCGGTGCCGGTGCCCGGCCCCAACGAGATCCTGGTCAAGGTCGAGAAGGCCGCCATCTGCGGCACCGACCTGCACATCTACCTGTGGGACGAATGGGCCCAGCGCACCATCCGCCCCGGCCTGGTAATCGGCCACGAATTCGTCGGCCGCGTCGCCGAGCTGGGCCCGGGCGTGTCCGGCTACAAGGTCGGCCAGCGCGTCTCGGCCGAGGGCCATATCGTCTGCGGCCACTGCCGCAACTGCCGCGGCGGCCGCCAGCATCTGTGCCCGCACACCTTCGGCATTGGCGTGAACCGCGACGGCGCCTTCGCCGAATACATCGTGATGCCGGCCTCCAACCTGTGGCCGATCCCCGACCCGATCCCGTCGGAGCTGGCCGCGTTCTTCGACCCCTGCGGCAACGCGGTGCACTGCGCGCTGGAGTTCGACGTGGTCGGCGAGGACGTGCTGATCACCGGCGCCGGCCCGATCGGCATCATCGCCGCCGGCATCTGCAAGCACATCGGCGCGCGCAACGTCGTGGTCACCGACGTCAACGACTTCCGCCTGAAGCTGGCCGCCGACATGGGCGCCACCCGCGTGGTCAACGTCGCCAACCAGTCGCTCAAGGACGTGATGAACGACCTGCACATGGAAGGCTTCGACGTCGGCCTGGAGATGAGCGGCAACCCGCGCGCGTTCAACGACATGCTCGACTGCATGTACCACGGCGGCCGCATCGCCCTGCTCGGCATCCTGCCCAAGGGCGCCGGCGTGGACTGGGACCGGATCATCTTCAAGGGCCTCACCGTGCAGGGCATCTACGGCCGCAAGATGTACGAGACCTGGTACAAGATGACCCAGCTGGTACTGGGCGGCTTCCCGCTGGGCAAGGTGCTCACCCACCAGCTGCCGTTCGAGGAGTTCCAGCAGGGCTTCGACCTGATGGAACAGGGCAAGGCCGGCAAGGTCGTCCTCGGCTGGACCTGACCACACCCGCGCGCACCAGGGTGTAGACCAGAAAAAAGGCGCCTTCCGGCGCCTTTTTCCCCTTTGGACGAAAAGCGGCACGCAGCCGCATCCCGTCACATCCCGTAGCTGAGCGTCAGCACCACGCGGTCGTCGCCCAGCTCGCCGAAATTGGCCTCGCCGTCGCTGTCGGTGCCGACGTAGCCCAGCTTGGCGCTGAAGTTGCCCCAGGCCTTGCTGACGCTCACGCCCCAGTCGAGGTAATCGCGCGCCACGCTGCTGTCGAACACGCTCTTGCCGGCGTTCACTTCGATCGCGTAGTCGGACGGCAGCTCGAAGGTCTTGGCCGCGCCGAAGTACCAGCCATCCTCGCCGGAGGCCCACACATCGTTGCTGTAGGTCCCGGTCAGCGCGAACGAACCGGCGAAGGTCAGCACGGTGTAGAGCTCGTTGTAGGCCAGGTCGCTGCCGTCGCCGCCCAGGTAGTTGTAGCGGTTGAGCATCACGTCCAGGTTGACGAAGTCGTCGCCCAGGTCGGTGTTGTAGCCGATGAAGGTGTCCAGCTCCACGTCGGGGCCACCCGAACCGAAGTCGACGTTGGAGCCCCAGGCGCCGACGTAGAAACCGGAATCCGCGCTCCAGGTGAGGCCCGCCTGCAACGCCGGGCTTTCGTCGGTCTGCGACGCACCACGGAACACGTAATCGGAAACCAGGTCGACCGACCAGGTGAACGGCGAGGAAGCTTCCTCTTCCTCGGCCAGTGCGGCGAACGGAAGGGCGGACAACACAACGGCGAGCGAAACGGCGAGCTTGAACGGCTTCATCCTGCATCTCCTGTCGTGGGGGCTGTTGCGGGGCGGGGAACCGTGGGCATTCCGCAACTGCGCTCACGGATTCACAAATAATTAACCAGCCCGATACTGCGTTGCAACATTGCCCGCCGTCAAGTGCCGGAAACGGGGTCGGACGCGCCTCCCGGGCACGCCATCGGGGACGAGACGGCAGCAGGGCGAGCCCCGCTCTACGCGGCGGGGAAGGCGCCGAAGCGCACCGGCAGCACGTCGACCCTGCTGCCCGGCGGATGCACGCGCTCGGCATCGACCGGCAGCTCCAGTTCCACCTCCTGGCCCTCGCCCTCTTCCAGCCGCGCACGCAGGCGCAGGCGCGGGCCGCTGCGCTGGCTGGCCACGATGGTCGCCGGCCAGCCGCCCGTGCCCAGGCGCAGGTCCTCCGGGCGCACGAACAGGTCCAGCGGACCATCGCCCGGTGCGGCACCGGCATGCGTGGAACCGCCGGCCGGCAACGACAGCCCGGCGACCTCGATGCGGTCGCCCTGGCGGCGGCCGCGCAGGCGGTTGACCGCGCCGACGAACGAGTACACGAACGGCGACGCCGGCCGGTCGTAGGCATCGGCCGGCGTGGCCAGCTGCTCGATCCGGCCGTGGTTGAGGATCGCCACGCGGTCGGCCAGCTCCAGTGCCTCTTCCTGGTCGTGGGTGACGAACACCGTGGTCAGCCCGGTCTGCTCGTGCAGCTGGCGCAACCAGGCGCGCAGGTCGCGGCGCACCTGCGCGTCGAGCGCGCCGAACGGTTCGTCCAGCAGCAGCACGCGCGGCTCGATCGCCAGCGCGCGCGCCAGCGCCACGCGCTGGCGCTGGCCGCCGGACAGCTGCGCCG
The DNA here is from genome assembly GCF_010093225.1 of Pseudoxanthomonas koreensis. GTDB lineage: Bacteria > Pseudomonadota > Gammaproteobacteria > Xanthomonadales > Xanthomonadaceae > Pseudoxanthomonas > Pseudoxanthomonas koreensis. The sequence continues at coordinate 8,851 of NZ_PDWM01000032.1, read as the reverse complement.
GATAGCGCCCGCCCAGCCCCTGCAGCTGCACCAGCGACAGCAGCTCCTCGACCCGACTGGAGATCCTCGCCGCCGGCCAGCGCTCGCGACCGCGCCGCACCTGCAGGCCGAAGCCGATGTTGTCGGCCACGGTCAGGTGCCGGAACAGCGCGTAGTGCTGGAACACGAAACCCACGCGCCGCTCCTGCACGCTCAACCCGGTCGCGTCCTCGCCGCCGAACAGCACCCGGCCCGCGTCCGGATGCTCCAGCCCGGCGATCACCCGCAGCAGCGTGGTCTTACCCGAACCCGAAGGCCCCAGCAGCGCCAGCAGCTCGCCTTGGCGGATCTCCAGGTCGATGCCGGCCAGCGCGGCGAAGGCGCCGAACTTCTTGTCGAGGTGTTCGATCCTGATCGCCATGTCTCTTCCTCAGTGGCGGTGGTTGGCGGCCAGCGATTCGCCATGGCGCCATTCCAGCCAGGTTTTCAGCACCAGCGTGACCAGTGCGCTCAGTGCCAGCAGCGAGGCCGCGGCGAACGCGGCGCTGTAGGCGTATTCGTTGTAGAGGATCTCCACATGCAGCGGCAGCGTGTTGGTGCGGCCGCGGATGTGGCCCGACACCACCGACACCGCGCCGAACTCGCCCATCGCCCGCGCCCCGCACAGCAGCACGCCGTACAGCAGCGCCCAGCGGATGTTGGGCAGGGTCACCCGCCAGAACGTCTGCCAGCCGTTGGCGCCCAGGCTCAGCGCGGCCAGTTCCTCGTCGGCGCCCTGCTGCTCCATCAGCGGCATCAGCTCGCGGGCGATGAACGGGAAGGTCACGAAGGTCGTCGCCAGGACAATGCCCGGCAGCGCGAACACGATCTTCGGCAGCTGCAGGTGGAACTGGCCGAGCAGCGGCAGGCTGAAGTCCCAGCCCTCGTCGACCAGCGGCCAGGCCCAGCCCTGCGCACCGAACACCAGGATGAAGACCAGGCCGGCCACCACCGGCGACACCGCGAACGGCAGGTCGATCAGGCTCACCAGCCAGCGCTTGCCCGGGAATTCGTGCTTGGTCACCGCCCACGCCGCTGAGACGCCGAACACCAGGTTCAGCGGAACCACGATCGCGGTGACCAGCAGGGTCAGCCGGATCGCGGCCAGCGCATCCGGCTCGGTGACCGCGCGCGCGAACGCCTGTACCCCGCCGCGCAGCGCTTCGGCGAACACCAGCAGCAGCGGCAGCAGCAGGAACGAAAGCAGGAACGCCAGCGCCAGCAGGACCAGCGACACCTGCACCCAGCGCGGCTCGGTGGTCGGCGAGGCCGGCTTGGCGGGACTGCGTTCGCGGCGGCGCACGCTCACCTGTCCACCTTCGACAGCGAGGACGCCGGCCAATGTATCACCCATGTCAGCCTCCTCCCCTGCGCTCGCCGCGCACCAGGCGCGCCTGCAGGGTGTTGATCAGCAGCAGCAGCGCGAACGACAACAGCAGCATCGCCACCGCGATCGCGGTCGCGCCCGCGTAGTCGAATTCCTCCAGCTTGATCGTGATCAGCAGCGGCGCGATCTCCGATACCTGCGGGATGTTGCCGGCGATGAAGATCACCGAGCCGTACTCGCCCACGCCGCGGGCGAAGGCCAGGGCGAAGCCGGCCAGCACCGCCGGCCAGGCCGCCGGCAGCACCACCCGGCGCACGGTCTGCCAGCGACCGGCGCCGAGCGTGGCCGCCGCTTCCTCCAGCTCGCGCTCGACCTCGGCCAGCACCGGCTGCACCACCCGCACCACGAACGGCAGGCCGATGAACACCAGCGCCACGGTGATCCCCAGCGGCGTGTACGCGACCTTGATCCCGATCGCTTCCAGCCAGCGGCCGATCCAGCCATTGGGCCCGTACAGCGCGGTCAGGGCGATGCCGGCCACCGCGGTGGGCAGCGCGAACGGCAGGTCGATCATCGCGTCGAACAGGCGCCGGCCGCGGAACCGGTAACGCACGAACACCCACGCCACCAGCGTGCCCATCACCGCGTTGAACGCCGCCGCCGCCAGCGCGGTGCCGAAGCTGACCTTCAGCGCCGCCAGCACGCGCGGCTCGGTCCAGATCCGCCACAGCCCGTCCCAGCCCAGCTGCGCCGAATGCAGGAACACGCCCGCCAGCGGGATCAGCACGATCAGGCCCAACCAGGCCAGTGTGTAGCCCAGGCTCAGGCCGAACCCCGGCACCACGCGGCGGCGGCGCGCACGCACGGCCACGCCGCCCGGAGGCGGCGTGGCAGGTTCGCGCAAGGCCGGGGTGGCGCCCATTACCGGCTCCACGGCTGCAGGGATCGGCCAGGGCTCACTTCTTCGCCTGGATCTGGTCGAACACGCCGCCGTCGGCGAAGTGCTTCTTCTGCGCCGCGGACCACGAACCGAACACCGCGTCGAGGGTCACCAGCTCCACCTTCGGGAAGCGGGCGATGTCGGCCGGGTCGGCGTGCTGCGGGTGGCGCGGGCGGTAGTAGTGCTTCGCGGCGATCTTCTGCCCTTCCGGCGAGTACAGGTACTCCAGGTAGGCCTGGGCGACCTCGCGGGTGCCATGCTTGTCGACGTTGCGGTCGACCAGCGCCACCGGCGGTTCGGCCAGGATCGACAACGACGGCACCACGATGTCGAACTTGTCCGGTCCCAGCTCCTCGATCGACAGGAACGCCTCGTTCTCCCAGGCCAGCAGCACGTCGCCGATGCCGCGCTGGACGAAGGTGGTGGTCGAGCCGCGCGCGCCGGTATCGAGTACCGGCACGTTGCGGAACAGCGCGGCGACGAAGTTGCGGGTCTTCTCCTCGTCGCCCTTGAAGATCTTCAGGCCATAGGCCCAGGCGGCCAGGTAGTTCCAGCGCGCGCCGCCGGAAGTCTTCGGGTTGGGCGTGATCACCGACACCCCGGACTTGAGCAGGTCCGGCCAGTCCCTGATGCCCTTCGGATTGCCCTTGCGCACCAGGAACACGATGGTCGAGGTGTAGGGCGTGCTGTTCTCCGGCAGGCGCTTCTGCCAGTTGGCCGGAAACAGTTTCGCGCGCTCGGCGATCGAGTCGATGTCGTAGGCCAGCGCCAGGGTGACCACGTCGGCCTCCAGGCCGTCGATCACCGCGCGGGCCTGTTTGCCCGAGCCACCGTGCGAGGTCTCGATCGCCACCTTCTGGCCCTGGGTCGCCTGCCAGTGCCTGGCGAAGGCGGCGTTGTAGTCCTTGTACAGCTCGCGGGTGGGGTCGTAGGACACGTTGAGCAGCTGCGCGTCCCTGGCGATCGCGCCGGCCGCCAGGACCAGGCCGAACACGGCCGCGCCGAGGCGGATCGCGGACCCGCGGAGTGGGAAGTTCTTCATGTGCATGCTCCGGTTGTGGGGTGGCAGGTCAGAACGCGACCTGCAGCCGGGTGAACACCGCCTTCTCGTCCGTGCGGTCGGCGCCGGCGGCGGCACCGCCGTCGAAGCCCGTCTGCAGGTAGTTGGCGACCAGTTTCAGGTTGCTGTTGAGGTACCAGTTGACGCCCACCGTCCAGGTCTGCGCGCTGCGCGCGGCCACGGCCGGGTCGGCGAACAGCGGGAACGCACCGTCGTCCACGTCCAGTTCGCCGTAACGCCCGACCAGCTCCCAGGCGCCCCAGCCGCCCTTGCCGGGGCTGAGCGGGCGCGAAGGCTTGACCACGCCGCGGTACGAAGCGTCCTCGCCGGTGAGCACCCAGCTGGCGGTGGCCTGCCAGGCGGTGTTGTCCAGTTCGGCCGTGTCCGCGCCCAGGCGCACTTCCTGCGCCGACTCGATGTACTCGGCGAGCAGGCCGAAGCGGTTGCGATAGTAGTAGGCCTGCGGCGACCAGCGGGTGCGGCGGCCATCGGCGGCCACCGTGCCGCGGTAGTTGAAGAACTGCACCTGGCCCGGCGTGCGGTAGCGCGGCAGGAAGTTGTTGCCGCTGCCATGGGTGTCGCCGACGCTGGCGCCGATGCCGAAGCCCAGCCCCGACCACGCGCTGGCGTCGTTCCTGAAGGGTTCGAAGAACAGCCGCGCGCCGTACTCGAAGTCGTCGTCCGGATTGGTGCTGGGCGCATCGCGGCCGTCGACCGCGCCGTTGTACACGCCGATGGCGTAGCTGGCGCGGCCGCCGCCGAGGTCGCCCTGCAGCTGCACGCCGATGTCGCGGTTGGGCGCCAGTTCGCTGGCGATGCCGCGCTCGACCGCCGAAAGCGCCGAGGACGACTGCAGCCGCTCGAGGCCGACCGGCGAGGTGAACTTGCCCAGGCGCACGGTCGCGGCCGGCGAGAACTTCAGGTCGGCGTAGGCATCGACGATGGTCGCGCTGTCGCCGGCGAATTCCGGGGTGAAGCGGTAGCCGACCCACTTGCCCAGGGTGCCTTCGAAGATCGGACGCGCGGTGCGCAGCAGGAAGGTGTCGTTGGTGCCCGCCGGCACGCCGCTGTTGTAGAAGCGGCCGTCGCCCTGCAGCAGGCCGCGGAAACGGAGCTCGTAATCGCCGCTGGCCGACTTGAACGAGGCGCCCTTGTCGTTGACCGCGACCACCGGCGCCTCCTTCTCCTTCGCCACCCTCGCCTCTTCCTGCAGTTCGAGGTTGCGCTCCAGCACCCGCAGGCGCTGGTCCAGCGCGGCCAGGTCGAGCGTGGTGGCGCCGTCGGCCTGGTTGGCGGCCTGGCCACCGTAGCGCTGCTCCAGCGCCTCCAGGCGGCTCAGCAGCTCCTCCACCGTGGGCTTCTTGCCCTGGGCGAAGGCCGGGGCCGCCAGCGCGCAGGCCAGCGCTCCGGCCAGCCAGGCCACCGGTGTACCGCCCGCGCCTCGTCCTTCATTGCGTCGCTGCATGGAACCGCTCCCACCTGGGTTGGGCCTGCTGGCCGGATGCGAGGATATTCCCTATTCAGGTTCGGCGCGGGAAATGAATATGGGGCGCGCCCTTATAGCGGATCAGCATTAAGCCAGCGTCGCCTGCGCCGACCCGCTAAAATCCCCGTTTTCCTTTTCCGATAAGGATTTGCGCCATGTCCGACGCCGCCCTCGCCCGCTATGCCACGCAGCTGGAGGGCCTGCGCGAACAGGGCCTGTTCAAGGCCGAGCGGGTCATCACCAGCCCGCAGTCGGCCGAGATCGAACTGGCCGACGGCCGCCGGGTGCTGAACTTCTGCGCCAACAACTACCTGGGCCTGGCCGACCACCCCGACGTGATCGCCGCTGCCAAGGCGGCGCTGGACAGCCACGGCTTCGGCATGGCCTCGGTGCGCTTCATCTGCGGCACCCAGGACCTGCACAAGCAGCTGGAGAAGACCATCGCCGGCTTCTTCGGCACCCAGGACACGATCCTGTACGCGGCCTGCTTCGACGCCAACGGCGGCCTGTTCGAACCGCTGCTGGACGAGAACGACGCGATCATCTCCGACGCGCTCAACCACGCCTCGATCATCGACGGCGTGCGCCTGTGCAAGGCCCGGCGCTACCGCTACGCCAACTGCGACATGGCCGACCTGGAGAAGCAGCTGCAGCAGGCCCGCGCCGATGGTGCGCGGACCGTCATGGTCACCACCGACGGCGTGTTCTCGATGGACGGCTTCATCGCCCCGCTGGACCAGATCACCGCGCTGGCGAAGAAGTACGACGCACTGGTCCATATCGACGAATGCCACGCCACCGGTTTCCTCGGCGCGAGCGGCCGCGGCTCGGCCGAGGTCAAGGGCGTGATGGACAAGGTCGACATCTTCACCGGCACCCTGGGCAAGGCGATGGGTGGCGCGCTGGGCGGCTTCACCACCGCGCGCGCGGAAATCATCGAACTGCTGCGCCAGCGCTCGCGCCCGTACCTGTTCTCCAACTCGCTGCCGCCGCACGTGGTCGCCGCGGGCATCAAGGCGGTCGACATGCTGGCCGCCGCCGGCGACCTGCGCACCCGGCTGCAGGAGAACACCACGTACTTCCGCGAACGCATGGCCGCGGCCAGCTTCGACATCAAGCCCGGCACCCATCCGATCTGCCCGGTGATGCTGTACGACGCCCCGCTGGCGCAGAAATTCGCCGCGCGCCTGCTCGAGGAAGGCATCTACGCGATCGGCTTCTTCTTCCCGGTGGTGCCGCAGGGCCAGGCGCGGATCCGCACGCAGATGAGCGCGGCGCATACCCGCGAACACCTGGACCGCGCGATCGATGCGTTCACCCGGATCGGCCGCGAACTGGGCGTGATCGGCGGCTGAGTCATCGCGGCGCGGCGGCCGCCCCCACCGCTCAGCGGCCGCGGGGCGGGGTCGTCGTCACGGCGACGGGATCCTTTTCCTCTTTGGCCCCGGCCTTGGCCTTGCCGGTCGCGCTCGAGTTCGCAGCGCCGGTTGCCTTCGTTGCCTTCGCGGCACCGGCGGTCTTCGCAGTTGCCGCAGGCCTCGACGAGGCGTTGGCCACCGGCGTCGCGCCCTTTGCCGCTGACTTCGCCGTGCCGCCGGCCTTGGCTGCGTTGCCCGAGGCGCCCTGCGAAGCCGCCACCACCTTGCCGCCCTGGACCCGCAACCCCTTCGCCTTCAGCCACGCATCGAAGTCGTCGGCGGTCATGCGCTTGCCGTTCTGGACCATGTGGAAGCGATGACCATAGCGGTCGTCGGGCTTGGCGACGGCTGCCGGTGCCGGCTTTGCGGTGGTGGCCCTGGACTCCCGCCCCGCGCAGGCGGCCAGCACGAGCGTCGCGAGCGCGAGCGCGAACAGCTGGAATCCCCGGATACGTGGACGCATGACGCAACTCCCCGCGGTGTAGACGGGGGGACTCTACGGGCTGGAGGCGCCGGAAAACCGTCGCGGTTCGGGATCTGTGGACCGGTTCTCAGCTGGCGACCGCTCCGGGTCGCACAACCTGCGCCAGCGCATCCCGTTCCGCCGCGCCGAGCGGGCGCCATGCGCCCTTCGCCAGGGTGCCCAGCTGCAGGCCACCGATCGCCACCCGCACCAGCCGCAGCACGCCGACGTCGAAGGCGGCGAGCAGGCGCCGGATCTGCCGGTTGCGGCCTTCGTCCAGCACGATCTCCAGCCAGGCATTGCGCGTGCCGCTGCGCAGCAGCGTGGCCGACTTCGCACGCAGGCGGGCGCCGTCGGCATCGTCTTCCACACCCTCGCGCAAGGCCCGCAGCAGGGCGTCGTCGGGCACCCGGTCGACCTGCACGTGGTAGGTCTTGTCCGGCCCGGTGCGTGGATCGAGCACCGCGGCCGCCCACTCCGGGTCATTGCAGAACAGCAGCAGCCCCTCGCTGGCCTTGTCCAGCCGCCCCACCGGCGCCAGCCAGGGCAGGCCCGATCCTTCCAGGCAGCGGTAGACGGTGTCGCGGCCACGCTCGTCGCGCGCGGTGGTGACCAGCCCGCGCGGCTTGTTGAGCACCAGGTAGTGCCGCTGTTGCGGCGGCGGCGCCCCGGCGCCGTCGATGCGCACGCGGCGCATACCGTCGTGCAGCGGATACTCGGGATCGCGGACGATGCGTCCGTCCACGCGCACGCGGCCTTCGCCGATCCAGCGCGCCGCCTCGCTGCGCGAACACAGCCCCGCCTTCGAGATCACCCGCGCCAGGCCATGCCTGCGCTGCGGGGCGCCAGCGGCACCTCCGCTCACGCGCGGCGGGCGTGGACGGGAACCCTTCCCGTCCATGCGCGCGGTACTAGTTCTTGCCGGGCGTGGTCGCCGGTGCGGCGGGCTGCGCCGCCGGGGCCGGCGCGGTGTCGGCGCGGCGGCCGGCACTGTAGCCGTTGGCCTTGAGCCACGCGTCGAAATCGTCGGCGGTCATGCGCTTGCCGTTCTGGGTCATGTTGAAGCGGTACGGCGTGTTGTCGTACTGGGTCTTGGGCTTGTAGGCCGCCGGGTCGCCGGGGTTGGCTACCGCGCGCGCTGCCGGCAGCGCCTGGGCGATGTCGCGGCAATTGACGATGCGCAGGCGCAGCAGCACCCGGTCCAGCGACTGCGCCGCGTCGGCCGGCTGCGCCAGCACGCCGCTGGGCATGCCCAGCTGGGAATGCCGCGACCCCAGTTCGGACGCGACCGGGACGGCGACCGTCGCCGGCAACGCCAGTGGCCCCTGCACCAGTGGACCGCGGCAATCCTGCGCGGCGTTGGCGATGGCCGGGACGGTGACAAGGGCCAGCAGGCCGGCGGTGGCGAAGGCGCGCATCGTTGGATTTCCCACGGAACAGATGCGACCGAGTGTAGGTAGTGGGGGCATCCGATACAAGGATGGCCGGCACGTATTGCGGCGGCCACCGCGCACAAAAAAACAAGGCCCGGCAGATGCCGGGCCTTGTGGTACTGCAGCTTGGCGTCCGGTCAGTTCTGGACGTTCAGCTCGGTGCGGCGGTTGGTCTCGCTCTTGCAGCCCGGCATGGTCTGCGCGGTCGGCTCCAGCGGACGGCTCTCGCCGTAGCCCACCGGACCGGCCAGGCGCGAGGCATCGATGCCGTTGCTGGTCAGGTACTGGTAGACCGCGGTGGCGCGACGCTCGGACAGCTTCTGGTTGTAGTCCTCCGGGCCGCACAGGTCGGTGTGGCCAGCCACTTCGACGCGCAGTTCCGGATAGCGACGCAGGATCTCCGAGGCTTCGCCCAGGATCTCCAGCGCGTCAGGACGCAGGGTCGCCTTGTCGAAGTCGAAGTTCACGCCCTTCAGGTCGATGCTGATCGGGGTGGTCGGCGGCTCGACCGGCGGCGGCGGCGGCGGCGGCGGGGCCGGCGGTGCCGGGGCCACCGGCGGCGGACCCCCCGGGGTCACCAGGGCGGACGAGGCCAGACCGTCGCCCGAACCGTCATCGGTTGGGGCGCTGACGCCTCGATCAGCGGCAACCGTGCGGGAGGGCCAGTCGGCGCGCACGGCGAGACCGGCGTGGTCAGGGGCGGGGG
>NZ_PDWM01000031.1 GCF_010093225.1 Pseudoxanthomonas koreensis | reverse complement strand
TGGATGTGCCGCGCTCGCGAACTGAGGCAGGGACGCCGACGTGAGCGACGACCCCCAGTGCGGCAGAACGGCGGCCCCCACCGGAGCCGACGCAACCGGATGCCTTCGCCTTTCGTCCCTGGACCCTGCAGTCCGGAGAGGAGTGAAAATCAGCGGGCGTGCGTGCCCGGGTCAGTCCTGTTCGCGGTGGTAGGTGGCGACTTCTTCCCAGCCCTGGGCGCGGGCGTGGTTGGCCAGGCGCTCGGCCAGGTAGACCGAGCGGTGCTTGCCGCCGGTGCAGCCGAAGGCGACGGTCACGTAGGCGCGGGTTTCGCCGCGCAGCTTGGGCAGCCAGGTGTCGAGGAAACCGGCGACCTGGGCCACGTAGGTAGCCACTTCCGGATCGGCGTCCAGGGACTGGCGGACCTGCGGGTCGCGGCCGGTCAGCGGGCGCAGTTCAGGGTCCCAGTGCGGATTGGGCAGGACCCGGGCGTCGAACACGAAGTCCGCTTCCTCCGGCACCCCGCGCTTGTAGGCGAAGGATTCGAACAGCAGCGACAGCCCCGGGCTGTGCTCCAGTGCGAATTCGGTGATGACGCGGCGGCGCAGCTGGTGCACGTTGAGCTCGCTGGTGTCGATCACCGCATCGGCTTCGTCGTGCAGCGGCCGGGTCAGTTCGCGTTCGCGCGCCAGCGCCTCGGGCAGCGACAGCCCGAGCCGGGTCAGCGGGTGCCGGCGGCGGGTGTCGGCGAAGCGGCGCAGCAGGACTTCGTCGCTGGCCTCGAAGTACAGCAGGCGCGCGTCCACGCCCAGGCTGGCGGCGACCGCGCGCCATTCCGACAGCCGGCTGAGGTCGCTGTCGCGGCTGCGCACGTCGATGCCCACCGCCATGCGCGGCGGCAGCCCGTTTTCGCGCAGCTGGCTGCGCACGAAGGCCGGCAGCAGTTCCACCGGCAGGTTGTCGGCGCAGTAGTAATCCAGGTCCTCGAAGGTCTTCAGCGCCACCGACTTGCCCGAGCCGGACAGGCCGCTGACGATCACCAGCGTGGGCTGGACCGCGCTCATCCGCCGCGTCGCTCCAGCAGGTTGCTGTGCCGGGCGATGAACATCGCCGCCGGATCGATGCCCTTGGTGCGCAGGATGTGCAGCCGCGTCGCCGCCTCGGTCAGCACTGCCAGGTTGCGGCCGGGCATCACCGGCAGGGTGATCAGCGGCACGTCCAGGTCGAGCACGTGGCGGGTGCCGGAGTCGCCGGTCAGGCGCTCGTAGCCATGCGGGCTGGGTTCGGTCATCGGCCGGGTCAGGTGCACGATCAGGCGCAGGTACTTGTTCTTCTTCACCGCGGTGTCGCCGAACATCTCGCGCACGTTGAGCACGCCCAGGCCGCGCACTTCCAGCAGGTCCTGCAGCAGCTCCGGGCAGGTGCCGTCGAGCACGTCCGGGGCGATCTGGGTGAATTCGGGGGCGTCGTCGGCGACCAGGCGGTGGCCGCGGCTGAGCAGCTCCAGCGCCAGTTCGCTCTTGCCCGATCCCGCTTCACCGGTGATCAGCACGCCGATCGAGTAGATCTCCATGAACACCCCGTGCAGGGTCACGCGCGGGGCGAGGGTGCGGGCGAGGTGGTAGGAGAGATGGTTGAGCAGTTCGTGGCCGCGCTTGGGCGAGACCCACAGCGGGGTGTCGCCTTCCTCGGCGGCGGTGCGCAGGTCCTCGGGGCAGGACTGGTTCTTGCTGATCACCAGCGCCAGCGGGCGGAACTGGATGATCTTCTCGATCGTCTCCCAGCGCAGGCGCGCGTCCAGCGAATCGAGCCAGGCCAGTTCCTCGCTGCCGAGGATCTGCACCTTGTTCGGGTAGACCGCGTTGAGGTAGCCGGCCAGCGAGGGGCGGCGTGCGTTGGTGTCGCCCGATTCGATCCCGCGGCTGCCACCCTTCTGTCCGGCGAGCCAGCGCAGGCCCAGCTTCTCCTGCTGCTGGTCGAACAGCTCGCGCGCGGTGATGCTGGCATTCCTCATGCGGCACGGGCCTGGGCTGGGGATGCCGCATTGTGCCCAAACCGGTGGCTCAAGGGCCACCGGCCGGGCGCGGACGGGGGATCAGAGGGCGTCGGCCACCCGCGGGGCGTGGTGGTCGGGCTGCTTTTCCTTGTGCTTCAGGATCTGCCGGTCCAGCTTGTCGGCCAGCAGGTCGATGGCCGCGTACATGTTCTCGCCGCCGGCGTCGGCGTGCAGGGTCTTGCCCGGCACGGTGAGGGTGGCTTCGGCATGGTGCTCGGGCTTGCGCAGGCCCAGCTGGACGCGGACCTCGATGGGCTGGTCGAAATGGCGGTCGAGGCGTTGCAGCTTGCTCTCGACGTATTCCTGCAGCGCCGGGGTGACTTCGAGCTGCTGGCCATAGGTTTCGATGCGCATCATGAACCTCCTTGGGTCGTTGCCGCGTTGGCGGCTCCACCCCGGGCGGGGAGTTCGATCGCTACTTCGGTACCAACCGCTACTTCCGTATCAACCGATCCGGACCCGCTCGTGCGAAGCCGAAATGTTCATGGCTTCACGATACTTCGCCACGGTCCTGCGCGCCACCGGGATCCCGGATTCCTTCAGCAGGTCGGCCAGCTTGGCGTCAGACAGCGGCTTGCGCGGGTTCTCGTCGTCGATGAGACGGCGGATCATGGCCTGGATCGCGGTGCTGGACGCCTCGCCGCCGCCGCCGGTGTCGATGCCCGAGGCGAAGAACGCCTTCAGCGGCAGGGTGCCGCGCGGGGTGCGCACGTACTTGCGGGCGATGGCGCGGGAAACGGTGGATTCGTGCAGGCCGATCTCGCCGGCGATCTCGCGCAGGGTCAGCGGGCGCAGGGCCTGTTCGCCGAATTCGAGGAAGCCGGACTGCACGCGCAGCAGGCAGCGCATCACCTTGAGCAGGGTTTCGCCGCGCGCCTCCAGGCTCTTGAGCAGCCAGCGCGCCTCCTGCAGCTGGGTACGCAGGTAGCCGGCGTCGCTCTCGCCGCAACGGCGGATCATCTGTTCGTAGCCGCGGTGGATGGACACCCGCGGCATTGCCTGCTGCGACAGCGCGACCTTCCATACCCCGCGCTGGCGCCAGACCACGCAGTCGGGGATCACATAGTTGTCCGGGTCGACTTCGCCGACCTGCTTGCCGGGGCGCGGATCGAGCGAGCGCACCAGCTGCACCGCCTGTTCGACCGCGTCCTGCGGCGCGCGCAGTTCCTGGGCGATGCCGGCGATGCCGCTGCGCGGCAGCCGCTCCAGCGGGCCGTCGACGATGCGCAGGGCCAGTTCGCGCCCGGGGGGGTCTTCGGGCAGCACTTCCAGCTGCAGGCGCAGGCATTCGCCGAGGCTGCGCGCGCCGATCCCGACCGGGTCGAAGCGTTGCAGCTGGTGCAGCACGGTGAGGATCTCCTCCTCGCCGGCGTGGACCTCGGGCAGCAGGGTTTCGGCGATCGTCGCCAGCGGTTCGCGCAGGTAGCCGTCTTCGTCCAGTGCGTCGACCAGGGCCGCGCCGATGCGGCGGTCGCGCGGGGACAGCGGCGACAGGTGCAGCTGCCAGAGCAGGTGGTCGGCCAGGTTCTCGGGTTCGGCCATGCGCTCGGCCGCGTCCTCGCGGTCCTCGTCGCCGCCGCCACCGCCGCCACTGCCACCGCCCAGGCCGCCTTCCCAGCTGCCGGCCTCGGGCATCCAGTCGTCGTCGGCGCCGTCGCGCGGGGATTCGTCGTTGCCGGGGCCGTCCGCGGCGCCGTCGCCAGCCTTGCCGTCGGTCGGCACGGGGGAGTCGTAGGGGGCGTCCTCGGTCCACTCCAGCAGCGGATTGGTCTCGATCGCCTCGGCGACCTCGGCCTGCAGCTCGAGGGTGGACATCTGCAACAGGCGGATCGCCTGGCGCAGCTGTGGCGTCATGACGAGGTGCTGTCCGAGCGATGTCTGCAGCCGTGCCTTCATGTCCCTGCCAGGTGTGAGCGACGGGACTGCCGGCCGGGGTGACTCCCGGAGGGGGACTAGAGGCGGAACTGGTCCCCAAGGTAGACCCGGCGCACGTCCGGATCGGCCAGCAGTGCGTCCGGTGCCCCCTGCGCCAGAACGCTTCCCTCGGCGAGGATATACGCCCGGTCGCAGATTCCCAAGGTCTCGCGCACGTTGTGGTCGGTGATCAGCACGCCGATGCCGCGGTTCTTGAGGTGGGTGACGATGCGCTGGATCTCTCCGACCGAGATCGGGTCGACGCCGGCAAAGGGTTCGTCCAGCAGCATCAGGCGCGGTTTTGCGGCGAGCGCACGCGCGATCTCGCAGCGCCGCCGCTCGCCGCCGGACAGGCTGGCGCCGAGCTGGTCGGCGACATGGCCGATCTGCAGCTCGTCCAGCAGCGAGGACAGCTCGCGCTCGATCCCGTCCTCGTCCAGGTCCTCGCGCAGCTCCAGCACCAGGCGCAGGTTGTCGGCCACGGTCAGCTTGCGGAACACCGAGGCTTCCTGCGGCAGGTAGCCCACGCCGAGGCGGGCGCGGGTGTACATCGGTTCGGCGGTGATGTCGCGGCCGTCGAGGACGATGCGGCCGGCGTCGGCGGTGACCAGGCCGACGATCATGTAGAAGCAGGTGGTCTTGCCGGCGCCGTTGGGGCCGAGCAGGCCGACCACCTCGCCGGCGTCCAGGCTCAGGCCGAAGTCGCGCACGACCTCGCGTTGCCTGTAGCGCTTGCGCAGGCCTTCGGCGACCAGCATCAGTTGCTCCCCTTTTCCGGTGTCGCCGGCGCTGCCGGCCTGGCCGGGGTCGCCGGCGCCTTCGGCTGGATCACGGTGCGCACCCGGGTGCCGTCGCCGCCGCTCTGCATCTGCCCGGTGCCCATGTTGTAGACCATCCTCTGGCCGCTGTTGCTGCCGCGCGGCGATTCGATCTTGAAGTCGCCGGTCAGGGTCAGCAGCTCCTTGCCCGGTTCGAAGACGATGCGGTCGGCGCGGGCGTTCATCATCGTGCCATCGTCCATCTGCTGCTTCATCGCCGCCTGGCGGCCGGTGAGGATCACCTGGTCGATCTCGCCGCCGCGCTGCACGACCTCGGCGCGGTCGGCGCGGATCTCCAGGGTGCCCTGGACGATCACCACGTTGCCGCTGAACACGCAGCGTGAATCGGCATCGCCCTGGTTGCAGTCGGAGCTGTCCGAATCCAGGGTCATCGGCTGGTTGCGGTCCGAGGTCCTGGCCAGCGCCACGGCCGGTGCCAGCGCCGCCAGCGCGAACAGGCCCAGCGCGAACAGGGACGGCAGCCGCGGGCGCGGGATGGGGTTACCGGCGCGGGGTGGGTTCATAACGGGTCTGGACCTGGGAAAGGAACTGGTACTGCCGGGTCTGCAGGTTGGCCTGGAAGCCGACGCCGGTCTGCATGATACCCGGGCGGGTCAGGGTGACGCGGTCGCCGGTGCGGGCCAGGTCCTGGTCCGGGAGCAGTTCGAGGGTATCGGTGCGGAAGGTGGTCGGCACCGGGTGGCCTTCGGCGCTGTCGCCGGCGACGTTGCCGGTGAGGCGCGCCAGGTCGCCATCGGCGTTGATCCAGCCCTGGTCGGCGGTCAGGCGCCAGGCGCCGTCCTGGCCGGGGGTGTGGAATACCGGGCGGTCGATCGCCAGGCTTTCATCCTCGCGGTTGCGCTGCAGTTGCGGTGCTTCCAGCCGCAGCGACTCGGTGCCGTCCCGGGCCAGCATGACCAGTTCGAAATCGCGCAGCACGTAATCCGAGCGCTGCGTGGTGTCGGCCGGCGGTTCGCTGCGGTCGCGCATGCGCCAGGCCGACCAGCCGCTGAAGATGGCGGCCAGCACCAGCGCCACGCCAAGCACGCCGCGCCAGCTCACGCGCGGCGCCCGTCGCGCGAGCCGTGGCCGCCGGCGAGGATCTCCGCGACGTGGCCCTGCGCGGCCAGCAGCACGTCGCAGACCTCGCGCACCGCGCCTTCGCCGGCACGGGCGTGGGTGCGCCAGTGCACGACCTCGGAGATCCACGGGTGCGCATTGGCCGGCGCGACCGAGAGCCCGGCCGCACGCAGGCAGTCCAGGTCGGGCAGGTCGTCGCCGACGAAGCAGGCCTGTTCGCGGCCGAGGCCATGGCGGGCGAGCAGCGCGTCCATGCACGCGAGCTTGTCGAGCACGCCGATGTGGGTGTCCAGGCCGAGGTCGGCGCCGCGCTTCTGCGCCACCAGGCTGGGCCGGGCGGTGATCAGCGCCACCTCGAAGCCGAAGCGGCGCAACTGGACCAGGCCCTGGCCGTCGAGCACGCTGAAGGACTTCATCTCGTTGCCGGCGCTGTCGAAGTACAGCCGCCCGTCGGTGAGCGTGCCGTCCACGTCCAGGCACACCAGGCCGATGCGGCGCGCGCGTTCGTGGATCTCGGGGGCAACGCTGGCGAGGGGATCGTAGGGCACGGTGCGTCCGGGACAGGCGGGGGCGGGCAGGGCGCGCGGGAACGGCGTTTAAACCACGCGCGCGCGCAACAGGTCATGAATATTGAGCGCACCGACCGCGCGTCCGTCGGCGTCGACCACGATCAGGCCGTTGATCCGGTGCTGCTCCATCAGGTGCGCGGCCTCGGTGGCCATGCGCCCGGCGCGCACGGTGCGCGGGTTGCGGGTCATCACCTCGGCGATCCTGGCCTGGCGCACGTCCAGGCCCTGGTCCAGCGCGCGGCGCAGGTCGCCGTCGGTGAAGATGCCCAGCAGCAGGCCGTCGTCGTCCACCACTGCGGTCATGCCCAGCCGCTTGCGGCTCATCTCCACCAGCGCCTCGGCGACGCTGGCGCCGGCGCCCACGCGCGGCAGGGCATCGCCGCCGTGCATCACGTCGTCGATGTGCAGCAACAGGCGCCGGCCGAGGGCGCCGGCCGGATGCGAGCGGGCGAAGTCGTCGGCGGTGAAGCCGCGCGCCTCGAGCAGGGCCACGGCCAGCGCGTCGCCCAGCGCGAGCGTGGCGGTGGTGCTGGAGGTCGGCGCCAGGTGCAGCGGGCAGGCTTCGGCCGGAACCGACACGTCCAGGTGCACGTCGGCCTCCCGTGCCAGGCTCGACTGCGGCCGCCCGGTCATCGCGATCACGGTGTTGCCCTGGCGGCGCAGCGCCGGCAGCAGCATCAGGATCTCGTCGGATTCGCCGGAATAGGAGAGCGCCAGGACCACGTCGGCGTCGGTGATCATGCCCAGGTCGCCGTGGCCGGCCTCGCCGGGATGGACGAAGAACGCCGGGGTGCCGGTGGAGGCCAGGGTCGCGGCGATCTTGCGCGCGATGTGGCCGGACTTGCCCATGCCGGTGGCGACCACGCGCCCCCGGCCGGCCATGACCAGGGCGCAGGCGCGGGCGAAGTCGGCGCCGATGCGGGCGCCGACCGCGGCCAGCGCCTGGCCTTCGATCTCGAACACGCGGCGGCCGCTGGCGACCAGGCCGGCCTCGTCGGCGGGGCCGGACTGCGCGGCAGGGGCCTCGGGGTTTGCCGCCGGAAGCGGGGACTGGCTCATGCGGGTTCGGTCCGGAAGTCCCGGATTCGCTAGAATGCAGGGCTCATTCTAGGCCAAAGCACTCCATGGACGCCGACACCATCCGCCGCATGATCGAGGACGGCCTGCCCGGCGCCCGCGCCCAGGTACAGGGCGACGACGGCGTCCATTTCGAGGCCACCGTGGTCGCCGAGGCGTTCCGCGGCAAGCTGCCGCTGGCCCGCCACCGCATGGTCTACGCCACCCTGGGCGAGCTGATGGGCGGGGCGATCCACGCGCTGGCCCTGAAGACCGTCACTCCCGACGAGGCGGCCTGAGCCCCTCGCCACCCTTCCGGATTCCGCGCAAAAGGCCCCATGCAGAAGATCGTAGTCAGCGGCGGCGTGCCGCTCCGCGGCGAAGTCGCCATTTCCGGCGCCAAGAACGCCGTGCTCCCCATCCTGTGCGCGACCCTGCTGGCCGACGCGCCGGTGGAGATCCTCAACGTCCCGCACCTGCACGACGTGGTCACCACGATCAAGCTGCTCAGCGAACTGGGTGCGGGCGTGGAGTTCGACCAGGGCACGCTCGCCCGCGGCAGCAGCCTGGTGGTGGACCCGCGCACGGTGCACCAGCACGTGGCGCCGTACGAACTGGTCAAGACCATGCGCGCCTCGATCCTGGTGCTGGGTCCGCTGCTGGCCCGCCACGGCGCGGCCGAAGTCTCGCTACCGGGCGGCTGCGCGATCGGCTCGCGGCCGGTGGACCAGCACATCAAGGGCCTGCAGGCGCTGGGTGCGGAGATCGTGGTCGAGAACGGCTTCATCAAGGCCCGCGCGGAGCGGCTGAAGGGTGCGCGCTTCGTGTTCGACATGGTCACCGTCACCGGCACCGAGAACGTGATGGCCGCGGCCACCCTTGCCGAGGGCACCACGGTGCTCGAGAACGCGGCGATGGAGCCGGAGGTCACCGACCTGGCCGACTGCCTCAACGCGCTCGGTGCGCGGATCGAGGGCGCGGGTACCGCGCGGATCACCATCCACGGCGTCGAGCGCCTGGGCGGCGGCCGCCATACGGTGCTGCCGGACCGGATCGAGACCGGCACCTTCCTGGTCGCCGCGGCGATGACCGGCGGCCGCGTCACCGCACGCAAGGCGCGCCCGGACACGCTGGACGCTGTGCTGCTCAAGCTGGCCGAGGCCGGCGCCGAGGTCACCACCACCGGGGACAGCATCACCGTCGACATGCACGGCAAGCGCCCGCAGGCGGTGAGCCTGACCACCGCTCCGTACCCGGCGTTCCCGACCGACATGCAGGCGCAGTTCATGGCGCTCAACTGCGTGGCCGAGGGCGTGGGCGTGATCAGCGAGACGATCTTCGAGAACCGCTTCATGCACGTCAACGAACTGCTGCGCCTGGGCGCGGACATCCAGATCGACGGCCACACCGCGATCGTGCGCGGCGTCGAGCGCCTGAGCGGTGCGCCGGTGATGGCCACCGACCTGCGCGCCTCGGCCTCGCTGATCCTGGCCGGCCTGGTCGCCGAGGGCGAGACCACCATCGACCGCATCTACCACCTGGACCGCGGCTACGAGAACATCGAGGAAAAGCTCGGTGCGCTCGGCGCCCGGATCCGCAGGGTCGCCGGCTGATGCTGCTGCGCGGGAAGCTGACGCCGCGACGCAGGCTGCTGCTGGCGATCCTGGCCGTGCTGCTGCTGGCGATCGGCCTGGCTGCCTGGGCCGGGATGGCCGCCACCCGCGGCATCGAGACCGCCGACATGGACTGGAACGGCGACGGAAACGTCACCCGGACCGAGATCCTGCAGTCGTTCTACGCGGTCACCGCGGTGCGCGTCCGCGAGGGCAATCGCGAGTGCACCACCTTCCGCTGGGGGCGCGCCGGCGACGTGATCCGGGTCGATTGCCAGACCGTGTTCGGCGAAGCGGCGAGCGAGTAGCCCGCCTCACGCTCAGCGCAGCGAGCGGATCGTCAGTTCCATCGTGTCGATGCCGTTCTCGCGCTGGAGGATACGCGCGGGCACGGGCAGGCCCGGCACGATCCAGGCGATCATCTCGCGCTTGTCGGTGCGTCGCGCGACCTTGGTCGCCTCCTTGCTGACGCCCTCGACAGTGACATCTTCCTTGCCGACCACTTCCCACTGCAGCGGGCGCACCCGGCCTTCGTCGACCATGCGGTAGGTGAGCGGCTTGCCGGCGGCCAGGTCGCGGGCGACGGCCAGGTTGATCAGCAGCGCGTCCATGTCGCCGGCCTGCAGCTTCACCGGGCCGCGGCGCTCGGGCTTGACGTCGCCGGTCCAGGTGGCCTGGCCGGCGGTCCAGTCGTACGTCGCGTCCACCGACTTCTTCTTGATCAGCGCCACCGCGCGGTCGCTGCTGCTCAGCGGGCGCAGCTGGCCCTGGTGCTCGTCGAATACGGTGCTCTGGCTCAGGTCGGCGACCGGATTGCGGATGTTGAGGCTGTACTTCCAGCGGTTGCCGTCCTGGCGCGCCAGGGTCATGTTGCCGGTGGCCTGCATGCCCAGGTAGCTGGCCTGGTACTCGGCGGTGAACGGCTCCAGCGGCGCGGCCAGCGCGTCGCCGGCGCACAGTGCCAACAGCAGGAGCAGCGCGGCGGGGAAGTGGATGGGGAAGCTGCGGTGGCGTCCAGTCATGGGGTTCACACTCCTCGGTATTCGACCAGGCGCAGGTCGATTTCGTCCTCGCCGTCCTTGCGTTGCAGGATGCGGATCGGGGTCGGCACGCCGCTGGCGACCCACAATACCGTCTCGTCGCCGGGCTTGTCGGTGCGGGCCACGCGCAGGGCGTCGTAGCTCATGTCGCCGACGGCCATGATTTCCGGTTCTTCCGCCACCTGGTAGGTGTGGTCGCGGGCGCGGCCGACGTCGACCATGCGGTAGTTGAGGGTGGCGCCGGGGCGCGCGTCGCGCATGATCGCCAGGTTGAGCAGCAGCGCGCTCATGTCGCCGGCATGCAGCTCCACCGGCGCCCGCCGCTCCTTCTTCACTTTGCCGTCCCAGTGCGCCTGCATCTTCGACCAGTCGTAGGTGCCGGTGGCGCGCTGGTCGAACAGCAGCGCCTTGCGCACGGTGCCCTGGCTGAGCGGACGGTACTGGCTGCCGGCTTCGTCGAACACGGTGCTCTGCTCGATCTTCAGCCGGGTCGCGCCGGCGATGCCGCGGTCGCCCCGGATCGACAGGTCGATCCTCCAGCGCCCGTCGTCGTTGCGCGAAAGCTGCATGCTGGCATTGCCGGCCGGCTTGCCCCGGTGGTGCGCTTCGTAGCTGGCGAAGAACGGCTCCAGCGCCGGCGGAACGGGCGCTTCGGGTGGCGGCGGCTGGATCTCCGGCGCGGCGGAGGACGGCGCGTGACCGGTCTGGGCGGCGCCGGCCTGTGTGTCCTGCGCGGCCGCCTGCCAGGCCACCGCCAGGCACAGCCCGGCGAGGGCGAGGAAGCATCGGGTTCGGCGTGCGCGCTGCGGCGATTGCTGCATGTGGGCGTTCTGCGGAAGGGGTTCCAGCATGCCCGGGAAACGGTGTCAGTGGCGTGATCCCGGGCGCAGGATGCCAGCGGAATCTAGTTGCAGCGGGCCAAACAGCGGCTGACCGTCCAGCCGGACCTGACCGTCGCGTTCAGCCAGGCGGCCGGCGACGGCCAGGGCCAGCGCCGCGGCCACCAGCCGGTGTTCCTCCGGCAGCAGCCGCGCGGCCAGGGCTTCGGGGGTGTCGCCGGCGAGCACCGGGATGCGCACCTGCGCCACCACCGCGCCGGCGTCGAGCTCGGGGACGACGAAATGCACGCTGGCCCCGTGCTCGGCATCGCCGGCCTGCAGCGCGCGGGCATGGGTGTGCAGGCCTTTGTGGCGCGGCAGCAGCGACGGATGCACGTTGAGCAGGCGGCCGTCGAAGCGGCGCACGAAGGCGTCGCCGAGGATGCGCATGTAGCCGGCGCAGAACACCCAGTCCGGCGCGGCCGCGGCGACCGCGTCGGCGAGCTCGGCGTCGAAGCTGGCGCGGTCCGGATAGCCGCGCGCGTCGCGGCTCCAGCGCAGCCCGGGCGCGACCCTGTCCAGTGCGGCCGCCTCCGGGCGGTCGGAGAACACGCCCACGATCCGCGCGTGCAGGCGGCCGTCGGCGATGGCGTCGAGCAGCGCCTGCAGGTTGCTGCCGCGACCGGAGACCAGCACGGCGATGCGCGCGTGCGCCGCGGCCGGCGTGGCCACGGCCGTGGCCGTCGTGGTCGCTGCGGTCATGCCGGTGCGGCGGCTCAGCCGATGCGGACGCGTTCGCCGCCGGTGCCGGCGACCACCTGGCCGATCGCGCGGTGCGCCAGGCCCAGTGCGTCCAGGCTGGCACCGACCGCGGCTACCGCCTCCTGCGGCAGCACCAGCACGAAGCCGACGCCGCAGTTGAAGGTGCGCCACATCTCCGCGTCGGCCACCGCGCCCTCGCGCTGCAGCCAGTCGAACACCGGCGGCAGGACAATGGCCGAAGCCTCGATCTCCAGGCCCAGGCCGTCGGGGATGACGCGGATGATGTTTTCGGTCAGGCCACCGCCGGTGATGTGGGCCATGGCGTGGATCGATTCGCCGTGCTCGCGCAGCAGCGCCAGCACCGGCTTCACGTACAGGCGCGTGGGCGCCATCAGCGCATCGGCCAGGGTCACGCCGCCGACCTGCACGTCGGCCGGGCGGCCGGCGCGGTCCCAGATCCGGCGGACCAGCGAATAGCCGTTGGAATGCGGGCCGGAGGAGGCGATGCCGAGCAGCACGTCGCCGGCGCGCACCCTGGCGCCGTCGAGCAGCTGCGACTTCTCGACCGCGCCGACGGTGAATCCGGCCAGGTCGTATTCGCCCGGCGGGGACATGTCCGGCATTTCGGCGGTCTCGCCGCCGATCAGCGCGCAGCCGGCCTCGGTGCCGCCCGCTGCAATCCCGCCGACCACCGCCACCGTGGGCTCCACGTCGAGCTTGCCGGTGGCGAAGTAGTCGAGGAAGAACAGCGGTTCGGCGCCCTGGACCAGGACGTCGTTGACGCACATGCCGACCAGGTCGATGCCGATGGTGTCGTGGCGGCCCAGCTGCTGGGCCAGCTTCAGCTTGGTGCCGACGCCGTCGGTGCCCGAGACCAGCACCGGCTCGCGGTACTTGCCGGACAGGTCGAACAGCGCGCCGAAGCCGCCCAGCCCGCCCATCACCTCCGGGCGGAAGCTGCGCCTGACCAGCGGCTTGATCCGCTCGACCACCTCGTTGCCGGCGTCGATGTCCACGCCCGCGTCGCGGTAGGTGAGGGGAGCGGGCGTCGGGGTCTGGCTCACGTGCGGGGCCTGCGGCGGAAGCGGGGGAGGGCCGCGATTCTACCAGTCGCCCCGGGGGCAAGCCCGTCCGCGGGCGCCGCCGGGAGACGGCCCGTACACATGCCGTCGATTGGCGTGCCCCCCGCATTCGGGCAACAATCCTCCGGACTCTCTCCGAAGCCCGCCGAGGAACGTCCGCATGCGAGCCAGTCGCGCCCTCCCCGGGCCGCCCCCCTTCCCGTGGATGCTGCGCCTCCTGTCCGCCGCGCTGTGCCTGTGCGGGCTGCTCGTCCTCGCCATGCCCGTGGCGCGGGCGCAGGCCGGGCTGCGCACCGAGGGCGACGTGGCCGCCGCGCAGGGCCTGTACTCGGCCGAGGTGCCGGTCAACAGCCAGACCGCCGACGCGCGCGAGGCGGGCTTCGCCCGCGCCCTGGCCCGGGTGCTGGAGAAGCTGTCCGGCGACGCCGGCATCGTCACCCGGCCGGGCGTGGCCCAGGAGTTGCGCAACGCCAAGGCCTACGTCGACAGCTACGACTTCCGCCAGGACCAGGGCGTGTCGGCGAGCGGTGCGCCGACCTTCCGCACCGTGCTGGTGGTGCGCTTCCTGCCCGAGGTGGTGGACTCGATGGCCGCCGCGCTGGGCCTGCCGGTGTGGCCGCAGCCGCGGCCCAAGCCGGTGCTGTGGCTGGCGATCGACGACGGCAGCGGCGCGCGCCTGCTCAGCACCGGCCAGGTCAACGCCGCGCGCAGCGTGCTCGACCGTGCCCAGGAGCGCGGCTTCCGCCTGGGCCTGCCGGCGGGCGACGCCGCCGAACAGGCCGCGGTCGGCGCGATCTGGCGCGGCGATTCGGCTGCGGTGGCGCGCACCTCGGCCCGCTACAGCCCGCCGATGCAGCTGATCGGCAAGCTCTACCGCAGCGGCGCCGGCTGGACCGCGGACTGGACCTTCGTCGATTCCGGCCGCGTGCTGGCGACCCGCTCGGTCAGCGACAGCGATGCGCGCCGGGCCATGGCCAGCGGCGCCGACCTGGCCGCCGAAGCGCTGGTGCAGCGCTACGCCAAGGTGCCGCCGTCCGAGCCGGCCGGTACCTACCGGGTGGCCTTCACCGGCCTGCACAGCGCGGACGATTACCTGCGCGTGTCGGCGATGCTGCAGAAGATGCCGGTGGTGCGCCGGATCGCCCCGGCCCGCGCCGACGGCGACCGCGCCGAGTTCGACCTGGACCTGCTCACCGGCATGGCCGGCTTCGACCGCATGCTCGGCGCCGACGCGCCGGTGGTGGCGGTGGAAGGCCTGCAGGCGGAATACCGGATCCGATGAGGACGACACGATGAGCGCCAACAGGGAAGAAGCGCCCGAATTCGAGATCGCCCGTTTCCTGCGCCAGCTCAGGTGGCTGGCGGTGGCCGCGGTGGTGGTGTGGCTGGTGCTGCTGCTGGGGCCGATCCTGACCCCGTTCGTGCTCGGCGCGCTGCTGGGCTGGCTGGGCGATCCGCTCGCCGACCGGCTGCAGCGCCGCGGCCTCTCGCGCAACCTGGCGGTGACCGTGGTGTTCGGGGCGATGTCGCTGGTGGTGGTGGTGGCGCTGCTGGTGCTGGTGCCGCTGCTGGAACGCCAGGTCGTGACCCTGATCGATGCAGCGCCCCAGTACCGCGACTGGATCCTGCAGACCGCACTGCCCTGGGTGGAAGGCAGGACGGGGCTGGACCTGGTCGGCTGGCTCGACACGGAACGGCTGACCGAATGGGTCAAGACCCACTGGGCGCAGGCCGGAGGCGTCGCCACGGCGGTGTTCGGCTACCTGTCGCGCTCGGGCGTGGCGATGCTGGCCTGGGTGGCCAACATCGTGCTGCTGCCGATCCTCACCTTCTATTTCCTGCGCGACTGGGACCTGATCGTCGCCCGCGTCGCCTCGCTGGTCCCGCGCGACCACGTCGTCACCGTCACCCGGCTGGCACGCGAATCCAACGACGTGCTCGGCGCGTTCCTGCGCGGCCAGTTCCTGGTGATGCTGGCGCTGGGCGCGATCTACGCGATCGGCCTGCAACTGGTCGGGCTCAAGCTGGGCATCCTGATCGGGGTGATCGCCGGGTTGATCAGCTTCATCCCGTACCTGGGCGCGACCACCGGCGTGGTCCTGGCGGTGGTGGCCGCGCTGGTCCAGGCGCAGGGCTTCGACGCGCAGCTGCTGGTGCTGGTCGGCGCGGTGTTCGTGACCGGGCAGATGCTGGAGAGCTACGTGCTGACCCCGCGCATCGTCGGCGACAAGATCGGCCTGCACCCGATGGCGGTGATCTTCGCGATCATGGCCGGCGGCCAGCTGTTCGGCTTCGTCGGCATGCTGCTGGCGTTGCCGGTGGCGGCGGTGGCCAACGTGATGCTGCGCTTCGCCCGCGAGCGCTACCGGCAGCGCGACCTGTCCACCGGCGAGCATCCGGCGATCGTGCTCGATCCGTACGTCGATGCCGGCAGTGTCGAACAGGCCGCGGGCCGGAGTCCGGAGCAGTCGTAAGTTCCCCGCCCGGGCCCACGCCCCAGCTGCCGCTGTCGCGGCGCTCCCCGCCGGACCAGCGCCTGGAGAGTTTCATTGCTGCGCCCGAAGGCGCGCTCGGCCTGCTGCGCGCGCTGGCCCGCGGGCCGGGCGCGGACTGGCTCTACGCCGAAGGCGCCGCCGGCACCGGCAAGACCCACCTGGGCCGGGCGCTGTGCGCCGAGGCCGAGCAGGCCGGGCGCCGCGCCGCCTACCTGCCGCTGCGCGCGGCGGCGGGCCGGCTGGGCGAGGCATTGGAAGCGCTGGATGCGGCCGACGTGGTCGCGCTCGACGGCCTGGACGCGATCGCCGGCGACCGCGCCGATGAGGTCGCGCTGTTCGACTTCCACAACCGCACCCGCGCCGCCGGGCGCGGCGTGCTCTACCTGGCCGCGGCCGCGCCGGCGGCGCTGCCGCTGGTGCTGCCCGACCTGCGTTCGCGCCTGGGCCAGTGCATCCGCATCGCGCTGCGCCCGCTCGCCGACGCCGGCCGGCGCGAGGTGCTGCGCGACCGCGCCCGCCGTCGTGGCCTGGTGCTGGAGGAGGCAGCGATCGCCTGGCTGCTGCCCCGCCCGGGCCGCGACCTGCCGCAACTGCTGGCCCTGCTCGAGCGCATCGACCGCGAGTCGCTGGCGGCGCAGCGGCGGGTCACGGGGCCGGTCCTGCGGAGCGCGCTCGGGGCGGAGTAGCGGTTCTCCTCCCGCAGGCTGGAAGGGGAGGGGGAGCAACTCCCGTGGTCGTGGCGGAGGAATTCAGCGGGTTGTGGCGCGCAGTTGCGCGTCCAGCGCTTCGAGGCGCGCCGGCGTGCCGACGTCGGTCCATTGCCCGCGATGGTGTTCGCCGCTCGCCGCGCCGCGCGCCATCGCCCGGCGCAACAGCGGCGCCAGCTTGAAGCGCGGAAGCGTGCCCGGGTCGCCGGCGACGGGGTCGCGCCAGCCGGCCAGCAGGGCGGGGCGGTATACGCCGATGCCGGAGAAGGTCAGCTTCGCCGCGCCGTCGGCTTCGATCCGTCCGTCGTCGCCCAGCACGAAGTCGCCGCCGGGATGGTGTTCCGGGTTGTCGACCAGCACCAGGTGCGCGTCGCCGCGCGGCTCGCGCGGCAGGCGGGCGAAATCGTAATCGGTCCAGATGTCGCCGTTGACCGCCAGGAACGGCGCGTCGCCCAGCAGCGGCAGGGCGTGCAGCATGCCGCCGCCGGTTTCCAGCGGTGATGGCCCCTCGTAGCTGTAGTGCAGGCGCAGGCCCCAGCGTGATCCGTCGCCGAGGATTTCGGGAAAGCGCGCGGCCAGCCACGAGGTGTTGACCACCACGTCTTCCACTCCGATCGCGGCCAGCTTTTCCAGGTGCCAGGCGATCAGCGGCCTGCCGCCGGCTTCCAGCAGCGGCTTGGGCGTGTGGTCGGTGAGCGGGCGCATGCGCTCGCCTAGCCCGGCGGCGAACACCAGCGCCTTCATGCCGGTGCCTTTGCCGCGAGCGCCGGACGGATGCGCGCATCGAGCAGCCGGCGCAGGCCATCAAGCTGCGGATGCCGCGGCAGCACCTCGTCCAGGTAGGCGATGAAGCGCGGCACGTCGGCCAGGTACTTCGACTTCCCGTCGCGGTAGTGCAGCCGCGCGAAGATGCCCAGGATCTTCAGGTGCCGCTGGATGCCCATCCAGTCCGCATCGCGCAGGAACACCTCCAGCGCAGGCACCGGCAGCCCCGCCGCCGCGGCGCGCGCGTGGTAGCGCGCCAGCCAGCCATCCACCCGCGGCAACGGCCACGACAGGAACGCATCCTTGAACAGGCTCATCGCGTCGTAGGCCACCGGCCCGCGCACGCAGTCCTGGAAATCCAGCACCGCCGGCCCCGGCTGCACCGGCATCAGGTTGCGCGGCATGAAGTCGCGGTGCACCAGCACCCGCGCCTGGCCCAGCGCGTTGTCCATCAACCGCCGCTGCGCCAGCTGCAGTTCCTCGACCCCGCCGCAGTCCAGTTCGATGCCCAGGTGCCGGCGCAGGAACCACTCCTCGAACAGCCCCGCATCGCGCTGCAGCAGCGCCTCGCCGAATTCGCCCATCCCCTCCGGCGGCGCGATCGCCTGCAGCCGCAGCAACTGGTCGATGGCCGCATCGAACCACGCATCGGCATTGTCCGCATCGATCACCTGCGCCAACGTCGGCCCGCCCAGGTCCTCCAGCAGCAGGAAACCGTTGTCGACATCGCGCGCCAGCACCCGCGGCACCCGCACCCCGCCGCCCTCGAGCAGGTCGCGCATCGCCAGCCAAGGCCGCACATCCTCCAGCCCCGGCGGCGAATCCATCACGATCCGGCTCGCGCCCATGCCCCGGCTGCGCCAGTAACTGCGGAACCCCGCATCCACCGACGCCCGCTCCAGCGTCGCCCCCGGCTCGCCCAGCGCACCGCGCGCCCAGTCCAGCCGCTGCACCTCGCGCGCGGGAACCACCTCACCGGAAGGAGTCATGGAGTGATCAGGAAAGAAGCCATCGCAGCGCACAGCGTAAACCGCCACGCCGCCAAGCCGCCATGACCTGGCAACGCCCAGGCGATGCATCGGAATGCGGAGGCGCCAGCGCCTTGATCAAGGCGCCAAACCGCAGGCATCGACCCGGAAGTTCGCCGAGGGCCGTCGTCGCATGGGGATATGGCCCAAGTGGCACATGGATGTGCCACGGCCCTGAGTAAAGACAGGATGTCGTCCCGAAGGGTGGGCCATATCCCCATGCGACGGCGGACTCCTCCCGGAGCCGACGCCCCCGCTCCAGGAAACGCGGACGCCTGCCGGAGCCGACGACGCCCCCGCTCCAGGAAACGCGGACTCCCAGCGGAGCCCGCGCCTCGAACCTCAGCCCCGCTTCTTGCGCAGGACCCCGTACAGGACCAGCAGCACGATCGCCCCGACCACCGACGCGATGAACCCCGCCGGCTCGCCCGGCGCATACCAGCCGACCAAACCGCCGACCCACCACGCCGCCAGCGCACCGGCGATGCCTAGCACGATCGTCCACAACAGGCTCAGCTTGTCATTGCCCGGCTTGAGCGCACGCGCCAGCAGGCCCGCGACCAGCCCGATGAAAATGGTCCAAATGATGCCGCCACCGAAGATCTGTTCCATCTGGAAACTCCGCTTGGGTGAATGGGGGCACTCCGAAGCGTAGCAAAAAGGGGACGGAGGCAATTAAGCAAGGCTGCTTAATTGCCTCCGTCCCCTTTTTGCACCTTTTGCAAACGGAAGACGCCGGGACAGGCCCGGCGTCTCCGATCACCGCATGGCAGGCGGCTTTCAGCAGCAGCCGTGGTCGCCGTGCTGCTCGCCACCGGCCACCGCGCCCACACCCGTGGTCTCGCCGCGCACGCTGGCCCGGTAATGCTCCGCGATCACCTGCGACACGCACTGGGTGACCTTCTTGCCCATCGGGATGTGCAGGAACTCGTTCGGCCCGTGCGCGTTGGAGTGCGGCCCCAGCACGCCGGTAATCATGAACTGCGCCCCCGGGAACTTCTCCCCGAGCATGCCCATGAACGGGATCGTGCCGCCTTCGCCCATGTACATCGCCGGCTTGCCGAACGCGGCCTGCGAAGCCGCCTCGATCGCGTCGGTCAGCCACGGCGACTGCGCCGGCGCGTTCCAGCCGGTCGAAGCCTTCTCCAGCTCCAGCTCGACCTTCGCCCCGTTCGGCGGATCCTTCAGCAGCACGTCCTTGAGCAGCTCGCCGGCGCGCTTGCCGTCCAGGGTCGGCGGCAGGCGCAGCGACAGCTTCACCGCGGTGTGCGGGCGCAGCACGTTGCCGGCCGAGGACAGCGCCGGCATGCCGTCCACGCCGGTCACCGACAGCGCCGGGCGCCAGGTGCGATTGAGCACCAGCTCGGTGAGGTCATCGGACATCGGCGTCATCCCATCCAGGAACGGGAACTTGCTGAAGACCTCGTCGCCGAGCACGCCGGCGACCTTGCCGGCCTGCTCCAGGCGTTCGGCCGGCACTTCCACGTACAGGCCCTCGACCTTGACCTTGCCGGTGTCCTCGTCCTCCAGCCGCGACAGCAGCTGGCGCAGCAGGCGGAAGCTCGACGGCACGATGCCCGAGGCATCGCCGGAGTGCACGCCTTCGCTGAGCACCTTCACCGTCAGGTTGCCGCCGGCCAGGCCGCGCAGCGAGGTGGTGCACCACAGCTGCTCGTAGTTGCCGCAGCCCGAGTCCAGGCACACCACCAGCGAGGGCTTGCCGATGCGCGGGGCGAGGTGGTCGACGTAGGCCGGCAGGTCGTAGCTGCCCGATTCCTCGCAGGCCTCGATCAGCAGCACGCAACGCGCGTGCGGCACGCCCTGCTGCTGCAGCGCCTGGATCGCGGCCAGCGAACCGAAGATCGCGTAGCCGTCGTCGGCGCCGCCGCGGCCGTACAGCCGGTCGCCCTTGAGCACCGGGATCCACGGGCCCAGGTCGGGGTCCCAGCCGGTCATCTCCGGCTGCTTGTCGAGATGGCCGTACAGCAGCACGGTGTCCTCGCCGACGCCCTGGCCGGTGGCCGGGACTTCGGCGTAGATCAGCGGCGTGCGGCCTTCCAGGCGCACCACCTCGACCTGCAGGCCGGGAATGGACTGGGCGCGGGCCCACTTCTCCATCAGCTCGACCGCCGCATCCATGTGGCCGTTGGCCTGCCAGTCCTTGTCGAACATCGGCGACTTGTTCGGGATGCGGATGTAATCGACCAGCTGCGGGACGATGTCGTCGTCCCATTTCCCGTCGATGAACCGGCCGGCGGCGCCGGCGTCGAGGCGGATGTCGTCCATGTGCGGATCCAGGAATGGGGGAAAGCCCATTCTACGCCGCCGCCCCTGCGGGGGAATTTCCTACGGGTAAACGGGTGCGCGGTCCTGCCCGGCGAGGCGGATCCGGCGATGGGCGCGTCCTGCGCGGCGCGCAAGACTGCGATTGCCGTGCGGGCCGGATGCCCGTGGCGGTATCGATCCATCGACAAGCTGACCACATCGACAAGGAGTGTTGCCATGAAGCTGTTCCCGTTCGTGTACAGGATGCTGCTGCTGGCCGTGCTGATGGGCGCGGGGGTGGCCTGGGCCGCCGACAAGGTCGACATCAACAGCGCCGATGCGGCGCAGCTGGAGCAGGTGCTGGTGGGCGTGGGCCCGGCCAAGGCCGAGGCGATCGTCGAGCACCGCAAGGCCAACGGGCCGTTCAAGAGTGCCGACGAGCTGGCCCTGGTCAAGGGCATCGGCCTGAAGACGATCGAGCGCAACCGCGACCTGATCACGGTCGGCGGCGGGCGTGCCGCGCCGGCCGCGGGCAAGCCAGCGAAGGCAGCGCCGGGTGCCGCGGCCACGACCCCGGCCAAGCCGGTGGCCCGGCGCTGAAACGGCGCCTGGCCGCCCGCGCGTGCGTCCTGCGTAAGAACAACAGCAAACAGGCCGCGGTCGCAGGAGCGCCGTGGCTGGGGAATCCGGGGGCGGCGGATCGCGCAGGGAGGCGCGGCCCCGCCCACGGGCAGGGATGCGGCGGAAACGGAGGCGCGGAACCACGGCCGGATGCCGACATGGAAGTACCGTCGCCCGGTGCTGCACAGGACGTGCCGCCGGGCGATTCCTTGTGGCCAGCCTCTCCGGCGATCCGCGCAGGCATCGGGCCGGCTGCTGCAGAATGCAGGCATGGACGGACGCGATTTCCTCGCCATTCCCGCCACCGAGTACCGGCGCACGCGCTGGCGCAACGGCCGCGGCTGGACCCGCGAGATACTGGCGCTGCCAGACAATGACGCCTGGGACCTGCGCCTGTCGATCGCCGAGGTCGATGCGGCCGCCGACTTTTCGCCGTTCCCCGGCGTGGAGCGCGAACAGGTGCTGCTGCACGGCAACGGCCTGGAGCTGCATTTTGACGACGGCGAACGCCTCGACCTGCTGCCGCCGCACCAGCGTGTGCGCTTCGATGGTGGACGGGCGGTCACCGGCATCCCCGTGGATGGCCCGGTGCAGGTCTTCAACCTGATGTGGCGGCCGGAGGCCCTCACTGCGCTGCTGCTGCACCGGCCACTGGTCGGGTCGATGTGGTGCTTCTGCGATGCGCGCACGGCGTGGGCGGTGCACGTGCTGGCCGGGTCGGCGCGGATCGGCCTGGAGGGGCGCGGCCAGGCCGTGCTGGCCCAGGGCGACAGTGCCTGGCTGGCGGACGGCGAGGGCAGGCGGCGCTACTCGATCGAGGGCGCGGGCAGCCTGCTGCTGGTGCAGGTGCAGCGGACCGCTCAGTAGACGTCGCGGCGGTAACGGCCTTCGCTGCGCAGTGCCTCGCGGCGCTCCTCGCCGAGCACCTCGGCCAGCACCGCGTCCACCGCCGGCGCCATGCCGCTGGCGTTGCCGCAGACCAGTATCGTGGCGCCACGGTCGACCCATTCGCGCAGGATGTCGCCGGCTGCCTGCAGCCGGTGCTGGACGTAGGCGGGCGCTTCGGCGTCGCGCGAAAAGGCCAGGTCCAGGCGGTCCAGCCAGCCCTGCGCCTGCCACTGGCGCAGGTCGTCGTCGTAGAAGCGGTCGTGGCCGGGGCTGCGTTCGCCGAACAGGAGCCAGTTGCCGCGGGCGCCGGCGGCGATCCGGGCACGCAGGTGCGCGCGCAGGCCGGCGATGCCGGTGCCGTTGCCGACCAGCACCAGCGGCCGGTCGGTCGCCGGTGGATGGAAGCCGGGGTTGCGGCGCAGGCGCAGGTCCAGGGGCTTGCCGGGCAGGGCGCCGTCGCACAGCCAGCCACTGCCCAGCCCGGGGCTGCCGTCGGCGCGGGTCATGCGCCGGACGAGCAGGCGCACCTGGCCTTCGTCGGCGGTGGAGGCGATCGAATACTCGCGGTGCGGCAGCGGCCGCAGGCTGTCCACCAGCGCCTGCGCGGACAGGGGCCGTGCCAGCGTGTCGGCGGCCGGTAGTTGCAGGCGTGCGAGCGCGCCGGCCAGCGGCTCGCGACCGCGGGCGGTATCGACCGGGGCATCGCCCGGCAGCCGCAGCGCCTTCAGCAGCGCTTCGATGGTCGGGCGCGGATTGCGCGGGCCGATCTCGGCGATGTCGCCGGCCTGCCACGATGGCAGCGGCGCGCCGTCGGCCGGCACCAGCACGAGGTCGAATACCGGTGCGCCCGGGCTGCCGGGGTTGAGCAGGGTGCGCGACCGCAGCGTCCACGCTTCGTAGGCCGGCGCGGTCCAGTCGGGCAGGTCGGCGACGCCGCCGATGCGGCCCACTTCGTACTGCCAGTGGCGCAGCGCGGCTTCGTCGGCGTTGTCCACCTCGATGCGGTCGAACAGGGCGCGTGCGCCGCGCCCGCGCAGCCATTCGTCCAGCTGCCGGCCGAAGGCGCAGTAGTCGTTGTATTCGCGGTCGCCCAGTGCCAGCAGCGCGTATTCCAGACCGTCCAGCGCGGCCGCCTGCGCCATCGTGCCGCGCAGGAAGGCCAGCGCATGGTCCGGGGGATCGCCTCCGCCGGTGGTGCGGGCGATGAACAGGGCGCGGCGGGGGCGGCCCGGCAAGGCCGCGGCGCCCGGGTCCAGCGGCAGCGCCAGCACCGCCTGGCCGGCATCGCGCAGCATCGCCGCGCTGCGTTCGGCCAGCACCTGGGCGAAGCCGGTCTGGCTGGCCCAGGCGACCAGCAGCGGCGGTCCGCCGTCGCCGACTGCGTCGCCGGACTGCACCTTGCGCGGCGACCGCAGGAACCAGGCGCAGAAGCCCGCATACGCCAGCAGCGCCGACCCGGCCAGCCACCAGCGCTGCGGTCGCGGCGCGGCTGCCCACCAGGCATCGTCGTGCAGCGGCAGCAGCAGGCAGGCAGCGACCACCAGCAGCGCGACCAGCGCCAGGTTGCCCAGCAGCGACCAGGGCATGCCGCCGCGCGCGGAGGTGGCTGCGCCGCCGCTCATGGCGCCAGGTGCGCCTTGAAGGCGCCGGTCATGGTTTCCTCCAGCCCGGCGCCGGTGCGGGCCACGAAGCGCGCGGCCAGTGCGTGGGCGCTGGCGAATTCCAGGCCGGCCGCCGCGCCCATCACCGTCAGCGCGGTGGCCCAGGCGTCGGCGTGCATCGCGTCGGCGGCGACCACCGTGACCGCGGCGGCGGCATCGGCCACCGGGGTGCCGCTGCGCGGGTCGATCGTGTGCGTGTAGCGGCGGCCTTCCTGCTCGAAGCGGTGCCAGCGGTCGCCGGAGGTGGCCACCGCGAGGTCGTCGAGCACGAGCACGCGCGGCGGCAGTTCGTCCACGCCGGCGCCGGCGTCGGCTTCGGACTCCACCAGCACGCGCCAGGGCTCGCCGTCGGGCTTGCGCCCGTAGCCGCGGATCTCGCCGCCGACCTCGACCAGCGCGGCGGCCACGCCGCGATCGCGCAGGTGCGCGGCGGCCAGGTCGGCACCGTAGCCCTTGGCGATCGCTGACAGGTCCAGCTGCACGCCGCCGGGCTGCAGCAGTTGCCGGCCTTCGTCGCGGCGCTGCAGGCGTTGCCAGCCGGCGTGCAGGCGCGCCTGCGCGATCGCTTCCGGCGACGGTATGCGCCGCGGCGTGCCGGTGCTGCCGAAGCCCCACAGGTCCACCAGCGGGCCGACGGTCGGATCGAACGCGCCATCGCTGGCGGCGGCCACTTCCAGCGCGCAGTCGAGCACCGCGGCGAACTCCGCGGGCAACGCCTGCCAGCTGCCGGCCGGTGCGCGCCGGTAGCGGCTGATGTCCGACTCCGCTTCCCAGGGGCTCATCTGCGCCACCACCCGGTCCAGCTGCTGCTGGATGCCGGCGTGCAGCGCGTGCAGGTCGGCACCGGCGCGCACGTGCATGCGCGCGCTCCAGCGCGTTCCCATGCTCTCGCCGCCGAGGCTGGCGAGGCTCCCGGCGGTCGCCTGTTCCATGGACTGCGTCGTGGTCGCGCCGGCGCTTACTGCGGCAGCACTTCCAGCGTGGCCACGTAGCCCAGCCGGCGGCGCTTGGCCTGCGGCACGCTGGTCTTCGCGTCCTCGATGCTGGCTTCCAGCCAGTACATGCCCGCTTCCGGCCAGGTTACGGCGAAGCTGCCGTCGGCGCCGGTCTTCACGCTGATCTCTTCCTGCGCGTTGCGGTAGCGGGTGGCGCCGCGGACGATCTCGACCTCCAGGCCGGCGGCCGGCTTGCCGTCGACCATCAGCTTGAACTTCGCTTCCTCGCCGGCGAACAGGTCGTTGGGATGGGTCACCGGCAGCAGTTCCAGGCCCTTGCCGGTCAGCTTGACCTCGCTCGGCGAGCCGTTGCTGACGAAGGTCTCCACGCGGCTCACGCCTTCGGTGACCTGCAGGTTCTTTGCATCCTTCGGCACCTTGGTCGCCAGGTCTTCAGGCGTGGCGTTGCGCAGGAAGCCGCCGCGCGGGCCCGGGCCGCCGGGCCCCTGGCCCTGCGTCGCGGCGGCCGCGGCGGCCAGGCTTTCGGCGGTGTCCCAGCGCGCCGACAGGCCGGCGTTGACGTTGGCGATGCGGTACGTGCCCTGCTGCGCCAGCGCCACGTCGAACACGCTGCGGTACTTGCCGGTGCTGCCGTTCTGCGGCTTCAGCACGCTGCCGTCGGGCGCGGTGATGGTGACGTTGTCCAGCCGCATCGGCACGTGGTCGGGGTAGTACAGCTGGTTGGAGACCGCGGCATCGACGGTGACGAACGGCTCATTGCCGGCGACCACGGTGGCCGAGGGCAGCAGCCACTGCTTGTGCGCGGCGGCGCCGAAGGATGCGAGCAGCGAAGCGATGGCGGTGGCGAGGACGAGGGAACGCTTCATGGGAACCTCCATAGGTGTCCGCGGATGCCGCGGCAGGTACTGGATGCGGGTTGCGGGATTTCGTGGCGGGTACTGGATGCGGGTGCGCGGGCGTCGCGCGTGCTGGATGCGGCGGTGCGCGACGTCGCGGCGCGGCCACTCAGGGTTTGGTGGCCAGCGTGACCGCGCCGAGCTCGCTGCTGCCCTGGGCCTTGCCCGACTGCGGCGCCTTCGCCGGCCAGGAGAAGGGGATCTTCACCAGTTCGCGGCCGCCGACTTCGCGCACGGCCTCGACCACCAGGGTGTACTCGCCCGGCGCCAGGTCCCTGAGCTGCGGCTGCGACTGCGCGAACGAGACCACGTGCCTGCCGACCGGACGGGTGGGCCCGGTGACGCCGTCCACCGGCACGTCCAGGCTGCGGCCGGACTTGCGCCACCACTGGCGCAGGTCGGGCAGCCACTTGGTGCCATGGCCTTCGGCGGTGTCCTTCATCTGGTACCAGACGGCCAGGTTCGACGCGACCTTCTGGTCGGCGCCTTCGAGCCAGATCGCCACGTAGGGGCGGTGGTACTCGGCCACGTTGAGCTTGGGGATCTCGACGCTGACCTCGAGCTCGGCCGCGTAGGCCGGGAGCGTCAGCAGGCCGCTGACCGCGATGAACAGCTTGACTCGCATGGAACGGACCTCGTCAGTGGATGAAGAGCAGGGCAAGCAGCAGCGGCACCACCAGGCCCAGGCCGACCAGCGGCCAGGTGAGCCGGCGCTGCCGCGCGTGCAGGTGGAGCAGGAACAGCCCGGTGATGCAGAACACCAGGCAGGCGATCGCGAACACGTCGATGAACCAGCCCCAGGCCGGCCCCGCGTTGCGACCCTTGTGCAGGTCGTTGAGGTAGGACACCCAGCCGCGCCAGGTGCGCTCGAACTCCACCGCGCCGGTCTCGCGGTCGATGCTCAGCCAGGCGTCGGTGCCGGGCGAGGGCATCGAGACATACGCCTCCTCCGCCGACCATTCGGCCGGGCGTCGCCCCGGCGACACCTCCAGCGCATCGCCCAGCCAGCCGGCCACCTCCGCCGGCAGCGGTGCGTTGCCTTCCTCCGGCGCCTGCGCCAGCAGCGCCAGCAGCGGCGCTGGCAGCTCGACCGTGCGGTTGTCCACCCGCGGCTGCGCCTCGATCCTTGCAGCGTGGTTGAGGGTGACGCCGGTGGCGGTGAACAGCAGCATCCCGACCAGGCACACCGCCGAGCTGATCCAGTGCCACTGGTGCAGCTGGCGCAGCCAGAAGCCGCGGCGGCGCTGGGCGGAAACGGGATCGTGCTGGGCCTGGGTCGCGGTCACGGCATGGCGGGAGAGGGGGGACGGGAAGTATAGGCGATCAATGAGAATTGTTCTCATTGATCGCCTGGGCTCCGGTAACGCCCGTGGGTCCGGACGGTTGACATGCAGCGGGGCAAGCCCCGCAGCATGCGCGCGCCGGCCCGTTCCGCGGCCGCGGGGTCAGAAGCTGAAGTTCAGGCCGATCCAGATGTTCCGGGCCTTGTCCTTGTTGTTGTAGTCGTCCTGCGCCGACAGGGTCCAGCTGCCGTCGCCGTTGTCCAGGAACGAGTACCCGTAGCTGGTGAAGTCGCGGTCCAGCAGGTTGTTGATCCGCGCGTTGAGCGTGAGCCATTCGGCGAACTGGTACGAAGCACCCAGGTGCAGCACTTCGTAGTCCTTCCAGTACTGCGGCTCGCCGGTGGTCGCATCCACGCCGCGATAGCGCTTGGAGCGGAGTTCGCCCGACAGGAACATGCTGAAGCGGTCGCTGGCCTGCCAGTCGAGGGTGGCGTTGGCCATGTGCCGGGCGCTGTTGCCCAGCGGCAGGCCCGCGGACGGACCGCTCTTCTGCTCGCTGTCGGTGTAGGTGTAGTTGGCGCGCAGGCCGAAACGCTCGGCGAACTGCCAGCGGCCGGCCAGTTCGGCGCCCTTGACCACCGCTTCGTCGATGTTCACCGGCACGTTGCCGGTGACGTAGCCCAGGTCGGCGTACTCGCCGGTCGGGCAGGCCTGGGCCAGGCCCGCGCCGCAGCTCTCGGTGGACAGCTTGTCGTCGAACGCGTTGTGGAACAGGGTGGCGTTGAAGTTGTGGCCGTCCGGGTGCTGCCAGTACACGGCCAGTTCGGTGCTGGTGCTGGTTTCCGGCTGCAGGTCGGGATTGCCGAACAGCGGCAGGGTGCCCTGGCCGCCGAAGCCGGTGATGCCGTCGTACAGCTGCGTGGTCTTGGGGGTCTTGAAACCGGTGCTGACGCCGCCCTTGACCGTCCACTGTCCGTTGATGGTGTAGACGCCGTACAGGCGCGGGCTGACATGGTCGCCGAACACTTCGTGGTCGTCGTAGCGCAGGCCGTAGGTGATCGCCAGCGGCTCGATCACGTACCAGGTGTCCTCGGCGAACAGCGAGTACATGTTGTGTTCCTGCACCGCGCTGGGAGTGCCGGCTTCCATGCCGAACACGCCGTCCTCGAGTTCGCCGCGGATCACCTGGGTGCCGAGCACCGCGGTGTGCTCGCCGCGCCACTGCCATGGCATGTCGAGCTTGCCGTCCAGGGTGTACTGGCGGCTCTCGAGGGTGCGCCCCGGGCGCGGCAGGAAGGTCGATTCCGCCAGTGCGCGGCGGTCGGCAAGGCTCATGCCGGCGTAGGCGCCGGTGCCGTCGATCATCGCCAGCAACTGCTCGCGCTCGGCCACGGTGAACGGCTGGGTGCGGCCTTCGTTGTTGGTGGCGATGTGCTGCAGCGAGACCACGCTGTTGCCGAAACCCCAGGTGCCGTCGTGGCTGAGCGACCAGCTCTCGCGGGTGAACTCCTGGGTCGGGCCGTAGCCGACGCGCGGGTTGGCGCGGCGGCCCCAGGTGCCGCCGTTGGCGGCGCAGGCGGCGGCATTGGCGCCGGCCGCACCGAGGCAGGCGTTGCCCGCCGCCCAGATGCTGGCGAGGCTGTCCACGGTGCCGACCGGGTACTCCTCGACGCCGGAGTCGTTGATCTTGGTGCTGTTGTCGTATTCCTGGCGCGAGGCGTCGTAGTCCAGGCTCAGGTTCTGGTTCTGCGCCAGCGTCCAGTCCAGGGTGAAGCCGGCCGCCTTGTTGGTGTTGTCCACGGTCTTGCCACCGCCGCCGAAGCCCAGCGGGCGGTTGTGGATCTGGCCGGCGGGGTCGGTCACCGGCGCGTACACCGGGTTGGAGGCATCGCGCTGGTACCAGCTGCCGCGCACGCCGAGGTTGAGCGCGCCGGGCACCAGCGGGCCGGTGACGAACAGGTCCACGGTGGAGTCGTCGCCGAACTGGTCGTCGGTCTCGAAGGTGTGGCCGAGGGTGATCGAGCCGCTCCAGGTGTCCAGGTTCCTGCGGGTGATGACGTTGATCACGCCACCCATCGCGTCGGCGCCGTACAGGGTCGAGGCAGGGCCGCGGATGATCTCGATGCGCTCGATCGCGTCCAGCGGCGGGATGTGGTTGAACTGGTTGCCGCCGAAGTTGTTCGGGTAGATGTCGCCATGGTTGTTCTGGCGCTTGCCGTTGACCAGGACCAGGGTGTAGTCGGCGCCCATGCCGCGGATCGAGACCGTGCCCTGGCCGGTCTTGTCGCGGGTCTCGCCCACGTCCACGCCCTCGATGTCGCGCACGGCATCGAGCAGGGTCATGTATGGGCGCCGCACCAGGTCCTCGCGGGTGATGACGCTGATGCTGGCCGGCGCGTTGGTGATCTTCTGCTCGAAGCCTGCGGCGGTGACGACGACGGTGCCGAGGTCGGTGGCCTCGATCGCGGGCTCGGCCAGGGCGGGCAACGGCGTCGCGAGGGCAATGCCCAGCGCGGTGGCGAGGGTGGCTGGAGGCAGGGCGCGGAAGCGTGATTGTGTGGACATGGATGGTTTCGTGCAGGGGGGGAGAGAAGGCGGCGCGGCATGCGCGGCAGCGACCATGGACTGGCCGCGGCTGCGGATGGGGGCGGATTCGGATTCGGTGGGCGGAACTGCGGTCGTGCCTGCCCGCGACGCGGCCAGGGGGCGCGGGAGTCAGGAGGCCGGAGGCGCCTGGCTGGGACGCAGGCGCAGCTGCGGGGCGACCGGCATCGCCGGTCGCGCGCAGCGGGAGTCGTGCGGGCGGCTCAACTCTGCGGTTTGCAGCGGATCTGGCAAGGAGGCCTCGGTGGGATCCACCGGAAAGCGGATCGTGAGGCTCCATTCTAAATGGGAATAATTATCGAACGCAAACGCGAAAGGTTCTTGATGGCGATGCCCGTCAGCCGCGGTCGTCGCGGGTCCAGATCCCGCCGTGTTCGAGCTTGACCGGGAATTTCGCCACCCCCGTGTACGCCGGCGCGCACAGGGCGCGGCCGTCGCGGATATCGAAGCGCGCACCGTGCAGCACGCATTCGATGCTGCCCTCGGCCGGGTCGACGGCGCCGGAAGACAGTTCGAAGTCCTCGTGGCTGCAGCGGTCCTCCAGGGCGTAGAGCTCGCCGTCGAGGTTGACCACCACGATCGGCGTGCCGGTGACCTCGTCGAACACCGGGCGCATTT
Organism: Pseudoxanthomonas koreensis; assembly: GCF_010093225.1. GTDB lineage: Bacteria > Pseudomonadota > Gammaproteobacteria > Xanthomonadales > Xanthomonadaceae > Pseudoxanthomonas > Pseudoxanthomonas koreensis. The sequence goes on along the minus strand of NZ_PDWM01000031.1, from coordinate 8,586 downwards.
CGCCGGGCAGCAGCTCGCCGCTGGCGCAGACGAAGGTCCAGGCGGGCGCGTTCACGCTGCCGCACCCGCATGCAGGTCCTTCTCCAGCACCTCGAAGCGCAGGTCGTCGCGCAGCGGGATGCCGAAGCGCTCGTCGCCGTAGGGGAAGGGCTTGTGGATGCCGGTGCGGACGTAGCCGCGGCGCTGGTAGAAGGCAATCAGCGCGTCGCGGATGTCGATCACGGTCATGCGCATGCGCGGCAGGGCCCAGTCCTCGCGCGCGATGCGCTCGGCCTCGGCCAGCAGCGCCTTGCCCACGCCACCGCCCTGCAGGTCCGGGCGCACCGAGAACATGCCGAAGTAGCCGGCGCCGTCCTCGTCGGCCACGTGCGCGCAGGCCAGCAGCGCGCCTTCGCGTTCGGCCAGCAGCACCACGCTGCGCGGGCGGGCGATATCGTGGCGCAACACGTCCGGCTCGATGCGCTGGCCGTCGAGCATGTCGGCTTCGGTAGTCCAGCCGGCGCGGCTGGCATCGCCGCGGTAGGCGGAGGTCACCAGCTCGACCAGGGCGGGGATGTCGGCCTCGGTGGCCGCGCGGAAAACGAGTGGTTCCATTCCCGTATTGTAGAGCGGGGCTTGCCCCGCTGCTCCTGTTCCCCGCTCCCAGCCCCCGCTCGATCGGAACGGCAAGCGCAGCGGGGCAAGCCCCGCTCTACGCCAGCAGGCGGCGGGTCTTGTCGAGGGCGGCGACGAAGCGGTCGATCTCGTCATGGGTGTTGTAGAAGGCCAGCGAGGCGCGCAGCGTCGCGGCCACGCCGAAGTACTGCAGCAGCGGGTGCGCGCAGTGCTGGCCCGAGCGCACCGCCACGCCCTCCAGGTCGAGCAGGGTGGCCAGGTCGTGGGCATGGGCGCCGTCGACCAGGAACGAGATCACCGCCGCCTTGCCGGGCGCGGTGCCGATGATGCGCAGGCCGGGGACGGCCTGCAGCGCTTCGGTGGCATGCGCCAGCAGTTCGGTCTCGCGCGCGGCGATGTTGTCCATGCCGATCGATTCAAGGTAGTCGACCGCCGCGCCCAGGCCGACGAAGCCGGCGATGTTCGGGGTGCCGGCCTCGAAGCGGTGGGGCGGGTCGTTGAACACGGTCCCTTCGAAGCTCACCTCGCGGATCATCTCGCCGCCGCCGAGGAACGGCGGCATCGCCTGCAGGTGCTCGCGCCGGGCCCACAGCGCGCCGGTGCCGGTGGGGCCGCACATCTTGTGGCCGGTGACCGCATAGAAGTCGCAGCCGATCGAGGGCACGTCGAGCTTGAGGTGCGGCGCGGCCTGGGAACCGTCGACCACGGTGACGATGCCGCGGCGGCGCGCCTCGCGGCAGATCTCGCGCACCGGGTTGACCGTACCGAGCACGTTGGAGACGTGGCCCACGGCCAGCAGCTTCACGTCCGCGGTCATCGCCGCATGCAGCGCGTCCAGGTCCAGGCTGCCGTCGGGGAGGATCTCGGCGACCCTGATCTTCGCGCCGGTGCGCTGGGCCACCAGCTGCCAGGGCACGATGTTGGCGTGGTGTTCCATCCGCGAGACCAGGATGGTGTCGCCTTCCTTCAGCCGCGGCAGCGCCCACGAATAGGCGACGAGGTTGATCGCGAAGGTCGTGCCGCTGCACAGCACCAGCTCGTCGGCGCGCACGTTGAGAAAGCGGGCCAGCTTGCGGCGCGCGGCCTCGTAGGCCTCGGTGGCCTCGGCGCCGAGCGCGTGCACGGCGCGGCTGACGTTGGCGTTGTGGCGGCGGTAGAACTCGTCCTGCGCGGCGATCACCGGCAGCGGCTTCTGCGAGGTGTTGGCGTTGTCCAGGTAGACCAGCGGCTTGCCGTGGACTTCGCGCATCAGCAGCGGGAAGTCGGCGCGCACCCGCGCCCAGTCCACGCTGCCGTTGCCTTCGTGCCGGACCATCGCGGCGTCGTGTACGGCGGCGGCCTGTTCGTTCACGCGGCGTCTCCTTCGCCCAGCGCGGCCGCCAGGGCGGCGTCCAGGCGCGCCAGCAGCAGGCTGCGCAGGCCGTCGTCCTCCAGCGCCAGCAGCGGCTCGCGGCAGAAGGCCACGGTCAGCAGGCGCCGGGCCTGGGCCTCGGGCAGGCCGCGCGAGCGCAGGTAGAACAGGGCATTGGCGTCGAGCTGGCCGACGGTGGCGCCGTGCGCGGCCTTGACCTCGTCGGCGTCGATCACCAGCACCGGCTGGGTGTCGACTTCGGCGTCGGCCGACAGCAGCAGGTTCTTGTTCGACAGCGCGGCGTCGGTGCCGTCGGCGCCGGCGCGGATGTGGATGCCGCCGTGGAACACCACCTTGCTGCGGCCATCGGCAATTCCGCGCCAGAGCAGTTCGCAGCCGGTGTCGCGGGCGATGTGCTCGATCCCCAGGCGGGTATCGACGTGGCGGCGGCCGTCGCCGAGCAGCACGCCATTGGCGAGCAGCTTCGCGCCGTCGCCTTCCAGGCGCACGTTGAGTTCGTGGCGGGCCAGGGCCGCGCCGAGTTCCAGGTCGAAGCGCCGGTACTGCGCCTCGCGCGCGAGCACCGCGTCGGTGCGGGCGAAACGGGTGGCTCGGGCGGCGTCCTCCTGCACGCGCGCGTGGCGGACCACCGCGCGCTGGCCGGCGTGCAGGTGCAGCACGTCGTTGGCGAGGTGGGCATGGTCGCCGGCGGCGAGCTGGTGCTCGACGATGTCGAGCCTGGCGTCGTTGTGCAGCTCGATGAAGTGGCGCAGGTGCCAGGCGCGGTCGCCGGCCTGCGGCACGCCGACGAAGACCAGGTGCAGCGGCGCCCCGGCGTGGACGCCGGCATCGACGCGGACCACCGCGCCGTCCTCGGCCAAGGCGGCGTTGGCGCGGGCGAAGGGTTCGTCGCGGCGCGGGTAGCGGCGCAGCAGGAAGTTGGCGTCGCGCGGTTCGCCCTTTGCGAGGACCTGCGACAGCGCTTCCACGCTCACGCCACCCGCCAGCCCGGACAGGTCGCTGTGCGCGGCATCGAAGCGGCCGTTGGTGAAGACCAGGCGCGGCGCCGGGATCGCGGCCAGCAGGGCGGCGTCGAACGCCGGCGGGGCGGCGTCGGCGGCTGCGAAGGCGCGCCGTTCGAGTGCGCGCAGCGGCGTGTACTTCCACGCTTCTTCGCGCGGACCGGGCAGGCCGTCGGCGAGCAGTGCGTCGAGCGCCTCGCGGCGGCCTGCGCCGAGCTGCTGCACGTCGGGCTCGCGCAGCGCGGCGAAACTGTCGCGGAACGAGTCGAGCAGGGCGCCCATCAGGCCACCTGTTCCGGGGCGACGCGGTCCTTCAGCCAGGCGTAGCCGTGCTTTTCCAGTTCCAGCGCCAGCTCCGGGCCGCCGCTCTCGACGATGCGGCCGTCGGCCAGCACGTGGACCACGTCCGGCCTGATGTACTCCAGCAGGCGCTGGTAATGGGTGATGACCAGGAACGAGCGGTCCGCGGCGCGCAGCGCGTTGACGCCGTCGGCCACGGTCCTGAGCGCGTCGATGTCCAGGCCGGAGTCGGTCTCGTCGAGGATCGCCAGCTTCGGCTCGAGCACGGCCAGCTGGAAGATCTCGTTGCGCTTCTTCTCGCCGCCGGAGAAGCCCTCGTTGACGCCGCGGTGCAGCAGCTCGTCCTTCAGGTGCAGCACGGCCAGCTTCTCGCGCACGCGCTTGAGGAACTGCATCGAGTCCAGCTCGGCCTCGCCGCGCGCCTTGCGCTGGGCGTTGAGCGCGCTGCGCAGGAAGTAGGTGTTGTTCACGCCCGGGATCTCCACCGGGTACTGGAAGGCCAGGAACAGGCCGTCGGCGGCGCGCTGCTCCGGTTCGAGTTCCAGCAGCGGCTTGCCGTCGAATTCGACCGTGCCCTCGGTCACGTCGTAGCCGTCGCGCCCGGCCAGGATGTTGCCCAGGGTGGACTTGCCGGCGCCGTTGGGGCCCATGATGGCGTGAACTTCGCCCGGCTTCACGTCGAGCGAGAGGCCCTTGAGGATTTCCCGGCCGGCGATGCTGGCGTGGAGGTTGTCGATCTTCAGCATGGTGGTTTTCCGTGGGACGGGCCGGGCCCGCCTGGTGTTCGAATGCGTTTGCAGGGGAGATGGAGCCGGGCTCAGCCGACCGAGCCTTCCAGAGAAACTTCCAGCAGCTTCTTCGCTTCCACCGCGAACTCCATCGGCAGTTCGCGGAAGACCTGCTTGCAGAAGCCGTCGACGATCAGCGAGACCGCGTCCTCGGTGGAGATGCCGCGCGAGCGGCAGTAGAACAGCTGGTCGTCGCTGATCTTGGAGGTGGTGGCCTCGTGCTCGACGGTGGCGCCCGGGTTCTTCACCTCGATGTAGGGGAAGGTGTGGGCACCGCACTGCTTGCCGATCAGCAGGCTGTCGCACTGGGTGTAGTTGCGCGCGCCGTCGGCATTGCGGTCGACCTTGACCAGCCCGCGGTAGGTGTTCTGGCCGCGCCCGGCGCTGATGCCCTTGGACACGATCTTGGACTTGGTGCGCTTGCCGACATGGATCATCTTGGTGCCGGTGTCGGCCTGCTGGCGGTGGTGGGTCAGCGCCACCGAGTGGAATTCGCCTGACGAATCGTCGCCCAGCAGCACGCAGGACGGGTACTTCCAGGTGATCGCCGAGCCGGTCTCGACCTGGGTCCAGGTGACCTTGCTGCGCGCGCCACGGCATTCGGCGCGCTTGGTGACGAAGTTGTAGATGCCGCCGCGGCCTTCCTCGTCGCCCGGATACCAGTTCTGCACCGTCGAATACTTGATTTCGGCGTCGTCTAGCACGACCAGCTCGACCACCGCCGCGTGCAGCTGGTTCTCGTCGCGCATCGGCGCGGTGCAGCCTTCCAGGTAGGAGACGTAGCTGCCTTCCTCGGCGATGATCAGGGTGCGCTCGAACTGGCCGGTATGCCCGGCGTTGATCCGGAAGTAGGTGCTCAGTTCCATCGGGCAGCGCACGCCCCTGGGGATGAACACGAAGCTGCCGTCGGAGAACACCGCCGAGTTCAGCGCGGCGAAGTAGTTGTCGCCGTGCGGGACCACGCTGCCGATGTACTTCTTCACCAGTTCGGGGTGCTCGCGGATGGCCTCGGACATCGAGCAGAAGACGATGCCCTTCTCGGCCAGTTCCTTGCGGAAGGTGGTGCCCACCGAGACCGAGTCGAACACCGCGTCCACCGCCACCCCGGCCAGCTTGGCCCGCTCGTGCAGCGGCACGCCGAGCTTGTCGTAGGTGTCCAGCAGTTCCTTCGGCACCTCGTCCAGCGACTTGTACTTGGGGCCCTTGGGCGCGGAGTAGTAGCTGATCGCCTGGAAGTCGATCGGCGCGATCTTCAGCTTGGCCCAGTGCGGCACCGGCATGTCCAGCCAGCGGCGGTAGGCGTCCAGGCGCCACTGCGTCATCCACTCCGGCTCGTCCTTCTTCGCGGAAAGCGCGCGGATGGTGTCCTCGTCCAGGCCCGGGGGCAGGGATTCGGATTCGATTTCGGTGACGAAGCCGGCCTCGTAGCGGCGGCCCAGGCGCTCGAGGATCTCGGCGTTCTGCGGCGGCGCTTCGGCGGTGGCGGTGGTTTCGGTTTCGGTGGCCATGGGGCTGCCTAGGGGTTCAGCTGGCGATGCGCACGGCGATCTCGCGCCGGCGCGTGGTGGGAGTGGTGGGCGGTGGCGGGCGCAGCATCTGCGCCAGGGTCACCCCGCGCAGTGCGTCGGCGACGACGTCGTTGATCAGGCGCCAGTTGGCGCGTACGCCGCACTGGTGGGCGATGCCGCAGTTGCTGTCGTGCTGGCTGCATTCGGTCATCGCCAGCGGGCCTTCCATCGCCTCGACGATCTCGATCAGGCTGATCGCGGCCGCGTCGCGGCTGAGGCGGTAGCCGCCGTGCACGCCGCGCAGGCCCTCGACCAGCCCGGCCTGGGCCAGCGGCTTGAGCAGCTTGCTGACGGTGGGCGGCTCCAGCCCGGAATGCTCGGCCAGCTCGGCCGCGCTCAGCACCTGGCCCCGGCGCGTGGCGAGCACGGTCAGGACCACGGTGGCGTAATCGGTCAGCTTGGTGACGCGGAGCATGGCGGGGTGGGGGGGGATGAAAGCGTACCGAAATTGTACGCTTTTGCCCCGGCCCGGCCAAGCCGGCCGGACGCGCCGGCCGGCGGGGCTTCAGGGAGTGTTCGCCGCGGCCGTGGCGCCGCCGGGGGCAGGCGGCAGGACCAACGCCAGTACCGGCGGAGGTGGCGTTTGCCCGGGTGGCAGCGCGGCGGGCGCGCGTTCACCGGCCGGGCCCAGGCCGCGGATGAAGCGGTACAGGGCGCGGCGGTCCTCTTCGGTCATTTCGCGCAGGGCGAAGTCCGGCATGATCGGCCGCGCGCGCAGGTGGGCGCTGTATTCCAGCCACTGCGCCTCGTCCATCTCCTGCATGCGCAGCCGCAGGTTGGTCGCGTAGGTGGTACCCCAGGGGCCGTTGTAACCCAGCGGCGCCGAACCGGTCAGCCACTGCTCCTTCGGCACCTGGCCCTGGCGTTCGGCGTAGCCGGCGGTATGGCAGTCGTTGCAGCCGGCGATACGGACCAGGTATTCGCCGCGTGCGACCAGGTCGACGGCGGGCGCGGCCGCGGCCGCCGGAGTTGCAGCCGCCACCGGGACGGTCGCGGTGGCCGCCGGCTGACAGGCGGACAGCAGGCACGGGCTGGCCAGGCACAGGGCGATGGCGATGGCCTGGCGGATGGGACGGACTTGCATGGAAGCGCTCGCGTGTGTGGATGACAGGCTGGTTAACGCCCGCAGCACGCCCACGAGGCCAGCATGGACGCGCACCATGGCGACGGTCCGGGTGACTTCCGCCACGGGTGCGCCGGGCCCCGCGGAGGGAACGACTTGGGCTGCGCGCCGCCATCGGCGAGAATCGGGGTTCCTCCCCATCGCCGGAACCTGCATGTCCCGCAAGATCGCCGCCCGCAAGTCGCCCATCCACGGCAACGGCGTGTTCGCCGTGGCACCGATCCGCAAGGGCAAGCGCCTGATCGAATACAAGGGCAAGCGGCGCACCCACGAGGACGTGGACGCCGGCGATTCCGGCGACGTCGACAGCGGCCACACCTTCCTGTTCACGATCAACGACGAATACGTGATCGACGCCAACCATGGCGGCAACGATGCGCGCTGGATCAACCACAGCTGCGCGCCGAACTGCGAGGCGGTGATCGAAGAACACGACGGCAAGAACCGGCGCAAGGACCGGGTCTTCATCGAGGCGATCCGCGATATCGCCCCGGGCGAGGAGCTGACCTACAACTACGGCATCACCCTGGCCGAGCGGCACACGCCGCGGCTGAAGAAGATCTGGGCCTGCCTGTGCGGCTCGCCCGAGTGCACCGGGACGATGCTCCAGCCCAAGCGCTGAGCGCTGCTCAGTCCAGGACCGGATGCAGCGAGGCCGAGGTGATTTCCCAGCCGCGTCCATCGATGGTGGAGCGCAGCCGGTACGAACCGGCGACCTGCGCAGGACCGTCCACCGTGTCCAGGCGCAGGCGCACCGGGATCTCGAACGCGCGCGGCGGCGATTCGCGGTCCAGCGCCTGCGGCGGGTCGTTGCGGACCTGCATCGAACGCAGGCCGTCGATGCCGCGCAGCAACTCGTCACCAGCCGGCGACCCCGGACGGCCGCCGGACCAGTAGGCGTCGGCGCGGCTGCGGTCGCCCGCGGGCAGTGCGCCGAGGTAGGCGTGCAGGGTGGACGCGGCGAGGTTGGCCGCGCGCGCCGCCGCCTCGCCCGCGGCCGCACGGGCGGTATCGGCGGGCACCGGGCCTGCCGCCGGAACGGACAGTTCCGCTTCCGCCGTCACGGTAGCGGTGGTGTCCGCGCCGGGGTCGCGCTGGCAGGAGCAGTGCGCCAGCGGCAATGCCAGCAGCAGGATAACGGTCAGTCGCAGCGAGGGCCGGGAGCGCATGGTGCTTCGCCGGTGTGGGCTTGCGGCGCAGGATAGCGCGCCGGTCGCGGGGATGGCGTTGCCCGCGTGGAGTGGCGTCCGGCCGGCGTCAGGATGTGCCGATGTGCTGCAGCAGCGCCGCCAGCGGCGCGCGCAGGTCCTGCAGCGGGTCGCCGTCGCCGCGCGCGCGGCGCGCCAGCCCTTCGAGCAGGCGGGCGCCGACCAGCAGCGCCGCGCGTTCGTCGCCGGCGAAGCCCGGCAGGCGCTGGCTGCCTTCGAGCAGGCGCATCCAGTCTTCGCCGCTGGCGTGGTCGAACTCGATGCTGCAGCGACCGCGGCAGGGGAGGCCGTCGTTCTCGACCGGGGTGACGGTGATCCGGTAGCGGTTTGGGCGGGAAGCCATGGCGTGGGAATCGTGTCCGGGGGATGCATCCAAGATAGGTCCCCGCGGCACGCGGAACGAGGCGCGTGGCCACGATGGTCCGTTCCACCCGGGTGCCCCGGGGTGGCGGGAACGCGGCGGAATGGCGCCTTTCCTGGATGGCCCGGAGCCAAGGCAAAGGCCAAGGCGTCCAGTTGCGTCGGCTCCGGTGGGGGCCGCCGTTCTGCCGCATTGGGGGTCGTCGCTCACGTCGGCGTCCCTGCCTCAGTTCGCGAGCGCGGCACATCCC
>NZ_PDWM01000030.1 GCF_010093225.1 Pseudoxanthomonas koreensis | reverse complement strand
CGCCTGCCTGCGTGCTGCTGATCCACGGCCGCGCCGACGCCCACGTGCCTGTCCCCCTCGGCCGCGCCCTGGCCGCGCCGTCCCACCCGCCAGGTCCTGGTCGGCGGCATCGCCGTCGGCGGTGGCGCGCCGGTGGTGGTCCAGTCGATGACCAATACCGACACCGCCGACGTGGCGTCCTCGGTGAAGCAGGTCGCCGAACTGTGGCGCGCCGGCTCCGAGCTGGTGCGGCTGACCGTGAACACCCCAGAGGCCGCCGCCGCGATCCCGCGGATCCGCGAAAAGCTGCTGATGATGGGCGTGGACGTGCCGCTGATCGGCGACTTCCACTACAACGGCCACCAGCTGCTGGCCGGCGAACCGGCCTGCGCCGAAGCGCTGGCCAAGTACCGGATCAACCCCGGCAACGTCGGCTTCGGCAGGAAGAAGGACACCCAGTTCGCCGCGATCATCGAGAAGGCGCTGGAGTACGGCAAGCCGGTGCGCATCGGCGCCAACTGGGGCTCGCTGGACCAGTCGCTGGCGGCAAGGCTGATGGACGAGAACCACGAACGCGCCGAGCCCTGGGACGCCGGCCGCGTGCTGCGCGAGGCGCTGATCCTGTCGGCGGTGGATTCGGCCGCACGCGCGGTGGAACTGGGCCTGCCGGCCGAGCGCATCATCCTCAGCTGCAAGGTCAGCGGCGTGCAGGAGCTGATCGCGGTGTACCGCGACCTGGCTGCGCGCTGCGACTACGCCCTGCACCTGGGTTTGACCGAAGCCGGGATCGGCAGCAAGGGCATCGTCGCCTCCGCCGCGGCGCTGTCGGTGCTGCTGCAGGAAGGCATCGGCGACACCATCCGCATCTCGCTCACTCCCGAGCCGGGGCAGTCGCGCACCGCCGAGGTGGTGGTGGCGCAGGAACTGCTGCAGACCACCGGCCAGCGCGCCTTCACCCCGATGGTCACCGCCTGCCCGGGCTGCGGCCGCACCACCAGCACCTTCTTCCAGGAACTGGCCAAGACCGTGCAGGAACACGTGCGCGCGAAGATGCCCGAGTGGCGCGTCTCGCATCCGGGCGCGGAGAACCTGTCGCTGGCGGTGATGGGCTGCATCGTCAACGGCCCCGGCGAATCGCGGCATGCCGACATCGGCATCTCGCTGCCGGGGACGGGCGAGGCGCCCTCGGCACCGGTGTTCGTGGATGGCGAGAAGAAGGTCACGCTGAAGGGCGAGAACATCGCCGCCGAGTTCGTGGCCCTGATCGACGACTACGTCGAGACCCGCTACGCCCGCAAGGCCGGCTGAAGCGCCGCAAGCCAGCCCGGCCCCGAGGGGCTCAGGGCCAGGGCTGCAGGCGATCCAGGTATCCGGCGAGGACGCCTGCGATGCGGCGATGGTCGGCCTGCGAGGGATGCCAGTCGCATCCATCCATCGCCAGCCCCTCGACCGGGACGAAGTCGACCCGTGTCTCGCCGGCCCGGCGCAATGCGTCCACCACGTGTGACGAGGCCTCGCGTACTTCATCTCCGGGCGCGCCCGTGGCCCAGATGGCGAACCGCGCATCCGGATAGCGCTGGCGCAGCGACTGCACGAAGGCGACGTAGCCGCGTTCGTAGTCCGCGTGCAGTGCCTCGCGGGTCTTCCAGCGCTCGCCCGGCGCCAGCGGCGTGGAGAAGTCGTTGGTGCCCAGCGCGATCACCACGACGTGCGGTTGCCAGTCGCGGTCCCCGTTGTCGCGCACCGAGTGGTCGAACAGCAGCCACGGATACGCCAGCGGCAGGGTGTCGGCGGCCAGGCCGCCGTAGTTGCGGACGATGCCACGGCCGGAGATCGCATTGACCCGGTAGTCGGCGCCATAGCGCGCGGCCAGCAGCGGGCCGTAGGCGCGGGTGTTGTCGGTGGTGGCCCAGACTTCGTCGGCGCTGCATTCGCGCCTGGCTGACAGGTTGCCGTAGCCGACGGTGTGCGAGTCGCCGACGAACTCGATCCGGCGCGCGCGCAATGGCGGGGGCAGGGCCTGGCTGCCGGCGGGCAGGAAGATGCCGCCGAAGCGGTTGGGGCCAGCCTGGTTCTCGGTGGCCGCCTGGATGCGCAGGATGTGCGGGCCGTTGCCCAGGCCCGAGAGGCGGTAAAGGCCGGGCGCGGGCTTCACGAGCGTGGCCGCCGTGCGTCCGTCGACGTGCACGTGGAGGATGGTGGCGCCCGGCCCGACATCGAAGACGGCTTCGCGGCCCGCGAAGGCGGTTTCGAAGTACAGGCCCGGCCACTGCCATGCCCAGCCGGCGATGTCCGGCGCCGTGGTCGCGCGGCCGCCGATGGCAACCTGCGCCGGGACCAGGTCTTCCGCCGCGGCCGCTTCAATATGCGCCACGGTCGCAGCGTCGGCGGGTGCGGCGATGGATGCCGCGCAGACACAGGTCAGGAGGAAGGCGCGGAAGGAAGATTTCATGCGGCTGCGGATCCCGGTACCAGCGCAATCGTAGTCGAGTGCCGGAGCCATGTGTCCCCGACTCCTTTCGGCCCGCTGTCGGGGGAGCGCCAAAGGAAAAAGCCGCCCGGAGGCGGCTTTCTGGAAGTGGTGGAGCCAGGGAGGATCGAACTCCCGACCTCGTCATTGCGAACGACGCGCTCTCCCAGCTGAGCTATGGCCCCACGGTGCGGCGGGAATGCCCGGCGCGGGATGCGGATTCTAGCCTGCCGTGGGTGCGGGTGCCAACAGGGGCGCCAGCGCCGGTTCAAGTTCGGCGCGGCGCCAGCCCTGCAGTGCGGGCGGCCAGTCGCCGCCTTCCAGCAGTGCTTCCAGGTAGCGGCGCGAGGCCAGCACGCCGTCGGGCAGGGCCAGTTCGGCGCTGCGCCGGGCCACGGCGTCCTGCAGGCGCTTGAGTGCGTTGCGGTCCGGTTCGCCGGCAGGGAGGGGCAGGTCGTCTTCGTCGGCCAGCGGCGTGGACAGCGCCTGCCAGATCGCCGCGGCCAGCCTGCGCGGCGACTTGGGCAGGGCGTCGAGGCGCTTCTGCAGCGCGGTGGAATCGGCCGGCGGGTCGCGCGAGAGCAGGGCCGCCAGTTCGTTGTCCAGTACCCAGCTGCGCGGCAGGTCGTGCTCGCGTGCATGGCGCTCGCGCCAGCGCAGCAGCCGCAGCAGGCGGCGCTGGCCGGCGGCGTCCAGGAACTGCGCGGCGCGCAGCGACAGGTGCGGCCAGCGTTCGCCTTCGTCGCGGGCGGCGTTGGCGAGGGCGCGCGCCATGTCTTCGGCCAGCCAGGCTTCGCGGCCCAGTTCGCGAAGGCGGCCGGCGGTGGCCGCGTGCAGTGCGTCCAGGTGGCGCACGTCGTCGGCCGCGTATTCGAGCTGGGCGGCGCTGAGCGGGCGGCGCAGCCAGTCCGAGCGGGTCTCGCCCTTGGGCAGGACCACGCCGGTGACCTGTTCGACCAGCTTCTGGTAGCCCATCCCGGCGCCGATGCCGGCGAGGGCGGCGGCGGCCTGGGTGTCGTACATCGGCCCCGGCAGGACGCCGCAGGCGCACTTGAACGCGACCAGGTCCTCGCTGGGGCTGTGCATCACCTTGAGCACGGCAGGCGCCTGCAGCCACGCGGCCAGCGCCTGAGGCATGCCGGGCAGCAGGGGGTCGACCAGCAGGATCTCGTCGCCGACGGCCATCTGCACCAGGGCCAGTTTCGGCCAGTAGGTGCGTTCGCGGATGAATTCGGTGTCCAGGCCGACGTGCGCCGGGGCATGCTCCAGCCGGCGCAGCAGCTCGGCGGGCTGGTCTATCCAGAGGGGTGCTGACACGTGGGTTCCGGGGTCCTGTTTCGTCTGCCCGTGCGGGCTGCGATAGCCTAGCGTCAAACCGCCACGGGCGGAGGCGACCTGAGGAGGGACATTGCGCGCGAGCGGCCAGGCCTTGCTGTGGACCATGCTGCTGCTGGCGGCGGCTTGTGGCCGCGCGCCCGAGGTGCCGGCCGGTTCGGGACCGGCTGCTGCCGGGGGACGTGATGCCGGCACTCGTGGGGACGGGATCGGTGGCAATCGGGCCGAGGCGGGTCCCAGCGTCACCGTCAGTGGCGACGAGCGCGAGGCGGTGGTCGGGGTATGGAGTCCGCCGCCGGTGGAACTGCCGGCCGATGCCGACCTCGCCGAGTGGCGCGCGCGCGCGGATGCGGCGCTGGCCGAGGGCCGCCTGTTCGAGGACGGCAACGCAGCGATCCCGCTTTACCTTGCGCTGCGCCGGGCCGATCCGGACGACCGCGCCAGCCAGCGGGGCCTGCAGCGCGCCGGCGCGCGGGTCGTGGCCGAGGCGCGCGCGGCCGTGGCCGCGCTGGACACCGACGATGCCGGCCTGGCACGCGCCGAGGAACTGGTTGCGGTCGCACGCGCGCTGCGGCCGGACGATGCGGCGGTGCCCGCATTGCAACGCAGGGTTGAGAGCGCGCGGCGCCTGTCCGCGCTCAACCGCGCCGGCGAAGAGGACCTGCGCGCCGGCCGCCTGGGCGAGCAGGGCAATGGGGCGCTGGCGTATTTCCGCGACGCACTGGTGATCCGGGCGGACGATCCGCGCGCGCTGCAGGGCCGGGCGGCGGTGGAGAGCGCGGCGATCGGGCGCGCCGAACAGGCCGCCGCCGCGCTGGAGTTCGCCACCGCCGCGCACTGGCTCGACAGCGCCCAGGCGGTGCGCGAGGACGATGCCGGCGCGGTCGCCGATGCCCGCGCGCGGATCGCCGCTGCCCGCGCCGCGCGCATCGCCGCGCTGCGCGACGCCGCCCTGCACGACCTGGTCCGGCCCGACGGCCTGCGCGACGCCCGCGGCCGCCTCGCCGCGATGCTGGAGATCGCCGAGCCCGGCGATGCGGTGGCCGCGCAGTTGCGCGAGCGCATCGACCTGGCCACCCACTACGGCGCGTTCCGCCCCGGCCAGGTATTCACCGACGCCCTGGCCAACGGCAGCCGCGGCCCACAGATGGTGGTGGTGCCGCACGGCGCGTTCCGCATGGGTGCGCTGGATACGGAGCCGGGTGCGGCCGATCCGGAGAAACCGGCCCATTACGTCCGCTTCGACCGTGGTTTCGCCATGTCGCTGACCGAGGTGACCGTGGCCGAATTCGGTCGCTTCGTCGCCGCCGCCGGTGCGCGTCCGCGGGCGACCCGCCGCGGCAATTCGATCGTCTACGACGAGCGAAGCGGCAACTTCGCCCGCCGCAGCGGCGCGGACTGGCGTTCGGCCTACGACGGCCGGCCGGCGGCGCCGGGCGACCCGGTGCTGCACGTGAGCGTGCGCGACGCCGAGGCCTATGCGGCCTGGCTGTCGGCTGAGACCGGCCGCTACTACCGCCTGCCCAGCGAGGCCGAGTTCGAGTACGCGCTGCGCGCCGGCAACGACGGCCGCTTCCCCTGGGGCGACGCCGGCGTGCCGCCGGAAGGCTCGGGCAACTTCGCCGGCGGCAACGACGTCTCGCCCAGCGGGCGCACCTGGAACAATGCCTTCGTCGGTTTCGGCGACGGCTACTGGGGGCCGGCGCCGGCGGGGCGCTTCAGCGCCAATGCATGGGGCCTTCACGACCTGTCCGGCAATGTCAGCGAATGGGTCGCCGACTGCTGGCACGCCAGCTACCGGCGGGCGCCGGCCGATGGCGCGGCCTGGTTCAACCCGGGCTGCCGCTCGCGGGTGGTGCGCGGCGGAGTGTGGTCCGGTTCGCCGGCGCAGACCCGCTCGGCGTGGCGTGCGCCGATGGATTCGGATATGACTAGCGCGCGCGTCGGCTTCCGCCTGGTGCGCGGCATCTGATCGAGGAGAAGGGGCATGCGACAGGATCCGTTCGGCCAGTCGGGCGACAGGCAGGGCTACGGGCAGGCGCCGCGGCGCCGCGGTTTCAACGCCGGCAACCTGCGCTGGCTGATCCTGCTCGGCTTCCTCGCCTATGGCGGCTGCTACTACTTCTCCAACCGCACCGCCGACCCGTACACCGGCGAGACCGTGCTGATCGACAGTTCGATCGGCCCGGACCAGGAGCGGGCGATGGGCCTGCAGGCCTACGAGCAGATCCTGCAGCAGGAGCGTCCGCTGGCGAAGTCCGACCCGACCTCGCAGCAGATCACCGCGATCGCCAGCCGCCTGATCCAGAAGGTCCCGGAAGTGACCGCCGAACTGGCCGCCGAACACGGCATGGCCGCGCCGGATCACTGGCGCGGGTTCGAGTGGGACGTGAACGTGATCCCGTCCGACCAGGCCAACGCGTTCTGCCTGCCCGGAGGCAAGATGGCCGTCTACACCGGCCTGATCCCGGTGGCGCAGAGCGAGGACGCGATGGCGGTGGTGATGGGCCACGAGATCGCCCACGCGCTGCTGCGCCACGGTGCCCAGCGCATGAGCCAGCAGAAGCTGGCGCAGATCGGGCAGATGGCCGGCGCGGCCAGCGGCATGGATCCGCAGCAGCAGCAGATGGTGATGGCGGCGATGGGTTACGGCTACCTGCTGCCGTACGCCCGCACCCACGAAACCCAGGCCGACGAGGTCGGCCTGATGCTGGCCGCCGCCGCCTGCTACGACCCCAACGAGTCGATCGGCCTGTGGCAGCGCATGAGCGAGTCTTCGGGCGGCGAGGCTCCGCCGGAGTTCTCCTCGACCCATCCCAACCCGGGCACCCGCATCCAGACCCTGCAGTCGCTGCTGCCCAAAGCGATGGAGTACCGGCAGAAATTCTGCCGGCAGTAACGCGGCCATGACGAAACAGCCGGGGCTTGCCCCGGCTGTCCGTTCTGTCCATCCGCTTGCGCCAGGGCTCAGCGCCGGGGCTTGCCGCCCGTGCCGCTGCCGCGTTCCGGTTCGGCCTTGGCTCCGGCACCGGCGGTGCTGCCCGTCGGGCGGCCGGCGCCTCCGGCCAGGCCGCGCTGGAACTCCTGCCACAGTTCCAGGTTGCGTTCGGTGAGCTGGTTCATCGCCGCCCACGGCGTCTGCCCGAGCAGGTTGCCCATCTGCTGGCGGAAGGTCTGCTGCTGTTCCAGGAACGCGGTCATGCTGCGTTCCAGGTAGTTGCCCATGAAGCCCTGCAGCGAATCGCCGTAGAAGCGGATGATCTGGCTCAGCAGCTGGGTCGAGAGCATCGGCTCCCCGTCCTGCTCCTGCTCGGCGATGATCTGCAGCAGCACCGAACGGGTGAGGTCCTCGCCGCTCTTGGCGTCACGGACCTCGAAGGACTCACCGTCGAGGATGAGCTGGCGCACGTCCTCGATGGTGATGTAGCTGGAAATCTCGGTGTCGTAGAGCCGGCGGTTCGGGTACTTCTTGATGATCCGTAGGGCTGCCATCGTGCGCTCGCGGGCGGTCTTCATGTGCCAGCGAGCATGGCGCACTGCAGCAGCGCATGCAACTCCCGCAGTTCCGGCCCGGTGCCTCACCAGCCCATGTGGTGCCCGCCGTTGATGTCCAGGTTGGAGCCGGTGATCCACGACGCCTGCTCGTCGACCAGGAAACCGACCGCGTAGGCGATCTCCTCCGGCTTGCCCAGCCGCCCGGTCGGGATGTCCGCGGCGATCTTGGCGCGCACTTCCTCCGGCACCGCCATCACCATGTCGGTGGCCACGTAGCCGGGCGAGACCGTGTTCACGGTGATGCCGAGCTTGGCGTTCTCGCGCGCCAGGGAAATGGTGAAGCCGTGCATGCCGGCCTTCGCGGCGGCATAGTTGGCCTGGCCGTACTGGCCCTTGAGGCCGTTGATCGAGCTGATCTGGATGATCCGGCCCCACTTGCGCTCGCGCATGCCGTCGATCACCGGGCGGGTGACGTTGAACACCGAGTTGAGGTTGGTGTTGATCACGTCGTTCCACTGGTCGGCCTTCATCTTGTGGAAGGTGCCGTCGCGGGTGATGCCGGCGTTGTTGACCAGGATGTCGACCGGGCCGAGTTTCTCCTCGATCTCCTTGACCATCGCCGCTGCCTCGTCCGGCGAGGTGACGTCGCCCTTGACCAGGACGATGTCGTAGCCGTCCGCCTTCATCTGCGCCTGCCAGGCCCGCGCCTTTTCCTCGTTGCGGTAGTTGGTGGCGACCTTGTGGCCCATGTCGGCCAGCTTCCTGCAGATGGCGGTGCCGATGCCGCCGGTGCCACCCGTAACCAGTGCGACGCGACTGCTCATGACGGAGCCCTCCCGGGGCGCATTCAGTGATCCACGCCAGTTGTAGTGCTGGCCTCCTGAAAGTGCAAGCGCGCCGGCAGGCGGGTGCGGTCGAAGTGCGCGAGCGCGCGCCGCAACAGCGTATCGACCGTGCCGGCGTCGCGCAGCGGGGCCGGATCCTGGCCAAGCTGCGCCCAGGCGCGCCGCAGCGCCGGCAACGGATCGGCCGGGTCCACCGGCTGCGCGGCGCTGGACTTGGACAGCTTCTGCCCGGTTTCGTCCAGGACCAGTGGCAGGTGCAGATAGCGTGGCGTCGGCAGGCCCAGCGTGCGTTGCAGCAGGATCTGGCGCGGGGTGGAGTCGAGCAGGTCGTTACCGCGGACCACGTCGGTGATGTCCTGTTCGGCGTCGTCCACCACCACCGCCAGCTGGTAGGCCCAGCAGCCGTCGGCGCGCAGCAGGACGAAGTCGCCGACCTCGCGCGCCACGTCCTGTTCGAACCGGCCCTGCAGGCCGTCGTCGAAGGCGACCGTGGTGCCGTCGGCCACGCGCAGGCGCCAGGCCGGGTGCGGTCGTGGCGTGGCGGCCACGCAGTGGCGATGGACTCCGTGCTGTGCGGCCAGTTCGCTGCGGCTGCACGGGCAGGAGAACGCCGCACCGGAGGCGCGCAGGCGCTCCAGCGCAGCGTGGTACAGGGCGTGGCGCGCGCTCTGCCGGACCGGTGGCTGGTCAGGGAGCAGGCCGAACGCGGAGAGCGCCGCCAGTTGCGCATCGGCCGCGCCGGGGACTTCGCGCGGCGGATCCAGGTCTTCGACCCGCACCAGCCATTCGCCGCCGGCCGCGCGCGCCAGCAGCCAGCTGCCCAACGCGGCCAGCAGCGAGCCGGCATGCAGGGGGCCGGTGGGCGAGGGTGCGAAACGGCCGCGATAGGGGGGCGGATGGGCGACGCGGGTCATCAGTGCATGGTCGCGGCGTGGATCGCTTGATTTCAAGCCATGGCGACCCCAGTTTCTGGCGAAGACACGCCCCCGCGCCCAAGCTCCCCGGAGACCTGCCCGTGTTCAGCCGCATTGCCCTGTTCCTCGCCACCAACCTGGCCGTGCTGTTCCTGGCCGGCATCGTCATGTCGCTGCTCGGCGTCCACCCGGGACAGATGGGCGGGCTGCTGGTCATGGCCGCGCTGTTCGGCTTCGGCGGCTCGATCATCTCGCTGCTGATGTCCAAGTGGATGGCCAAGCGCGCCACCCGCGCGCAGGTCATCACCGAACCGCGCAACGAGACCGAACGCTGGTTGCTGGCCACCGTGCAGCGCCAGGCGCAGGCGGCCGGCATCGGCATGCCCGAGGTCGCGGTCTACGACGCGCCGGAGATCAACGCCTTCGCCACCGGCGCCAACCGCAACAATGCGCTGGTGGCGGTGTCCACCGGGTTGTTGCGGCAGATGGACGCGGACGAGGCCGAGGCGGTGCTGGGCCATGAGGTCGCGCACGTGGCCAACGGCGACATGATCACCATGGCGCTGCTGCAGGGCGTGCTCAATACGTTCGTGATCGTGCTGGCGCGGGTGTTGGGCGGGGTCATCGACAGCCAGCTTTCCGGTGGGCGTGATAACGATCGCCCGGGGCTGGCCTATTTCGCGATCGTGATGGTGCTGGAGATGGTCTTCGGGCTGTTCGCGACCATGATCGCGATGTGGTTCTCGCGCCGCCGGGAGTTCCGTGCGGACGCGGGCGGGGCGCGGTTGGCCGGGCGGGAGAAGATGATCGCGGCGCTGCAGCGGTTGTCGCAGAACCAGGGGCAGAGCACGCTGCCGGCACAGGTGGAGGCGTTCGGTATTGCGGGTGGCATGGGGCAGGGGCTGCGCAGGCTGTTCCTGAGCCATCCGCCGCTGGCGGAGCGGATCGCGGCGCTGAGGGCTGCGACTGCGGCCTGACCTGCAATTCCAGCCGGCGGCCTCCTCGGGGCGTCGAAGGACGTCGACTCCGGGGGGGCATTCAAGAGCGTCGGCTCCGGTGGGGGCCGCCGCACCTTGGGTATATGGCCCACCCTTCGGGACGACATCCTGTCTTTACGAAGGGCCGTGGCACATCCATGTGCCACTTGGGCCATATACCCAAGGTACGGCGTCCTTTCGCGATCTTCCGGGTCGTGGCTTCTATTGGCCTGCGGTCAGGGACGCGGCCATGTGTTGCGCTCTTGTAGAGCGGGGCTTGCCCCGCTGCTCTCCGGCCACTCAACCCGCCGGTGCTGTAGCGGGGTTCACGACCTCGGTGCATTCGCGCGCGGGCGTGCCTGAGAGGGTCAGCGTTCCACCTGGGCCCTTGGTCCAGAATTCGTTGCCGTTGCTGTCGGCGTAGCGCGCGCCGGAGGCGGCTGCGGCCTGCTGCAGCACCAGTTCGCCGCCGGTGTGGACCACGGTGGCGGTCCGGGTGGCCTGTCGAAGCGTGCGGAGATGCGTTCGTCGCCGCACTGCCACTGGCTCTGGAGCACAGTGGCGCCGGGGGGCATCGCGTCGCCCGGAGGGGTGGGTGCCGGTTGCGCGGCGGGCACGGTGGCTTCCGTGGCCGCAGGTGCGGGTGTGTCGTCGTCCGCGGGGCGGCAGGCGGCCAGGGCGACCAGCAGCGAGGTGCACAGGAGCAGGCCCGCGTTGCGGGCAGGGTGGGCGACGCGGGTGCCGGTCGTGGGCTTCATGCGGTTTTTCCTGTCTGTGCAGTGGTGGGGAGCGGGCAGGCTAGTCGGGCATGCGCATGGGGGATGCGAAGGCGGTGTTCCTGAAACATTAAAAGGGCTTGTTCACTTCGGGATCTGCGGCAGGCTCGGTGGTGTCATCCGCCTCCGTTTCCGCTTCGGTAGCGGCGGCAGCTTCAGTCGCCGTATCGGCGACGGGTGGCAGCCGCAGGCGCACGTACACGGCGCGGTGGTCGGAGGCCCAGAGGCCGTCCGCATCCGGTTCGGCGAACAGCAGCCGTGCTTCCAGTGGCCGCATCCGGCCGCGCGGCAGGAATACGTGGTCCACGCGTGCCGGCGTACTGAAATAGGCGGGGTTGAGCGTGCTGGAGGCGGCAGTGTCGGCGCGCGGATCCAGGCGCAGCCAGGCGTCTTCCCAGCCTGGCAGCAGCGCGGCCAGTTCCGGTGCGTCGGCCTCGGCGTTGAAGTCGCCGGCCAGCAGCGAGGGCGCTTCGCCGGAGGTGGCCTCCACGTAGGCCAGCAGGTCGGCGACCTGGCGGGCGCGGATGGCCGCGCCGTCGGGCTTCCAGTACAGGTGGGTGTAGTACAGGTTCAACGGTTGGCCATCGACCAGCAGGCGGGCGAAGCCGGCGGTGCGGTGGTCTTCCAGCGGGTGCAGCAGGGTTTCGCCTTCCTCGACCAGCGGATGGCGGGTCAGCAGCGCGATGCCGTAGCGGCGCTTGTGGCTGGGCGGGTCGGTGGTCACGAACCGGTATTCGTAGCCGAGCTCGCGCGCCAGCCATGCGGCCTGGTTGGGCAGCGATTCGTGCTGCAGCACTTCCTGCAGCACGATCGCATCGGGCGCCAGGCGGCGGAAGGTGGCCAGCACCTGCACGCGCCGCCGCGGCCAGTCGGCGGAGTCGTGGTAGAGGTTGAAGGTGACCACGCTGAACTCCGCCGGCTGCGCCCGCGCCTCGATGCCGGCCGGCGCGGCGACAGCCGTTGCGCCCGCCAGCAGGCCGATGCAGGACAGCAGGCGGGCGAGACGGGGCAGGCGGGGCATGGCGGGCGCTCCGGGTCAGCGATCGGGCGGGGGCTGGTCCAGGCGCAGGACCGGGTACAGGCCGTAGCGTTCGTCCCACGCCGGATGGCGGCGGTAGAAGAAGTCCAGGCGTGCGCCGGGATCGGCGGCGAAGGCCGGGTCGTCGGCGAGCCGGCGCCGGAATTCGTCGCCCAGCGCCGGGTCGTCGGCGAGCATCGCGCGGGCGACGTCCTCGGCGACGTAGTCCTCCATGTATTCCTTGCGCTCGAACGCGACGTTGAGCGCGCCCCAGGCGGCGACCGAATCCGGCGCCTGCGGTTCGAGCAGGGCGAGGACCAGGCGCGACAGCGGCTGCGCGATCGGCACGTACAGTGCGCCGGCGCCCACGTCGCGCGGTTCCGGCTTCCACGCGCCTTCCAGCGACAGCCGCTGCCTGCCTTCCATGGAGTTGCCGGCGAACTGCGGTGCCGTGGTGCGGAACGCCTGCACCGGCGCGCCGGGCCAGGCCGCGTCCACGCGGCGGAAAGCGACGCCGTGCGCTTCCAGTGCCGGCTGCACGAACGCGGCCCAGGCCGGCGGCACCAGGTAGCCCGCGCGCGGGGCGACGGCATGCAACGCCGGCTGCACGTCGTCGCGCAGCGGCACGCGCCAGACCTGCGGGGTGGTCTCGTCGTAGCGGGTCATCAGCGCGCCGGACACGTCCGACGGCGTTCGGGTGTAGGCGTAGCCGAGGAAATCGACGTCGCGCGCCTTCGCGCCCGCCTTCCAGGCCAGCGGCTCGGACTGCCCGCCCAGCTTCGCCGCGCGCGCGTCCGCCGCGTCGGCCTCGCGCCGCCACTGCGCGCCATGCGCGGCCATCTGCTCGAGCACCGAGACGATCGTATTGCGGGTGATCCGCACCCGTTCCGGGTACGGCTTCCACGAATGCGTTTCCACCAGCATGCCCAGGCGGTTGCGCAGCAGGAAATAGCCGTGCGAGAAGCGCGGCGGCGGCACGCCGTCCTCGAAGCCGGAGGCAGGGTTGTCGTTCTCCACGAAGGACGGGTAGAACGGCAGCGGCTTCGAGCCCTGCCGGGCCAGGTCGGCGATCACCGCGTTGCGCCAGGCGCGGCCGATCTCGCGCAGCCGCGCGTCGCCGGCGTGCAGCGGCTCGACCTGGATCGAGATGTCGTGCTCGAACTGGGCGCCGTCGGTCGCGTGCAGGTCGACCGTCGCCAGCGGATCCCAGGCCTGCACCAGGCGCAGCATCGCGCGCATCTCCGGCGCATCGGCCTTCACGTAGTCGCGGTTGAGGTTGAAGTTCTGCGCGGTGGTGCGCCAGCCCATCTGTTCCGGGCCGCGCTGGTTGGGCCGGTTCCAGGCGCCGAAGCGCTCGTGGCCATCGACGTTGAACACCGGCACGAACAGCCACACCACCTTGTCCAGCGCCCCGGGCGCGGCCTGTCCGGCGAGCACCTGGCGCAGGGCGAGGAAGCCGGCGTCCTTGCCGTCGATCTCGCCGGCATGGATGCCGCCCTGCATCAGCACCACCGGCAGGCCGCGGCGCCGGGCCTCGGCCGGGTCGAAGACGCCGGTGGCGGTGACCACCAGCAGCTGCATCGGCCGGCCCTCGGGCGTGGTGCCGAATTCCAGTGCACGGACCCGGTCCGGATGGCGGGCCTGGAACGCGGCGGCCAGGCGGCCGACTTCTTCGTAGCGGCCGGTGCGCTGGAAGCCGGAGCGCTCGGACACGGTGGCCAGGGCGTCGGCGCTGGCGGCAGAGGCCGTCGCTGATTGCGGGACGGCGGCCGCGGCGGTAGCCGGCAGGCTGGCGAGCGACAGGGCAAGCAGGGCGGCGCGACAGGACATCGGTGGCGGGCTGGAAGTGACGATGCGCACATGATGCCCGGCGAGGCGCGCGGCGCAAGCCGCGGCGCGATCGCAGCATCGCCGGCGGACATGGCCGGTGGCGGTTCCGGTGGCCCCACCGGATCGGGTACCCTCGGCTTCTTTTGCAGCCACCTCCCGGATGAGCACGACCACTGCTGACAGCGGGCGCATGCCCCGCCAGATCTCCTACATCATCGGCAACGAGGCCTGCGAGCGCTTCAGCTTCTACGGCATGCGGAACATCCTGGTTCCGTTCCTGATCAGCTCGGTCCTGCTGGCCTACCTGCCCGAGGGGCCGCAGCGCGATGGCGCCGCCAAGGACATATTCCATATGTTCGTGATCGGCGTGTACTTCTTCCCGCTGCTCGGCGGCTGGCTGTCGGACCGGTTCTTCGGCAAGTACCACACCATCCTCTGGTTCTCGCTTGTCTACTGCGCCGGCCATGCCTGCCTGGCGATGTTCGAGGACAACGCCACCGGCTTCTACACCGGCCTGTTCCTGATCGCGCTGGGTTCGGGCGGGATCAAGCCGCTGGTGGTGTCGTTCTGCGGCGACCAGTTCGACCAGAGCAACAAGTCCAAGGCCAAGCTGGTCTTCGACGCGTTCTACTGGATCATCAACTTCGGCTCGTTCTTCGCCTCGCTGCTGGCGCCGCTGTTCCTGCGCCACTGGGGCCCGGCGGTGGCCTTCGGCATCCCCGGCGTGCTGATGTTCATCGCCACCTTCGTGTTCTGGCTGGGGCGCCGCCACTACGTCAACGTGCCGCCTTCGCGCAACGACCCGCACGCCTTCCTCGAAGTGGTGAAGACGGCGCTGCGCGCGCATGCGCCGGGCGAGGGCCGCCCGGGCCGCGCCGTGGCCGTGGCCGGTCTGGTCGTGGCCGCCGCGCTGCTGCTGCTGTGGGCGCTGTCGCTGGGCGGGCTGGCGCCGTGGTGGCCGGACTTCGGCTTCGTGATCTCCGCCTGCCTGGCACTGGGCGTGGTGATCGCGTCGGTGGGCTGGGGCGCGTCGATGCAGCTGGAGCGCGCCCGCGGCGCGCACCCGGACGCGGCGGTGGACGGCGTGCGCGCGGTGCTGCGGATCCTGATCGTGTTCGCGCTGGTGACCCCGTTCTGGTCGCTGTTCGACCAGAAGGCCTCGACCTGGATCATCCAGGGCCGGGAGATGGTGATCCCGCACGCCTCGGCCTGGTGGCCGAGCTGGCTGGTGAAGGACGCCGCGCAGATGCAGGCGCTGAACCCGCTGCTGGTGATGCTGCTGATCCCGTTCAACAACCTGCTGCTGTACCCGGCGTTGCGCCGGCTCGGCTGGGAACCGACCGCGCTGCGGCGGATGGGCTGGGGCATCGCCATCTCAGGCGTGTCCTGGATCGTGGCCGGCATGCTGCAGCTGTGGCTGGACGGTGGCGCCGAGGTCTCGCTGAGCTGGCAGGCGCTGCCGTACCTGCTGCTGACCTTCGGCGAGGTGCTGGTCTCGGCGACCGCGCTGGAGTTCGCCTACAGCCAGGCGCCGCACGCGATGAAGGGCGTGATCATGGCGTTCTGGTACCTCACCAGCACCTTCGGCAGCCTGTGGGTGCTGCTGACCAACTTCGGCGTGCGCAACGAGGCGGTGCTGGGCCGGATCGCCGGCACCGGGCTGAGCGAAAACGCGTTCCTGATGTTCTTCTTCGCCGGCTTCGCGTTCGTGGCCGCGCTGGCGTTCGCCGCCTACGCGCGCCGCTACCCGATGCAGGACAACTACCGCGTCGCCTGAGGACCGCATGCAAGCACCCGTCACCCTGGCCTTGATCGCGGTCACCGCCCTGCTGTCGTGGCTGGCGTTCAAGGACCGTCGCCTGGCCGACCGGCTGATCCTGTGGCCGCCGGCGATCGCCCGCAGGCACGAGTACTGGCGACTGGTGAGCTACGGCTTCCTGCACGCCGACCTGGCGCACCTGCTGTTCAACATGGTCACCCTGTTCTTCTTCGGCCGGCTGATCGAACAGGTGATGGCGCAGCTCACCGGCAGCGCGCTGACCTACCCGCTGTTCTACCTGGCCGCGCTGGTGGTCTCGATCCTGCCCAGCTACCTGAGGAACCAGAAGAACCCGAACTACTTCAGCCTCGGCGCCTCGGGCGCGGTGTCGGCGGTGCTGTTCGCCTTCATCCTGATCCAGCCGTGGTCGCTGATCTTCGTGTTCTTCATCCCGGCGCCGGCGATCCTGTACGCGGTGTTCTACGTCGGCTACAGCATCTGGATGGACCGCAGGGGTGGGGACCGGATCAACCACAGCGCGCACCTGGCCGGTGCCGCGTTCGGGGTGATGTTCATGCTGGCGATGGAGCCGCGGCTGCTGAACGTGTTCCTGCACGAGCTGCTGAACCCGCGCTTCGGTTGAGCGCCCGCGTTCGTGGCGTGCAAGCCCGGCGTGCGAACTGGCCGGGAGAAGAAGCAAAAAAAAAGCAGCCCCGCCGCCGGCGGGGCTGCCCGGACGGATCGCGTGCGACGCGCTCCGTCCTTCCCCCTTCGCAATGTCAGTTGAGGACCGCGTAGGCGTGCTTCAGGCGCTCGTACACTTCCGCGTTCAGGTGTTCGAATTCCCAGCCCTCGGTGTGGCCGCTGACCACGAGCTGGTAGAGGCCTTCGAGCAGGGAGGCGTCGTTGGCGAAGTCGGTCGTGCTGCTGCTGTCGAGTGCGTCCATCCTGGGGCTCCTGGGATCATTGGCATTGGGACCTGCCTGAACCGACGCAGAACCCGTGCCAACTCCTGCAGACTGGTCCAGACTCCTGTTCAGCTACGCCGAAGCGGGCCAGCCGCCGGATTTCCAGCCAGAATGTGACGCAGAGCGTCCTCTTTTGCCGCCGCGCCCCGGGTACCTGCCATGACCGACCTGCCAGCCATCGCCCACGATCCCGCCCATCCTCGTTTCTTCCTGCAGCTGGACGGGCACGAGGCCGAACTCGAATACCACCTCCAGGACGGGGTCATGGTCATCGACCATACTGGCGTGCCCGCGGAGATTGGTGGACGCGGGCTGGCCGGCCACCTGGTGCGGCACGCGTTCGAGCATGCCCGGGGGCAGGGCTGGCGGGTGCTGCCGGCGTGCTCGTACGCCGAGGTCTGGGCCGCACGGCATCCGGACTACGCCGATCTGCTGGTGGATTGACTAGACTGCCCGCGTGCGACCCTGCCGGATGGACGCAGGCCGCGGACCACGCGCAAGGGAGGTGCAGGATGCCCCGGAATCCCGGAACGACACGTTTCAACCCGATCCCGCTGCTTGCCGCCGGCATGGCCGCGGTGTTGCTGGCAGCCTGCCAGCGCGAGGCCGCGCCGGACCACCCCGCCGCCCCGGAGCCCCCGCAGGCACCGGTCGTCGCGGACGCGCCGGCCGCCGAGCCCGATGCCGTCCCTGCGCTGGCCGATGTGATCGAACATGACCCGCGCTACGTGGTCGGCATCAGCTATCCGCCGGGTGTGGCAGCCGATCCGGGCCTGGCGCGGGCCCTGCACGAGTACGCCGAGGCCGCCCGTGGCGAACTGATGCAGGCGGTGGCGGGACTGGATGCCGCGCCGACCGCACCGTACGAACTGTCGCTGGGTTTCCGCGAACTGGTACGCAACGCTGGGGTGGTCGCGGTGGCCGCCGATGGCAGCCTGTATACCGGCGGCGCCCATGGCCAGCCGCTGGTGGCCCGCTTCGTCTGGCTGCCCGGGCAGCAGCGCATGCTCACCGCACAGGACCTGTTCGCCGACCCGGCCGGCTGGAAGGCGGTGTCCGGCTACGTCCAGGAGCAGCTGGGCGCCGCCGCGCACACCCGCGCGGCCGACGGGGACCTGGAACCGGGCGATCGCGAACGGCTGCTCGCCGGCGCGCTGAAGATGATCGCCGAAGGCACCGGCGCGGACCCGGCGAACTTCACCGAGTTCGAACCGCTGCCGGCGGCCGATGGCCGCATCGGCGGGCTGCGGTTCGTGTTCCCGCCATACCAGGTCGGGCCGTATGCCGATGGCGTGCAGACCGTGGACGTGCCGGCGGCGGTGCTGCGGCCGTATCTGGCCGACGACGTCGACGGGCTGTTCGGCGGGTAGGCGCGGGGCAGTGGCATGGCCGCCGTCCCCCGTCCGCGCCGCAGGATCGAGGCGTTGCTGGCGCAGGCCGGCGTGCAGGCCGGCGGCGGCCGCGAATGGGACCCGCAGGTCCACGACGGGCGCTTCTACGCGCGCGTACTCGCGCAGGGCTCGCTGGGCCTGGGCGAGTCGTACATGGACGGCTGGTGGGACGTGCGCTCGCTCGACGGCTTCCTGCTGCACCTGCTGCAGGCGCGCCTGGACCGGCGCGTGCATGGCCTGGCCGAAGCCGGCGACGCGCTGCTGGCGTGGCTGTCCAACCGCCAGTCGCGCGCGCGCAGCGGGGAAGTGGGCCGGCGCCACTACGACCTGGGCAACGATCTCTACGCGGCGATGCTGGGGCGACGCCTGGTCTACAGCTGCGGCTACTGGCGCCAGGCCACGGGCCTGGATGCGGCGCAGGAGGCCAAGCTCGACCTGGTGTGCCGCAAGCTGCAACTGCGCCCGGGCATGCGCGTGCTGGACATCGGCTGCGGCTGGGGCGAGGCGCTGAAGTTCGCCGCCGAACGCTACGGCGTCTCCGGAGTCGGTGTGACCATCTCGGAGGAGCAGGCCGCGTTTGCCCGCGAGCTGTGCGCCGGGCTGCCGGTGGAGATCCGCCTGCAGGACTACCGCGACCTGGACGAGCGCTTCGACGCGGTGCTCTCGATCGGCATGTTCGAGCACGTGGGCGTGCGCAACTACCGCGCCTATTTCGAGGTCGTGCGGCGCTGCCTGGCCGGTGACGGGCTGTTCCTGCTGCACACCATCGGCAGCAATGTTTCGGTGCGCCGCACCGATCCGTGGATCGCGCGCTACATCTTCCCCAACTCGATGCTGCCGTCGGCCGCGCAGGTCACCCGGGCCAGCGAGGGCCTGTTCGTGCTCGAGGACTGGCACGGCTTCGGCGCCGACTACGACCGCACCCTGCAGGCCTGGCACGACAACGTGGAGGCGGCCTGGGAGCGGCTGGACCCGCGCTACGACGAGCGCTTCCGGCGCATGTGGCGGTTCTACCTGGCCGGGTCGATGGCCAGCTTCCGCAGCCGCCGCTCGCAGCTGTGGCAACTGGTGCTTTCGCCGCGCGGGGTGCCCGGCGGCTACGTCGCCCCGCGCTGACCGGATTGCGCCGGACCCCGGAAACGACTGCGCCACCCGGAGGTGGCGCAGTGCGTTGCGGCGAGGGTGGCAGGATCAGCGCGGCGGCGCGGCGTCCAGCCCGCGCTTGGCCAGCAGCGGCTCGATCTTCGGATCGGCGCCGGTGAAGTCGCGGAACAGCTGCAGCGCGTCCTTGCTGCCGCCGCGCGACAGCAGGGTCGCGCGGAAGCGGTCGCCGTTCTCGCGCTTGAGCCCGCCGTTGTCGCGGATCCACTGCTGGGTGTTGGCGTCCAGCACCTCCGACCAGATGTAGGCGTAGTAGCCGGCCGCGTAGCCGCCCATGATGTGGCTGAAGTACGGCGTGCGGTAGCGCGGCGGCACCGGGGTGAACTGGATGCCGTCGGCAACCAGCGCGTCGTGCTCGAACTGCATCACGCCGGCCGCTTCGGGCACCTCGTCCGAACCGATCTGGTGCCAGCGCTGGTCGAGCATGGCCGCGCCCAGGTATTCGGTGGTGGCGAAGCCCTGGTTGAACTTGCTCGCTGCCAGGACCTTGTCCAGCAGCGCTTGCGGCATCGCCTCGCCGGTCTGGTGGTGCTTGGCGTAGTTGGCCAGGATCGACGGCCAGTCGGCCCACATCTCGTTGACTTGCGACGGGAACTCGACGAAGTCGCGGGGCACGCTGGTGCCGCTGAAGTACGGATAGGTCACGTCCGAGAACATGCCGTGCAGGGCGTGGCCGAACTCGTGGAAGGTGGTGGTGACCTCGTCCCAGGTCAGCAGCACCGGCTGGCCGTCGGTCGGCTTGGTGATGTTGAGGTGGTTGGCGACCACCGGCTGGGTGTCGTGCAGCTTCGACTGCGAGACGTAGGCGTTCATCCACGCACCACCGCGCTTGGACTCGCGCGCGAACGGATCGAAGATGAAGATCGCCAGCGGGCTGCCGTCGGCGTCGAAGACGTCGTAGGTCCAGATGTCGTCGCGGTACTTGGGCAGGTCGGTGCGTTCCTTGAAGGTCAGCCCGTACAGCTGGTTGGCGGCGAAGAACACGCCGTTCTCCAGCACGTTCTTCATCTCGAAGTACGGCTTGAGCTGCGACTCGTCGAAGTTGTAGCGCTCCTGGCGCACCTTCTCGGCGTAGTAGGCCCAGTCCCACGGCTCCAGCTTGAAGCTGGGCTCGCCCTTGGCGGCCTGTTCCTTGTCGATCATCGCCTGAAGGTCGGCGGCTTCGCGCTTGGCGTTGGCGACCGCGGCCGGCGCCAGCTGGCCCAGCATCGCGTTCACCGCCTCGGGGGTCTTGGCGGTGGCGTCGGCCAGCGAATAGGCGGCGTGGTTGGGGAAGCCCAGCATCTTCGCCCGGTCGGCGCGCAGCTTCATCACCTCCGAAACGATGGCGGTGTTGTCGTACTCGTTGCCGCGGCTGCCGCGGCCGGCGGAGGCCTCGAAGATCTTCTGGCGCGCATCGCGGCTGGTGAGGTAGGTCAGCGGCGGCTGGCCGGTGGTGTTGAGCAGGGTGACCACGTACTTGCCTTCCTGGCCACGCTTCTTCGCCTCCTCGGCGGCGGCGGCGAGCTGGGTCTCGTTCGAGCCGGCCAGCGCGTCGGCGCTGTCGAAGGTCACCGCCGAGGCGTTGACCTCGTTGAGCACGTTCTGGTTGAACTGGGTGCCCAGGGTGGCGAGCCTGGCGTTCATGTCCTTCAGCGTGGCCTTGTCAGCCTCGGACAGCTTGGCGCCGGCGCGGATGAAGTCGTCCTGGTAGCGCTCGACCAGGCGCACGCCCTCGGCGTCCAGGCCCAGCGTGTCGCGCTTGTCGTACAGCGCCTGGATGCGCGCGAACAGCGCCGGGTTCAGCGCGATCGCGTCGCGGTGCGCGGCGAAGCGCGGCGAGAAGTCGGCCTGCAGCTTCTTGCGCGCGTCGTTGGTGTCGGTGCCCACCAGGCTGAAGAACACGGTGGTCGCGCGGTCGAGCAGCTGGCCGCTGTTCTCCAGGGCGATGATGGTGTTCTCGAAGGTCGGCGCCTCCGGGTTGCCGGCGATCGCCTCCACTTCCTTGATCTGCTCGGCCATGCCCGCTTCGAACGCCGGGGCGAAGTGCTCGTCGCGGATCCGGTCGAAGTGCGGGTAGTGCAGCGGCAGGTCGCTTTCGGCGAAGAACGGGTTGTCCTGGGCGGACGGCGCGGCCGGCTGCTCGGCGGCGCTGCCGGCGGCGGGGCTTTCGGTGCGGTTGCAGGCGGTCATGCCAAGTCCAAGGGCGGCGGCAAGCGCCAGGTAGAGGCCGGTCTTCTTCATGTGGTAATCGATCCTGCGGGGTGAATCCTCCAAATCTACTCCACCGCCGGCCGGCAATGCCCGTGACAAATGGCACAGGGAGCGGGGGCCTTGTCGCACAAGGGTCTCATCGCCGTTGCGACGCCACGCGGGGTGCAGCACGGTTATGCTGGCGTCCCCGGACAGGCGAGTGCCCATGGCAGGTCTCCAGGATTTCAGCGCCACCGACATCGACGGCCACCCGCGCTCGCTGGGCGAGTTCGCCGGCCAGGTGCTGCTGGTGGTGAACGTGGCCTCGCGCTGCGGCTTCACCCCGCAGTACGCCGGGCTGGAGCAGCTCTGGCGCGATCACCGCGACCGCGGCTTTGCCGTGCTCGGCTTTCCCTGCGACCAGTTCGGCCACCAGGAGCCGGACGACGAAGCCGCGATCCGCGGCTTCTGCGCGCTCAACTACGGGGTGACCTTCCCGATGTTCGCCAAGGTCGAGGTCAACGGGCCTGGCGCGCATCCGCTCTGGCAGTGGCTGCGGCAGGAGAAGCGAGGCCTGCTCGGTACCGGTGCGATCAAGTGGAACTTCACCAAGTTCCTGCTCGGCCGCGATGGCCGGGTGCTGGCCCGCTACGCCCCGCGCGAACGGCCGGCCTCGCTGGCCGGCGACATCGAGCGGGCGCTGGCGGCGCCGGCGCCGCGCTGAGCGTTCACTTCTCGACGAAGGCGCGCTCGAACACGTACTGGCCGGCGCTGCCGATCCGCGGCGAGGCACTGAAGCCGCGGCCGTCGAGCAGGGCGCGGAAGTCGGCCAGCATCTGCGGGCTGCCGCAGATCATGGCGCGGTCGTGCTCCGCGTCCAGCGGTTCCAGGCCCAGGCTGCGCATCATTTCGCCGCTGGCCATCAGTTCGGTGAGGCGGCCGCGGTGCGGGAATTCCTCGCGGGTCACCGCGGGGTAGTAGAGCAGCTTGTCGCGGATGGTTTCGCCGAGGAACTCGTGCTGCGGCAGTTCCTTCATGAAGTAGTCGCGGTAGGCCAGGTCGGCGATGTTGCGCACCCCGTGGCAGACGACCACGCGTTCGAAGCGCTCGTAGGTCTCCGGATCCTTGACCACCGACAGCCACGGCGCCAGTCCGGTGCCGGTGCCCAGCAGGTACAGGTTGCGGCCCGGGTGCAGGTCACTGATCAGCAGGGTGCCGGTCGGCTTGCGCCCGATCAGGATGCTGTCGCCGGGCCGGATGTGCTGCAGGCGCGAGGTCAGCGGCCCGTCCTGGACCTTGATCGAGAAGAACTCCAGCTGCTCCTCCCAGTTGGCGCTGGCGATGGAGTACGCGCGCATGACCGGCTTCCCGGCTTCGGTCGGCAGGCCGATCATCACGAACTGGCCGTTCTCGAAGCGGAAACCGTCGTCGCGGGTGGTGGTGAAGCTGAAGTACGCGTCCGTCCAGTGACGGACATCGAGCACCGTCTCGGTGCCGTAGGCGGATGACATCGGTCGGGGGCTTGAGGGGGATATTCGCCGCGTATTGTAGCCGACCGGCCAGGCCCGGCCTTGCGCAGGATCATGGCCCGCGGGCCGGGGGTGGCGCTGGAGAGGGGCGGGTGGCCGTCGCCCCGGGACTGTTCAGCCCCCGGACCGCTCAGCCCTGCGGCGGCTCCAGCTTCAGCAGCTTGCCGTCGGCCTCGTCGGTGACCAGGTACAGGTTGCCGTCGGCGGCCACGCGCACGTCGCGGATGCGCTCGCCCAGGTCCTGCAGCAGCCGCTCCTCGGCGACCACGCGGTCGCCGTCCAGCTGCAGCCGGATCAGGTTGCGCTGGGCCAGCGAGCCGAGGAACAGGCTGTCGTTCCAGGGCTTGCCCGGCTGCCCGGTGTAGAAGGCCATGCCCGACAGCCCCGGCGAGACCTCGAATACGAAGTGCGCCGGTTCCATCCCTTCCTTCTCCTTGCCCACCGCCTCGGGGATCGGCTGGCCGGAGTAGTTGATGCCGTGGGTCACCAGCGGCCAGCCGTAGTTCCGGCCCGGTTGCGGCAGGTTGACCTCGTCGCCGCCGCGCGGGCCGTGCTCGCTTTCCCCCAGCTTACCGGTACGCGGGTCGAAGGCCAGGCCCTGCGAATTGCGGTGGCCGTAACTCCAGATTTCCGGACGCGCGCCGGCCTGGCCGACGAAGGGATTGTCGGCGGGCACCGAGCCGTCCAGGTCCAGGCGCACCAGCTTGCCCTGCAGCTTGTCTAGCTGATGCGCCAGCGGGCGTTCGGTGCGTTCGCCCTGGCTGATGAAGACGTGGCCCTGGCCGTCGAAGGCGAAGCGAGAGCCGAAGTGGTTCTCGGCGTTGAGCTTGGGTTCCTGCCGGTAGAACACGGTCACCTCGCCCAGCCCCGCGTCGCCGAGCGTGGCGTACGCGGCGGTGGTGCCCGACAGGCCGCTGCCATCCGCTTCGGCGTAGCTGAGATAGATGCGCCGGCTTTGCGCGAAGTCCGGTGCCAGCGCCACGTCGAGAAGGCCGCCCTGGCCGCGCGCGGCCACCGCCGGCACGCCGGCCAGCGGCGCGGATACGCTGCCGTCGGCGCCGATCCGGCGCAGGTTGCCGCCGCGCTCGGTGACCAGGAAGCCGCCCTCGGGCAGCGGCGCCACCGCCCACGGATGCGAGAGGCCGCGTGCCAGCACCGTCAGCTTCGCTTCGCCCTGTTCGCTGGCCACCGCGCGCGCCGGCTCGGCGGCGGGTGCCGCCGGAGTGGCCGCGGCCGTTTCCTGCGCCGGCCTGCAGCCGGCGAATGCGAGCGCGATGGCGATGGCGGGCGCGACAATGACGGGCAGGCGCATGGCGGGCATCCGTGGCGAGGGGGACGGTCAACGATAGCCGGCGGCCTGCAGTTCGAACAACTCCGCGTAGCGGCCGCCTTGCGCCATCAGCTGCGCATGGGTGCCGCTGGCCTCGACCTTGCCGCCGGCCAGCACCAGGATCCGGTCGGCCATGCGCACGCTGGAGAAGCGGTGCGAGATCAGCACCGCGGTGCGCTCGTGCGAGAGTTCCTTGAAGCGCTGGAACACCTCGAACTCGCTGCGCGCGTCCAGCGCCGCGGTCGGTTCGTCGAGGATCATCACCTGCGCGTCGCGCATCCAGGCGCGGGCGATCGCGATCTTCTGCCACTGCCCGCCGGACAGGTCCACGCCGGTCTTGAAGCGGCGGCCGACGAGCTGCTCGTAGCCCTGCGGCAACGGTTCGATCACCTCGTCGGCCATGCCGCGGCGGGCGGCCTCGCGGATCCGCGCGATGTCGTCCATCGCCTCGATCCGGCCCACGCCGATGTTCTCGCCGGCGGTGAGGTGGTAGCGGACGAAATCCTGGAAAATCACCCCGATGCTGGCACGCAGGTCGTCCAGGTCGTAGTCGCGCAGGTCGCGTCCGTCGAGCAGGATCCGGCCTTCGTCCGGGTCGTACAGCCGCGCCAGCAGCTTCACCAGGGTGGTCTTGCCGGCGCCGTTCTCGCCGACCAGGGCCAGCACTTCGCCGGCGCGCAGCTCGAACTCCAGCCCGCGCAGCGCCCAGTTCTCCGCGCCGGGATAGCGGAAGCCGACGTTCTCGAACACGAAGCCGCGCGCGATCGGTCGCGGCACCGGCAGCGCATCGGCTCTGGAATGGATCTCCGGCTCGATCTCGAAGAACGAATACAGGTCGTCCAGGTACAGCGCCTGCCCGGCGACCTGCGAGAAGCCGATCAGCAGCCCCTCCAGCAACTGGCGCAGGCGACGGAAGCTGCCGGCGAGGAAGGTCAGGTCGCCGATGCTGAAATCGCCCTTCACCGTGCGCCAGGCGATGTAGGCGTAGGCCACGTAGTAGCCCAGCGTGCCCAGCGCGGCCAGCAGCGTGCCCCACATCGCGCGGCGGCGGGCGAGGGCGCGGTTGGCGGCGTAGAACTTCTCGGCCAGCACCTTGTAGCGTTCCACCAGGAAGCGGTGGAGGTTGAAGATCTTCACCTCCTTGGCCGTTTCCACGCTGGCGCCGGTCTGGCGCAGGTACTCGAGCTGGCGGCGTTCGGGCGTCCACTGGTAGTTGAGCGAATAGCCCAGCGCGTTGAAGTGCGCCTCGCCGATGAACGCCGGGACCAGCGCCACCGCCAGCAGCAGGATCAGCCACGGCGCATAGACCAGCAGGCCGACGGCGAAGGCGACCACGGTGACCGCGTCCTGGACCTGGCCGAACAGCTGGCCCATCAGGCTCATCCGGCTCATGGTCAGGCGCCGCGCGCGGTCGAGCTTGTCCTGCAGGTCTGGATCCTCGAAATCTTCCAGGTCCAGTGTGGCGGCGTGCTCCATCAGGCGCACGCTGCTGGCGTTGGTGAACAGCTCCGAGAGCAGGCCGTCGGCGTAGTTCACCAGCCGCCCGAGCAGGTCCGATCCCACCGCCAGCGCCAGTTCCAGCCCCAGCAGCCATGCCAGGTGGTCGAGCTGGCCGCCGCGCAGGGCCTGGCCGAGGCTGTCGAACTGCAGGCCCAGGCCGACCAGGCGGATGGCCTCGTCGATGATCAGCTTGCCGATGTAGAGGATGACCACCGGCATCAGCGCGCGCACCAGGCGCAGCCCGAGGCTGGCCAGGGTCAGCGCAGGGCTGGTCTGCCAGATCTGGCGCAGGAACGGCGGCAGGTTGCGCATCGCGTCGAAGCGCTCGCGCAGGCTGGGATTGCCGCGCTCGCGGCGGGGCTTGGTCGATGCCGGGGCGGGCTTGGCCATGGCAGGCATTGTGCCAGCAGCCTCGGGTTGCCTGTCCCGGGTCGCCTGTCCTGGAAAAACGGAAGGCCCGCTTTCGCGGGCCTTCGCCTGGAACGCACCGGCCGGGATGCTTTACTGCATGCCGTGCAGGTCGCGCAGCTGGGTCGGGCGCGAGGCGAAGAACGCCGCCAGGTCGGCGATGTCCTGGTCGCCCAGGTTGGCCGCCTGCGGCGTCATCAGCGCGTGCTGGCGCTCGCCCTTGCGGTACTGCTGCAGCGCGTGGGCCAGGTAGTCGGCGTACTGGCCGCCGAGCTTCGGATAGCTGGCGTCGATCGGCGCATTGCCGTCCGCGCCGTGGCAGTCGATGCAGCTCTGGCCGGTGGCCTTGCCCTTGGCGTTGGCCAGTTGCTCGCCGACCGCGATGCGGCCGTCCGGCAGGCCGGCCGAAGAACTCTTCTGGACGCCCTCGGCGTCGGCGTGGGAGCTGTCCTGCCCGGAGCAGGCCGCCAGGGCGAGGGCGGCGAAAAGGGCGATGGCGAGACGCTGAACGGTCACGGCTGTCGTCATGGGTGGCGGCTGCTTACTTGAGGGTGGACAGGAAGGTGGCGAGATCGGCGATGTCCTGGTCCGAGAAACTCTGGGCCTGGGCCTGCATGGTCGGGTGCTTGCGGTTGCCGTCGCGGTATTCGTGCAGGGCCTGGGACAGGTACTCGGCCGACTGGCCGCCGATCAGCGGCACCTTGAAGCTCGGATAGGCGTTCTTGTAGCCGGTCAGGCCGTGGCAGCCCTGGCAGGTGTAGGCCAGCTGGCGGCCGGCTTCGGGGTTGCCGGTCGGCGTGACGGCCGGAGCGGCGGCGGCGGGCGCAGCTTCCGGTACGGTCGGAGTCGCGGCTTCGGCAGCCGGCGCGATGGCGGCTTCGGCGGCCGGGGCCGGTGCGGCCACGGGCTCGGCCGGCGGCTGCGCCGCATCCTGGGCGATCGCGTTCAGGGAAAGGGCGGTGACCAGGGCAAGGCAGGCGGCTAGCGGCAGCGGGCGCATCATTCAGTGGTCCGGGGTCGGTCGCGATGGGTGGACGGCCGTGCCGGCCCGGGCAGGGCCGAATGGCAAGGCCTGTTGAGAGGCGGGCCGAAGTATAGCCTGCGCGTTCATGCGACCGGAACCTGCGCCGCCGCCAGCGGTCGAAGGGAGGGCCACCCGGCGCGCGGGATGCGGACCATTACCTCTGGCGCATGACTGCCCAGCTGTCCGGGTGATCTACTTGCATACAACACCTGATCACGCCGCCCGGCGCCCCACTACATGGATACCCTCATGGACCGTCGCTCCCCCGTCCTCCAGCGCGCCGGATTGCGCACCCTTGCCCTGGGATTGGCCCTGGCCGTCAGCCTGGGCGCATGCAAGGGCGGGAAAGAGGAGGCAGATTCGAAGGCCAAGGCGGGGCAGCAAGGCCCCGAGGCGACCCCGGTCGAGGTGGTCAAGGCGGTGCAGCGGCCGATCGCGGCCAGCTACACCGGTACCGCCGCGCTGGAACCGCGGGCCGAGTCGCAGGTGGTGGCCAAGACCTCCGGCGTGGCCCTGGCCGTGCTGGTCGAGGAAGGCCAGAAGGTCGAGGCCGGCCAGCCGCTGGTCCGCCTGGATCCCGACCGCGCCCGGCTGGCCCTGGCCCAGGCCGAGGCCCAGTTGCGCAAGCTCGAGAACAACTACCGCCGCGCCCAGCAGCTGGTCGCCCAGCAGCTGATCAGCGCCGGCGAAGTCGACCAGATGCGCTACGACCTGGAGAACGCCCGCGCCCAGCACCAGATGGCGAAGCTGGAGCTGTCCTACACCACGGTGGTGGCGCCGATCTCCGGCGTGATCGCCTCGCGCAGCATCAAGCCGGGCAACTTCGTCCAGATCAACTCGCCGATCTTCCGCATCGTCGACAGCAGCCGCCTGGAAGCCACGCTCAACGTGCCCGAGCGCGAGATCGCCAAGCTGCGCCCCGGGCAGCAGGTGAAGCTGGCCGCCGACGCGCTGCCAGGCCAGGAATTCACCGGCACCGTGGACCGCGTCGCGCCGGTGGTGGACACCGGCACCGGCACGTTCCGCGTGGTCGCCGCGTTCTCCGGCGACGATGCGCTGCAGCCGGGCATGTTCACCCGCCTGGGCATCAACTACGACCAGCGCGCCGATGCCCTGGTGGTGCCGCGCACCGCGCTGCTGGAAGACGGCGGCGAGCCGGCGGTGTACGTGGTCCGCGACGGCAAGGCCGCGCGCGTCGGCCTGAAGCTGGGCTACGACGACGCCGGCTGGGTCGAGGTGCGTGAAGGCCTCAAGTCCGGCGATGCGGTGGTCGTGGCCGGCAAGGCCGCGCTGCGCGAAGGCAGCGCGGTGCAGGTGCTGGGTGACGCGCCGCGCGCCGCCGCGCCGGTGGCCAAGGCGGCGACCGAGTGATGGGCGCGCCCGATTCCCACGGGCGCGGGGGCGGATTCGACCTGGTCGAGTTCTCCACGCGCCGACGCGTCACCATCGCGATGGCGACGCTGACCCTGGTGCTGTTCGGCCTGATCTCGCTGCAAAGCCTGAAGGTGGAACTGCTCCCGGACCTGAGCTATCCGACCCTGACCGTGCGCACCGACTACGAAGGCGCGGCGCCGGCGGAAGTGGAAACCCTGATCTCGCAGCCGGCCGAAGAGGCGCTGGGCGTGGTCAAGGGCCTGCGCAAGCTCAAGTCGATCTCGCGCACCGGCCAGAGCGACGTGGTGCTCGAGTTCGCCTGGGGCACGGACATGCAGCAGGCCGGCCTGGACGTGCGCGACAAGATGGAGACGCTGCAGCTGCCGCTGGATGCCAAGCCTCCGGTGATGCTGCGCTTCAATCCGTCGACCCAGCCGATCATGCGCCTGGCGCTGACCTCGAAGCAGGAGGAGGGCGGCGAGGCCGACGCGGTGCGCCGGCTGATGGAACTGCGCCGCTACGCCGACGAGGACCTCAAGCGCAAGCTCGAGCCGGTGACCGGCGTGGCCGCGGTGAAGGTCGGCGGCGGCCTGGAGGACGAGATCCAGGTCGACATCGACCAGCGCAAGCTGGCCGCGCTCGGCCTGTCGCTGGACAGCGTGATCCAGCGCTTGCAGCAGGAGAACGTCAACCTTTCCGGTGGTCGCCTGGAGGAGGGCACCCAGCGCTACCTGGTGCGCACGGTCAACCAGTTCGCCAACGTCGAGCAGATGCGCGAGATGCTGCTGACCACGGCGGGCGGCTCGGCCTCGACGGGCAGCGCCGGCGACAACCAGCAGCTGATGACCGCCATCCTCGGCAGCCGCGACCCCAACGTGATCGCCGCCCTGCGCGGCGATGGCGGCAGCGCCGGCACCTCGCCGGTGCGGCTGAAGGACGTGGCCGAGGTGCGCCAGGGCTACAAGGAGCGCGAAGCGGTGATCCGCGCCGGCGGCCGCGAGGCGGTGGAGCTGGCGATCTACAAGGAAGGCGATGCCAATACCGTCGCCACCGCCGATGCGCTGGAAGCCAAGCTGAAGGACATCCGCGAGAAGATGCCGGCGGACATCGAGATGACCCCGGTCGAGGACCAGTCGGTCTTCATCCGCCACGCCATCGCCGACGTCAAGCTGGACGCGGTGATCGGCGGCATGCTGTCGATCCTGATCATCTTCCTGTTCCTGCGCGACGGCTGGAGCACGTTCGTCATCTCGCTGTCGCTGCCGGTCTCGATCATCAC
This sequence comes from Pseudoxanthomonas koreensis, assembly GCF_010093225.1. Taxonomy (GTDB): domain Bacteria; phylum Pseudomonadota; class Gammaproteobacteria; order Xanthomonadales; family Xanthomonadaceae; genus Pseudoxanthomonas; species Pseudoxanthomonas koreensis. The sequence continues at coordinate 9,485 of NZ_PDWM01000030.1, read as the reverse complement.
CACGTTCTTCTTCATGGGCCAGCTGGGACTGAGCCTCAACGTGATGTCGCTGGGCGGCCTGGCCCTGGCCACCGGCCTGGTCGTGGACGATTCGATCGTGGTGCTGGAATCCATCGCCAAGGCGCGCGAACGCGGGCTTGGCATCCTGGAAGCGGCGATCGAAGGCACCCGGGAAGTGTTCATGGCGGTGGTCGCCTCGACCCTGACCACGATCGCGGTGTTCCTGCCGCTGGTGTTCGTGGAGGGCATCGCCGGGCAGCTGTTCCGCGACCAGGCGCTGACCGTGTCCATCGCCATCGCGGTGTCGCTGGTGGTGTCGATGACCCTGATCCCGATGCTGAGCTCGCTCAAGGGCCGTGCGCCGCTGGAGTTCCCGGAGGAACCGGCGCACGAAAGCTGGCAGCCGGAACGGCGCTGGCAGAAGCCGGTCGCAGCCACCGGCCGCGGCATCGGCGCGATGTTCCGCTACGGCTTCCTTGCCGTAGCCTGGGCGGTGGTGCGCCTGTTCCGCGGTATCGCCGCGGTGGTCGGCCCGGTGATGCGCAAGGCCAGCGACCTGGCGATGGCGCCCTACGGCCGCGCCGAGGCCTCCTACCTGCGGATGCTGCCGCGCGCCCTGGCCCGGCCGTGGCCGGTGCTGGGCGGCGCGGCGCTGGCCTTCGTCCTGACCCTGGCCGCGATTCCGCTGCTGGGCATGGACCTGATCCCTCAGCTGGCCCAGGACCGCTTCGAGATGACCGCCAAGCTGCCGCCCGGCACGCCGCTTGCGCAGACCGATGCGCTGGTCCGCGACGTGCAGCGCCAGCACGCCGGAGAGGAAGGCGTGCGCCTGCTGTACGGCGTGTCCGGCACCGGGACGCGGCTGGACGCCAGCCCTACCGAAAGCGGCGAGAACATCGGCAAGCTGACCGTGGTGATGGAGGACGCCAGGCGCGAGGCCGCGCTGATGGAATCGCTGCGCGCCACGCTGAAGGACCATCCCTCCGCGCAGGTCGATTTCGCCCGTCCGGAACTGCTGGCGCTGTCCCCGCCGCTGGAAATCGAGATCGAGGGCAACGACCTGGAGGCGATCCGCGTGGCCGGCACGCGCCTGGCCGGGATGCTGCGCCAGAACCCGCACTACGCCGACGTGAAGTCGACGGTGGAGCAGGGCTTCCCCGAGATCCAGATCGTGTTCGACCAGGACCGCGCTGCGGCACTGGGCCTGACCACGCGCCAGATCGCCGATGCGGTGGTCAACAAGGTGCGCGGGAATGTGGCGACCCGCTACAGCTTCCGCGACCGCAAGATCGACGTGCTGGTGCGGGTGCGCGAGTCCGAGCGCTCCTCGGTGGACGACATCCGCCGCCTGATCGTCAACCCGACCGGCGCGACCCCGGTGGAGCTGGGATCGGTGGCCCAGGTGGTCTCGACCACCGGCCCCAGCGAGATCCACCGTACCGACCAGCGCCGCGTGGCCATTGTTTCCGCCAACCTGCGCGACATAGACCTGGGCGCCGCGATCGTCGAGGTGCAGAAGATGGCGGCCGAGAACCCGCTGGGCACCGATGTCGGCATGCGCATCGGCGGCCAGGGCGAGGAACTGGGCGAGTCGATCCGCTCGCTGCTGTTCGCCTTCGGCCTGGCGATCTTCCTCGTCTACCTGGTGATGGCCTCGCAGTTCGAGTCGCTGCTGCACCCGTTCGTGATCCTGTTCACCATCCCGCTGGCGATGGTCGGCGCGGTCGCGGCGCTGCTGTTGTCGCGCTCGCCGGTGTCGGTGGTGGTGTTCATCGGCCTGATCCTGCTGGTCGGCCTGGTGGTGAAGAACGCGATCATCCTGATCGACAAGGTCAACCAGCTGCGCGAGCAGGGCGTGGCCAAGCGCGAGGCGCTGGTCGAGGGCGCGCGGTCGCGCCTGCGCCCGATCATGATGACCACCCTGTGTGCGGTGTTCGGCTTCCTGCCGCTGGCGCTGGCCTTCGGCGAGGGTGCCGAGGTGCGTTCGCCGATGGCGATCACCGTGATCGGCGGCCTGCTGGTCTCGACCCTGCTGACCCTGCTGGTGATCCCGCTGGTCTACGACCTGCTGGACCGCAAGCCGGACGGTTACTACGCCCAGCGCGGACAGCGTGCGCGCCGCGGCATGGCCGCCGTGGTGTCCGGGCAGACCCTGGCGGCCGGCGACGAGGCGGGGGGCTGAGCCGATGGGCATCACCGAGCTGTCGATCCGCCGCCCGGTCACCACGATCATGCTGTTCGTGTCGATGGTGGCGATCGGCCTGATCGCCTCCTTCCGGCTGCCGCTGGAGGCCGAGCCCGAAGCGACCATCCCGTTCTTCTTCGTGGCCCTGCCGTACGCCGGCTCGACCCCGGAGGAGGTCGAGCGCAACCTGCTGCGGCCGGTCGAGGAAGCGCTGTCGACGATGCCGGGCATCCGCACGATGAACTCGCGGGCCAATGCCGAGGGCGCACAGATCCAGGTCGAGTTCAGCGACTGGGACCGCGACATCGCCATCGCCGCGTCCGAGGCGCGCGAGCGCATCGACGCGGTCCGCGACCAGTTGCCGGACGACTTCCGCCGCTACTACGTGCAGCGCTGGAGCACCTCCGACCGCGAGGCGATGAGCCTGCGCCTGAGCAGCGCGCAGGACCTCACCCGGAGCGCCGACCTGATCGAGCGCGGCATCAAGCAGCGCCTGGAGCGCCTGCCGGGCGTGGCCCGGGTCGAGGTCTATGGCGTGGCCCAGCAGGAAGTGCTGGTGGCGCTGGACAAGGACCGGCTGAGCGCGCACGGGGTGGCGCTGAACGACCTGGTGCAGCGGCTGCAGGCGGCCAACTTCGCCGTCTCCGCCGGCCAGATCACCGAGGACGGCCGGCGCCTGCGCGTGCAGCCGAAGGGCGAGCTGCAGGAGCTGCAGGCACTGCGCGACCTGCCGGTGAACGCGCGCGGCACCCGGCTGTCCGACATCGCCCAGGTGTCGCTGCAGCCGCAGCGCATGAACTACGTGCGGCGCATGGACGGCATGCCCAGCGTCGGCGTGGACATCTACAAGGAACGTTCGGCCAACCTGGTCGACCTGTCGCGCTCGGTGCGCGCCGAGATCGAGCGGCTGGAGGACGATCCTTCCATGCGCGGCGTCGACATCGAGATCGCCGATGACCAGGGCGAGGCGGTGACCAGCTCGCTGCTGGCGCTGGCCGAGGCCGGCGCGATCGGCCTGCTGCTGTCGGTGATCGTGCTGTACGCGTTCCTGCGCCACTGGCCCTCCACGCTGATGGTGAGCGCGGCGATCCCGATCTGCTTCATCATGACACTGGGTTTCATGTACTTCGCCGGCATCTCGCTGAACATCATCTCGATGATGGGACTGCTGCTGGCGGTGGGCATGCTGGTGGACAATGCCGTGGTGGTGGTGGAGAGCATCTACCAGGAGCGCGAGAAGTTCCCGCACGACCCCGAGCGGGCCTCGATCGTCGGCACCCGCAACGTGGCCATCGCCCTGTCCGCCGGCACCCTGTGCCACTGCGTGGTGTTCCTGCCGATGCTGTTCGGCGAGAAGAACATCATCAGCATCTACCTGGGGCAGCTGGCGGTGACCATTTCGGTTTCGCTGCTGGCGTCGTGGCTGGTGGCGGTGAGCCTGATCCCGATGCTGTCGGCGCGGATGAAGACCCCGCCGGCGGTGAAGTCGCCTGCGATCACCAGGCTGCAGGAGCGCTACGCCCGCGTGCTGCGCTGGACCCTGCTGCACCGCGGCTGGAGCGTGGCCGGCATCCTGCTGATCTCGGCGGCGAGCGTGTGGCCGATGATGCACACCCAGGGCGGTGGCGACGACAGCGATCCGAGCGAGATCAACATCTTCTACCAGTGGCGCGGCGCCTACTCCAAGGAGGAGATGGGCAAGGAAGTGGCGCGGGTGGAGGAATTCGTCAACGCGCGTCGCGAGGAGTTCCGCGTGGAGCGCGTCTACAGCCGCTACAGCGAGCAGGGCTGGGCGCAGACCCGCCTGTTCCTCGAGATCGACGACCGCGAGACCAGCAAGCAGATCGAGGAGAAGGTGCGCGAAGGCCTGCCGAAGTCTGCGCGCGCCAGGATCGGCATCGGCTGGCCCGGCGGGATGGGCAGCGAGGGGCAGGGCATCCGCTTCAGCCTGGTGGGCGACTCGACCGAGACCCTCAAGGAGCTGTCCGACGCCGTCGTGGCGCTGCTGGGGAACAATCCGAACCTGCGTGACGTGCGCGTGGACACCGGTGACGCCAACACCGAACTTTCGGTGCAGGTGGATCGCGAGCGCGCCGCAGCCTATGGCTTCAGCGCCGCGCAGGTGGCCCAGTTCGTCGGCATGGCCCTGCGCGGGTCCTCGCTGCGCGACTTCCACCGCGACGACGTCGAGATCCCGGTCAACGTGCGCTTCGCCGGCTCGGAGGACTACGGCATCGAGGACCTGTCCACCTTCATGGTGCGCGCGGCCGACGGCACCGAGGTGCCGCTGCTGGCCATGGTCGACGTGGGCGTCAACCCGGCGGCCACCTCGATCCAGCGCCTGAACCGGCAGACGATGCTGCGGGTGGAAGCAGGCATCGCGCCCGACGTGCCGGTGGAGCAGGCGCGCAAGGCGATCGAGGAGGCGCTGGACGGCATGCAGTTCCCGCCGGGCTACAGCTACACCTTCGCCGGCGGCGGCTTCAACATCAACTTCGACGGCATGGACCAGATGGTGACCAGCATTGCCATCGCCCTGGTGCTGATGTTCGTGATCATGGCCGCGGTGTTCGAGTCGCTGCTGTTCCCAGGCGCGATCATGTCCTGCGTGCTGTTCTCGATCTTCGGCGTGTACTGGCTGTTCTGGATCACCGGGACCGAAATGAACATCATGGCGGTGATCGGCATCCTGGTGCTGATGGGCGTGGTGGTGAACAACGGCATCGTCATGATCGAGCACATCAACAACCTGCGCCGGCGCGGGATGGGCCGGACCGATGCGCTGGTGGAAGGCAGCCGCGAGCGCCTGCGCCCGATCCTGATGACCATGGGCACCGCGATCCTGGCAATGGTGCCGATCGCGCTGAACACCCATACCGCCGACGGCATGCCGCCATACCACCCGATGGCGCGCGCCATCGCCGGTGGCCTGGCGTTCTCCACCGGGGTCAGCCTGCTGTTCCTGCCGACGATCTACGCGATCCTGGACGATCTGCGCACGGGCACGGCGCGACTGGTGCGGCGCGCCCGCGGCCAGCGCGGCGAAGCACCCGGGGCGGCCACCGTGACCGCGCTGCACATGGAGTGAGCCTTGCCGTGGAGCGGGGCTTGCCCCGCTCCACGTCAGCCGAACAGCGTCCCCAGCATCTTCAGCCCGCCGGTCCACACGCCGATCGCGGTGCCCAGGCTGGTCAGGAAGAAGTTCAGCAGGATCCTGGCCACGCCATTGCGCCACCAGCCCTTCACCGTCTGCACGTCGTCGCGCAGGGCCATGAAGTCGCCGTAGGTGGGCCGGCGCAGGGTCGCTTCGACCACGGCGCTGATCGTGCCGGAGGCCAGCGCCGGGTGCAGCGGGGTGAGCGGCGAGGCGACGAAGGCGGCAAGGATGCTGAGCGGATGCCCGCCGGCGATCGCGCAACCCAGCGCGCCGAGCAGTCCGGTGGCCAGCACCCACTGCACGACCAGGCCGGTGCCCACGTCCAGCCCGCCCTGCCAGAAGCCCCAGGCGAAACCACCGATCACGAACACCGCCAGGCCCAGGGTGAACCAGGGGAAGCTCTTCTTCTCCTTCACCGATTCCAGGTCCGAACGCACGGCGTCTGCGGGCGCGGTGTCCTCGCGCAGGTGCCGCGCCAGGCCCGGCAGGTGGCCGGCGCCGACCACCGCCAGCACGTCGCGCGCGCCGCTGCCGGCGAGGTCGCGCAGGTTGGCGGCCATGTAGCGGTCGCGCTCGGCGATCACGCTTTCGTACAGCGCCGGGCTGTGCGCGGCGAACTCGCCGAAGCTCGATTCGAGCATGTCGCCGCCCTTGAGCTTCTCGATGTCGTCCTCGCCGATCTCCTCGTCGTCGATCATCGCCACCAGGATGCCGGCGCCGGTCCGGGCCCGGCCCCACCAGCCCAGCTTCTGCATCGCGCGGCGGAAGGTGAGGCCGACCTCGCGGTCGATCAGGTGGAAGGGCAGGTCGCGCGCGCGCGCTTCCTGCACCGCGGCCTTGAGTTCGGCGCCGGGCTCCACGCCCAGCTGCTCGGCCAGCCGGCGCTGGTAGGCGGCCAAGGCCAGGTTGGCGGCGAACAGGTGCGTCTTGCCTTCGCGCAGCACCTTGATGATGTCCAGCCGCGCCAGTGCCTCCGGGTCGGTCAGCGACTGCAGCCGGCCGGGGTCGAGCTCGACCGCCACGGCGTCGTAGGCGCCGCTGTCGATCGCCGCGCGCACCGCGTCGATGCTGGCCTGGGAGACGTGCGCGGTGCCGAGCAGGGTGTAGCGCACGCCATCGCGCTCGACCACCTGGAGCGGCTGGCCGTGCAACGGGTCGGCGGTCGTCGGCGCGGCGCTTGCGCCCGCGTTCGGTTCGTTGGTCATGCAGCGCAGTCCTAGTCGATGTAGCGCTTGAGCAGGTCGCCGTAGGCGTCGATCCGGCGGTCGCGCAGGAACGGCCAGATCCGGCGCACGTGCTCGCTGCGCTGCAGGTCGACCTCGCACACCAGCACGGTCGACTCGCCGCCGGCTTCGGCGATGAACTCGCCCTGCGGGCCGAGCACGTGGCTGTTGCCCCAGAAGCGGATACCCGATGCCCCGACGTGCTTGTCGGAAGCAAGCGGCGAGGGCTCGTGGCCGACGCGGTTGCACGACAGCACCGGCAGGCCGTTGGCCACCGCATGGCCGCGGTGGCTCAACACCCAGGCATCGCGCTGGCGCGCCTGTTCGTCGGCATCGTCATCCGGATCCCAGCCGATCGCGGTGGGGTAGAGCAGCAGTTCGGCACCGGCCAGCGCCATCAGCCGCGCCGCTTCCGGATACCACTGGTCCCAGCACACCAGCACGCCGAGGCGGCCGACCGAGGTGTCGACCGGGGTGAAGCCAAGGTCGCCGGGCGTGAAGTAGAACTTCTCGTAGAAGCCCGGATCGTCCGGGATGTGCATCTTGCGGTACTTGCCCAGCAGGCTGCCGTCCTTCTCCAGGACGACCGCGGTGTTGTGGTACAGGCCTGCAGCACGGCGCTCGAACAGCGAACCGACGATGACCACGCCATGCTTCTTCGCCAGCGCACCCAGGCGCGCGGTGCTGGGCCCGGGAATCGGTTCGGCCAGGTCGAATTCGGCCACCGACTCGTGCTGGCAGAAATAGGCGCCGTTATGCAGTTCCTGCAGCAGGACCAGCTGCGCGCCCTGCGCGGCCGCTTCGGCCACGCGCGATTCGATCACGGCCAGGTTGGCATCGGCGTCGCCGTGGTTGCGTTCCTGCACGAGGGCGACGGTAAGGGTCTTGCGGCTCATCGTGGCGACTTCCGGAATGGAATGCGGATGGTAACTGCTTGTTGCCGCACCGGACCTGAAAACCACGGCGCCGCGCAGCGCCCATGCTGCAAGGCGGATCGTCCCGTCATTCCCGCCGGGATGACGGGGGTCAGCCTCCCAAGCCTTCCGGGATCTGCATGGTGATGCAGTGCAGGCTGCCGTTCTGCCAGATCAGCGGGCGGCAGAGCACCTGCACGATCTCGCGGCCCGGGAACGCCTCCGCCAATACCGCTGCGGCGCGCGCGTCGGCCGCGTCGCCATAGGCGGGCATCAGCACCGCGCCATTGAGGACCAGGAAGTTGGCGTAGGACGCGGCCAGTCGCCGGCCCTCGTCGAGCACCGGCGCGGCCCACGGCAAGGGGAACAGCCGATACGGGCGGCCGTCGGCCGTGCGCAGCGCGGCGATCTCCGCGGCCATCGCCTGCAGTTCTCCGTAGTGGCTGTCGGACGGATCGTCGCAGGCCTGGAACACGATCGCGTCGCCGGGTGCGAAGCGGGCGAGCGTGTCGATGTGGGCGTCGGTGTCGTCGCCTTCCAGGTAGCCGTGGTCCAGCCACAGCACGCGATCCTGCGCCAGCCAATCGCGCAGCCGGGCATCCAGTTCGGCACGGCTGGCATCCGGATGGCGCTCGTGCAGGCAGTGCCAGGTGGTGAGCAGGGTGCCGGCGCCGTCGGTCTCGATGCCGCCGCCTTCCAGGGCGAAATCGATCCGCTGCCGTGGCGCATCGCCGAACAGGCCCTGCGCGGCCAGCGTCTCCACCAGGCGGTCATCCCTCCCGGCCTCGAACTTGCCGCCCCAGGCGGTGAAGCGGAAGTCGAGCACCCTGAAGCCGTCGCCGTCGCGCAGCGTGATCGGCCCGGAGTCGCGCAGCCAGGTGTCGTCGTAATCGAACGGGACGAAGCGCACCTTCGCCATGTCGATCCGGTTCGAGCTCAGGCGTGCCTCGGCGTAGGCCTCGACGTCGTCGTCGGCCACGCAGATCCACGCCTCCTGGAAGCGGGTGATGGCCGCGACCAGGGCGATGTAGGTCTCCTCGACTTCGCCCAGGCGCGCAGCCCAGTCGGTGCCGGCGTGCGGCCAGGCGATCAGGATCGCGGACTGGGGTTCCCACTCCGCGGGGAAGCGCAGGTTGTCGGTCATTCCGGACGAATGCTCACATCAACGGATCGGCGGCTTCGGGCCGACCTCCTCCGCATCGGCCTTGTGCGCGACCACGTCGATCACCTTGTTCTTCTCGAAGTACACGGTGAACTGCGGGTAGACCCAGCGGTTGATCGTCGGCCACTGGCTCTTCTGGCCGCCACGCGGGTCGAGCTTTTCCTGCGGGGCGCCGAAGCGGGCCTCGACCTCGGCCATGCTCAGGCCGCGGGCGGGGGTGGCCACGGCCGGCTTCTGCGCGGCGCGGTCGACCAGCAGGGGGTCGGCATGGGCCGTGCCGCACATGGCGAGCAGGGCCAGCAGGAGCAGGGAGTTGGGACGGTGCTTCATCGCGTGGATCTCCCCGTGAGAATGGCGGCGGCAGGCGGCTTCGTGGCCTGGCTGCCGATTCTAAGCAGAAGCGGGCCGGCGGATGTGCGGCAGGCGTCAACATCCCGGGCGCGGCGGCGGGGCGACAGCATCCCGTGCCGGCCAGCCGGCCCCGGAAACGCGGAAGGCCGCATCGCTGCGGCCTTCGCGTCGATCCGCGGCGGCCTTGCGGCCACCTGCCGGCCAGCTCAGCGCTGGCGGGCCTTGAAGCGCGGATTGGACTTGCAGATCACGAAGACCTTGCCACGACGGCGGACCACCTTGCAGTCGCGGTGACGGGTCTTCGCCGACTTCAGGGAGGACAGGACTTTCATGACACACCTCGGAGGACGACGGAAGGGAGCCCGGGACCGGTATGGACAAGGGCTGGCAGTAAGCCCGCCATTCTATCCGGCTTTCCTCTGCCCTTTCAAGCGTTTGCGGAACGGCGCCCGGCGCGGGTGGGGCGGGGCGGCTACAATCCGCTCCCCGCACC
>NZ_PDWM01000002.1 GCF_010093225.1 Pseudoxanthomonas koreensis | reverse complement strand
ATATGATAACCGCTGCATTTGTTTTAATCATGAGAAGGACGACAGCCGGGATGCTCAGGCGCACCGTGGGCCCGGGCAGGTTTAGAAGAGACAACCCTCTCCCCCGGCGCGACCACGCTCTCCTGTAGGAGCCCACTTCAGGGGGCGACCCGACGCAGGCCGGGACACCGCCGCGTTCAACGCGCCCCTCGAGACCTGCGCGTTGACCGCCGCATGATCAACCGGCGTCGGGTCGCCCCCTGAAGTGGGCTCCTACAACGGCAGAAGGGGCGGCCGCGACACCACGGCCGCGCCGGCTCATACCCTGTAGCCGGTATGCACCGCGACGATCCCGCCGCTCATGTTCACGTACCCGCAGCGCGACAGCCCCGCCTCTTCCATCATCGCCTTCAGCTGCTCCTGCGGCGGATGCTTGCGGATGCTCTCGGCCAGGTACTGGTAGCTGCCCGGGTCGCCGGCGAACAGGCTGCCCAGCTTCGGCAGCACCTTGAACGAATGGAAGTCGTAAATGGGCTTGAACCACTCGGCCTTGACCTCCGAGAACTCCAGCACCCGCGCCTGCCCGCCGACCCGCAGCACCCGCGCGATCTCGCGCAGCGCCGCGTCCTTGTCGGTGACGTTGCGCAGGCCGAAGGCCATGGTCACCAGGTCGAAGCTCGCATCCGGGAACGGCAGCTTCTCGGCGTTGCACTGCACGTAGTCCAGGCCGGCGACCAGGCCGCGGTCGGTCATGCGGTCGCGGCCGACCGAGAGCATGCCGGCGTTGATGTCGCCCAGCACGATCGACCCCTCGCTGCCCACCCGCGGCTTCAGCAGCGCGGCGATGTCGCCGGTGCCCCCGGCCAGGTCCAGCACCCGGTCGCCCGGCTTCACCTGGCAGGTGGCGACGAAATAGCGCTTCCAGGCCCGGTGGATCCCCAGGCTCATCAGGTCGTTCATCAGGTCGTACTTGCCCGCGACCGAGGTGAAGACCTGCCCCACCAGCTTCTGCTTGTCCCCGGCGGGGACGTCGCGGAAGCCGAAGTGGGTGGTACCGCTTTCGTAGGGGGAGGGCTTGTCGGATGCGGGGCTCATGGGCGTGATTATGGCACCGCGGGGTGGCTCAGGCGGCGGGCTTCACTTCGCGCTCGATCCGGCGTGCGTTTTCCAGTTCGGCCACGCGCAGGTCGTAGGCCGCCTGCAGGTTCAGCCACGAACGCGCATCACCGCCGAAATAGCGCGCCAGCCGCATGGCGGTATCGGCGCTGACGCCGCGCCGCTCACGGACGATGTCGTTGATCCGCGGTGCGGGCACGGCCAGGGCCTTGGACAGCGCGTTGGCACTCATGCCCAGCGCCTCCAGGTAGTCCTCGCGGAGGACCTCGCCCGGGTGGACGGGGCGCATGCCGTAGGTGTGCATTCCAATCCTCCTGGAGGTGATCTGCCTCGATTTGCCCGGTGACGTCGACAGCCGCCCCGAAAACCGGATCCTGCCTCGACGACTGGCCGACGCCACGGGCAGACTCTACCCCTGTTCCCACCTATCGGATCCAATCATGCAGCAGGCCCCCGACTACCGCGCCATGCTCGCCGTCGCCGTCGAGGAGGCCCGCATCGGCCTGGCCGAGGGCGGGATCCCGATCGGCGCGGCGCTGTTCGCGCGCGACGGCACCCTGCTCGGCCGCGGCCACAACCGCCGCGTGCAGGAAGGCGACCCTTCCGTGCACGGCGAGACCGACGCCTTCCGCAAGGCCGGCCGCCAGCGCTCCTACCGCGACACCATCATGGTCACCACCCTGTCGCCGTGCTGGTACTGCAGCGGGCTGGTGAAGCAGTTCGGGATCGGTACCGTGGTGATGGGCGAATCGGCCAACTTCCAGGGCGGCCACGACTGGCTGCGCGAGCACGGGATCGAGGTGGTGGACCTGGCCGATCCGGAATGCATCGCCATGCTCGGCGACTGGATCGCGGCCCATCCGACGGTGTGGAACGAGGATATCGGCGAGGACTGAGGAAGCCCCCGCCCGCCCGACACGGGAGCCCGCGCCGGAAAAGTGCCGGCGTCAGCCGCCCGACCCGCCGGCGCGCGCCAGCACCGCCACCAGCTCCCGGACCAGCTTGCGCTGCATCACGGGCAGGCGCAGGTACGCGTCCATCATCACCCGGTCCTGGGCGGGCAGCGACGCCGGCCATTCCGCCCGCGCGTCCCCTACCCGGTGCTTGCCGCCGAACTGCAGCTCGTGCGGCTCCAGCCCCACCAGCGCCGCCAGTACCCGCAGCTTGTCCTGCTTCGGGATGGACTTGCCGTTGAGCCAGCCGGACACCGCCTGCGCAGTGACCGCCGCCCCGTCATAGCGGGAATTGAAGCGCTTCTCGACCACCGCCGCGCTGGCCTCGATGCCCTTGGCCTCGAGCGCCGCGCGCAGCCTCGCCGCGAATTCCGCTTTCTCCTTGTCCATGGAGAGAAGGCTAGGCAAGCGGCACTTTCGATCTGAAAGCTTTGCTTTCATTCTTGTGAAAGTTTTGCTTTCATTGCAGCCCACGCGTGCCTGCAGCCGGGTCGATGCCCCAGTCCCCGTCCCACCTACCGCCGGAAGCCGCCAGCGCGCGCCGTCGAACGGGGCAGCGCTAGATGCCGGTGCTGGACTGGATCGGGAAGTCCGCGGTGGTCAGGCACCACCGGGACGTGCCGTACCGGCTGCTGGAGCCGGTGCCGGAGCTGTCGTGCGGCGATGCCGACAGCGGCAACCTCATCGTCCAAGGCGACAACCTGCACGCACTCAAGGCACTGCTGCCGCGCTACGCGGGGCAGGTGAAGTGCATCTATATCGATCCGCCGTACAACACCGGCAACGAGGGCTGGGTCTACAACGACAACGTCAACAGCCCGGAAATCCGCCGCTGGCTGGGCGAGGTCGTCGGCAAGGAAGGCGAGACGCTGGACCGGCACGACCGCTGGCTGTGCATGATGTATCCGCGGCTGGTGCTGCTGAAGCAGTTCTTGCGGGACGACGGCGTCATCTTCGTTTCCATCGACGACTTCGAGATCGGCGCACTGGAATGCCTCATGGGCGAGATCTTCGGCCCGGTCAACCGGCTCGGCATCTTCACCTGGCAACGCAAGAAGAAGGGCAGTCACCTCGACGCGCACATGCGCAAGATGTCGGAGTTTGTCATCTGCTATGCGCGGCGGAAGAACGCGCTGGCCAGCCTCTATGGCGAGGACGCGTACGCGGAGAAGCTCCAACCGCTAGTGAAGCGGACCAACAAGCCGAAGACGCTGCGGTTCCCGGCCGGCAAGGTGTCCACGACCCTGGACGACGGACGCTATGAAGCCGGGTACCGCGGCAAGGAAGGCACCGGCCTGCACTTTGCCAATGCGTTCGTGGTCGAGGGCGGCGTGGTCGCGGTCGACATGGCCATCGAGGGCCGCTTCGTCTGGACCCAGGCCAAGCTCGACGACGAACTGGCGAAGGGATCGACGATCGAGCTTTCAGGGAAGTTCGGGCTGAACTCCGGCCGGCACGACCAGGCCGAGAAGACCAAGACCCCGTCGACCCTGTTGCTGCCGGCGTCAGGTATCGGAACCAACGAGGATGCGAGCCAGGAGCTGGCCGAGATATTCGGCCGGGAAATGGGCAAGGTTTTCCCTTATCCGAAACCTTCCAGCCTGGTCCAGTACCTGGTGCGCGCGGCGACCCACGATGACAGGGATGCGGTCGTCCTCGACAGCTTCGCCGGCTCCGGCACCACCGCGCACGCCGTGCTGCGGCAGAACCGGGACGATGGCGGCCATCGTCGCTTCATCCTTGTCGAGATGGATGAAAGGATCTCTCGCGAGGTGACCGCGCCACGCATGCGACGCGTGGCGGAGGGTTACCCCGATACCAAGGGCGCACCGGTTCCCGGCCTCGGCGGCGGATTCCAGTTCTGCCGGATCGGCAAGCCGCTGTTCAATGCTCGCGGCCACATCGACCCGGAGGTGCGCTTCGCCGAACTGGCGCGCTTTGTCTGGTTCGTCGAAACCGGGATGGGCCGCTCCGCGGCACGCACCAGCCGCAAGCGGGCCGACGAAGCCAGTCCACTGCTTGGCATACACGAGGGGCGCGCGGTGTACCTCCTCTACAACGGCATCCTGAAGGACCGCAGCATCGACGGCGGCAATGTTCTGACCACGCCCTTGCTGGAGCATCTCCCGGCCCATGACGGGCCGAAAGTCATCTACGGTGCGCGCTGCGTGATCGGCAAGGAGCGCCTACGTGCGCTTGGCATCGACTTCCGCCAGCTCCCCTATGACCTGCGGGTGTCGCCATGAGCCTGAAGGCCTACCAGGAGCTGGCCCTCGACCGCTACGAAACTTTCCTCCACGCCTGGCTGGCTGCACAGGAGGCAACGCCTGGCACCCGGCACGCCAGCCGGGACGCATTCGAAGCCAGCACACTCCATGACTTCGGCTTGCGCGTGCCCTACCACGCGCCGCCTGCACTGGCCGATGCGGACGTACCGGTGGTCTGTCTGCGCATCCCCACGGGTGGCGGCAAGACCCTGATCGGGGGCCACGCCATCGCGCGCGTAAAGCGGGCACTGCTACCTGCCGGCCACAGCCTGACCGTATGGCTGGTACCCACCGATGCCATCCGCACGCAGACCCTGCGCGCTCTGCGTACGCCAGGAGAACTTCTGCACGATGAACTTCGCGTCCAGCTCGGGGAGGTGGCCGTGCTGGACATCGACGAGGCGCAAGGCATGCGCCGCGCCTTGCTGGACAGCCAGGATGTGATCCTGGTGGCGACGATGCAATCGTTCAAGCAGTCCGATACCGAGCGGTTGGCGGTTTACAAGCCCAACGGGGCGCTGATGGACCACTTCACCGGCATCGAGCAACCGAGCTGGACGCTGGCTGATGCCTTGCGCATGCGGCGACCGTTTATTGTCGTCGACGAAGCGCACAACCAGGGTACGGAACTGGCCTTCGACACACTGGCGCGGCTGGATCCGTGCGCGGTGCTGGAGCTCACTGCGACGCCCGACCGCATGCACCAGCCCTCCAACGTGCTGGTCTCGGTGTCGGCCTCCACCCTGCAGAGCGCGGACATGATCCGGCTTCCGGTGGAAATGGCCACCCATGTGGACTGGCGCATCGCCCTGCGTGAGGCCATCGCCTGCCTGGATCGCCTGCAGGCAGCAGCCGACACCGAAAAGGCATCGACAGGCGAGGCGTTGCGGCCGATCATGCTCCTACAGGCCGAGCGCCAGCAGCAGGAAAATCCGGATGCGATGACGGTCGACCGGGTGCGACAGGCGTTGATCGATGACTTCGGCATACCACCCGCCCAGATCGCGCGCTCCGCCACCGGTATCGATGAATTGGCCGACACCGAACCAGGGTCGTTGCGATTCGTCATAACGGCGGACAAGCTGCGCGAAGGCTGGGACTGGCCGGCGGCATATGTGCTGATGACCTTCCGTGGCAGCGCCACGCAAACGGCGCTGGAACAGATCCTGGGCCGCGTTCTGCGTATGCCCAACGTTACACGCAAGCGCGACGAGGTATTGAACCGGTCCTACGCCTTCGCGGTGTCCGGGAACATCGCCGAGGTCGCCGCACGCCTGCGCGACGGCCTGGTGAGATCGGGCTTCGAGCGCCAGGATGCCAACGACCTGGTCCGCACCGCGGATCCCGTCGGAATGCCGGATCTGCTACACGATCTCGCCAGCGTCAGCGTGTCTCTGCCGATCATCGATGAGCGCCCCGTACTTCCTGACCTCACCGCTACTCCCGACACGATTCGAAAGAAGCTGGAGAGCAAGCTTGATATCTCGCCGGAAACCGGCAGCCTGACCCTGCGTGGCGAGTGGACGCCTCGTGAGCAGAAGGCTCTTAAGGAGGCTTTACCCACACCCGAAGCAGTCGCCGCGGTAGAGCAGGCTTTCAGCCGGTTGGCATCCCCTGCAGAAGCACCTTCGCCAAGCCCGTCGGAGCTCAATGACACTTTCTCCCTGCCGATACTCGCCTACAGACAGGGCGACCTTCTGACAGATCTGGGCAAGTCGCCGATGCTGGAAGGCGGTGTGTCGCTTGCCGATGTCGATGGCCTGCTGGACGAGGCGAGCTTCCCGCGCCAGTTGGAAACGCTGGAACGCCGTCACCTTGGTGTGAGCGAGACTGGCAAGCTCAGGCTCGAGACGGTACACGCGCAGCAGATCCAGCCATTGTGGTTCGGCGTCCGGGAGCCTGCCAGCATCGAACAGTTGCTTTGGTGGCTTGAGCAGCAACTGGTGGGCCCCGACATCGACCCGGACGAACTGGCAGCGTGGCTCTCAGGTGCCGTGCGTCATCTCATGGAAACGCGAGACTTTTCCGCTGACGAGCTCGCCTGGCGCCGGCCCCGCCTGCGCGACGCACTGTCATCGCGTATCGATGCGATGCGCCGCGCCGGCCAGCGTCGGCGTTTTCTTGCCCTCCTCGATGACGAGACGATGCTGAGCGTCGACGAGCGCCTACAGTGCAGCTTCTCATCGGGTCGCTATGCGTGGGACTGGCAGTACAACGGTTTCGTTACGCTCAACAAGCACTTCTTCCCGCAGATCGGCAACCTGAAATCACAGGGTGAGGAGTTCGAGTGCGCCGACTTCATTGCAAACAAGCTTGAAGGCGTGCGCGACTGGATCCGTAACGTCGAACGGAAGCCGAACGCGTTCTCTCTGCCGACATCGCGCCACCGCTTCTATCCCGACTTCCTCGTACGCATGCTGGACGGTCGCTGCCTCGTCATCGAGTACAAGGGCGCGGACCGGTATGACCAGCCTGAACAGGTCGAGAAGCGACGTATCGGCAACCTTTGGGCCCGCCGCGCGGGCGAGCGCTATCGTTTCGTCATGCCCACGCGGCGCGACTGGGACCTGATCCGGGTCGCCGCCACCGGCGCGTGAGCCATCCGGGCCGATCAGCTTGCCGCCAGCGGCCCAGGCTGATCCCGAAGAACCCACCGGGCCAAGGCAACGTATCGCTTATCGCTTCCAGGTCCGTCCCGGCTCAGAGGATGTACCGGCTCAGATCCGGATCCTGCACCAGCTCGCCCAGGTGCGCGTCGACGTAGGCGCGGTCCACCACCACCGACTGGCCGTCGCGGTCCGGGGCCTCGTAGCTGAGGGTGTCGAGCAGGCGCTCGAGCACGGTGTGCAGGCGGCGGGCGCCGATGTTTTCCTGGCGTTCGTTCACCTGCGCGGCGATCGCGGCGAGGCGGTCGACCGCGTCGGGTGCGAACGAGAGAGTCACGCCCTCGGTGGCCAGCAGCTCCACGTACTGCCGGGTCAGCGCGGCCTTGGGCTCGGTGAGGATGCGGACGAAGTCGTCCTTGCTCAGCGCGGCCAGCTCCACCCGGATCGGGAAACGGCCCTGCAGTTCGGGGATCAGGTCGCTGGGCTTGGCCAGGTGGAAGGCGCCGGAAGCGATGAACAGGATGTGGTCGGTCTTCACCGTGCCGTACTTGGTGCTGACATTGCTGCCTTCCACCAGCGGCAGCAGGTCGCGCTGCACGCCTTCGCGGCTGACGTCGCCGCCGCCGATCGTGTCGCCGCGCTTGGCGACCTTGTCGATCTCGTCGATGAAGACGATGCCGTGCTGTTCGCAGGCCTCGATCGCCGCGGCGCGGATGTCGTCCTCGTTGACCAGCTTCGCCGCCTCTTCCTCGATCAGCTGCGGGCGCGCGGCGCTGATGGTGACGGTGCGCTTGTGGGTCTTGCCGCCACCGATGTTGGCGAACATCTGCCGCAACTGCTGGCCCATTTCCTCCATGCCCGGTGGGGTCATGATGTCCACGCCGGCATTGGCCGCCAGTTCCAGTTCGATCTCGCGGCCGTCGAGCTCGCCGGCGCGCAGCATCTTCCGGAACTTGGCGCGGGTGGTGTCCTCCGGGCCGGACACCTGCACTTCGGCCACCGCGTTGGGGTCGAAGCCGATCGGCGCCTGGCGCCGCGGCAGCAGTGCGTCGAGGATGCGCTCCTCGGCGCGCTCCTCGGCCTGCAGGCGCACCTTCACCTTGGCCTGCTCGCGGTGCATCTTCACCGCGGTGTCGGCCAGGTCGCGGACGATCTGCTCCACATCCTTGCCGACGTAGCCGATCTCGGTGAAACGGGTGGCCTCGACCTTGACGAACGGCGCGTTGGCCAGGGTCGCCAGGCGCCGCGCGATCTCGGTCTTGCCGACGCCGGTGGGGCCGATCATCAGGATGTTCTTCGGCATCACCTCGTTGCGCAGCTCCGGTTCGAGCTGCATGCGCCGCCAGCGGTTGCGCAGGGCGATGGCGACGGCACGCTTGGCCGAGTGCTGGCCGACGATGTGGCGGTCCAGTTCCTGCACGATCTCGCGCGGGGTCATGGTGGCGGAAGTGTTGTCGTTCATCAGAGTTCCTCGACCACCACGTTGCGGTTGGTGTAGATGCAGATGTCGCCGGCGATGTTGAGCGCCTCCACCGCGATCGACTTCGCGTCCAGGGTGGTGTGCGCCATCAGCGCGCGCGCGGCCGACAGCGCGTAGCTGCCGCCGGAGCCGATGGCGATGATCCCGTCCTCCGGCTCGATCACGTCGCCGGTGCCGCTGATGATCAACGAGGTGTCCTTGTCGGCCACCGCCAGCAGCGCCTCGAGCTTGCCGTAGCGGCGATCGGTGCGCCATTCCTTGGCCAGTTCGACCGCGGCGCGGGCGAGCTGGCCGTGTTTTTCCAGCTTGGCTTCGAACAGTTCGAACAGGGTGAAGGCATCGGCGGCGGCGCCGGCGAAGCCGGCCAGCACCTGGCCGTCGCGGCCGAGGCGGCGGACCTTGCGCGCGTTGCCTTTCATCACCGTGTGGCCGAGGGTGACCTGGCCGTCGCCGGCCACGGCGACCTTGCCGTCGCGGCGCACCGAGATGATGGTGGTGGCGTGGAACACATTGGGGTTCTGGCTGGGGTCCATGCGGCCTCCGGGAGCTGTCCCCCCGAGGTGGGGACGCGACGGCCGGCGATCAAGGCCCGCCGGCTTTCTTCCGTTTCGCCCGCGGGTGCGCGGCGTCGTAGACCTTGGCCAGGTGCTGGAAATCCAGGTGGGTGTAGATCTGGGTGGTGGCGATGTCGGCGTGGCCGAGCAGTTCCTGCACGCCGCGCAGGTCGCCGGAGGATTCGAGCACGTGGCTGGCGAAGCTGTGCCGCAGCATGTGCGGGTGCACGTGCTTGAACAGGCCCTGGCGCGCGGCCAGTGCGCGGATCCGGATCTGCACCGCGCGCTGGCTGATCGACCCGCCGCCGCGGCCGGGGAAGACGAAGGCGTCGGCAGCGGCGCCGGTGGAGGCGCGCCATTCGTCCAGCGCGCGGCGCGCATGCGAACCCACCGGCACGCTGCGCTGCTTGCCGCCCTTGCCCAGCACCGTGACCAGTCCGACCTCGGCCTGCAGGTCGCGCCAGCGCAGCGCGCACAGTTCGCTCAGGCGCAGGCCGGAGGAATAGAACAGTTCCAGCAGCGCGCGGTCGCGCAGTCCCAGCGGTGCGTCGGTCGGCACTTCGACCAGGCGCACGGCCTCGTCCACGTCCAGCACCTGCGGCAGGCGGCGCGGCGCCTTCGGTGCGCGCAGGCCGGTGGCGGGGCTGGCCGGCAGCACGCCGTTCTTCAGCAGCCAGGCGTAGTAGCTGCGACAGGCCGACAGGCGCCGCTGCAGGCTCTTGGGCGACAGGCCGCGGCGATGTTCGGCGGCGACGAACTCGCGCAGCCGCGCCGCATCGAGCCGCATCACTTCGCCCGCGCCCTGCGCCTGCGCCCAGGCTTCCAGCGCATCCAGGTCGCGGCGGTATGCGTCGAGCGTGTGCACCGACATCGCCCGCTCCACGCGCAGGTGGTCGAGGAAGGCGGCGGTGCCGGTCATCGGTCGACGCCTCAGTCGCCGAAGCGCTCCAGCGCGACCACCAGCGACTCGCCCATCATCCGCAGGAACAGCGTGCCCATGCCCGGGTAGAAGCGGTTGGCATCGTGGCTGCCGACCGCGACCAGGCCCACGCCGGTCAGCGGCAGCAGCGCGCTGGACTGCACCTCGCCTTCGCGCACGCCGTACAGCACCGCGTTCTTCTCCGCCTGCAGGCGGCCGCACAGTGGTTCGCCGTCGCGCAGCGCATCGCGGAACGGCAGCAGTTCCTGCTCTCCTTCGCCGCGCACCTGCAGCCACTCGGCGTCCTCCATCCCGGGCACCGGGCGGAACGAGACGACCCGCACCAGGTCGCCGTTGAAGTCCTCGGCCAGCGAGGCGGCCATCGCGCGCAGGGTGTCGGCGTAGTTGTCCTGGCGCATCAGCGACAGGGTCAGCTGGTGGGTGCGCACCGCCAGCCGCTCGTTGACCTGGGCGTTGGCCGAAAGCTCGGCCAGGCGCCGCGCCAGTTCGCGGTTCTTGTCGCGCAGCACTTCCAGCTGGTAGCTGGCCAGCGACGCGGTGCGGCCGTCGTCGCGCGGCACCACCAGGGTCAGGGCCAGGTCGGGGAACTGCTTGAGGAAACCGGGATGGCGGCGCAGCCACGACGCCACTTCGTGCGCGCCCGGTTTTTCCTGCGCGTGCCTGTCCGGGCCGTGCCTGTCGAGAAGCTCGTCGCTCATGCCTGCCATTCCCCTTCGAATACGAATGCCGCCGGTCCGGCCATGATGACTTCCGCGCCGTCATCCGGCCAGCGGATGCGCAGGTCGCCGCCGGGCAGCGACACGGTCGCCTCGCGCGCCAGGCGGCCACGGCGGACCAGAGAGGCCACCGCGGCGCAGGCGCCGCTGCCGCAGGCCAGGGTCTCGCCGACGCCGCGCTCGTACACGCGCAGGCGGACGTGGTCCGGTGCCAGCACCTGGGCGAAGCCGACGTTGCACGACTGCGGGAACGCCGGCGAGCGCTGCAGCTTCGCGCCGAGGCCGGCCACGTCGGCGGCTGCCACGTCGGCCACCTCGATCACCGCACGCGGGTTGCCCATCGACACCGCGCCGAACACCACGCGCGCGCCGTCCAGCTCCAGCACGTACTCCGGCTGCACGGTGGCGAAGCCGGACAGCGGCACGTCTGCCGGAGCGAAGCGCGGCACGCCCATGGCGATGGCATAGCGGCCGTCCCCCAGGCTCTCGACCTCGTGCGTGCCGACCGGGCTGTCGACCACGAAACGCGCACCGCGCGCCGTGCCGTCGCGCACCAGCCACGCGGCCACGCAGCGGGCGCCGTTGCCGCACTGGCCCGAAGGGCTGCCGTCGGCGTTCCAGATGCCGTAGGCGGCCACCGCGCCGGCGCTGCGCGGCGGCTCGATGGTCAGGATCTGGTCGCAACCCACGCCGGTGTGGCGGTCGGCCAGGCGCGCGGCGAGCACGGTATCGGGCGCGGCGCGGCCACCGCGCAGGTCGATCACGACGAAATCGTTGCCGGCGCCGTGCATCTTGCTGAAGCGCAGGGCTTCAGCCATTGCCGCCATCCGCGGGCCCGGGGGCCGGGTCGGTGGGATCGGTGGCCGGATCGGCCGGCGGATCCGCGGGCGGCGTCGCCGTGGCGTCGGCCGGATCGGCGGCCGGTGTCGGCGTAGCGTCGGCCGGTGGCGCGGTGCTTTCCTGCTCGACCGGCACCGGCTTCTGCGGCATCACCAGCGGCCCCTTGTTGCCGCAGGCGGCCAGCAGCAGCGCGATGACGGCAGCGGCGCAGAGGGTCTTCGTGTTCATCGCCCGAGTATAGAGGCGATCCGGTGATCGTCGTGTCCCTGCACCCCCTTCATGGCGGGGGGTCGGGGCGCAGCCACAGCCAGGTGCCGACCACGGCCATGCAGCCGATCGGCAGCGCCACCATCCAGCCGCGATGCGAAGGCACGGCCACCATCAGCGCCAGCAGGATCAGCGCGCAGCCGAGCATGGTCCAGGTCGCGGCCCACTTGGCCCGGCGCGGCACCGCGCCGTTGGCGCGCCAGGCCTGGATCACCGGCCCGAACTGCGGATGCGCCAGCAGCCGGCGCTCCAGCCGCTCCGAGCCGCGCGCGGCGGCCCACGCGGCGATGATCACGAACACCGTGGTCGGCAACCCGGGCACGAAGATACCGATGATGCCCACCACCAGGCTCGCGTAAGCCAGCAGCCACCATGCCCAGCGGAATCGGTTGCGTTCGCCCATCTGCGCCATGATAGGCCGGCACGGGCGGACGCTGGCATCGGATGCGCAGACGAGGCAATCACCGGGCCCATGCCCGGCGTCGCCCCGGCCCGGTACCGGATCAGTCCGCGTCGGCCACGCCCAGCTGGTCGAGCACGAAGGCGTAGTACTCGGCCTGCTCGCGGAAGCGCTGGAAGCGGCCGGACTTGCCGCCGTGCCCGGCTTCCATGTTGGTGCGGAACACGACCGGGGCGCTGCCGGTGTTCACGTCGCGCAGCCTGGCCACCCACTTGGCCGGCTCCCAGTACTGCACCTGCGAATCCCACAGGCCGGTGCCGACGAACAGCGCCGGATAGTCCTGCGCCTTGAGGTTGTCGTAGGGCGAGTAGGAGAGCATGTAGTCGTAGAACGGCTTCTGCTCCGGATTGCCCCACTCGTCGTACTCGTTGGTGGTCAACGGGATCGAGGTGTCGAGCATGGTGGTGACCACGTCCACGAACGGCACCTGCGCCACCATCACCCGGTAGTCGGCCGGCGCCTGGTTGGCGACCGCGCCCATCAGCAGGCCGCCGGCGCTGCCGCCGGACGCGGCGACGCGGCCCGGCGCGGCGTAGCCCAGCTCCACCAGCCCGCGGGTCACGTCGACGAAATCGTTGAAGGTGTTCTGCTTCTTCAGCAGCTTGCCGTCGTCGTACCAGGTGCGGCCCATTTCCTGGCCGCCGCGGATGTGGGCGATGGCGTAGACCACGCCACGGTCGAGCAGGCTCACCACCGGGCCGTTGAAACCCGGGTCCATCGAGATGCCGTAGCTGCCGTAGGCGTACTGGAACAGCGGTGCGCTGCCGTCCTTCACGAAGCCCTTGCGGTACACCAGCGATACCGGGACCTTCACCCCGTCGCGCGCGGTGATCCACACCCGCTCGGTGGCGTACTGCGACGGGTCGTAGCCGGGCACCGGCTGCTGCTTGAGCAGGCGGCGCTCGCCGCTGGCGACGTCGAGTTCGTAGGTGGTCGCCGGGGTCGCCAGCGAGGTGTAGCCGTAGCGCAGCCAGCCGCTCTCCGGTTCGGGATTGGTCGACAGGCCCATCGAATACGCCGGCTCGTCGGCATCGACGTACTGCTGGCTGCCGTCGGGCTTGATCAGGCGGATCCGCTCCAGCCCGCCGGAACGCTCGGCCACCGCGGTGAAGCCGTCGAACAGCTCGTAGTCCTCGATGAACACCTGCGGATCGTGCGCCAGCCAGTCCTGCCACTGCGCGCGCGAGGTCGCGTCGCTGGGCGCGATGGCCAGCTTGAAGTTGGTGGCGCCGCCGGCATTGGTGCGGATCACCCAGCGGCCGCCGAGGTGGTCGGCGCTGTACTCCACGTCGCGCTCGCGCGGCGCCAGCACGGTGAATTCGCGCGGATCGGAGGCCGGGGCGTAGCGCAGCTCCGAGGACACGGTGCTTTCCACGCCGATGGTGATGTAGCGGTCGTCGCGGCTGCGGCCGATGCCCATGTAGAAGCTGTCGTCCTCCTCCTCGTACACCAGCGCGTCCTGCGCCACCGGGGTGCCGAGCACATGCTTCTTCACGCGCACGGTGAGCAGGGTCTCCGGGTCGTTCTCGACGTAGAACACGGTGCGGTTGTCGTCGGCCCAGACCAGGTCCGGGGACACGCCGGTGATGCGTTCCGGATAGTCCTTGCCGGTTTCCAGGTCGCGGAAGCGGATCGTGTACTGGCGGCGGCCGACGTCGTCCTCGGCCCAGGCCAGCAGCCGGTTGTCCGGGCTGACCTCGTAGATGCCGACGCTGAAATAGCCCTTGCCGGCGGCCATCGCGTTGACGTCCAGCAGCACCTGCTCGCCGGCGAAATCGCCGCGCGCGTTGGCCGCCTGGATCGACAGCGCGTCCACCCCGGCGCCGTCCTGGCGGCGCGCGTGCACCGGGTAGTCCTTGCCCTGCTCGAAGCGCGAGTAGTACCACCAGCCCTTGTCGCGGAACGGCACCGAGCTGTCGTCCTGCTTGATGCGGCCGACGATCTCGCCGTACAGCTTTTCCTGCAGCGGCTTGAGCGGCGCCATCACCGCGTCGGTGTAGGCGTTCTCGGCCTGCAGGTAGGCCAGCATCGCCTGGTCCTGGCGCTCGTCGTCGCGCAGCCAGTAGTACTCGTCGTCGCGGCTGGCGCCGAACGGGGCCTCGACCTGGTGCGGCTTGCGCGCGGCATCGGGCGGGGTCGGGGCGGCGGCGGGCGCAGGCTGGGTCGGCAGGGTCATCAGGGCGGCGAGCAGGAGCGGGAGGGAGAGTTTCATCGATGGGGTCCGGTCAGGGGAAATCCAACCCGTGGCAGCCATGGGCCGCCATGCCGTTACGGGGATCCGGGTTCGCGGCACCCGGAAAGACGCATCCCCGGCGAGCCGGGGATGCGGGGTCTTCGCTGCGTTACTTACCGGCGCTGCCGGCGTTGCCGTCGCCCGACAGCCGCTCCCACAGGAAGCGGTAGGCCAGCGCGCTCATGTGCGCGGCCTGGGCGTTGTTCGCCGCACCGCCGTGGCCGCCTTCGATGTTCTCGTAGTAGGTCACGTCCTTGCCGGCCTCGATCATCTTCGCCGCCATCTTGCGTGCATGGCCCGGATGGACGCGGTCGTCGCGGGTGGAGGTGGTGAACAGCACCGGCGGGTAGTCCTTCGCCGGATCGAACAGGTGGTACGGCGAGAAGTGCCGGATGAACTCCCAGTCGGCGGTGTCCGGGTTGCCGTATTCGGCCATCCACGACGCGCCGGCCAACAGCTTGTTGTAGCGCTTCATGTCCAGCAGCGGCACCTGCACCACGATCGCGCCGAACAGCTCCGGGTACTGGGTGAGCATGTTGCCCATCAGCAGGCCGCCGTTGCTGCCGCCCTGCGCGCCCAGGTGCTGCGGCGAGGTGATGCCACGCTTGAACAGGTCCTGCGCGACCGCGGCGAAGTCCTCGTAGGCCTTGTGCCGGTTGGCCTTGAGCGCGGCCTGGTGCCAGCGCGGGCCGTATTCGCCGCCGCCGCGGATGTTGGCCACCGCGTACACGCCGCCCTGCTCCAGCCAGGCGCGACCGAGGCCGCCGGAATAGCCGGGCACCATCGGGATCTCGAAGCCGCCGTAACCGTACAGCAGGGTCGGATTGGTGCCGTCGGTCTTCATGCCCTTCGGCCGGACCAGGAAATAGGGCACGCGGGTGCCGTCCTTGCTGGTGGCGAAGTGCTGCTCGACCACGTCCTTCGAGGCGTCGAAGAACGCCGGCATCGCCTTCAGCGCCTGCGGCGCGGCCGCCGGCGCGGAGGCGTCGGCGAGCAGCAGCGTGGTCGGGGTCAGGTAGCTGGTGGTGGTGACCCACAGCAGGTCGCTCTCGTCGGCGTCGACCGCGCCCACGCTGGTGGTGCCGATCGCGTCGCCGCCGACCTTCAGCGGCTCCGAAGTCCAGCCCTTGTCGCCGTGGGTGAGCACGCTGATCCGGTTCTTGACGTCGTCGAACACGTTGAGCACAACGTGGTTGCGGGTCAGGGTGGCGCCGGCCAGCGAGGTGCTGTCGGTCGGCTCGAACAGCACGTCGAACTCGCGCTTGCCGGCCATGAACCCGTCGAAACCGGTGACGATGAACGAGCCGGCCTTGTAGGTCCTGCCGCCCACGGTCCACGGCTCGCGCAGCTCCAGCCCCAGCCACTGCCGCTGCACCGACTTCTGCGCCGAATTGGGCACGTCGACCTTGGCCAGCGCGCCGTCCTTGCCAACCAGGTACAGCTCGTCGTTGTAGAAGGCCAGGGTGCGGGTGACGAAGTCGCGCTCGTAGCCCGGCGTGTCGTCGTGGCCGGCGGCGATGTACATGTCGTCGGGCTTGCCCTCGTACACCACCTGCGCCGATGCCAGCGGAGTGCCGCGCTTCCAGCGCTTGACCACGCGCGGATAGCCGGACTCGGTCATCGAGCCGGGGCCGAAGTCGGTGTAGACGTAGACGGTGTCGCGGTCGATCCAGCCCAGGCCGCCCTTGGCCTCCGGACGGAAGAAGCCGTCCTTGACCCAGGTCCTGCTGGCGACGTCGAACTCGCGGGTGACGTCGGCATCGGCACCGCCGCGCGAGAGCGCGATGAGGCAGCGCTCGTATTCCGGGCGCAGGCAGTTGGCGCCGTGCCAGACCCAGTTCTCGCCCTCGGCCTTGTTCAGCGCGTCGAGGTCGATGATCGTTTCCCAGGCCGGGTCCGGCTTGCGGTATTCCTCGAGCGTGGTCCGGCGCCAGATGCCGCGCTCGTGGTTCCTGTCCTTCCAGAAGTTGTAGTACCAGTCGCCGATCTTCTGCACGCCGGGGATCTTGGCGTCGGAGTCGAGCACTTCGCGGATGCCCGCCTCGATGTGCTTGAACCCGGCGCTGGCGCCGAGGGTGGCGTCGGTCCGGGCGTTCCGGGCGCGGACCCAGTCCAGCGGCTTGTCGCCGCCAACGTCCTCGAGCCACTGGTAGGGATCGGTGGCCACGGCGGGCTCCTGGGCGTGGGCCGCACCGGCGGCGAGGAGGCCGGCGAACAGGCAGGCCTGGGTGAAGCAGGACATCAAGCGGCTCCGGGGTCCGGCAAAGACAGCCGGGGACGCTAGCACAGGCCTGCGGCGCAACCTTGTGCCGATGGTCAGGGCCGCGTGAATTGCGTGCGGTCCGTTCCCCGGTGCCGATGACAGCCGCGGCCCAGGCAGGGCCGGCGCCCGGCGGCCTTCCCCGCAGGTGGCCCTCAGGCGGCCTGCCGCGCCTGCAGCCGACCCGTTTCGTAACGCCTGCGCGCCTGGCCGCCGCCGCGGCGACGGCTCCGCGCCGCCAACTGCTGCGGCAGCCGCATGCGGAAGCGGTGCAGCGCCCACCAGGCCACCCCCGGCATGGCCACCAGCCACATCGGCCACCAGCCCAGCCAGTCGCTGGAGCCGCGCAGGGCCGGGAGCAGGGCCACCGCCAGCAGGCCCAGGGCCAGCCATCGGCGCAGCACTTTCTCCAGCATCGGATCGGGCCGGCTGCCGGCGGCGGCGCCGAGGGCAAGGACGGCGGACGTGGGCGACCAGTTCGGCATGGCGGCGACTCCTGAGGCTGGGAGCCGCAGGGTGCGCGGGGGTCATCTCAGGGGTTGCGACCCGACGCGGGCCACGGCAGGACAGCTTTTGCCGCCGCGTCGGCCCTGCAAACCGGACGCCATGCGCACGCCCTTCTGTAGGAGCCCACTTCAGGGGGTGACCCGACGAGGCCGGAAGGCGCGGCGCGATGCCACGCATGTTCTCCGGAGCGGTTGCGTTGGATGCGGCTGTGTTCGGGCGGCGTCGGGTCGCCCCCTGAAGTGGGCTCCTACAGGAAGCCAAAGCCGGGGCCGCGCCCGTGCGCGCTTCGCTCAGCGGTCGTACTGCGACAGCGCCAGCGACAGCAGCGACTTGGCCTGTTCGCGCAGCATCGGCGGCTCGATGATCTCCGCGTCGGCGCCGTAGTGCAGCACGTCCATCAGCAGTTCGCGCGGCACGCTGTAGGGCAGCTTGAGTTCGTAACGGCCGTCGGCCAGGAAACGTCCCTGCTGCCTGGAGTGCCAGTGCTCGTCGGCCACCCAGCGCGCCACCTTCGGGCTGAACACGATCGTCGCCCAGCCCTTCGGCTCGCCCGAGAAGATCCCGTAGCTGGAGGCCAGGTGCTGGTCGAGCACGTCCTCCTCCACGTCACGCGCCACTTCGTCCTGCGTGCGCGCCTGGCTGATCCTGTCCACCGCGAAACTGCGCAGCGCCTCGCGGTCGTGGTCCCACGCGTCCAGGTACCAGTTGTCCCGGTAGTGCGTGATCCGCTGCGGCGACACCCGCCGCCGCGTGGTCTCGTCGGTGGAGCGTGCGCGGTATTCGAAGGCCAGCTGCCGGCGCTCCAGCACCGCCGAGGCCACGCTGCGGAAACTGGCCTCGTCCAGGCGCCGGCCGCGGTGCGGGATCACCCGCACCCGCTCCACCGGCCAGCGCCCGCTGCCGGCCTGCGCCGCGAGCAGGCCCTCGATCCGCTGCTGCAGCGGCGCCAGCATCGTCGACAGCACTCCGCCGCCACCGGTGCGCCGCAGCAACTGCTGCGACGCCAGCAGCGCATGCAGTTCCTCGGAGCTGAGCCACAGGCCGGGCAGCTCGAAACGGTCGCTCTCGGCGGCCGCGTAGCGGAAGCCGGCTTCGCCGTCGCCTTCCACCGGCGCCATCAGCGCGTCGCGCAGGAAGGCCAGGTCGCGGTAGACCGTGGCCCGCGAACAACCCAGCTCGTCCTGCAGCCGCGGCACCGTCACCGGGTAGCGCGCGCCCTTGAGGATGCGGTGCAGTGCGTTGATGCGTTCGTAGCGGTCCATGCGGCGGATTATGGCGCGGTTGCGCGCGGGCCGGGAGGGCCGCTCAGCCGAGGAAGCGCGCAGCGCCCTGCGCGAGCAGATCCGCCGCCACCGCCCTTCCCAGTGCCTGCGGTTCGCCGGCCGCACCCTCCGCCATCGCCAGCACGCCGCTGCCGTCGCTGGCCGAGCCGACCCACGCGCGCAGGTCCAGCCGCGCGCCGTCCAGTTCGGCATAGGCGGCCACCGGCACGTGGCAGCTGCCGTGCAGGGCCAGGTTCAGCGCGCGCTCGGCCTCGATCCGGATCCGCGTGGGCGCGTGCTCGAGCACCGACACCAGCGCCCCGGTGCGCGCATCGCCGCTGCGCGTCTCCACCGCCACCACCGCCTGCGCCGGCGCCGGCAGCCAGTCCGGCGGCGCGAGGCGGGCACGGATACGGGTGTCGAAGCCGAGCCGCTGCAGCCCGGCGCAGGCGAGGACGATGGCGTCGTATTCGCCGGCATCGAGCTTGGCCAGGCGCGTGTTGACGTTGCCGCGCAGGTCGCGCAGCACCAGGTCCGGGCGCCGCGCCCGCAGCTGCGCCTGTCGCCGCAGCGACGAGGTGCCGACCACCGCCCCCTGCGGCAGCGCGTCGATGCCGGCGAAGGTATTGCTGACGAAGGCGTCGGCCGGATCGGCGCGCTCGAGCACGGCCGGCAAGGCGAAGCCCGGTTCCAGCTCCATCGGCACGTCCTTGAGCGAATGCACCGCGCAGTCCGCTTCGCCGCGCTGCATCGCCAGTTCCAGCTCCTTCAGGAACAGCCCCTTGCCGCCGATCGCCGCCAGCGAACGGTCCAGCTGTTCGTCGCCGCGCGTGCTCATCGGCACCAGCACGACCTCCAGCCCCGGGTGGGCCTGGCGCAGGCGCGCGGCGACATGTTCGCTCTGCCACAGGGCGAGCGGGCTCTTGCGGGTGGCGATGCGCAGGGTGGTGTCCATGTGCGCATTATCGGCGATCGCCGCCCCGTGGCGCGGCCCGCCCCGCTGCCGGCGCCTACAGGTGCCGCAAGGTCTGCCGCAGCTGCGGCACGCAGCGCCGGCTGACCTCCAGCGGCGGCCCGCCGCTGCGCAGCACCGCCTGAACGTGGCCGTCGGCGCCGCGGCGCAGCTCCACCAGCTCCTGGCGCGCGACCAGGCAGTTGCGGTGGATGCGGACGAAATGGTCGCCGAACTCGTCCTCCAGCGACCTGAGCGATTCCTCGATCAGGTCCTCGCCGCGCAGGTGGTGGACCACCACGTACTTTTCCTCGGCCTGCAGGTAGCGCACTTCGTCCAGCGGGATCACCCGCAGGCTGCCGCGCAGGCGCGCGCACAGGTTCGAGCGGCGGCCATTGCCCGCGGCGGGGCGGCCGGCGAGGAAGGTGCGCACCCGCTCGATCGCGGCCGACAGGCGTTCGGGCCTCACCGGCTTGACCAGGTAGTCGATCGCCGCGGCTTCGAACGCGGACAGCGCGTGCGCGTCGTAGGCGGTGCAGAACACCACCGCGACCGGCGGATCGGACGCGGCCAGGCGGCGCGCCGTTTCCAGGCCGTCGATGCCGGGCATGGCGATGTCCAGCAGCACCGCGTGCGGATGGTGCGCGGCGCAGGCATCGAGCACCTGCTGGCCGTCTCCGGCCTCGGCCACCACCTCCACCTCCGGCTCATCGGCGAGCAGCATGCGCAGGCGCTCGCGCGCCAGCGGCTCATCGTCGGCGATCACCACTTTCAGGCTGGGCATCAGGCAAGGGGCAGCGTGACCTCGCAGGCATAGTAGCCGTCGCTCCAGCCGGCCGTCACCCGCGCCCTCGGCCCGAAGCGCCAGGCCAGGCGGTGGGCGATGCTGCGCTGGGCGTGGCCGGCGCCACGGTGCAGCGACCCCAGCCCCGCATCCTGCGGTGGCGGCGCCGGGTTGCGCACGCGCAGGTGCAGCTGGCCGCCGTCGCTCCACAGCGCGATCGCCACGGCGCCGCCCTCGGGCAGGCGCGAGATGCCGTGCAACACCGCGTTCTCCACCAGCGGCTGCAGGGTCAGGCGCGGCAGGGCCAGGTCCCAGGGCAGCGGTTCGCGCCGATCCCATTGCACCTGCAGCCGCTCGCCCAGGCGCAGGGACTCGATCGAAAGGTACTGCGCGGCCAGTTCGCATTCGGCCGCCAGGGTCGAATCGCCCTCGCCGGCGCCGAGCGCGGCGCGGAACAGGTCCGACAGGTCCAGCACCGCGCGCTCGGCCACCGCCGGGTCGCGGCGCAGCAGGCTGGCGATCAGGTTCATGCTGTTGAACAGGAAATGCGGGCGGATCCGCGCCTGCAGCGCGTCTGCCTCGGCGCGCGCGTTGGCTTCGGTCTGCGCCGCCCAGCGGTCACTGACGTAGAAATGGCGCAGCGCCAGCGCGACGATCAGCGTGGCTACCGCCGCGCTGCCGCCACCGAAGCGCCAGAAGCCCACGCCCAGCGGTTCGGCACCGATCGCGGCATAGAGCGCATGGATCACGCCTGCGCCAAGGAACGCCACCAGCGCCACGAGACACAACGCCGCCGCCGCGCCGATCCGGCGTGGCAGCCGCGAGATCGGCGCGCGCAGTTTGCACAGCAGCACCGCCACCGCCAGCGCCAGCCACAGCGCCAGGCCGCTGGCGGACAGGAAGCGCGCCAGGGTCCAGGTACGCGCGTCGTCCGGCGCCAGCACCAGCACCACCACCACCAGTTCGGCCAGGCCGAGCAGCGCCGCCAGCCGCGGCAGCCGGCACAGGTCCGGCAGCCAGGGCGCTTCGCGGCGCGGGTCGCGCATCGCTCAGTCCACCAGCCGCCGGTCCAGCCACGCGCCCAGGTCGGCAATCTCCTCGGCGCAGACCTGGTGCGCCATCGGATAGCGGTGCCAGGCGACGTCGAAGCCGACCCGCTCCAGCATCTGCGCGCTGGCCTGGCCGTACTGCACCGGGATCACCGGGTCGCTGTCGCCATGGGCGAAGAACACCGGCTGCGCGACCGCGTTCGGATCGCGCGCCGAGGCGGCGGCCACGCCGCCGGGCAGGTAGGTGGACAGCGCGACCAGCCCGGCCAGCGGTTCGCGCCGTCGCAGGCCGGTGGCCAGCGCGATCGCCCCGCCCTGCGAGAAGCCGGCCAGCAGCAGCCGCGACGGCGGCGTGCCACGCTCCACCTCGCGCGCGAGCAGCGCCTCGACCTGCACGATCGATTCCTCCACCCCGGCCGCATCGGCACGGCTGGCGAAATCCATGCCGGTGATGTCGTACCAGGCGCGCATGCGCATGCCGCCGTTGATCGTCACCGGGCGCACCGGCGCATGCGGGAACACGAAGCGCAGCGCCGGCCAGCGCGGGCGCACCAGTTCGGGCACGATCGGGGCGAAGTCGTGGCCGTCGGCGCCCAGGCCATGCAGCCACAGCACCGTCCACGCCGGCGCCGGGCCGGTCTCCTGCTCGACGCATTCCAGCAGCATCGCCTTGTCGCCTCGTTCCGGGAAAGCAGCCGGCATTATGCCCGCGGCGTGGCGGCGGCCGCGCGCAGCTCGGCGGCGCGGCGCAGCACCGGCGGTGGTTCGAGCTCTTCGGGGATGCACAGCAACCCGTGCCGGCGCAGCCAGCGGCCCGGCGTGCGCGCCGAACTCAGCCACACCGTCGGGATCGCCAGCACCATGCCCACCACCACCGGCGCCATCCACAGCGCCAGCCCCGGCGACACCGCCCAGGCCAGCGCGCCCATCAGCGCGCCGAACACGCTCAGCCCGGCGTAGCTGCGCACCAGGCTGGACAGCGGCACGCTGCCGTCGTCGCGGCGCTGCGCCTCCCAGCCCGAATCGCGGCCGGCCAGCACCTCGGCCACGCCGCGCGACTGCCGGAACATCACGATCGGTGCCATCAGCGCGGCCAGCACGCTCTCCACCAGCATCCCGGCGAAGGCGCGCAGCGTACCGCCGGCGCCGCGCCGTGCATCGGCGTCGGCGACGGTGGCGATGTAGCCGAACACCTTCGGCGCGAACAGCACGCCCATGGTCGCGGCGAACAGCCAGGCCACGCGCTCGGCGTCGCGCGCGGCCCAGTAGCGCAGCGGCGAGAAGCCCGGCAGGCGGAAGCCGTCCCAGACCAGGTCGGAGTGGTACAGCGGGATCGCCAGGCCGACCAGCATCAGCATCGCCCACATCGGCGCGGTGAAGTAGTGGCCGATGCCGACCAGCATGTGGGTGCGGCTGATCCAGTGCAGGCCGGCGCTGCCGACCACCTTGCCGTGCTGCAGGTTACCCTGGCACCAGCGGCGGTCGCGCACCAGCAGGTCGGTGAGCGACGGCGGGCCTTCCTCGTAGCTGCCGTCCAGTTCCGGCACCAGGTGGATCGCCCAGCCGCCGCGGCGCATCAGCGCGGCCTCGACGAAATCGTGGCTGAGGATGTGGCCGCCGAACGGCTTGCGGCCCGGCAGCTCGGGCAGGCCGGCGTGGGCGGCGAAGGCGCGGGTGCGCAGCATCGCGTTGTGGCCCCAGTAGTTGCCCTCGCTGCCGTGCCACCAGGTGACGCCGCGCGCGATCACCGCACCGTACACGTGGCCGCCGAACTGCTGCATCCGCGCGAACAGGGTCTGCCCGTTCACCACCCGCGGCAGGGTCTGCACCAGGCCCACGCCCGGGTTGCGCTCCACCGCCGACGCCAGCCGCACCAGGGTGGCGCCGCTCATCACGCTGTCGGCATCCAGGATCAGCATCTGCGGATAGGCCGCGCCCCAGCGCTGCACCCATTCGGCGATGTTGCCGGCCTTGCGTCCGGTGTTGTCGGTGCGGCGGCGGTAGAACAGGCGGCCATGCGCGCCGGTGCGCGCGAGCAGCGCGGCGAACTCCCCGGCCTCGGCCGTGGCGATCTCCTCGCGGCGGCTGTCGCTGAGCACGAAGAAGTCGAAGGCTTCGAGCTGTCCGGTGGCGGCCACCGATTCGTATACCGCCTGCAGCCCGGCCATGATCCGCGCCGGGTCTTCGTGGTAGGTCGGCATCAGCAGCGCGGTGCGCGTGCCCAGCAGCGGCAGCGGGCCGCGCGGATCGATGCCCAGGCGCGTGCCGCTGCCGCCGAGCAGGGCGACGAAGCCCACCGCCGCGCTCACCGACGACAGCGCGATCCAGGCGAACAGCAGCACGAACAGCACCAGCAGCACCAGGTCGAGCACGCTCAGCCCGCCCACGCGCAGCACCTGGGTCATGCCCAGCGCCGCGGCGGCGGTCAGTACGGCGGTGGGGCCGAGCACCAGCAACCGGCGCCAGCCCATGCCGCGCGGCGAGGTCGGCGGCCGCTGCGGCGCCAGGCGCCCCTGGCGCAGCGACTGCCCCGGCATC
The DNA here is from genome assembly GCF_010093225.1 of Pseudoxanthomonas koreensis. GTDB lineage: Bacteria > Pseudomonadota > Gammaproteobacteria > Xanthomonadales > Xanthomonadaceae > Pseudoxanthomonas > Pseudoxanthomonas koreensis. Next base: position 112,875 of record NZ_PDWM01000002.1, on the reverse strand, counting down.
GGCAGCGGCGATTCGACGGCCGGCAGCCAGGCCGGCGCGGTTGCCGCCACGGACACGCCGCCCACGGACGCACCGGTCATGGCCGCACCCCGCGCGGATGCACGCTTCGATGGCCGGCGGAACGATCAGGTGCTGGAACCACGGGCTCTCTCCCGGGCGGGGCGGTCGTGCCCCCTTGGCCCCGGCACCGCTCGCAGGGCGCCATTGTGCGGCGCATCACCGGCGGTTCGGCGAGAGGCCGGCGCAGGCATTCAGGCCCGCTTGTAACGTTGCGGCACCGGTAACCGCTTACACGCATCCGGCAGCGGTTCCGGGCCGCCGGGACGCGGTGGCTCAGTCCTCTTCCGGCGGTACCACCACGCCGTCCGGATCCACCGCCAGGCGCCCGGCCATGAGCACGGCCTGGGTGCGGTTGTTGACCCCGAGCTTGCGCAGCACCGCGGTGACATGGGCCTTGATCGTGGCCTCGGAAACATTGAGGTCCCACGCGATCTGCTTGTTGAGCCGGCCTTCGCCCAGCATCTGCAGCACCCGGAACTGCTGTGGGGTCAGCTCACGCAGCCGCTGCGCGACGGCGTGCTCGTCGCGGTCCATCGCCGGCGCGGCGGCGGCCTCGGCCGGCGCCCAGCGCTCGCCGTCGAGCACCTGCCCGACCGCGGTGCCGATGGTCTCCGAATCGGCCGACTTGGGGATGAAGCCCAGCGCGCCATGGTCCAGCGCGCGCCGCATCACGCTCGGCTCCTCGCGCGCGGACACCACCACCACCGGCAGCTGCGGGTGCAGCGCGCGCAGGTGCACCAGCGCGCTGAAGCCGTGCGCGCCGGGCATGTTGAGGTCCATCAGCAGCAGGTCCGCATCCGGGTGCGCCTCGACCAGCAGGTACAGCGCGTCGACGCTGTCGGCCTCGCACAGGCTCGCGTCGGGCAGGATCCGCTGCACCGCGCCGCGCAGCGCCTCGCGGAACAGCGGATGGTCGTCTGCGATGAGGATGGTGGACATGCGGGGCTTCAGCGCACCTTGCGTTCGTTGACCAGCGACTCGACCACGGACGGGTCGGCCAGGGTCGAAGTATCGCCCAGCTGGTCCGGCGCGTTCTCGGCGATCTTGCGCAGGATGCGCCGCATGATCTTGCCCGAGCGGGTCTTGGGCAGGCCCGGCGCCCACTGCAGGTGGTCGGGCGTGGCGATCGGGCCGATCTCCTTGCGCACCCAGGCCACCAGCTCCTTCAGCAGCTCGTCGCTCTGGACTTCGCCGGCCTTCAGGGTCACGTAGGCGTAGATGCCCTGGCCCTTGATGTCGTGCGGGAAGCCGACCACCGCCGCCTCGGCGACCTTCGGGTGGGACACCAGCGCGCTCTCCACCTCGGCGGTGCCGATGCGGTGCCCGGAGACGTTGATCACGTCGTCGACCCGGCCGGTGATCCAGTAGTAGCCGTCCTCGTCGCGGCGGCAGCCGTCGCCGGTGAAGTAGGTGCCCGGGTAGGTGCGGAAGTAGGTGTCGATGAAGCGCTGGTCGTCGCCGTAGACCGTGCGCATCTGCCCCGGCCACGAATCGAGCAGGACCAGGTTGCCCTCGGCCGTGCCCTCCAGCTGCTCGCCATTGGCATCGACCAGCGCCGGCTGCACGCCGAAGAACGGCAGCGAGGCCGAGCCGGGCTTGAGGTCGGTGGCGCCGGGCAGCGGCGAGATCAGGATGCCGCCGGTCTCGGTCTGCCACCAGGTGTCCACCACCGGGCAGCGGCCGTCGCCGACGGTGTCGTAGTACCAGCGCCAGGCTTCCGGGTTGATCGGCTCGCCGACGCTGCCGAGCAGACGCAGGCTGCTGCGCGAGGTCTTCTTCACCGGCGCCTCGCCCTCGCGCATCAGCGCGCGGATCGCGGTCGGTGCGGTGTAGAAGACGGTGACCTGGTGCTTGTCGATCACTTCCCAGAAGCGCGACACGCTGGGGTAGTTGGGCACGCCCTCGAACACCACCGAGGTGGCGCCGTTGGCCAGCGGCCCGTAGACGATGTAGCTGTGGCCGGTGACCCAGCCGACGTCGGCGGTGCACCAGTAGATGTCGTCCTCGCGCAGGTCGAACACGCTCTCGTGGGTGTACGCGGCGAACAGCAGGTAACCGCCGGTGGTGTGCAGCACGCCCTTGGGCTTGCCGGTGGAACCGGAGGTGTAGAGGATGAACAGCGGGTCCTCGGCGTTCATCCGCTCCGGCTCGCACTGCGCCGGCTGGCCATCGACCACGTCGTGGAACCAGCGGTCGCGCGGGGCCTGCATGTCGACCGCGCCGCCGGTATGGCGCACCACCAGCACCGTTTCCACGGTATTGGTGCCGGGCAGCTTCAGCGCCGCGTCGACGTTGGCCTTGAGCGGGATCTTCTTCGAGCCGCGCAGGCCCTCGTCGGCGGTGATCACCAGCTTGCTGCCGCAGTCGGAAACGCGGTCGGCGATCGAATTGGCGGCGAAGCCGCCGAACACCACCGAGTGGATCGCGCCGATGCGCGCGCAGGCCAGCATCGCCACCACCGCGTCGGGGATCATCGGCAGGTAGATGGTGACGCGGTCGCCCTTCTCCACGCCCAGGTTGCGCAGCGCGTTGCCGAGCCGGCACACGCGCTCGTACAGCTCGCGGTAGCTGACCTTCTGCGCCGGCGTGTCGGGGCTGTCGGGCTCGAACAGCAGCGCGGTCTTGTCGCCGCGAGTGGCCAGCTGCCGGTCCAGGCAGTTGACGCTGGCGTTGAGCTCGCCGTCGGCGAACCAGCGGATGCGGAAGTCGGCCAGGTCGAAGCTGACGTCCTTGATCACGGTCGGCTTGCGGAACCAGTCCAGCCGGTCGGCGGCCTTGCGCCAGAAACCCTCCGGATCTTCCACCGACTCGCGGTAAAGCCGCTGGTAGTCGTCCTTGCCGATGCGCGCATCGGCAGCGAACCCGGGCTTGACGGGATACAGGTCGGACATGGTTCTCCTCCTCGACGTGACCTTGAAATCGGGCAACGGCCGGCAGTGGCCACTGCGACGAGTGGAGTTTGACCCATGAATCGTGATGCATTGCAGCAACCAGGCCGAGACTTTGGTCGAAGCCGCGGGCCCACGCCGCCCGATCGGGCCGCACTGCAACGGCTGTTCCCTCTCCCGTGCCGGCCCGGGTTCGACTAATTGCGAATAGGCGCCCCCGCGGGCCATGCGCAGTCTGCGACGACCGGCCGCTCGCGCAATGCGCGCCGCATGTCGCACGCAACACGCTCGACACTTACAACGGGACGGAGAGAGGGCAATGAACAAGCATCCATCAAGACTGCTGCGACGGCCGCTGGCCGCCGCGTTGCTGGTCGCGCTGGTGGCGCCGGGGGCCGCGTTCGGCCAGACCGCGCGGGAAAAGGCGCTCGAGGAGCGCGTGGCCGAGCTGGAGCGGCAGGTGCAGCTGCTGCTGTCCACGCAGCAGACCCAGCAGACCCAGATCACGCAGACGCAGGCCCAGGTCACCGAGGTCCAGACCGCCACCGCGGCCGCGCCGGCCGACGGCAAGCCGAAGATCCAGTCCACGCCGATCCTGACCGCGGGCAACCCGGGCAGCACGTTCTCCGTCGGCGGCTTCATCAAGCTGGACGCGATGGTCACCGACACCAGCGACGGGCGCATCGCCGACGGCTCCTCCGGCCGCCTGTTCTACGTGCCCAGCACCATCCCGGTGGCTGGCGCCGGCGCCGACGGCGGCGACCCGTACACCGACTTCCACGCCCAGTTCTCGCGCATCTGGTTCGGCGCCGACCATGTCACCGACGGCGGCGACAAGCTCAAGGCCTACGTGGAGATGGACTTCTTCGGCGGCGGCAGCAACGCGCTGGCCGGCAACGAGATCGCCACCAACACCTACGCGGTCACCCTGCGCCAGGCCTACGTGAGCTGGAACAAGTGGCTGGCCGGCCAGACCTGGTCCAACTTCCAGGACACCGCCGCCCTGCCCGACGCGGTCGACTTCGTCGGCGTCACCGATGGCACCACCTTCGTCCGCCAGGCCCAGGTCCGCTACACCAGCGGCCCGTGGTCGTTCGCGCTGGAGAACCCGAACACCACGGTGCAGGCCTACGCACCGTTCGCCGCGGCCGCCGGCGCGCGCACCACGACCGGCGACAACAACGTCCCGGACCTGACCGCGCGCTACGCCATGAAGGGCGACTGGGGCCACTTCTCGGTGGCCGGCATGCTGCGCCAGTTCAAGTCCGGCGACAACACCGATTCCGGCGGCGCGGTCAGCGTCTCGGGCAAGTTCAACCTCGGCGCCAGCGACGACATCCGCTACATGGCCAATGCCGGTGCCGGCATCGGCCGCTACATGGCCTTCGGCCTGGGCAGCGACGTGGTCCAGACCAGCGCGTTCGGCGACATCGATGCGCTCACCGGTTACGGCGGCTTCGTCGCCTGGCGCCACGCCTTCAGCAGGAGCCTGCGCGGCAACCTGATGTATGCGGCCTCGCACTTCGACAACGACGCCGCACTGGTCGGCTGGGGCGTGACCGAGCGCTCGCAGTCGTTCCACGCCAACCTGATCTATTCGCCGCTGCCCAAGCTGGACATCGGTGCGGAGATCGGCTGGGGCCAGCGTTCGCTCGAGGATGACCGCGAGGGCGACCTGAAGCGCTTCCAGACCACCGTCAAATACAGCTTCTGAGGAAGGGGAACCCGATGAGCGCAACCACGCACCACCATTCGCCGCAGGGCGAGCTTTCCAGGGGCCACAAGAAGGTCATTTTCGCGTCCAGCCTGGGCACGGTCTTCGAGTGGTACGACTTCTACCTGTACGGGTCGCTCGCCGCGATCATCGCCAGGCAGTTCTTCAGCGGCGTCAACGAGACCACCGGCTTCATCTTCGCGCTGCTGGCGTTCGCCGCCGGCTTCGCGGTGCGTCCGTTCGGCGCGGCGTTCTTCGGCAGTCTCGGCGACCGCATCGGTCGCAAGTACACGTTCCTGGTCACGATCGTGATCATGGGCCTGTCGACCTTCCTGGTCGGCGTCCTGCCGACCTACGCCAGCATCGGCATCGCAGCGCCCATCATCCTGATCGCGCTGCGGCTCGCCCAGGGCCTGGCGCTGGGCGGCGAGTACGGCGGCGCGGCCACCTACGTGGCCGAGCATGCGCCGGACGGCAAGCGCGGCCTGTACACCAGCTTCATCCAGACCACCGCCACGCTCGGCCTGTTCCTGTCGCTGCTCGTGATCCTGGGCTGCCGGCTGACCCTGGGCACCGAGGCGTTCGAGGCCTGGGGCTGGCGCATCCCGTTCCTGGTCTCGATCGTGCTGCTGGGCATCTCGGTGTGGATCCGCCTGCAGCTGAGCGAGTCGCCGCTGTTCCAGCAGATGAAGTCCGAGGGCAAGGGCTCCAAGCAGCCGTTCCGCGACTCGATGAAGGGCGGCAACCTGAAGCTGATGCTGCTGGTCCTGCTCGGCGCGACCGCCGGCCAGGCGGTGGTGTGGTACGGCGGCCAGTTCTACTCGCTGTTCTTCCTGACCCAGGCGCTGAAGGTCGACGGCACCACCGCCAACCTGCTCATCGCCGCGGCGCTGGTACTGGGCACGCCGTTCTTCATCGTGTTCGGCTGGCTGTCGGACAAGATCGGCCGCAAGAAGATCATCATGGCCGGCTGCCTGCTGGCCGCGGTGACCTACTTCCCGATCTTCAAGGGCCTGACCCACTTCGCCAATCCGGCGATCGAGGAAGCGCGGACGAGTTCGCCGGCGGTGGTGCATGCCGACCCGGGCACCTGCTCGTTCCAGTTCGACCCGATCGGCAAGAAAGTGTTCACCAACTCGTGCGACATCGCCGCCGCGGCGCTGGCCAAGGCCGGCATCCCGTACGAGATCGTGCCGGCACCGGCCGGCTCCGTGGCCAGGATCAGCATCGGCGGCACCGACGTCGAGGCCTACGATGGCGCGGGCCTGTCCAAGGAAGACACCAAGAGCCGGGCCGACGCCTTCACCAAGCTGCTGAAGGGCACGCTCGGCGCCGCCGGCTACCCGGAGAAGGCCGACCCGGCGCGCATCAACTTCCCGGCGACGCTGTTCCTGCTGTGGGTGCTGGTGATCTACGTGACCATGGTCTACGGCCCGATCGCGGCCTACCTGGTGGAGCTGTTCCCGACCCGGATCCGCTACACCTCGATGTCGCTGCCGTACCACATCGGCAACGGCTGGTTCGGCGGCTTCCTGCCGACCATCTCCTTCGCCCTGGTCGCGGCCACCGGCAACATGTACTTCGGCCTGTGGTACCCGATCGCGATCGCGGTGATGACCGTGGTGATCGGCGGCCTGTTCCTGCGCGAGACCAAGGACGTGGACATCTCCAAGTAAGCGCGTCCTCCCCCCGCCGGCGGCGACGCCGGCTCCCCCGGGCGCCGGTCCTTTCGAGGACCGGCGCTTTTTTTGCCAAAGCTGCAACATCGGCTCCGGTGGGGGCCGCCGCACCCCGGGTATATGTCCCACCCTTCGGGACGACATCCTGTCTTTACGAAGGGCCGTGGCACATCCATGTGCCACTTGGGCCATATACCCGGGGTACGGCGTCCTTCGCGATCTTGTGCGACATGGCTTCTATTGGCAGACGAACGACGCCACGGCCGCGAAAGTCGCGCTTAAGGGCGCGAGTCGCCCGCACGCCAGCCCGCCTCGCGCAGGGCCAGGCCAAGCAGGATCCCGCCCAGCGCGGCATAGATGCTGGTGGTGGTCTGGTGCGCGAACATCGACTGGGTCAGTCCCGCCAGCAGGAACATCGCCACGAGCATCGCCCCCGCAGCCGCCGAGCCGCGCAGCCGGCCCTGGTCGGTCGCACGCCGCAGGCGCAGGAACAGCCACAGCGGAACCCCGTAGAGCAGCAGCAGCGACAGCACGCCCGGCACGCCCATGGTCGCGGCCCATTCGGCCAGGTCGTTGTGCGCGTGGCCGAAGTGGCACCGCTCGACCCGCGCCGCCCCTGCTCCCCTGCAGATCGGCAGGCGCTGCATCGCCAGGTCGAACTCGCCGATGCCCACTCCGGTCCAGGGGGCATCGGCGAACGCCCCGGCCGCCACCTGCAAACGCTCCAGGCGCGCGCCGGCGGAAGAGTTGCGGTCGCCGCTTTCCATCCGCTCGATGTCGTGGCGCAGTTCGACCAGCCGCACCTGTTCGGTCAGCGCCGGGACCGACGCCAGTAGCACCGCCCCGCCGGCGACCAGCGTGGCCAGCAGCAGGCCGCGGCTGCGCCTGCTGCGCCAGCCGCTGCCCAGGACCAGCACCAGCAACAGCAGCAGCATCCCCGGCCAGGCGCCGCGGGTACCGCTGAGCAGGATCGCGAGGAAGCCCAGGGCCAGGCCAAGGCTGGCCAGGCGCCAGCGGTGCCGCGGCCGGCAGAACACCACCAGCACCATCAACACCAGCACCACGTCGGCGAAGACGATCGCGTTGAGCCAGCCGGCAGCGCGCTCGGCACCGGCCAGGACCTGCGCCCCCGCCAACGCCGCCGCGGCCAGCAGCCCGGCCAGCGCTCCGCGCCAGAGCATCGCCCGCGACGGACCCAGTGCCCAGGCCCAGGCCATCGTCCACGGCAACGCCAGCAGGCGGTCGCGGCTGTCGATGCCCTCGCTCGAGCCGGTCAGCCGGACCGAGGCCAGCGCCACCAGCAATGGCACCAGCGCCGTCGCCGCCACCACCAGCAGGGGCCAGCCGATGTCGCGCGCGGCGCGGCACATGCGCAGCGGCACCAGCAGGGTCGACGCCAGCAGCAGCAGTCCGAACGGCAGCAGCCCCTTGGGCACGGCCAGGACCAGTGCCGGCAGGCACCACAGGCCCAGCGCCGCGCAGGCCATGGCCCAGCGCAGGCGCAGGTCCCGCTTGTTGTCTTCCATGCGCAGGGCTTCCATTCGTGCGCTCCAGGCCGGGCGTGGCATCTTCGCGCCCGCTGGCGGAACATGCGCTGAGCCGGCGCCTCTTCCTAGTCGTCGTCCTCGTGGCCCTGCCCGGCCTCGGCGCGGGCGCGCTCGCCGGCACTGGCCTCGCAGGGCCCGGTCGCCGCCCCGGGCGGCACCAGCCACCAACGGCGGCGGTTGGAAATCCCGGCCAGCTCGATCCGCCCGCGGTCCAGGCAAGCTTCCAGCGCCGCCTCCTGCACCAGCAGCCAGCGCCCGGGCGCCTGCGCCTGCCAGGCCACGCCCCGCCGCAGTTGCTCGTCCCACGGCACCTTGAAGCCGAAGTCGACCGCGTCGCGGTCGGCCATCAGCAGGTTCTGTTCCTTCCACGCCACCAGCCCCAGCTCCGCGTCCGGGCCGATCCGCTTCCCGGCCCCGGCCATCACTCCGCGCGCCGAACTGGCGTCGTTGAGGATCGGGTAGCCGACCACGCTGAAAGCCACCCAGACCCCGGCCAGGGTCGCCAGCAGCGCGGCGGCGGCGCGGCGGCGGAACGCCAGCACGCAACCGGCGCCCCAGGCCCCGATCGCCAGCAGCATCCACGCCCCGGCGTGCAACCCTTCCGCGTCCAGGCCGCGCTGTTGCTGCAACCGCTCGGCCAGCGCACCGTCGCCGCCGGACAGGACTGCGCCGCCGGCAAGGAACAGCAAGGCCAGCAGTCCGGCCGACGCCAGCAGCAGCGCCTGCGCCCAGCGCCTGCGCAGCAGCCCCGGCAACAGCGGCGCCAGCGCCAGGCACATCATCGGCAGCGCCGGCATGAGGTAGACGTCGCGCTTGCCGTCCGGGATCGAGAAGAACACCAGCACCAGCGCCCACCACGCCAGCGGCAGCAGGTAGCGCGCGTCACGGCGCCGCAGCCGCCGCCACCAGGCTGGCAGCGCCCACGGCAGCGCCAGCGCTGGCGGGATCCACATGGCGAGCATCACCCCGAGGAAATACCAGGGCGGCTGATGGTGGTCCCAGGACTGCGAGTAACGCTTCGCGGTCTGCCGGAACAGGATGTCCTCCATGTACGCGCGATATTCGGGCAGGTCCGTGGCCAGCGCCACCGCCACCATCGGCAGCAGCCACAGCGATACGGCCACCACGAACGCCAGCGGTCCCAGCCAGAAGCGCGCATCGCGCACGTGCACGCGCACCCGCGGCCAGCCGCGCAGCGACGCGACCGCCGCCGGCAACAGCATCAGCAGTGCGATCGCGCCCACGCCCTTGGTGATCGTGCCCAGGCCCGCCGCGAACCAGCCCAGCGTCCACCAGCGCCAGTCCGGTCCGAGCAGCAGGTGGCGCAGCAGGCCGTAGTTGGCCAGGGTGATGAAGAAGGTGACCAGCGGATCGATCTGCGCCTTCTTCGCCTGCCAGGTGAACTGGAACGCGAACAGCAGCGCCCACGCCGCATACAGGCCGACCTTGCGCGTCCACAGCCGCCGGCCCAGGTCCTGCACGCACCACAGCGTGCCCAGCGCGGCCAGCAGCGAAGGCAGCAGGAAGGCCACGCGCCAGTTGCCGAAGACGGCGTAGAACGCAGCCTGCAGCCACATCAGCATCGGCGGCTTGTCCGAGTACAACTCGATCCCGCGGTGCGGGAACAGCCAGTCGCCGCTCTCCACCATCTGCCTGGCCACCAGGGCGAAGCGCGGCTCGTCGGCCGGCCAGGGGTCGCGCAGGCCCAGGCCGGCGCCGAGCACCAGCAGGGCGGTGATCCAGAACAGCCAGGTGTCGCGCCTGCGCGCGTCGGACGTCGGGGGCATGGGCGGCGATGATAGCCGGCGCTCAGCCCGCCTTCGTGAGCAGTGCGTAGAAGAACCCGTCCATGCCGTCCTCGCCGGGCAGGCGCTGCCGGCCCGGGCCGGCGGCATGGCCGAAGCCGGCGTCCAGCGCGACGGCGCGGGCGTCGGCCGTGCGCGCGAGGAAGGCTTCGACCTGCCGCGCGTTCTCTTCCGGCAACACCGAACAGGTCGCGTAGAGCAGGTTGCCGCCCGCCCGCAGCAGCGGCCAGGTGGCATCGAGCAGGCGCGCCTGCAGCTGCACCAGCTGGTCGATGTCTTCCGGGCGGCGGTGCAGCAGGATGTCGGGCTGGCGCCGGACCACGCCGGTGGCGGAGCACGGCGCATCGAGCAGGATCGCGTCGAAGCTGAAGCCGTCCCACCACAGCGCCGGCAGGGTCGCGTCGGCCACGCGCACCTGCACGCGTTCGCCGGCTTCCTCGCCGGACACGCCGGCGCGGCGCAGGTTGTCCTCGATCCGCGCCACCCGGCGCGGATCCACGTCCAGCGCCAGCAGTTCCAGCGCCGGGTCGCGTTCGAGCAGGTGCGCGGCCTTGCCGCCGGGCGCGGCGCAGGCGTCGAGCACGCGCGCGCCGGGCTCGGCGCCGAGCGCGTCGGCGGCCTGCTGCGCAGAACCGTCCTGGACCGCGACCAGGCCTTCGTCGAAACCGGGCAGCACGGCCACCGGCACCGGCAAGTCCAGGCGCAGCGCGTCGGCCAGGCGCGGGTCGGTGCCGGCCTCGATGCCGGCCTGCGCCAGTTGCGCACGATATCCGTCGCGGTCGATGCGGCGGCGGTTGACCCGCAGCCACAGTGGCGCCGGCTGCGCGCTGCCGGCGAACCCCGCTGCCGCGTGCTCCGGCCAGGCCGCCTCGATCCGTTCGCGCAGCCACGCCGGCCAGGCGCCGGCGGGGTCGGCAGTGGGGGAACCTTCGCGTTGGGCGCGGCGCAGCAGCGCGTTGACCAGCCCGGCCTGGTGCGGGCGGCCCAGTGCGCGCGCCGCCTCGACCGTGGCATCGAGTGCGGCGTGCGCCGGCAGCTGCAGCGCGTCGAGCTGGGCGCAGCCGGCCAGCAGCAGCGCCAGCAGCGGGCCGTCGGCCGGGCCCGGCGGCTTCTGCAGCCAGCCGCGCAGCGCCGGGTCGTAGCGGTAGCGCCCGCGCAGCGCGGTGAACACGATCGCCTCGAGCAGGGCCCGGTCGCGCGGGTCGGGCAGGCGCGGCAGCACCGGCGCCAGTTCGGACTTCAGCGAACGGCCGCGGTGGACCACCGCGTCGAGCACCTGCGCGGCGAGCACGCGGGTCTCCACGCCGGGCGCCAGTGGCGGCCGCGAGGGGGCCGGGCCGCGGCCGGAAGGCGCGGAAGAGCCACGCGCGGCATCGCCATCGCCGCGGCGCCCCGAGCCATCCGCGGCCTGGCGCGCAGGCGGGCGCGGACGACGGTCACCAGGCGGGCGCGGTGCAGACATCGATCAGCCGTCCCGCGCCAGGTCGCGGCGCGCGTTGAGCCAGTCGGCGGCGGTGATCGCGCGTCCACCTTCGCGCTGGACCACGCGCAGCCGCAGTGCGCCCTGCCTGCAGGCGATGTCGATGCCGTCGCGGCCGGCGGCGAGCAAGGTGCCCGGCGCGGCCTCGTGCGCGACATCCAGCGCGACCGCGCCATGGATACGCAGGCGTTCGCCGGCGACCACCGCCTCGGCCACCGGCCATGGATCGAATGCGCGCACCGTGCGCGCCAGTTCGCCGGCCGGCCGGCTCCAGTTCAGTCGCGCTTCGGCCTTGTCCAGCTTGTGCGCGTAGGTCACGCCCTCGGCCGGCTGCGGCTGCGCCACCGGCAGCAGCCCGGCGCGGAGCAGGCCCAGGCCGTCGGCGAGGACTTCCGCGCCCAGGGCCGCCAGGCGGTCGTGGCGCTGGCCGCCGGTTTCCGTGGCGCCGATCGCGGCGGCCGCCTCGAGCAGCACCGGTCCGGTGTCGAGGCCGGCTTCCATCTGCATCAGGCAGACGCCGGTTTGCGCATCGCCAGCCTGGATCGCGCGCTGTATCGGCGCGGCACCGCGCCAGCGTGGCAGCAGCGAGGCATGCACGTTCCAGCAGCCATGGCGCGGCATCGCCAGCACCGCACGCGGCAGGATCAGGCCGTAGGCCACCACCACCAGCAGGTCCGGTTCCAGCGCGCGCAACTGCGCCTGCGCGGCGGGGTCGCGCAGGGTCTCCGGCTGCAGCACCGGCAGGTCGCGGGCGAGCGCTTCCCGCTTCACCGGCGACGGCGCCAGGCCGCGGCCGCGGCCGGCGGGACGGTCGGGCTGGGTATAGACGGCCACCACTTCGCCACGCTGCGCCGCGGCGCGCAGCGAAGGCACCGCGAAATCTGGCGTGCCGGCGAAAACGATCCTCATCGGACCTGCCTCGGGACCTGGCTCATGGGGGACGGGGAAACTCCATCGCAATGCGCCGCCCGGAGGCGGCGCCAGGACTGCGTGCCGGCGGTGACACCAGGGCGGCGACGGGACGGCGGCGGGACGTCAACGGGACATCGACGGTGAACGGCGGGCGGGCGGCCCGAGCGGACCCACGCCGGCGGCATCAGGCGGCGTGCTTGCGCGCCTTGGCCAGCTTCTTGCGCACCATCTCGCGCTTGAGCGGCGACAGGTAGTCGATGAACAGCTTGCCGTCGAGGTGGTCGATCTCGTGCTGGATGCACACCGCCAGCAGGCCGTCGGTGGTCAGCTCCTGCTCGCGGCCGTCGCGATCCAGGTAACGCACGGTGATGGTGTCGGCGCGGGTCACGTCAGCGAAGATGCCCGGGATCGACAGGCAACCCTCCTGGTAGACCTGCTGGCCGTCGCGGGCACGGATGTCCGGATTGACGAACACCAGCGGCTGGTCCTTGCCCTCGCTCACGTCGATGACCATGAAGCGGTGGTGGGCGTCGACCTGGGTCGCGGCAAGACCAATGCCCGGGGCGGCATACATGGTCTCGAACATGTCGTCGACCAGTTGCTGGAACCCGGGGCTGGCCAGGCGGCCGGCGTCGACCGGCTCGGCCCGGGTCCGCAGGCGCGCGTCGGGGAACTCGAGGATGGGAAGCTTGGCCATCGGAGGCGCTCCAGAGGGGGATGGCCGGCGACAAACCGGCTGGCTGTCGCAATTCTAGCGCGGAAGCTTGCGCAACGGCCTGAATTCTGGACTATAGTCGGCGAACCTGTCGGGGAATCAGGCGGATCGCACACATGTTCAAAAGCCTTCGTACGGTCGCCGCCGTCGCGATGCTGACCGTCGCCACCTACGCCGCGGCCGTCGAGTCGCGCGGCAGCCATCCGGAAACCTACGTCGTGGTCCGGGGCGACACCCTCTGGGACATCGCCGGGCGCTTCCTCGGCAAGCCCTGGCTGTGGCCGGAAATCTGGCAGGCCAACCCGCAGGTCGCCAACCCGCACCTGATCTTCCCGGGCGACGTGCTCAGCCTGGCCTACCTGGACCGCGTGGCGGTGCAGCCGGGCCCGCGCGACGAGGCGCCGATCGGGGCCGTGCCGCTGTCCGAGATCGAGCCGTTCCTGAAGGACGTGCGCGTGGTCGACGCCTTCGAACACCTGCCCTACGTGGTCGGTTTCGAGGACAACCGCCTGCGCGGCAGTGCCGGCCAGATCGCCTACGTGAAGGGCCTGGATGGCATCGCCGCCGGCCAGCGCTACATGGTGCTGCGCCCGACCGTGCGCTACGCCCTGCCGCGCCCGTTCCAGCACCTCGAGCAGAATGGCAGCACGATGCCGCTGGACGGCTCCCTGTGGAGCCACTACGTGCCGCCGAGCAGCCGCAACGAGGTCCTCGGCTATGAACTGGCCAAGGTCAACATCGGCACGGTCGTCCGAGCCGCCGGCACCGGCGGCGCCGAAGTCGCCACCCTGGGCCTGGAGGACAGCGGCCAGGAAGTGCGTGCCGGCGACCGCGTGATCCCGGTCGAAGCGCAGGCCTACGACCTGCAGTTCTTCCCGCACGCGCCCGCCATCCAGCCGGCCGAGGCGCCGATGGTGCTGGCGGTCGGCACCGTCGGCGGCACCGCCGGCGGTCCGCGCGACGTCATCGCGATCTCCGCCGGCCGCCTGGACGGCATCGACAACGGCACCGTGTTCTCGCTGTGGCGCCCGGGCCGCCATGTCAACGACCGGGTCCACGGCCCGCGCACCTCGCGTATGGACGACCAGTTCACCGGCGGCGGCAGCACCGTGGCCCTGCCGGAGGAATACGCGGCCCACGCCATGGTCTTCCGCACCTTCGACAAGGTCAGCTATGCGCTGGTGATGGACGGGGTCAAGCCAGTCCGGGTCGGCTTCGGCGCGAGGCATCCGGACGCCCAGTAGGACTGCGGCCGCATCCGCGGCAGCACGATTCCTACAGCACGCAGCGACGGCGCCCCAGGGCGCCGTCGCTGTTTCCGGGCCACGCTCGGGCCATGCCCATAGAACGCCCGCCCCCTGGCACCGGCGATCCCCGCCAGTCGCGCGAACCCGCCGACCCGCTGCCACTGCTGCGTGCCGTGCTCGCCGGCGGCCGCAGCGCGCCACGGCGCGCGCTGCTGCGCGGCGACGGCGACAGCGCCGACCCGGAACTGCGGGTGCGGTTGGCGGCAGTGCCGGCGGCGGCGATCGCGGCGGTGCTGGCCTGGCTGGAACATCCGCGCCACCACCTGGTCGGCTGCGACGACCCGCGCTCCCCGCCGCTGCTGCGGCAGATGCCGTCGCCGCCGCTGGCCCTGTTCGTGGACGGCGACCCGGACCTGCTGTGGCGGCCGGCGGTGGCCGTGGTCGGCTCGCGTGCGGCCAGCGCCGGCGGCCGCGACAACGCGCGGCTGTTCGCCGCGGCGCTGGGGCGCGCCGGCCTGCTGGTCGCCAGCGGCATGGCCGCCGGGATCGATGCGGCCGCGCATGAAGCGGCGCTGGAAACGCCGGGCGGCACCGTCGCCGTGCTCGGCACCGGGCCGGACCTGGCCTTCCCCGGGCACCACGCCGACCTGCGCGCGCGGATCGCCGCGCGCGGCGCGGTGGTCAGCGAGCATCCGCCCGGCACCCCGGCGCGGCCGGGCCACTTCCCCAGCCGCAACCGGATCATCGCCGGCCTGGCCCTGGGCACCCTGGTGGTTGAGGCGGCGCTGCGCTCGGGTGCGCTGATCACCGCGCGCCAGGCCGGGGAGGCCGGCCGCGAGGTCTTCGCCATCCCCGGCTCGATCCACCACCCGCAGGCCCGGGGCTGCCACCGGCTGATCCGCGAGGGCGCCCAGCTGGTCGAACACCCGGACGAGGTCCTGGCCGGGATCGCGCCATTGGCCGGCCGGCTGGCGGCCTGGCTGGCGCCGGAACAGGCCGCCGCGGGACCCCCGCCGGCGCCTGCGGAAGGGGTTCAGCTGCCCCTGCTGGCCCCCCGGGCCGACCCCGACAGATTGTGGGCGGCCCTCGGCCACGACCCCACCCCTATGGATGCGCTGGTCGAACGCACCGGATTGACGCCCGCCACGGTGTCATCCATGCTGCTTGGCATGGAACTGGATGGGCGGGTCGCGGTCGAACATGGCCGCTACACACGCCGGTCCACCGGCGGCGGCAACGCCGCCTGACCCCGCCGGCCGCGACACGCGCGAAGCAGGGGGTTCCCCACCCCACGGCGCCCCCCACGGGGCGCAGGCCGAGGGCAATGAAAGAAAGCATCCTGGACGTACTGCTCTACCTCTTCGAACACTACATCGGCGACGATGCGGACACCCTCCGCGACCGCGACCCGCTGCAACAAGGCCTGATCGAGGCCGGCTTCAGCCCCAGCGAAATCAGCAAGGCCTTCGACTGGCTCGACGGGCTGGCGCAGCAGCGCCCGGCCGGCGCGCAGGCACGGGTCGACGGCCCGGTGCGGGTCTACCACGGCGCCGAGCTGGACCGGCTCGACGTCGAATGCCGCGGCTTCCTGCTGTTCCTGGAACAGCAGGGCGTACTCGACCCCGGCCAGCGCGAACTGGTGCTCGACCGCGCCATGGCCCTGGACCAGGACGAGCTGGACCTGGACGACCTGAAGTGGGTGGTGCTGATGGTGCTGTTCAACCAGCCCGGCGCCGAAGCGGCCTACGCCTGGATGGAAACGCAGATGTTCGGCGAGGAGCCCGAGCCGGTGCATTGAACGCGGCGCATCGCGCTGGAAAAACCGCATCGGAATTCCGCGAAGCCGGCGCAAGCCGGCTTCCGCGCACCAGGGGCATGGGGTAAGTTGGCCGCCTGCTTCGGGGAAAACGCATGACTGACTGGTACTACGCCACTGCCGACCGGCAGCGGCATGGCCCGCTGCGGGCAGAGCAACTGCGCGCGCTGGCCATGTCCGGCGCGATCGACGCACAGACCCTGGTCTGGCGCGAAGGCGAGCCGGGCTGGCGCGCGCTGCACGCGTTCGCCGCCGAACTGGAGCTGCCGGCCGCACCGCCGCCGCTGCCGGCCACCGCGGCGCCCGCGGTGGCGATGGCGAGCGCGCCGCGCCCGGGCATGTCCGGCGTGGTGATCGCGCTGCTCATCGTGGTCGGCGGCATGTTCGCGCTGGCCGTGCTCGGCATCCTCGCCGCGATCGCGGTGCCGGCCTACAACGACTACACCCTGCGCGCGCAGGCCACCTCGGCCATCGTCCAGGCCAAGGCGCTGCAGGTGCAGGTGGCCGAATTCGTCGCCGTGAACGGCCGCTGCCCGACCAACGACGACGAGGACTTCGGCACGCCGGAGAGCTACGCCGGCGCCGGCCTGGCCCGGGTCGAGTTCGGCGAGTTCGAAGACAGCGACCTGGGCGGGCTGGAGGCGACCCTGGCCGCGCCCGGCAAGGCCGCGCTCGACGGCAAGGCGCTGTGGCTCGAATACCATCCGGACCGCTCCGGCTGGGAATGCAGTTCGGAAGTGGAAGACCGCCACCTGCCGGTCGACTGCCGCGGCTGAGCGCCGCCCCCCATGGAATCCATACGCGAGGAATGCACGCAATGACCGAGTGGTACTACGCCGACCGCCAGCGCCGCCAGATCGGCCCCCAGCCTGCCACCCACCTGGCCCAGCGCTACCGCGCCGGCGAGCTCGACGCGGCGACCCTGGTCTGGCGCGAGGGCCTGCCCGCCTGGCAGCCGCTGGGCTCGCTGCGCGGCGAACTCGGCCTGGACGAGGCCGGGGTGACCCTGGATTTCCGCACTCCGGTCGCGCCGCCGCCGGCCGTGGACGAGCGCGTGCCGCCGCCGCCCGCCGCCCCTGCCGCCTACGCCACCCACGCCGCGTACGCCGCCCCGGCGCCGGCCGTGCCGGTGCAGGACGGCCCGGTGGTCCTGGCCGGCTTCTGGAAGCGGGTGGCGGCCAGCATCATCGACGCCTTCGCCATCGGCATCCCGGTGGCCATCGTGGCGGCGATCGTCGCGGCGGTGTTCGGCGCGGTGTTCGGCAATCCGGACTCGCCGTTCGATCCGGTGGAAATGGCCGGCACCTACCTGCTTTCGGCGCTGGCGTTCGGCTGGTTCCACTCCAACGCCAGCATGATGGCCACGCCCGGCAAGCTGGCGATCGGGATCAAGGTGGTGCGCCCCGACGGCGGGACGATCAGCTTCCTGCGCGGCTTCGCCCGCTACTGGGGCTATCTGCTCAGTTCGCTGCTGCTGTGCATCGGCCTGCTGATGGCCGCCTTCACCGAACGCAAGCAGGCCCTGCACGACCTGCTGTGCGACACCCTGGTGGTGGACAAGTGGGCCTTCACCGGCAACCCGGAATGGCAGCGGCCGGAACTGGGCACGGTGGCGATCGTGGTCCTGGTCCTGTTCGGCCTGCTGCTGCTCGGCATCGCGCTGGTGGCCGTGGTGGCGATCGGGACCGTGGCCTCGATGAAGTGGTAGCCGGACCGGGGGGACGCCCCGAAGCGCCCCATGGGCGGCCCGGCTTGACACGGCCGGCCGCGGCGTGATTCACGTATAAAAAGGACAGCGACCGCGCCCGGGGGCCCCCTCCCGGGCGTCGGCTTCTCTGGCGGACGCGTTCTTCACACCACGCTCACCGCCCGCACCCGGTCCCGGAAGGACCGCAGCCGTACCCGGAACATCACCCGCCATGCCCAAGCACCTGCTCATCGTCGAGTCGCCCGCCAAGGCCAAGACGATCAACAAATACCTCGGCAAGGACTTCACCGTCCTGGCCTCCTACGGGCATGTCCGCGACCTGGTGCCGAAGGAAGGCGCGGTCGACCCCGAGCGCGGCTTCGCCATGCGCTACGACCTGATCGAGAAGAACGAGAAACACGTCGACGCGATCGCCCGCGCGGCGAAGTCGGCCGACGACATCTGGCTGGCCACCGACCCGGACCGCGAAGGCGAGGCGATCAGCTGGCACATCGCCGAGATCCTGCGCGAGCGCAACCTGATCGGCGACAAGCCGCTGCACCGGGTGGTGTTCACCGAGATCACGCCGCGCGCGATCAAGGAAGCGATGACCCAGCCGCGGCGCATCGCCGGCGACCTGGTCGACGCGCAGCAGGCGCGCCGCGCGCTCGACTACCTGGTCGGCTTCAACCTCTCGCCGGTGCTGTGGCGCAAGGTGCAGCCGGGCCTGTCGGCCGGGCGCGTGCAGTCGCCGGCGTTGCGCATGATCGTCGAGCGCGAGGAGGAGATCGAGGCGTTCAAGGCGCGCGAGTACTGGAGCATCGGCGCGGAGCTGGCGCACGCATCGCAGCCGTTCAGCGCCAAGCTGGTCAAGCTCGACGGGAAGAAGTTCGAGCAGTTCACCATCACCGACGGCGAGACCGCCGAGGACGCGCGCCTGCGCCTGCAGCAGGCCGCGGCCGGTTCGTTGCACGTCACCGACGTGGCCAGCAAGGAACGCAAGCGCCGCCCGTCGCCGCCGTTCACCACTTCCACCCTGCAGCAGGAAGCCTCGCGCAAGCTCGGCTTCACCACCCGCAAGACCATGCAGGTGGCGCAGAAGCTGTACGAGGGCGTGGCCCTGGGCGAGGAAGGCACGGTCGGCCTGATCAGCTACATGCGTACCGACTCGGTGAGCCTGTCGCAGGAAGCGCTGGCCGAGATCCGCGACGTGATCGCGCGCGACTACGGCACCGCCTCGGTGCCGGACAAGCCGAATTTCTACCAGACCAAGTCCAAGAACGCGCAGGAAGCGCACGAGGCGGTGCGCCCGACCTCGGCGCTGCGCACGCCGGCGCAGGTCGCGCGCTTCCTCACCGACGACGAGCGCCGGCTGTACGAACTGGTGTGGAAGCGCGCGGTGGCCAGTCAGATGGTGCCGGCCACGCTCAACACCGTCTCGGTCGACCTGGCCGCCGGCGGCGAGCACGTGTTCCGCGCCAGCGGCACCACCGTGGTGTTCCCCGGCTTCCTCGCCGTGTACGAGGAAGGCAAGGACAGCAAGGCCGCCGAGGACGAGGACGAAGGCCGCAAGCTGCCGCCGCTCAAGCCCGGCGAACGCGTGCCGCTGGACCGCATCCACGCCGACCAGCATTTCACCCAGCCGCCACCGCGCTTCACCGAAGCGGCCTTGGTGAAGGCGCTGGAGGAATACGGCATCGGCCGACCCTCGACCTACGCCTCGATCATCCAGACCCTGCTGTTCCGCAAGTACACCGAGATGGAAGGGCGCGCGTTCAAGCCCACCGACGTCGGCCGCGCGGTCAGCAAGTTCCTGTCCGGGCACTTCACCCGCTACGTGGACTACGACTTCACCGCCAACCTGGAGGACGAGCTCGACGCCGTCTCCCGTGGCGAGGAGCAGTGGGTGCCGCTGATGGAGAAGTTCTGGGGCCCGTTCAAGGAACTGGTCGAGGACAAGAAGGAATCGCTGGACCGCACCGACGCCGGCAGCTCGCGTTCGCTGGGCACCGACCCCAAGAGCGGCAAGGAAGTCAGCGCGCGGATCGGCCGCTTCGGCCCGATGGTGCAGATCGGCACGGTCGACGACGAGGAGAAGCCGAAGTTCGCCTCGCTGCAGCCGGGCCAGAGCATCTACTCGATCTCGCTGGAGGAGGCGCTGAAGCTGTTCGACATGCCGCGCACGCTGGGCGAGAGCAACGGTGAGACGGTGACCGTCGGCATCGGCCGCTTCGGCCCGTTCGCCAAGCGCGGCAGCACCTACGCCTCGCTGAAGAAGGAAGACGACCCGTACAAGATCGACCTGGCGCGCGCGGTGTTCCTGGTCGAGGAGAAGGAGGAGATTGCGCGCAACCGGGTGATCAAGGAGTTCCCGGGCAGCGACATCCAGGTGCTCAACGGCCGCTTCGGCCCGTACCTGAGCGACGGCAAGCTCAACGGCAAGATCCCCAAGGACCGCGAGCCGGCCTCGCTGAGCCTGGAGGAAGTGCAGCAGCTGATGGCCGAGACCGGCAAGCCGGCGCGGCGCGGCTTCGGCGCGAAGAAGGCCGCGGCAAAGAAGGCACCGGCGAAAAAGGCCGCCACGGCAGCCGCACCTGCCAGGAAGGCCACGGCAAAGAAGGCCCCCGCGAAGAAGGCCGCCAGCAAGGCGCCGGCGAAAAAGGCGGCGAAGAAGGCTCCGGCGAAAAAGTCCGCCCGCGGCGCCGCGGATGACGCGCCGCCGTTCTGAGACCGGGATCACCCCGGTCCTTCATCCGGCACCGGCGGACGGGCGACTACCATCGCCCGCCATGGCCCGCACCCTCGCCATCGATGAAGCCGCCGCGCTGCTGCAGCGCGGCGACGTGCTCGCCTATCCCACCGAGGCGGTGTGGGGCCTGGGCTGCGATCCGGACAACGAGGCCTCGGTGCTGCGCCTGCTCGGACTCAAGCGCCGGCCGGTGGAGAAGGGCCTGATCCTGGTCGCCGCGCACCTGGACCCGCTGCGCCGCTGGCTCGACCTGCCCGCACTGCCGCCCGAACGCCTGGCCGTGGTCCTGGCCAGCTGGCCCGGGCCGCATACCTGGGTGATGCCCGCCGCCGCCGATGCACCGCGCTGGATCACCGGCGGCCGCGACAGCATCGCCGTCCGCATCAGCGCCGATCCGGTGGTCTCGGCGCTGTGCGAAGCCTTCGGCGGCGCGCTGGTCTCCACCAGCGCCAACATCGGCGGCGAACCGCCCGCGCACCGGCGCGCCGAGCTGGACCCGGCGCTGTGCGCGGCGGTCGACGGCCTCGTTGCCGGCGAAACCGGCGGCCTGGCGCAGCCGACCCCGATCCGGCTGGCGCTGGACGGCAGCATCCTGCGCGCCTGACCATCGCGGCGAGCCGCGCTAGGATGGAATGCAGCTCCATGGAGACGGCCATGCGCGAGCCCCACTTCCTTCGTCCGTCGGGTCGCATGCACGGCCCAGCCAGGCCTGTGCGGGGCCCGCGGCCAAAGCGCTCGCGGCCACAGCCGCGACGCCTGCATGCATGGCTGGCACTGGCAGCACTCGTCCTCGCGCTGCCGCTTGCGGCGCCCCGCGCCAGCGCTGCCGAAGTCACCGTCTACCGCTGCAGCGACAGCCAGGGCCGGCTGGTCGCACTGCGCGATTCGCCCTGCCTGGCCGGCGAGCGCCAGGAAGCGGTGCAGATGCAGCGGCCGCAGGATCCACCGCCGCGCGCGACCACGCCCGTGCTCGCGCCGGCACCCGCCGCGCCACCACGCGAGGTGCGGATCGTGACCGTGCAGGCACCGCGGCCGATGTACGAATGCACCGCACCGGACGGCACGACCTATACCAGCGAAAGCGCGGGGGGCAATCCGCGCCAGGTGCCGGTGTGGACGCTGGGCTATCCGGTCATCACCGGCGGGCGCCCGGGCGGGTCGCGACCGCCGGTCACCGGGCCTGCTCCGCGGCCACCGATCGCCGGGCCGGGCCCGCGGCCGCCCCTGCCGGGCGCCGTGTTGCCGGCCACGACCTGGGTGCGCGATCCCTGCGTGGAGCTGAGCCGCGACGAAATCTGCACGCGCCTGTCCGACCGCCGCTACGAGATCCTGCGCGTCTACCACGCGGCCATGCCCAGCCAGCGCGAGGAGCTGGATCGCGAGCAGCGCCGGATCGACACCCACATGACCGACCACTGTTCCGGTTACTGACCGTGCATCCGCGCCTGCGCCTGTCGCCGCTGTGCCTGCTGCTGTGTCTGCTCATGGGAACAGCCACGCCGGCAACGCTGCGCGCGCAGGCGGTGACGATCTACCGCTGCACCGATGCGGCCGGCGTCCTCACCGTGCAGAACGCGCCCTGCCCCGACGGCAGCACCCAGAGCGAACGCAGGATGGGCGGCGTGGCCAGCAGTCCAGACGCGGGCGCCGCGGCGACCGGGCCTGCGCTCACCGCCCCGCCTCCGACGGGCACGCCCCCGTCTGCCGCGCCTGCCGGCCAGGTGCAGGACGTGCAGCGATCCAGCGATGGCGGCTTCGTCACCACCAGTACCGGACCCGGCACCAGCGTCGACCGCCACGCGCCGCAGCGGCACGCCAGCGATGGCGGCTTCATCACCACCAGCACCGGGCCGGAGCCGCGGATCCTGGACAGCGCCAACCTGCCGCGCGCGGACGCGGCTGCCGGAGAGGCCGGCGAGTCCGACCCCGCACGGCCGCCACCACCACCGATCTTCCGCTGCACCACCCACGACAACGACAGCTACCTGTCCGAGGAAGCCGAGGTGCCGCCGCGCTGCCTGCCGCTGCGCACGGTCGGCCTGGACGGCAATCCGGCCACTGGTGCGGGTCGCGCCTGCGAAGTGGGCCGCGCCCGGTGTTCGCGCGTGCCCGACGGCGCCGCCTGCGAAGCCTGGCGGCGCCACGCCCGCGAAGCCGAATCGCGCTGGCGCTTCGCCCACCCCGACAACACCGAACGCCGGCGCACCGAGTACGACCGTCTCGCCGCCCTCGTCAGCGAAAGCTGCGGCGCCCCGTAGAAGCGGGGCAAGCCCCGCTCTACGACCAGGGCACGCTCAGCCCGACCAGCAGCAGGAACAGCGCGAACACCTTGCGCAGCGCCTCGCCGCTGAGCCGGTGCGCGAGGCGCATGCCCCGGGGCGCGGCCAGCACCGAGGCCAGCGCCACGCCGATGGCCGCCGGCAGGTACACGTAACCGATGCCGTGCGCGGGCAAGGCACCGGCGGGTGCGTGCAGCGCGTAGCCCAGCGCGCTGGACAACCCGATCGCCACGCCGCAGGCACTGGACGTGCCGACCGCACGCACCGGCCTCACCCCGCGCCAGACCAGCAACGGCACAGTCATGCTGCCGCCGCCGATACCGACCACGGCCGAGAGCGCGCCGATGCCACCGCCGGCCACCGTCATCGGCCATCCTTCTGGCGGCGCCACTCCGCTGCCATCGGCCGGCGCACGGGTGCGGCCGAAGCCGATCTGCCACGCCGCCAGCAGGCAGTAGCCGGCGACGACCCAGCGCAGCACCGTGTCGGACAACGCCACCGCCACCCCGCTGCCCAGCCAGCCGCCGAGCAGCAGGCCCGGCACCATCCACTTCACCGTCGGCCACAACACGCTGCCACGGCTGGCGTGCGCGCGCGCCGAGGACGCCGCGGTCAGCACGATGCTGGCGAGCGAACTGGCCAGCGCCGCATGCATCGCCGCTTCCTGCGGCACGCCGGACAGCGGCAGCAGCCAGGCCAGCGCCGCGACCAGGACCAGGCCACCGCCGACGCCGAGCAGCCCGGCGAGGATGCCGGCGACCACGCCGAGCAGGGGGAACAGCAGGAACATCAGCGGTGACACGTCGGTGGCTCCATGGGTGCGCGGCGTCCTGGGTCCGGCAGGCCGGGTCGAAGCAGGGTATTCGCGGATCCTGCCGCCGTCACGGCCATTCAGGTGCGTTGGGTATATTCGGCCGCATGTCGCGCCCTGCCACCCCCCTTTCACACCCTTGCCTCCTGCACCGCACGCTGGCATGCCTGCTGCTGGCGTCGGCGTCCGCGGTCGCATTCGCGCAGGACGGAGCCGGCAACGATGCGGCGATGCGCGCGGCGATCAGCGCGGCCAAGGCCGGGCAGCCGGTCACCGGCCAGGACGCGCTGCGCGGCGACCCGCGCTGGCCGTGGCTGGAGTTCGCGCGGCTTTCGCGCGACCTGGACAGCGCCGACAGCAGCCAGGTTCGCGCCTTCCTGCAGCGCTACGACGGCCAGGCCGCGGCGGCGGCGCTGCGCCCGCTGTGGCTGGCGTCGCTGTCCCGGCGCGAACAGTGGAGCGATGTCCTCGCCGACTGGCGCCCCACGATGATCCGGCCCTGCGCTGCGCGCGGCTCAATGCCCAGCAGGCGCTGGGCCGCGCCGCCGACGCCTGGAACGGCGAGGCGCAGGCGCTGTGGCGCAGCGGCAAGTCGATGCCCGACGCCTGCGACGCCACCTTCGCCAGCCTGGCTGCACGCGGCGGGCTCGGCGACGCGCTGCGCTGGGAACGCTTCGACCTGGCCGTGGCCGAAGGCGACCCCGGCGTGATGCGCGCGGCCGCGCGCGGCCTGCCGGCCGATGCGCTGGCGCTGGCCCAGGACTACGCCGCCTTCGTCCAGGCGCCGCACGCGCGTGCCGCGCAATGGCCGCGCGATGCGCGCAGCCGTCAGGTCGCCGCCGCCGGGCTGTCGAAGCTGGCGAAGAACGACCCGGACGCGGCCGAGCGCCAGCTGGCGCAACTTGCGCCGCTGCTCGGCATGGACGAGTCCCAGCGCGCACAGGTGCTGTACCAGGTCGCGCTGTGGACGGTGGCCTCCTACCTGCCCGGCTCGGCGCAGCGGCTGGCCGCGGTGCCGGCTTCGGCCTACGACGAGCGCCTGCACGAGTGGCGTGCGCGCGAAGCGGTGGCGCGCGGCGACTGGAAGGCCGCGCTGGAGGCGATCCGCGGCATGCCGGCCAAACAGCGCGAGGATTCGCGCTGGCGCTGGTTCGAAGGCCGCATGCTGGAGAAGACCGGCCGCGACGGCGAGGCGCAGGCGCTGTTCCGCGCCGCCGCGACCGCGCCGACCTTCCACGGCTTCCTCGCCGCCGACCGCCTGCGCCAGCCTTACGCGCTGTGTCCGTGGGAACCGGGCGATCCGCCGGCGCTGCGCAAGGAGGTCGCGCGCGACCCGGCGCTGCAGCGCGCGCTGGCGCTGTATCGCATCGACCAGCCCGGCTGGGCGGTGCGCGAGTGGAACGACGCGCTGACCCGCTTCGACGACCCGCGGCGGCGTGCCGCGGTGGCCGTGGCCCAGGAGCAGGGCTGGTTCGACCGCGCAGTGTTCTCGCTGGGCAAGCTGCCCGACGAGCAGCGCCTGTACCGGTTGCGTTTCCCGCTGCACCACGACGCCGACATCCGCGCCGCCGCGAAACGCAACGGTCTCGATCCGGCCTGGATCGCGGCCGAGATCCGCGCCGAGAGCGTGTTCAATCCCAACGCGCGCTCACCTGCCAACGCGCGCGGGCTGATGCAGCTGCTGCCCGGCACCGCCGCCGGCGTGGCCCAGCGCACCGGCCTGCCGTACGCCGGTGCCGAGAGCCTGTACGACTCCTCCACCAACATCGCCCTGGGCAGCGCCTACCTGCGCGAGATGGAGGACAAGTACGGCGCCGCCTACCAGGCCATCGCCGCCTACAACGCCGGCCCGACGCCGACCGCGCGCTGGCTGTCGCAGCGCCCCGCGCACGATCCGGACCTGTGGATCGAAACGATCAGCTACAAGGAAACCCGCGACTACGTCGCCCGGGTGCTGGCCTTCAGCACGATCTACGACTGGCTGCTCGACGGCGATGCGCTGCCGGTGAGCGAACGCCTGCTCGGCCGCACCGGAGGCGCGCGCAAGCCCTTCGCCTGCCCCACCCCGGTGCCCTGACCGGCGCGATCGCCTCCGTTAGACGGGGCTCTGCCCTGCCATCCGCGATACGGCCGCCGGGCCCCGCGGTGCGGCCGCGCGATACGATGCGGCACATGGAGACCTACCTCGTCGGCGGCGCGGTCCGCGATGAACTGCTCGGCCTGGCGCCCGGCGACCGCGACTGGGTCGTGGTCGGCGCCACGCCGCAGCAGATGCTCGACGCCGGCTTCAAGCCGGTCGGCCGCGACTTCCCGGTGTTCCTGCATCCGGACACCGGCGAGGAGCACGCGCTGGCGCGTACCGAACGCAAGAGCGGCCGCGGCCATCGCGGCTTCGTGGTCGACGCCGATCCGTCGGTGACCCTGGAAGACGACCTGCAGCGCCGCGACTTCACCATCAACGCGATCGCACGCGACGCGCATGGCGACCTGGTCGATCCCTGCGGCGGCGTGGACGACCTGCGGCAGCGCGTGCTGCGCCATGTCGGCCCGGCCTTCGCCGAGGATCCGCTGCGGGTGTTGCGCGCCGGCCGCTTCATGGCCCGCTTCGCCCCGCTGGGCTTCACCGTGGCACCGGAAACGATGCTGCTGATGCGGCGCATGGCCGCCAGCGGCGAGCTCGGCACCCTGGTCCCAGAGCGCGTCTGGCAGGAACTGCGCAAGGCGCTGGCCGCGGCGCAACCCTCGGCCTTCCTCGCCACCCTGCACGCCTGCGGCGCGCTGGCCGCGATCCTGCCCGAGGTCGACGCGCTGTACGGCGTGCCGCAACGCGCCGAATACCACCCCGAGGTCGACACCGGCATCCACCAGCAGCTGGTGTCGGACATGGCCGCGAAACTGGCCCCGGGCGACGACCTGGTCGGCTTCGCCGCGCTGACCCACGACCTGGGCAAGGCGCTCACACCACCGCACTTGTTGCCCAGGCACATCGGTCACGAGAACGCCGGCCTCAAGCCGCTGGCCACACTGTGCGAGCGGCTCAGGGTGCCGCTGGAACACCGCAGGCTGGCCGAGTCGGTCTGCCGCGAGCACCTCAACGTGCACCGTCTGGCCGAACTGCGCGATGCCACCGTGCTCGAACTGCTCGAACGTTGCGATGCCTTGCGCCGACCCGAGCGCGTGGCGCGGATCGCCATCGCCTGCGAAGCGGACAAGCGAGGCCACCTCGGCAGCGAGGACGCCGACTATCCGCAGGGCCCGGAACTGCGCCGCCTGCATGCAGCCGCGCTGGCGGTGAACGCGCGCGACCTGGCCGGACATGAAGGCCTCAGCGGCCCGCAGGTGGGCGAAGCGCTGCGCAAGGCGCGCATCGCCGCCATCGGCGCGGCACGCACGTTGCGCGCAAGGCCGGCCGGGCCGGGGTAAATCCGCCCGGCGTGCGTCAGATCTTCAGGTGCCAGCCACACCGGTCCATCCAGCGCACCACGCCCCACCAGAAGCCGACGAACGCCAGCGCGAACGCCAGCGACGGCAGGTACGGGCCAAACCGCGGCGTCATCCATCCGGCGAAGCCGGCCTGGTAGATCGCGCCCCACCAGCCCAGGCCGGCGAACGCGTAGACCATCACCGCCGAGCCGGCGTACGCGGCGATCGCGTTGACGCCGAAGCTGCGACCCAGCGCCGGCCAGCCGCGGCGGTCGATCAGCACGTGCGCGGCGGCCAACGCCAGCATTGCCCAGCCGCCGGTCCACAACACGTACGACGAAGTCCACAGCGCCTTGTTCCACGGCAGCAGCGGCGCCCACGACAGCGCCAGCAGCAGCGCGACCACGCCACCGGTGCACAGCGCGCGCAAGCGGCCATGGCGCAGCCAGTCGCCGGCGCGCAGGCCCAGCACGGTGGTGGCCAGCGCGCCGAGCGTGCTCGCCAGGCCTTCCGGATCCTGGCCGCGGCCGGTCGCCGGATCGAACTGGTACAGCCATGGCCCCAGCAACGCGGTGTCGACGCGCGCGGCGAGGTTGTCCCATGGCGCCAGGCTGCCGCCCCACGCCAGCAGCGCCCACCAGCCCAGCAGCAACGCAACCAGCAGCACCCATTGCGCGCGAGGCTTCAGCCACAGCGCCGCCGCACCGGCGAGCAGGAAGCAGACACCGATCCGCTGCAGCACGCCCCACGGGCGGAAGTATTCGGTGTCCAGCCACCACCACGCCAGCACATGCAGCAGCAGGCCCAGCCCGGTGATGCGCAGCGCGCGCACCACCACCGCGCGCATCAGCGCGCCGCGGCCGGCGCCGGCTTCCGCCCGCGGCACCACGCCCAGCGCGATCGACACGCCGACGATGAACAGGAAGAACGGGAAGATGAAGTCGGTGGGAGTGCAGCCGTGCCATTCGGCGTGCAGCATCGGCGCGTAGACATGGCCCCAGTCGCCGGGGTTGTTGACCAGCAGCATCGCCGCCACGGTCAGCCCGCGCAGTGCGTCGACCGAGGCGAAGCGCGGCGCCTTCGCCGTGGCTGCCACGCTCATTCGCCGTCCATCGCCGGGTGGATCACGCCACGTCCTCGCGCGCGCCGGCGATCCAGGTCGAGCGCACCTGCAGCGCGTCGTCCAGCAGCACCAGGTCGGCGCGGCAGCCGGGCGCGATGCGGCCGAGGCGGTCGCCCAGGCCGAGGAATTCCGCGGGATACGTCGACGCCATCCGCGCCGCCTCTTGCAGTGGCAGACCGATCAGTTCCACGCAGTTGCGCACCGCGGTGGCCATGTCCAGGGCCGAGCCGGCCAACGCTCCGGCCGCATTGCGCACCACGCCGTCGACGGCGGTGATCACCTCGCCGTACAAGGCGAACGAAGGATCTTCCGCGCCGACCATCGGCATCGCATCGGTGACCAGGAACAGCTTGCCGCGTGGCTTGGCGGCCAAGGCCACGCGCAGGCTGGCCGGATGCACGTGCACGCCGTCAACGATCACCCCGCACCAGCTGGCGCGGTCCTCCAGCGCGGCGCCGACCGCGCCGGGCTCGCGGCCCTGCAGCGGCGACATCGCGTTGAACAGGTGGGTGAAGCCGCGCAGGCCGGCATCCAGGCCGGCGCGGATCTCCTCGTAGCTGCCGGCGGTATGCCCGGCGACGACTATCGCGCCGCGCGCGACCATCGCCCGGATCGTGTCCAGCGGCACCTGCTCCGGCGCCAGGGTGATCAGGGTGACGCCGTTGTCCAGCGAGGTCGCCATCGCCGTTTCGGCCGCGTCGGGCACGCGGAACCTGGTCGCGTCATGGGTGCCCTTGCGCGCCGGCGCCAGGTACGGGCCTTCCAGGTGCACGCCGAGCACGCCAGGCACGCCGGCGGCGATCGCCGCGCGCGTGGCGGCCACCGCGCGTGCCATCACCCCGGCATCGTCGCTGATCAGGGTCGGCAGGAAACCGGTGGTGCCGAACCTGCGGTGCGCGCGGCCGATCGCGGCGATCGCGGCGACGCTGGTGTCGTTGTTGAACAGCACCCCGCCGCCGCCGTTGACCTGGGCATCGATGAAGCCCGGCAACAGCCAGCCGCCGCCCAGGTCGTGCACTTCGCCGGCCTGCGTGTGCGCCTGGGTAGCCGGCAGCAGCGCGGCGATCTCACCCGCATCGTCGAGCAGCACCGCGAGGTCGTCGCGGAAGTCTTCTTCGACCAGCACCTTCGCATTGACCAGCGCGCGCGTGGCCATCACACCGTCTCCGTGACCTTGTTCAGGTGCGGCGGCAGGTCCGGGTTGTAGCCGCGGCGCAGGGCCAGCGCGTTGATCGCGCGATAGAAGCTCTGCACCTCCAGCAGCGGCGCGAGCGCCGGATGCGGCGCCGCCGCGACCGGCAGCTGGCAATCGCCGGCCTGCGCCGAGGCCACCCATACCGCCGCGCCGCGCGCACGGAACTCCGCCGCGACCGCCACCGCGCCGGCACCGGTCTCGTCCGGCTGCGCGAACACCAGCACCGGGAAGCCGGCGCCGACCAGCGCCATCGGCCCATGCTTCACCTCGGCCGAGCTGTAGGCCTCGGCATGCAGGCCGCAGGTCTCCTTGAACTTCAGCGCCGCCTCCTGCGCCGCGCCCAGGCCCAGGCCGCGGCCGAGCACGAACAGGTTGCGCGCATCGACCAGGCCATCGGCCAGCGCCGACCAGTCCTTCGACCATGCTTCGCGCATCGCGCCCGGCAATGCATCGAGTGCGGCGAGCAGCGCCGCATCGTCCTTCCAGTACGCCACCAGCTGCGCGATCGCGGCCAGCGAGGCCAGGTAGCTCTTGGTCGCCGCCACGCTTCTCTCGGGGCCCGCGCACAGCGGCACCACGGTGTCGGCCAGCGCGGCCAGCGGCGAATCCTCGGCGTTGACCAGCGCGACCACGTGCGCACCGGCGGCCCTCGCGGCCTCGGCATTGCGCAGCAGGTCCGGACTCTTGCCGGACTGCGAGATGGCGATGAACAGCGCGCCGCGCAGCCGCAGCGGCGCCGCGTACACCGAGCCCACCGACGGCGACAGCGACGCGGTGACCACGCCCAGTTGCGTCTCCAGCAGGTACTTGGCGTAGGTGCAGGCGTGGTCGGAACTGCCGCGCGCGCAGGTGGCGACGAACGGCGGCGGCGAAGTGCGCAGCTTCGCCCCCAACACGGCCAGGGTGTCGCGGTTGCGCGCGAACTGCGCGGCGACGACATCGGCGGCCTGCGCGGCCTCCTGGAACATCAGCGTGGCGTTCTCGGCGGGAAGGTCGGCGGGCAGGGCGAGCGGCATGTTCATGCTTCGGAAGGAGTGGCCGGGCGCGGGCGCAGCGGCGCCGGCGCGGTGGAACCGCGCACCACCAGCTGCGGCACGAAGCCCTGGTTGGTCACGGCCAGCGGGTGGTCGTCGTAGGCGTCCTGGCGCAGGCTGCCGATCAGCAGCCGCGCCGCGTGGCGGGCGATGTCCTCGGTGGCCTGCTTGGCGGTGGTCAGCGCCGGCCAGGACTGGCGCGAGAACGGGCTGTCCTCGAAACCGGCGATGGACAGGTCGTAGGGCACGTTGAGCCCGGCCGACTTGGCCGCGGCCAGCACCCCGGCGGCGATCTCGTCGTTGCTGCCGAAGATCGCGGTGGGCGGCTCGCGCAACGCCAGCAGCCGCCTCGCACCGCGGAAGCCGTCGTCGAAGGTGTAGTCGCCCGGGATCACCAGGTGCTTGTCCAGGGTGATGCCGTAGTCCTTCAGCGCGGCCTCGTAGCCGGCGTAGCGCTCGCCCGAGGAGTGGTGCTGCGCACCGCCCCAGAGGAAGCCGATGCGGTGGTGGCCGAGCTGGATCAGGTGCTCGGTGACCTCGTAGGCGGCATCACGGTCGTCGATGTAGACGCAGGGGCCGTCGCCCGGGTCCTCGGTGGCGGCGATGATCCGCACCACGCGGATGTTGCGTGCGACCAGCGCGGCGACCAGGTCGGGACGCTCGGACATCGGCGCGGTCAGCACCAGCCCGGCCAGGCGCGAGCGCTGCACGAATTCGGCCAGTTCCTCGGCCAGCAGCGGCGAGGTCGAGTCGCAGGGCTGGATCTGCAGGCCGAAGCCGGTCTCGCGGCACGCGGCCAGCACCCCGTTCTGCACGCCGATGATGTGGTACGGGTTGGGGTTGTCGTAGACCAGGCCGATCACGAACGGGGTGCCGCTGCGCAGGTTGCGCGCGGTGGCGTCGGGCTCGTAGTCGAGCTCGGCGATGGCCGCCAGTACCCGCGAGCGCGTCGCCTGCATCACCGACGGCTCGTTGTTGATCACCCGCGAGACGGTCTTGAGCGAGACCTTCGCCCGCTCGGCGACGTCCTTGATGGTGGGCCTGCGCATGCCTTCGTTCGCCTTCCGGATCGATCCGCCGTCCATGATCGCCTATCGGGGTCCGTCGGGCAGCCCGGCGCGGTGGCCGCGCCGTGCGTAGTACAGGATGTACAGGTAGCAGGGCACCATCAGCGCGGCGAACACCCACTGGAAGTCGAAGTGCTGCTTCAGCACTGCGAACGCCTGCGGGATGATCGCACCACCTGCAATACCCATGATCAGCAGCGCCGAGCCGGTCTCGGTGAAGCGCCCCAGGCCGCGGATCGCCAGCGGGAAGATCGCCGGCCACATCATCGCGTTGGCGAAGCCCAGCGCGGCGACGAAGCCGACCGAGACGTAACCCTTGGTGAGCAGCGCGGCCACCGAGAACAGCACGCCCAGCACGGCCGAAACGCTCAGCCACTTCTCCTGCGAGACTACCTTCGGGATCAGCGCCAGGCCGACCAGGTAGCCCAGCAGCATCGCCGCCAGGGTGAACGAGGTGAAGAACTTGGTCTGGTCCAGCGGCAGGCCGAAGGCGTGGCCATAGGTGCCGATCGCATCGCCGGCCATCACTTCCACGCCCACGTACACGAACAGGCACAGCACGCCCAGCCACAGGTGCGGGAACTGGAACACGCTGCGGCGTTCGGCCGCACCGCCGGACGCCGGGGTGGCGTTGGCCTCGGACGCGCGGATTTCCGGCAACGGCGAGAACAGCACCGCCACCGCGATCAGCAGCAGGATCCCGGCCATCACCAGGTACGGCGCGTGGATCTTGGCGGCGAAGTCGTCGAGCAGCGCCGCCTTGGTCGCCGCGTCGGCGACCTCGACCTGGCTGGACAGGTCGCCGATCCCGTGCAGCACCAGCGAGCCGAGCAGCAGCGGGGCGAGGATCCCGGCGATCTTGTTGCAGATGCCCATCAGCGCGATGCGCTGGGCCGCGCTCTCGATCGGGCCCAGGATCGAAATGTAGGGATTGACCGCGGTCTGCAGCAGCGCCAGGCCGCCGCCGATCACGAACAGGCCCGACAGCGCGCCGCCGAACCAGCGCCGGGTGGCGAACTCGCCGAACATCATCGCGCCCACCGCCATCACCGCCAGGCTCAGCGCCAGGCCCTTCTTCATGCCGGTGCCCTTGAGGATCCACGACGCCGGCAGCGCGAGGAAGAAGTACGACAGGTAGAACACCATCAGCACCAGGAACGCGGAGATCTCGCTGACATCGAAGGCGAGCTTGACGAAGGTGATCAGCGGCCCGTTGATCCAGGTGAAGAAGCCGATGATGAAGAACAGCCCGCCGACGATCGCGATCGAGGTCGCCAGGCCGGTGCGCGCGGGCGCGGTGGTGGTTGCGGACATGGTCTGGACGGCCTCCCCGGCGTTGACGGTGGTGCCCCCGCTCGCGCCCGCCACGGGCGTGTCCCAGGCGGGAACAACGTTGTCACCCTTATCCGGGTCGAGACCCCCGTTTGTCAACCTCGCAGGCCACCGCCGCGGGCGCATTCCGTGCTGCCACGCAACATGGATGCGGGCGAGCCCGTAAAGATGAATACGCTACATCCCCTTGATTTGACGACACCCGTGGCGGCAATGAGGCGAGTCGGCCGCGCACAGTGCGCACTTTTGGCGCGAACGCCCGACGCCCGGAGAACTTTCCCCGAGAGGTGTTGACATCGTTGTCAGACCACTTCCACACTCCGTCGCACTCCGTGCCACCGGACCAGGGATCCGGCGCACGCCAGCTACGGGGAATCACGTGCCAGCAAGCGCCCAAGCAACGTCGTCACCGCACCTGTCGCAGCCGTTCATCGCGGCCGATGTCGGCGGCACCCATGTCCGCGTCGGCCTGGTCCAGGCCGCCGCCGAAGCGGGCGCGCCGCTGCAGGTCCTGGCCTACGCCAAGTTCCGCTGCGCCGACTACCCGGGCCTGGACGCGATCCTGCGCGAGTTCCTCGACGGCAGCACCGGCGCAGCGCCGGTGCGCGTGGCGGTGATCGCCAGCGCCGGTTACCCGCTGGCCGACGGCACCGTGATCACCGCCAACCTGCCCTGGCGCCTGGCGCCGGCCGCGATCCGCGCCAGCCTCGGCCTGGACACGGTGCATCTGGTCAACGATTTCGAAGCGGTCGCCCACGCGGTCGCCCACCTGGGCGCCAGCGAGGTGCTGCAGCTGGCCGGCCCCGCGCAGATCGGCCCCGGCCCGGTCCTGGTGCTCGGCCCGGGCACCGGCCTGGGCGCGGCGGTGTGGATCCCGACCGCGAGCGGCCCGGTGGTGCTCGCCACCGAAGCCGGGCAGGCCGCGCTGGCGGTGGGCACCGAACTGGAGATGGCGCTGCTGCGGCAGATGCTCGGCCAGCGCACGCACGTGCCGGTGGAGCACGCGCTGTCCGGCCCGGGGCTGATGAACCTCTACCGCGCCCTGTGCGCATTGCGCGGCGCCACGCCCGCGCACGCGAAGCCGGGCGAAGTCACCGCCGCCGCGCTGGGCGGCAACGACCCGCTGGCACGCGAGAGCCTGGAGGTGTTCTGCGGCCTGCTCGGCAGCACGGTCGGCGACATGGCCCTGCTGTACGGCGTGCAGGGCGTCTACCTGGCCGGCGGGATCCTGCCGCACATCCGCGAGTTCCTCGTCCACAGCGATTTCGTCGCCCGCTTCCTCAACAAGGGGCCGATGCGCGAGGCGCTGGAGCGGGTGTCGGTGCGACTGGTCGAACACGGGCAGCTGGGCGTGATCGGTGCCGCCAGCTGGTTCCTGGGTTCGCGGAAATCTTCGGAGGAGTGAGCGGCACGACGCCAGGAAGGGCCAGGAGTGGTGCGTACGGAGGATTCGGCGCCGTGCCACATGCAGCAGTCATCGCCGGGGGGGGGACTTCCGGCGGCAACCAAAAACGATGATGGGAGAGACATCATGAACCACCGCAAGTCAGTTCTGTCCGCCGCGATCGTGACCTGCCTCGGCTTCGCCGTGCAGGTGCATGCGCAGGAGGCCGCGCAGACCGCCACCGACCTGGACACCGTGCAGGTGACCGGCATCCGCGGCAGCGTGGAGAAGTCGCTTGACGTCAAGCGCGACGCGAAGAGCCATGTCGACGTGGTCACCGCCGAGGACATCGGCAAGATGCCCGACAAGAACATCGCCGACTCGCTGCAGCGCGTGCCCGGCGTGACCGTCAGTTCGGCCGGCGCCAACGAGGGCGGCTTCGACGAGAACGACCGCGTGTCCATGCGCGGCACCAACCCCAGCCTCACCCAGACCCTGTTCAACGGCCACAACATCGCCTCCGGCGACTGGTTCGTGCTCAACCAGACCGGCACCGTCGGCCGCAGCGTCAGCTACACCCTGCTGCCCTCGCAGCTGGTCAACCAGATCGTGGTGCACAAGACCTCGCAGGCCAGCCTGGTCGAGGGCGGCGTCGCCGGCTCGGTGGACATCCTCACCCGGCACCCGCTGGACTTCGAGAAGAACCTGACCGGCGAAGTGTCCATCGGCGCGGTGCATTCGGACCTGCCGGGCACCACCGAGCCGCAGTTCAGCGGCCTGCTCAACTGGAAGAACGACGCCAACACCTTCGGCATCCTGGTGCAGGCCTTCTCCGAGGAACGCAGCCTGCGCCGCGACGGCCAGGAACTGCTGGGCTACGAGCAGATCGCTGCGGGCAGCGCGGTGGCGACCAGCAACCCGGACCTGGCCGGCGTGTGGTATCCGACCCTGATCGGCTCGGCCTACTTCGAGCAGACGCGCAAGCGCACCGGTGGCCTGATCGAGATCCAGGCCAAGCCAACCGATGACCTGACCCTGTCGCTGAATGCCTTCAGTTCCGACCAGGACGCAGAGAACTACAACCGCAACTACATGCTGTGGGTGACCCGGTTCCTCGCCCAGGGCAATGGCCAGGCGCCGGATGCGGGTTACGTGGTGCGCAACAACACCCTGGTCAAGGCCGACTTCACGCCGGTGCCGGGGACGTTCTACGGCATCTACGACATGATCTCGCGCCCGGATTCCAGCGCCGATTCGAACTACGTCACCTTCGACGCCGACTGGAACGCCAGCGAAAGCCTGACCTTCAAGGGCCAGGTGGGTTCGTCGCGCGGCACCGGCCGCACGCCGACCCAGGACGTGTATGAAGCGGTGACCGGCATCGGCCAGGGCGGCGGCTGGCAGCTCAACGGCGTCGGCGCAGCCGACTGGCACCTGGGCGGCACCTCGTCGTCGCCGGTCCTGTCGGAGATGGATTTCGGCTGGATCTTCGGCTACCAGGACGTGAAGGTCGAGGACAAGGAGGACTGGGGCCAGATCGACGGCGAGTACTTCTTCGACTCCGGCGTGGTCTCCTCGCTGCAGTTCGGCGCCCGCTACGCCAAGCACAGCCGCGAGTCGAACTCCGCGACCGCGCAGGGCCCCGGCTGCCGCAATCCGGACGGCACCTGGTCGCCGTTCGCCTGGGCCTACTGGCCGCCGTGCGCCACCCCCGGCGCCTCTTCGCCGTACGACCTGACCACCCTGCCGACCGACTACCAGAACTACCCGGGCGACTTCGGCAGCGGTCTGGGCGGCAGCTTCCCGCGCGACATCTGGTACTTCACCCCCGAGCAGCTGGCCGAGTACAACGCGCTCTACGCCACCCGCGACCCGGCCACCCGCACCGACTGGGCCGGCCTGTACGGCCTGGAGGAGAAGAACAGCGCCGCCTACGCGCAGCTCAATTTCACCGGCGACCGCTGGAACGCCAATGCCGGCCTGCGCTTCGTGCGCACCGACCTGAGCGTACGCAACAACGTGTCCGGTACCGGCAGTCCCGACGCCATCACCGGTTCGGACTTCGGTCCCTACCTGCCGGTCGTCACCAACCACACCTACAACGACCTGCTGCCCAGCGCCAACCTGAAGTACGACGTCAACGACGACGTGGTGTTCCGCGTGGCCGCCTCGCGCACCATGACCAGGCCCGACTATTCGGCCCTGGCCGGTGCGATCTCGCTCAGCCCGCCGGCCACCGATGGCGGCGTCGGCTCCGGTTCCGGCGGCAACCCGGACCTGGAACCGATCATCTCCACCAACTTCGACACCTCGCTGGAGTGGTACTTCGCCCCGCGCGCACTGCTGGCCGCCAGCCTGTTCTACATGGACCTGGACAACTACGTCGCCTACGGCCACGAGACCCGCCAGTTCATGACCTACAGCACGACCACGCCGCAGGGCTACATGGCCGACTACGTGCTCACCGTTCCGGTCAACACCAACGGCAAGGTCAAGGGCGTGGAGCTGGCGTACGAGCAGCCGATCGGCGAGTACTTCGGCATCAACGCCAACTACACCTTCGCCGACGCCGAGGACGACGACGGCGGCGACCTGGTCGGCACCTCAAAGAACACCTACAACATCGGCGGCTACTTCGAGAACGAGCGCTTCAACGCCCGCATCAACTACACGTTCCGCTCCTCGTTCTACAGCGGCCTCGATCGCGCCACCGCGTTCTACCAGGACGACACCGACGTGCTGAACGCCTCGCTGGGCTTCAAGGTCAACGACTGGATGTCGATCACCCTGGACGGCCTCAACCTCAACCAGCCGAAGCTGAAGTACTACGCGCTCAACCGCGACCAGCCCCGTTCGATCTACGAGAACGGACGCCAGTACTACATGAACTTCCGCT
This sequence comes from Pseudoxanthomonas koreensis, assembly GCF_010093225.1. Classification (GTDB taxonomy): domain Bacteria; phylum Pseudomonadota; class Gammaproteobacteria; order Xanthomonadales; family Xanthomonadaceae; genus Pseudoxanthomonas; species Pseudoxanthomonas koreensis. The sequence goes on along the minus strand of NZ_PDWM01000002.1, from coordinate 76,032 downwards.
TCCGGTTCTGACCGCAGCGCGTCATACGCCAGGAATGGATTCCCGCCGGCGGGCCTGGAGCGATCCGGGCCCGCCGTGTTTCAGGCCCCTGCTACCGCATTTCCGGAGTCTCCATGAACCAGACACGTTTCCCGGTTTCCGCGCGACTGCTGTGCGTGGCCGTCCTGGCCGCCGCGCTGGCCGGCTGTTCCGGCGAACGCGGCGCAGCGTCCGCTCCCGCCGCGACCGCGGCAGCGCCGGACCAGGCCCATCGCGCGCCTTCGCTGCTGCCCCTGCCGGCGAGCATCGAGCCGCGCAACGGCCAGCTCGCGCTCACCGCGACTACGCCACTGCTGGCCGAAGACGAAGCGGCACGCACGGTGGCCGCACAGTTCGCCGCGCTGCTCGGCAAGGGCTTCGGCATCGCGCCGGCGCTGTCAGCGGCCGCTGACGACGCGGACGGCGCGATCCGCTTCGCGATCGACCCGGCGCGTGCCTCCGCCGGTGCCGAGTCGTACCTGCTCGAAGTCACGCCCGAAGGCGCCAGGGTCAGCGCCGGCGACGCCGCCGGCCTGTTCTACGGCGCCATGACCCTGCTGCAGCTGGCGACCGCCGACGACAGCGGTGCGATCACCCTGCCGGCAGTGCGCATCGAGGACGCGCCGCGCTTCCCGTGGCGCGGCTTCATGATGGATCCTGCGCGCCACTTCTGGAGCGTGGACGAGGTCAAGCAGGTCATCGATGCGATGGCCCTGCACAAGCTCAACACCCTGCACTGGCACCTGACCGACGACCAGGGCTGGCGGGTGGAGATCAAGCGCTATCCGAAACTCACCGGAGTCGGCGGCTGCCGCATTCCTTCGGGCGATGCCGGCGTGGATCCGACCAGCGGAAAGCCGCGCCAGTACTGCGGCTTCTACACCCAGGACCAGGTCCGCGAGATCGTCGCCTATGCGGTGGCGCGGCACATCACCGTGGTCCCGGAACTGAACCAGCCCGGCCACGCCACCGCCGCGATCGCCGCGTACCCGGAACTGGGCACGACCGATCGCCCGCTGCTGCCGTCCAGCGAGTGGGGCGTGTTCCCCAACCTGTTCAACACCGAGGAAAGCACGATCGCGTTCCTCGAGGACGTGATCGACGAACTGGTCCCGCTGTTCCCCGGCACCTATTTCCACATCGGCGGCGACGAGGCGGTCAAGGACCAGTGGGAAGCCTCGCCGCGGGTGCAGGCACGCATGCGCGAGGTCGGCGCGAAGACCGAGATGGAGATGCAGAGCCACATCGTCGCGCGCCTGGAGAAGCACCTGGCCGCGCACGGCAAGCGCCTGGTCGGCTGGGACGAGATCCTCGAGGGGCCGCTGCCGGCCGAGGCCACCGTGATGTCGTGGCGCGGCACCGACGGCGGCCTGGCGGCCGCGCGCGCCGGCCACGACGTGGTGATGACGCCCTCGTCGGACCTGTACCTGGACTACCTGCAGACGCTTTCGCCCGAAGAACCCCCGGGCCGCCCGGCTTCGATCCCGATGCAGCAGGTGTATGCATTCGAGCCGGTGCCAGCGGAACTGGAAGCCGACAGGCAGCACCACATCCTCGGCCTGCAGGCCAACATGTGGACCGAACACACCCGCACCTTCGAACGGTTGCAGCACAACGTGTTCCCGCGCCTGGCCGCGGTCGCCGAGCCCGGCTGGACGCCGAAGGAGCGCAAGGACTCCGCCGGCTTCCTCGAACGCCTGCCGGCGCAGCTGGCGCGTTACCGCCGCTTCGGCATCGCCCATGCGCAGACCCCGTTCCAGGTCGACGCGGTGGCCGCGGAGAACCGCAAGGCCGGCACGGCGACGGTGACGCTGGCCAACCCGCTGGGCTACGAGGTGCGCTACACCACCGACGGCAGCGCGCCGACCGCGGCCTCGACGCTGTACGAAGCACCGCTGGAACTCGCCCTGCCGGCGTGGGTGCAGGCCGCCGCCTACGCCGGCGGCAAGGCGCTGGCCGCGCCGCGCAGCTACGCGTACGACGCCGCTTCGCTGCTCAGCCGCAGCGACGAGCAACTGGATACCTGCCCGGACGCCGGCCGCCTGCTGCTGCGGCTGGAGGACGACGGCCCGGCCGACGGCGAACGCGCGATCTTCAACACCACGATCTTCTATCCCTGCTGGCAATGGAACGGCGCCGACCTCGACGGCGTGGCCTCGCTGAAGGTGCGCGCGGGCAGGATCCCGTACTACTTCCAGCTCGCCCACGACGAACCGGCGCGCCGCTTCGAACCGGCGCGCTCGGCGCACGGCGAACTGGACATCCATGCCGACGGCTGCGGCGGCGAACGCATCGCCAGCGTGCCGTTGCCGGCGGCGCCGGACAACGATGGCTTCGTCGAACTGGTCGCGGACCTGCCGGAAGACGTGTCGGGCCGGCGCGACCTGTGCCTGCGCTTCACCGGCGACACCCGCCCGGCGATGTGGGTGCTGGACCGGGCCACGCTGCAGCTGCGCTGATTGCGGTTTCGCGGACGCCGGGGAACACCCCTCCAGCCCGGCGTCCGCGCCTTTGTCTTCCCCCGCCCCTTGTAGGAGCCCACTTCAGGGGGCGACCCGGTCCACGCTGGAGGCGCCGTGTTCAACGCGGCTTCTCCGGAGCTGCCGCGTCGAACACCGCTGCGCCGGGCGGCGTCGGGTCGCCCCCTGAAGTGGGCTCCTACAAGGGGCGGCGTGGCAGCAGGTCGCGCCAGGGGGTGAGTACGGTCAGCAGGCCGAGCAGCACGCCCAAGGTGTTGGCCAGCGCATCGGCCGGATCGGCCTGGCGGGTCGCGGTCAGCGCGCCCTGCGCGAATTCGAGCAGCACGCCCATCAACACCAGGCCCAACCCTGCCAGCAGCAGCGGGCGTCCCGGGCGCCACACCTGCACCGCCGCCGCGGCGAGCAAAGCGTAGGCGAGCAGGTGCTCGACCTTGTCGCCGTGCCGCGGCAGTTCCATCGGCGGCGGCGGCACCAGGCTGAGCACCACCACCAGCGCCACCGCCAGCCACCACAATCCGGCCCACAGCCAGGGCTTGCGCAGCGGCTTGAGCGCGCCGGTGTGCGCGACGGCACTCACAGGCGCCAGCCCAGGTCGCCCAGCAGGAACGCGGCGCCCAGGTCGATGTCGCGGGCGAACGCCATGGCCTGGAAGCGTTCGCCCATCTCCCCGGGCAGGGTCAGGCGCTTGAGCTCCTGGCGCAGGCGCAGCACGCCGGCCTCGTCGGTGCGCGCTTCGGCCTCGGCCAGCAGGCGGTCGATGCCGTTGCCGAGCAGGAAGCTGGCCTGGCTGCAGTAGCCGGCCAGGTCGAAACCGGCGCCGGTACCCGCCTCGGCCAACGCGGTGAAATCCACCGACGCGGTGATGTCCTGCAGTCCGGGCCAGCGCAGCACGTCCTCGTGCATGTGCTGGCGGTAGAACGCGCGCAGGGTGCCGTCGCTGCGCTGGGGCAGGTAGTACTCGCGGCGCGGATAGCCGTAGTCGACCAGCAGCATCGCGCCCGAGCGCAGCCCGCCAGCCACCGCCTGCAACCAGTACGGCAGCTGCGGCAGCAGTTCGGAGCGGTAGTGGTCGGCGAACGGCGTGCCCAGGTAATGCTCGACATGGCGCACCGCCGCGGCCAGCAGCGCGTCGGCCGGCCGGTCGACGCGGATGAAACCGCTGTTTCCGTCCAGCGCCACGTGCTCCTCGAACACCTGGCCGCCGCGGATCGCGAAGCGTGGCGTCGGCAACGCGTCGACCACTTCGTTGGCGAACAGCACGCCGTCCCAGTCGTCCTCGAACGGCCGGTCCAGCCATTCGACCAGCTCGAACACCGGCGGGGTGAGCGTGCGCCCCAGGTGCTCGCGCTGGCGCTCGCGCAGGTCCGCGCTCGGCTCCAGGATCGCGTAGCGGTCGGGCAGCGCGTCCAGCTGCAGCAGCCGCTTCAGCGCCACTTCGGCGAAGGCGCCGCTGCCGCCGCCGACCTCGAGCACGCGCGCCTGCGGCCCAAGCTGGCGCAGCGCCTCGGCCAGCACGCCGGCCACGGTGGCCGCGAACAGGCGTCCGGTTTCCGGCGCGGTGGTGAAATCGCCTGCGCCGCCGAACTTGGCGCTGCCGGCGCTGTAATAGCCCAGGCCCGGCGCGTACAGGCACAGCTCCATGAAGCGCGAGAACGGGATGGTGCCGCCGGCCGCGGCGATCACCGCATGGATGTGCGCGTCCAGCGTGGCGCTGTGCGCGAGGGCGTCGGGGCCGGGCGTGGGCAGTTCCGCGTGGGCGTGCATTGGCGTGTTGCTGCGGGGAGAATGGCCAGCATAGCCGAGCGAGATCGCGCATGACCCCGGACCGCCCGCCCGCCCGCTCCACCCCGCGCCCGGTCGCCCTGGTCACCGGCGCCGCGCGCCGCATCGGCGCGGCGATCGCGCGCCGCCTGCATGCCAGCGGCCATGACCTGGCGCTGCACCACCTGCACTCGGCCACGGACATGGCGGACTTGGCCGCCGAACTCGAACAGGCCCGGCCCGGCAGCGTGCAGGTGCTGCGGGCCGACCTGCGCGAATTCGACCGGCTGCCGGAACTGGTCGCCGCCACGGTCGGCCGCTTCGGCCGGCTCGATGCGCTGGTGAACAATGCCTCCAACTTCCATCCCACGCCGCTGGGCACCGTCACGCCGCAGCAGTGGGACGAGTTGTTCGCGACCAATGCGCGCGCGCCGTTCTTCCTCGCCCAGGCCGCCGCACCCCACCTGCGCGCCACCGGCGGCGCAATCGTCAACCTGGCCGACGTCTACGCCGGGCGCCCGCTGGCGGACCACGCACCCTACTCGGCAACCAAGGCCGCGCTGGTCTCGCTGACGCGCGCACTGGCGCTGGAACTGGCGCCGCGGGTGCGGGTGAATGCAGTGGCGCCCGGCGCGATCCTGTGGCCCGAACAGAATCCATCCGGGGACACGCAACAGGCGATCCTTGACGCCACCGCGCTGGGCCGCACCGGCACGCCGGAGGACATCGCCGCGGCGGTGCAGTGGCTGCTGTCGGCCGACGCCGGCTACGTCACCGGCCAGGTCCTGCACGTCGACGGCGGCCGCACGCGCTGACCCGCGCCTCGCTCCCTGTAGGAGCCCACTTCAGGGGGCGACCCGATGCCGCCGGAAGGCGCTGCGCTCAACGCGCAGTCCTCCGGAGCGGTTGCCGTTGAACGCGGCTGCGTTCCAGCCGCCTCGGGTCGCCCCCTGAAGTGGGCTCCTACAACAGAACCACTTCGAAGGAGTCGGCGTACTGCGGGTGCGCGCGCCAGCGTTCGCCCAGGGCGCGACCGTCCAGCGGATCGACGAAGTCCGGCGCAATGTCGGCCAGCGGCTTGAGCACGAAGGCGTGCTTCAGCTCGGGACGCGGGATGCGCACGCGCTCGCCCTCGCGCAGGACGTGGTCGCCGTAGAACACCACGTCCACGTCCAGGGTCCGGTCCGACAGCCGCGGTCCGCTGCGGTCACGACCGTGGCGGTCCTCCAGCGCGTGCAGCCAGGCCTCCAGCCCCTCCAGCGGCAGCGTGGTGCGGATGGCGGCGGCGTTGTTGACGAAGGGCGCGCCATCGAAACCCACCGCCGCGGTGCGATAGGCCGGCGACACTGCCACCTCGCCGAAGCGCGCCCGCAGTTCGTCCAGCGCCGCGCGCAGGTACCGCTCCGGCTCGATGTTGCTGCCCAGGCTGAGCAGCACCACCACCGGCCGCGCCGCCGCATCCCCCGTGTCGTCCATGGATGCCACGCTATCGCCGCGCCGACGGATCGGCGGGATACGCAAGTACGTGCAGCTTGCGGCGCACGCGCACGTCGTCGCGCGGGGCGCTGGTGCGCGTATCCGCGGCCAGGACCAGGGCTTCGTCCACTTCGATGCCGACGCAAGAGGTCATGGCGGGTACGCCGTTGCAGTGCGGCGGATTCTACACGCGGCCGCACATGCCCATGGTTCCGTCTCCGCCATGGGCATGCGCGGCGCGTGAACGGCAGCGCCGTGGCAAGGCCTCAGCCGGCCGGCGGCTCCGCCGCCGGTGGCGCCCCGGCGGCCAGCAGCGCGCGGAAATCGGCGCCGGCCGGCTCCTGGAACACGCGCAGGCCGAACTCGGGCAGGATCGCCAGCAGGTGGTCGAAGATGTCCGCCTGGATGCCTTCGTACACCGCCCAGCGGGTGTCGTTGCTGAAGCAGTAGATCTCCAGCGGCAGGCCGTTGGCCGCCGGCTGCAGGTGCCGCACCATCAGGCTCATGCCCTGGTGGATGCCGGGATGGTGGCGCAGGTAACGCTCAATGTAGGCGCGCAGCGTGCCCAGGTTGGTGACCCGCCGCGCATTGACCGGCAGCGCGCCGTCGGCACCCAGCCCGGCATTCCATTCGTCCAGCTCCTGCTCCTTGGCCTCCAGGTATTCGCGCAGCAGGACGAAGCGCTTGAGCGCGGCGCGCTCGCCGGCGTCGAGGAAACGCACGCTGGACTGGTCCAGGTACAGCGCGCGCTTGATCCGCCGCCCGCCGGATTCGTGCATGCCGCGCCAGTTCCGGAACGATTCGCTGATCAGCTTCTTGGTCGGGATGGTGGTGACCGTCTTGTCCCAGTTCTGCACGGTGACCGTGTGCAGGGCGATGTCGACCACGTCGCCGTCGGCGTTCTCGCTGGGCATCTCGATCCAGTCGCCGACGCGCACGCGGCCGTCGCTGCTGATCTGCACGCTGGCCACGAACGAGAGGATGGTGTCCTGGAACACCAGCATCAGCACCGCGGTGGCCGCGCCCAGGCCGGTGACCAGGTGCAGCACCCTCACTCCCGCCAGGGTCGCCACGATCGACAGGCCGGCGAGCACGAAGATGGCGATCTTGGCCACCTGCAGGTAGCCCTTGATCGGCTTGTCGCGCGCGTCGTGGCGGCGCTCGTAGACGCTGTTGAGCGCGTCCAGCACGTGCGCCAGCGCCATCGCCACGGTCAGCACGATCCAGGCCTTGCAGGCGCCGTGGACGAAGGTGATCACCGGTTCCGGCATGCCCGGGACCCAGTCGATGCCGGCGGCGATCACCAGCGCCGGCACCACGTTGGCCAGGCGCGGCACCACCTTCAGCCGGTACGGCTCCTCGCGGCCCTCGTGCCGGGCCAGCAGCCCGAGCATGCGGCGCAGGCCGCGCAACAGGATCCTGCGGGTGGCGAAGTTGGCCAGCGCCGCCAGCAGCAGCAGGGCCGACAGCACCAGCAGGGTGTAGGCCCAGGGATACGGTTCGAGCGACGCCCTCAGCTGCTCCAGCCAGCGCATCGCGCCTTCCTCGACGCGGTCGATGCCCAGCATCCGCTCAGCCTCCCGCCGCGGCCGCGGACCGCTCGATCACCACGCCCACCGCGCGCGCACCGCGCACTGCTCCGGGCTTGCCCAGCTTCAGCCGCAGCCAGCGCACGCCGAACTCCTCCAGCACGATCGCCGCGCAACGTTCGGCCAGGGTCTCGACCAGGCCGAACTCGGATTGGCCGACGAATTCGATCAGGCGCTTGCTCACCGCCTTGTAGTCGAGGGTATCGGCGATGTCGTCGCTGGCCGCGGGCACGCGGTTGTCGAAACCCATTTCCAGGTCGAAGCGCAAGGTCTGGCGGATCCGCCGCTCCCAGTCGTAGATGCCGATGAGGGCGTCGATCTCCAAGCCTTCGATGAATACCTTGTCCATGACGTCGTGTCCGCAATGCATGCGTGCATGGTAACGCGGCGTCGCACGCCGCCGGCGGAACATGCGCGGTGTGCGCGGATGCGCGCGTGTCAGTCCAGCGCCGGCAGCGCCGCCATGTCCCAGCGCGGGGTCACCTTCACCTGCGCGTCGTCGTGCTGGCCTGCCTGCAGCCGCAACGCACCGGCGAAGGCGATCATCGCGCCGTTGTCGGTGCACAGCGACGGGCGCGGGAAGCAGGCCCGGCCGCCGCGCTGCGCGCACATCGCCTGCAGCCTGGCACGCAGGCGCTTGTTGGCGCCGACGCCGCCGGCCACGACCAGTGTGTCGCACCCGGCCGCGTCCAGCGCGCGCTGGCACTTGATCGCCAGCGTGTCGACCACCGCGTCCTCGAAACCGCGGGCGATGTCGGCGCGGGTCTGCGGCAGCTGGTCGGACTGCTGCCAGGCCAGCAGCACCTGGGTCTTCAGCCCGCTGAAGCTGAAATCCAGCCCCGGTCGGTCGGTCATCGGCCGGGCGAAGCGGTACGCGCCCGGAGTGCCCTGTTCGGCCAGCGCGGCCAGCTGCGGGCCACCCGGGTACGGCAGGCCCATCAGCTTGGCGGTCTTGTCGAAGGCCTCGCCGGCGGCGTCGTCCAGAGTCTCGCCCAGCAGCCGGTAGCTGCCGATCGCGTCCACCGCCACCAGCTGGGTGTGGCCGCCGGAGACCAGCAGGGCCACGAACGGCGGTTCCGGTGGATCGTCCTCCATCAGCGGGGCCAGCAGGTGGCCCTCCATGTGGTGGACGCCCACGGCCGGCACGTCCAGCGCCCAGGCCAGTGCGCGGGCGGTCCCGGCCCCCACCAGCAGCGCCCCGACCAGGCCGGGGCCGGCGGTATAGGCCACCCCGTCCAGGTCGGTCGTGGCCAGCCCGGCCTCGGCCAGGGTCTGGCGGACCAGCGGCAGCAGCTTGCGCACGTGGTCGCGGCTGGCCAGCTCCGGCACCACCCCGCCGTACTCGGCATGGAGGGCGATCTGGCTGTACACCGCGTGGGCGCGCAGGCCTTCGGCCCCGCCCAGGGCCGTGTCGTAGACGGCCACGCCGGTCTCGTCGCAGGAGGTTTCGATGCCGAGGACGCGCATGTTCAGGAGGGGGACCGGCGGGATTCGGGGCGGGAGGGGATTGCCGGGGGTTTTCCGGCTTGCACCTGCCCCGGGGACCCCGCTATCATACGCGGCTCACCGGGCCCGGCCCGGTTATTTGTGCCCCGGAGATTCCATGCCCAGCGTCAAAGTCCGCGAGAACGAGCCCTTCGAGTTCGCGCTGCGCCGTTTCAAGCGCACCTGCGAGAAGGCCGGCGTCCTGGCCGAAACCCGCAAGCGCGAGTTCTACGAAAAGCCGACCCAGGAGCGCAAGCGCAAGGCCGCCGCGGCGGTGAAGCGCCAGATGCGCCGGATGTCGCGCGACGTCACCAAGCGCCAGCGCCTCTACTGAGGCAGGCGTTTGTGGCCGGGACGCCCGCAGGGGCCGTCCCGCCGACGAGGCAACCGAAAAGCCGGCACGCCCATGCGTGACCGGCTTTTTGTGTTTCCGCCGATCCCCGACCGAACCGACCACAGGATGCTCCCCATGAGCCTGAAGCAGCGACTGACCGACGACATGAAGGCCGCCATGAAGGGCGGCGACAAGCACGGCCTGGGCGTGATCCGGCTGATCAACGCCGCGATCAAGCAGAAGGAAGTGGACGAGCGGATCGAGCTGGACGATGCAGCCGTGCTGGCCGTGCTCGACCGGATGGTCAAGCAGCGCAAGGACTCGGTGACCCAGTACGAAGGCGCCGGCCGCGAGGACCTGGCCGCGATCGAGCGCGCCGAGATCGTGGTGATCGAGCGCTACCTGCCGGCGAAGCTGGACGAGGCGGCGATCCTGGCCGCGATCGACGCCGCCATCGCCCAGACCGACGCCAGTGGCGCGGCCGACATGGGCAAGCTGATGGGCGTGCTCAAGCCGCAGCTGGCCGGCCAGGCAGACATGGGCCAGGTCTCGGCGCTGGTGAAGAAGCGCCTGGCAGGCTGAGGCACGCCCGTGGACACACCGGTGCCCACCCCGCCCGGCATCCGGCTGCGCGCGGCCACGCCGGACGACATCCCGCTGGTCCTGGCGCTGGTCGCCGAACTGGCCGACTACGAGCGCCTGCCGCACGAGGCCGTGGCCACGGCCGACGACATGCACGCCGCGCTGTTCGGACCGCGCCCGGCCGCCGAAGTGGTCATCGCCGAATGCGATGGCACGCCGGCCGGCTTCGCCCTGTTCTTCGTCTCGTTCTCGACCTTCCTCGGCAAGCCCGGCCTGTACCTGGAAGACCTGTTCGTGCGCCCTGCCTTCCGCGGCCGCGGCGCCGGCAAGAGGCTGATGGTCCACCTGGCACGGCTGGCGCTGGAACGCGGCTACGGCCGCTTCGAATGGTCGGTGCTGGACTGGAACACGCCGGCGATCGACTTCTACCGCAGCCTCGGCGCGAAGCCGATGGACGGATGGACCGTGCAGCGGGTCAGCGGCGAAGCCCTGCACGCGCTGGCCGCGAGCGGGGACTGAGCGACGGCCGCGGGCGGTGGGGCCGCCCGCGGCGCCCCATGGCATCCTATTGCGATGGCCCGGCTTTCCGACGCGTTCATCGACGACCTGCTCGCGCGCTCCGACATCGTCGAGATCGTCGGCTCGCGCGTGCCGCTCAAGCGCAAGGGCCGCGAGTACAGCGCGCCGTGTCCGTTCCACGACGAGCGCACGCCCTCGTTCTATGTCTCCCCGACCAAGCAGTTCTACCACTGCTTCGGCTGCGGCGCGCACGGCACCGCGATCAGCTTCCTGATGAACTACGACCGCCTCGAATTCCTCGATGCGGTCGAGGAACTGGCCCGCCGCGCCGGCATCGAGGTGCCCAGGGAAACCCGCCAGAACAACCAGGACAGCGACCTGCGCGACCAGTACGCCGCGCTGGACGCAGCGGCGAAACTGTTCCAGCGCCAGCTCGCGGACAGTCCGCGCGCGCGCGACTACCTCGACGGTCGCGGCGTCGATGCGGAGAACCGCGAGCGCTTCGGCATCGGCTACGCCGCCGACGGCTATTCCACGCTCAAGGACGCGCTGGGCAGCGACGAACGCCGGCTCAAGCTGCTCGAGCGCACGGGCATGCTCTCCAAGAACGAACGCGGCCATGTCTACGACAAGTTCCGCGACCGGGTGATGTTCCCGATCCACGACCGGCGCGGGCGGGTGATCGCCTTCGGCGGCCGCGTGCTCGACAAGGATGCGAGCCCCAAGTACCTCAACTCGCCCGAGACCGCGCTGTTCCACAAGGGCCGCGAACTGTACGGCCTGTGGCAGGCGCGCCAGGCCAACCAGAAGCTGGAACGGCTGATCGTGGTCGAGGGCTACATGGACGTGGTCGCGCTGTTCCAGCACGGCGTCACCCAGGCAGTGGCCACGCTGGGCACCGCCACCACCGCCGACCACGCCGAACTGCTGTTCCGCAACGCGCCGGACGTGTACTTCTGCTTCGACGGCGATGCCGCCGGCCGCCGCGCCGGCTGGCGCGCGGTCGAGTCGGTGCTGCCGCGGATGAAGGACGGCCGCCAGGCCTTCTTCCTGTTCCTGCCCGAGGGCGAGGACCCGGACACGATCGTGCGCAAGGAAGGCGCGGCCGGTTTCGACGCACGCCTGGCCCAGGCCACGCCGCTGTCGCAATTCTTCTTCGACGAGATCGGCCGCGACACCAACCGCGGCACGCTCGACGGCCGCGCCCGGCTGGCTGAACGCGCGCGTCCGCTGCTGGCGCAGCTGCCCGACGGCGCCTTCGCCGACCTGATGCGCCAGGAACTGCAGCGGCAGACCGGCGTGGACACCGCGCGTGCCGCCGCCGAGCCGCCACGCCCGCCGTCGCGCGGCACGGCCACCGCGCAGAAGCGCAGCCTGGTGCGCAGCGCGATCGCGCTGTTGCTGCAACAGCCGGCACTGGGCCTGCAACTGGAACAGCCGTATCGCTTCGCCGATTTGCGCCAGCCCGGCGTGGCACTGCTGCTGCAGATCCTCGAAGTGGTGAACCAGCGCCCGGAGATCAGCACCGGCGCATTGCTCGAGCACTTCGCCGAGCACGAACAGGCCGACGCGCTGCACAAGCTCGCCACGCAGGTACTTCCGGGCGAGGACGCGAGCTGGGCGCACGAGCTGCAGGACGCCGCCACGCAACTTGAACGGCAGACCCTGCAGCAGCGCATCGACGAACTGCAGCAGAAACAGCGCGCGCAAGGCCTGGACGAAACCGACAAGTACGAACTGCGGATGCTGCTGCAGGCCCTGGCCGGCCGCGGGTAGAACGGGGCTCGACCCGCCGCTTCCCCGTGATCAAAAGCATCGGGGCAAGCCCCGCTCCGCGTGGAGCCGGGTGCGCCCGTGCTAGGATTCCCGCCGAAGGGGAGTAGTCCTCCATGCTGTCGCCGTCATGACGGGCCTTGCGCCCCGGTACAGCAGCGGACCCCGTCGCATCGCGCGGCGGCCCGTGGACAAGACCTTCGCCGCCCCGCGGCGAAGGTGCGTCCCCACGACGTGCTCGCGCCGTGGTCCCCCTCATCCACACCCCCCGCGCCTCGACTCCGCCTGAACCCGCCCGCGGGCAGCATCGTCGCGCCGCCTCCCCGACGAGACCTCCATGGAATCCCTGTTCACCGTCGAAATCCTGATGGCCCTGGCCACGCTGACCGCACTGGAACTGGTGCTGGGCATCGACAACATCATCTTCATCACCATCCTGGCCGGACGCCTGCCGCCCGAACAGCGCGACCGTGCCCGCCGCCTCGGCATCCTCGGCGCCGCGGTCACCCGCCTGGCCCTGCTGTTCGCCATCGTCTGGATCACCCGCCTGACCTACCCGCTGTTCGAACTGTTCGGCCGCGCGTTCTCCTGGCGCGACCTGATCCTGATCGGCGGCGGCCTGTTCCTGATCGCCAAGGCCACCCACGAGATCCACCAGAAGATCGAGGGCGCCGGCGGCGAACCCAGCCTCAAGCGCGCGGCCACCTCCTTCGCCGGCGTGATCGCCCAGATCATGGTCCTGGACATCGTGTTCTCGCTCGACTCGATCATCACCGCCGTCGGCATGGTCGACGAACGCTGGGTGATGGTCACCGCCATCCTGGTCTCGATCGCCTTCATGCTCGCCTTCGCCGGCCCGATCGGCCGCTTCGTCGAAGAGCACCCGACGGTGAAGGTGCTGGCGCTGAGCTTCCTGCTGATGATCGGCCTGGTCCTGATCGCCGACGGCTTCGGCCAGCACATCTCCAAGGGCTACATCTACGCCGCGATGGCCTTCTCGGTCTTCGTCGAAATGATCAACCTGTGGATCCGCAGGCGCGAACTGAAAGCCGCCAGAAAACCCGCCGGCTGACCTGGTTGGCACGGAGCGGTCGAGCACCGCTCCGTGCCGACGCTCTTAAAGCGGGGCGCGGTTCATTGACCAACCGAAGGCACAAACCCCAAAGCTCCCGAAGGCCGTCGTCGCAGGGGGATATGGACCAAGTGGCACATGGATGTGCCACGGCCCTGAGTAAAGACAGGACGTCGTACCGAAGGGTGGGCCATATCCCCCTGTGACGGCGGACTCCCTCCGAAGCGAGCGCCTTGCCTTGCCCTTGCCTTATCCGTTGCTCAGGAAAGCACCAGCGGCAACCAGTGATCCACCAGCAGGAACGCGAACAACGCCATCAGGTACACGATCGAGTAATTGAACACCCGCATCGCGAAGAACTCGTCCGGCGGATCCAGCAGCCTCCACGCGTACCACAGGAACACACTGCCCAGCACCAGAGCCCCGCCCAGGTAGAAGAACCCGCTCATCCCGAACACCACCGGCAGGATGCTCACCTGCAACAACAGCACCGTGTAGAACAGGATCTGCCAGCGCGTGTAGGTCACCCCGTGGGTCACCGGCAGCATCGGGATCAACGCCCGCGCATAGTCCTCCCGCCGGAAGATCGCCAGCGCCCAGAAATGCGGCGGCGTCCACACGAAGATGATCAGTACCAGCAGCAGCGCGTACTGCCAGTCCCACGCCCCGTCCATGTTGGTGACCGCGGCCCAGCCCAGCAGCGGCGGCGCCGCGCCGGCGATGCCGCCGATCACGATGTTCTGCGGCGTGGCGCGCTTGAGCCAGCCGGTGTAGACCACCGCGTAGCCGATCAGCGAAGCGAAGGTCAGCACCGCGGTGACCGTGTTCACCAGCAGCACCAGCACCAGCATCGACGCCACGCCCAGCACCAGCGCGAACGCCAGCACCTGCACCGGGCGCAGCGCGCCGGTGGCCAGCGGCCGGTGCGCGGTGCGGACCATGACCTTGTCGATGCGCTGGTCGATCAGGTGGTTGATCGCAGCCGCCGACGATGCCGCCAGCCAGATCCCGAGCAGGCCGAACACGCTTTCCTGCAGCGGCGGCAAGCCCGGCACCGCCAGGAACATGCCCACCAGCGCGGTGAACACCAGCAGCGCGACCACGCGCGGCTTGGTCAGCTCCAGGTACTGGCGCCAGGCAGGGAGGGTGGCCATGCCGCTCATTCCAGCAACCCGGGCCTCTTCAGCCGCGCCAGCAGCGTCACCAGCACGAACAGCAGCAGCACCGCGCCGGCGTTGTGCAGCACCGCCACCGGCAGCGGCAGCGCCAGCTTGACGTTGAGCACGCCCAGCGTGGCCTGCGCCAGCACGCCCAGCGCCAGCAGCACGCCCCAGCCCCGCATGCCCGGGATCCGGAACATGCGCACCACCATCGCCAGCAGGTAGGCCACCACCACCAGCGCCATGATCCGGTGCGCCATCTGGATCGCGATCCGCGAAGCGCCGTCGAGCACCCCGCCTTCGTAGTCCACGCCGATGCCGCGCCAGAGCACGAAGCCTTCGCGGAAATCGGCCGGCGGCCACCACTGGCCGACGCACTTCGGGAAATCCAGGTAATGGTGCTGCGCGGTGGTCCAGCCGCCGCCACCGCAGGCCAGCGCCGCGTAGTTGGCGCTGGTCCAGCCGCCCAGCGCGATCTGCACACCGAGCAGCACCAGCCCGGCGATCAGCCAGCGCCGGTGCAGCGGCGCGTCGCCCAGCTGGATCGGCAGGCCGGTCGCGCGCCAGGCCATCCACAGCAGCAGCGAGAAGGTGAGCAGACCGCCGAGCAGGTGGCCCATGACGATGATCGGCTTCAGCAGCAACGTCACCGTCCACTTGCCCAGCAGTGCCTGGAACACGATCACCGCCAGGGTCAGCACCGCCGCCCGCGCCAGGTCGATGTTCGACCAGCGCAGCGCGGCCAGCAGCAGGATCGCCTCGCCGGCGCCGGCCAGGGCGAAGGCCAGGCCGATGTGTCCCTGCATGTAGGCCGGGATCGCACCGGCCACCAGCAGCGAAGCGCCCACGATCTGCGCGCTGCCGTACCGCCGCCGGCGCGCGGCCATCAGCGCCAGCACCAGCACCAGCACGCCCAGCGTGGCCGCCAGGTGGCGGTGCACCTGCTCGCGCCAGGCCTTGGTCGTGTCGAACTGGCGGATTTCGCTGGCCACGTGCGCCGCGGCGTCCTGCGGCGCCGACGGCCAGGTCGCACGGCCGTAGCAGGTCGGCCAGTCGGGACAGCTCAGGCCGGCATCGGACAGGCGCACGAACGCACCGAACACCACCACGCAGGCGGTCAGCAGCACCGCCAGCCAAGCGAGGCGGTGGAAATGGCGGGCCAGCACGGGCCGGGCGGTGGCGTTCATCGGCGCGGCGTCCTCACTTCAGTTTCAGCAGCCGGGCCACGTCGGTGCGCAGGCCCGACGGATCGGCATGCGGCGGGTAGCGCAGGACCACGAAGCCGTTGGGGTCGATCACAAACAGCGGGATGCCGGCGGGATCTTCGCTGCGCGGCAGCATCGTGCGCAGCGCGGGGTCGTCGCGCAGTTCGCGCACTCCGGACTGCGCCGGTGCGCCGGCCGGCAGCGGGCCCAGCCACAGGATCTCGACCTGGTCGGCATTGTGGCCGAACAGCCGCCAGACCTTGTCCAGTTCCGCCAGCAACTGCGTGCACTCGGCCGCGCACGGCCGCGGCGGCGCGACCACGATGCGCCAGGTGCGCTCGGCCGGGTTCCATTCGTAGGCGCGTCCGTCGGCGAGGAACGGCTGCGCCTGGCGCAGGTCGGTCGGCGGCTGCAGCAGTTCGCCATGGTTCTTCAGCCCGGCCGGCATCCAGCCGCTCAGGCGCAGCACAGCGGCGCCAAAAGCGGAACCGAAGAACAGGACGAACAGGGCGATCAGCATCAATCGCCCGCGGCGAGTGCGGGCGGCGTCGGGTGCGATTTCGGTCATAGCGGCGATTTTCGCATGGCTGGCGCGCCGCACGGGCGCGGCGGGCACTTTTCCCCGAGGCTCAGCGGCGGCGGCGGCCGCGCAGGGGCAGCAGCGCGGCGATGGCCAGCACCGCCAGCGCCAGCGCGAACCACTGCACCGCATAGCCCAGGTGGCGCTCCGGCGGCAGCGTGTTCGGCAGCAGCTCCAGGTCGCGCGCGTAACCCAGCGGCAGCGCGGGGTCCAGGCGCAGCACGCGCGGTGCCAACGCCGGCAGGGACAACGCGCCGGCGACGGTGGCCGGATCCAGCGCCACCACCAGCAGCGTGCCGTCGGCCTGGGTGGCGACCACCGGCGCGGCCAGGCCGGCGGAAGGCGGCGGCAGCAGCAGCCCGGAGACCTGATCCACCGCGGGCAGCTCCACGGCCGGCAGGCGGCGGTCGCCCGGCAGCGGCAGCCAGCCCAGCTCCACCAGCAGCGGCGCGGCAGCCGCGTCCGCGGGCAGGAACACCCGGTAGGCGCGCACGCCGGGGCGGCCGTCGCGGTTCTGGTTGTCCAGCAGCACCGCCGGCAGCGGCGCGAAGCGGCCGCCGCCGCCGGCCCAGTCGTAGCCGCGCGCGCGCGCCGGATCGGCGGCCAGCGCCAGCGGCCGCGCCGCGCGTTCGTCCAGCACCTGCGCCGCGGCATCGAGCTGGGCCTGCTTGGCGTGCATGCGCTGCAGCTGCCAGGCCCCCAGCGATGCCCACGCCGCGGCCACCGCCAGCGCCAGCAGCCAGCCGGCCCACAGCGGCAGGCGCCGCCCCGCGGTGCCGCTCACGACGCCATCTCCGTGGCCTGCCATAATTCCGCGCACCGCATCTTCCGCCGCACCGAGGCCGCCGCCGTGAACGATTCGCTCAAGACCCTGATCGTGGTGGCGTTCCTGCTGGTCATCCTCTGGAACCTCGGCTCGGCCCTGTACTACCTGCTGGTCGACCGCGGCCAGAGCAAGCGCACGGTCAACGCGCTCACCCGCCGCATCGGCCTGTCGGTGGCGCTGATCCTGCTGGTCATCCTCGGCATCTGGAGCGGGGTGATCCAGCCGCACGGCGTCGGCCGCTGAGCCGGCCGCGCCGGCGCCACCGGACCCCGGAAACGACAGGGACGCCCGGAGGCGTCCCTGTCGGCGTGCGCGCTCCCGGCGCCGGTTACAGCACGTAGACGAACAGGAACAGCGCCAGCCACACCACGTCGACGAAGTGCCAGTACCACGCCGCGGCCTCGAAGCCGAAGTGGCTGTCCGGGGTGAAGTGTCCGCTGAGCGTGCGGAACCACATCACCGCCAGCATGATCGTGCCCAGCAGCACGTGCGCGCCATGGAAGCCGGTGAGCATGAAGAAGGTCGAGCCGTAGATGCCCGACCCCAGGGTCAGGTTCAGCTCGCGGTAGGCGTGGATGTATTCCTCGGCCTGGAAGAACAGGAAGGTCAGGCCCAGCAGCACGGTGATCCCCAGCCACAGCAGCACCTGGCCGCGCCTGCCGGCCTTGAGCGCGTGGTGGGCGATGGTCAGGGTCACGCCGGAGGTCAGCAGGATCAGGGTGTTGACCAGCGGCAGGCCCCAGGCCGGGATGGTCTGGAACTGCCCGCCCACCTGGCCCGGGCCGGCGGTCGGCCAGGCGGCCGTGTAGCCGTCCCACAGCAGGGTGTTGGTCATCACCCCGTCGCCCACGCCGCCCAGCCACGGCAGCGCGAACTGGCGGGCGTAGAACAGCGCGCCGAAGAACGCGGCGAAGAACATCACCTCGGAGAAGATGAACCAGATCATCCCCATCCGGAACGAGACGTCGACCTGGCGGTTGTAGTGCCCGGCCAGCGACTCGCGCACCACTTCGCTGAACCAGTAGAACAGCACCGCGACCATCGCCGCGATGCCGGTGAAGAACACCCACTTGCCCCAGCCGGCGCCGTTGAGCCAGCTGGCCACGCCGATCATCAGCGTGAACAGCGCCACCGAGGCCATGATCGGTGCCTTGCTGTGCGTCGGTACGAAGTATTGGTCCGGATTCGGTTGGGCCATGGCGTGTGGTTCCGTGCTCGTCAGGGCGCCGAAAGCGGCGCGTTGGAGGCCTGCGCCGCGCCAAGCCGCGCGGTCAGGTCCTCGTTCTTGAAGAAAGTGTAGGACAGGGTGATGGTCTTCACGTCGTCCGGCAGGTCGGCGTCGACGATGAAGCGCCCCGGCATGTCGCGCTTCTCGCCCGGCTGCAGGGTCTGCGCGGTGAAGCAGAAGCATTCGGTCTTGGTGAAGTAGCGCGAGGCCCGCGCCGGCGCCACCGAGGGCGTGGCGCTGCCGACGATGGCGCGATCGCCGTCGTTGCGGGCGAAGTACATCGCCTCGTTGAGCTCGCCGGGCACCACCTGCATGGTCAGCTGTTCCGGCTCGAAGGCCCAGGGCAGCTTCGAGTTCACCCCGCCGTCGAACTGCACGGTGACGGTGCGCGACTTGCGCGCCTCGCCGGCCGCGGCGACCGTACCCGCGCGCGCCTGCCCGGTACCGCCCTCCAGGCGGATGCCGAACACCTTCTCGCAGGCGATCCGGTACAGCGGCACCAGCGAGAAGGTGAACGCGAACGCGACCAGCGCCACGCCGACCAGCTTCAGCCAGCCCGCGCCACGCTTCGCCGGGGCCCGTGCCTCGCTCATGCGTTCAGCACCCCCGAGAGGATGAAGCCCACGTAGATCGCCAGCGCGACCGCGCCCACGATCCAGGCCGTGCGCACCACGCCCTTGCGGCGCTTCGCGGTGTCCTGGTTGTCGAGAGGTGCGTTCAAGCTGCTTTCCTGTTGAATCCCCGCACATGGATGTGCGGGCTCTTGCGAGGGACTCGCATCAATGACTGACGTCATCGTGCGCCAGGTCGCCCGGCTTCAGCACCGGCGGCATGGCGAAGGTGTGATGCGGCGCCGGCGACGGCACCGTCCATTCCAGGCCGCGCGCCGACTCCCAGGCGCGCGCCTCGGCCTTCTCGCCGGTCCGCAGCGAGCGCAGCAGGATCGCGGCCATCATGAACGGCGTGACGAACATGCCGAACGCGCCGATCGAGCTGACCAGGTTCCAGTCGGCGAACACCACGTTGTAGTCCGGGATGCGGCGCGGCATGCCGGCCAGGCCGAGGAAGTGCTGCGGGAAGAACAGCAGGTTGGAGAACACCATGGTCCACCAGAAGTGGAAGGCCGCCGCCTTCTGGCTGTACATGCGCCCGGTCCACTTCGGCCACCAGTAGTACACCGCGGCGATCAGCGCGAACACCGCGCCGGTCACCAGCACGTAGTGGAAGTGCGCCACCACGAAGTAGGTGTCGTGGTACTGGAAGTCGGCCGGCACGATCGCCAGCATCAACCCGGAGAAGCCGCCGATGGTGAACAGGATCACGAACGAGATCGCCCACAGCATCGGCGCCTCGAAGCTCAGCGAGCCCTTCCACATCGTGCTGACCCAGTTGAAAACCTTCACCCCGGTCGGCACCGAGATCAGCATGGTGGCGAACATGAAGTAGATCTCGCCGCCCAGCGGCATGCCCACGGTGAACATGTGGTGGGCCCAGACGATGAACGACAGGAAGGCGATCGCCGCGGTGGCGTACACCATCGCCTGGTAGCCGAACAGCGGCTTGCGGCTGAAGGTCGGGATGATCTCGCTGACCACGCCGAAGGCGGGCAGGATCATGATGTAGACCTCGGGATGCCCGAAGAACCAGAAGATGTGCTGGTACATCACCGGGTCGCCGCCGCCGGCGGCGTAGAAGAAGCTGGTGCCGAAGAACTTGTCGGTCAGCAGCATGGTCACCGCGCCGGCCAGCACCGGCATCACCGCGATCAGCAGGAACGCGGTGATCAGCCAGGTCCAGCAGAAGATCGGCATCTTCAGCAGGTCCAGGCCCGGGGCACGCATGTTCAGCACGGTGGCGATGATGTTGATCGCGCCCATGATCGAGCTGACGCCCATCATGTGGATGGCGAAGATGGTGAAGGCCACGTTGTAGCCGCCCTGCAGCGACAGCGGCGGGTACATGGTCCAGCCGCCGGCCGGTGCGCCGCCCGGCAGGAACAGGGTCATCAGCAGCAGGGTGAAGGCGAACGGCAGGATCCAGAACGACCAGTTGTTCATCCGCGGCAACGCCATGTCCGGCGCGCCCACCTGCAGCGGCACCATCCAGTTGGCCAGGCCGACGAACGCCGGCATCACGCCGCCGAAGATCATCACCAGTGCGTGCACGGTGGTCATCTGGTTGAAGAACTCGGGGCTGACCAGCTGCAGGCCCGGGGTCGCCAGCTCGGCGCGGATGACCACGCTCATCGCCGCGCCGACGATGAACATGGTGAAGGAGAACAGCAGGTAGAGCGTGCCGATGTCCTTGTGGTTCGTGGAGAAGAACCAGCGCTCGACGAAGCCCTGCTTGTGACCGTGGTGGTCGTCGTGGTGGTCGGCGGCGGAGTGGGCCATGGCGTTGCTACCTCTGGAATGCGTATGCGTGGCGGCCGCGGCGCGGCCGTTGCGTGTTCGGGTCAGCCCTGCGCGGCACCGGCGTCGGGGGCGGCGGCCTGCGGGGCCGCTTCATCGACCGGCGCGGCGGAATCGGCGTCGACAGGAGCGGCATCGGCGGGGGCAGGCTCGGCGGCCGCGGCCGGCTTCTTCGCCGCCAGCCACTGCGCGAACTCCTCCTTCGACACCGCCTCGACCACGATCGGCATGAAGCCGTGGTCCTTGCCACACAGCTCGGCGCACTGGCCGCGGTACACGCCGGGGGTCCTGATCTCGGTCCAGGCCTCGTTGATCAGGCCCGGGATCGCGTCCTGCTTCCAGCCCAGCGCCGGCACCCACCAGGCGTGGATGACGTCGTCGGCGGTGATGACGAAGCGGACCTTGGTGTCCACCGGCAGCACCAGGCGGTTGTCCACGTCCAGCAGGTAGTGCGGGTTGGCCTCGTGGCTGGGCTGTTCGCCGCTCTGGCGGATACGGTCGGACTCGCGGTCCAGGCGGCTGGTGAACTCCACGCCCTCGCCCAGGTACTCGTACTTCCACATCCACTGGTAGCCGGTGACCTTGACCGTCATGGCCGCGTCGCGGGTGTCGTACATGGCGATCAGCTTGGCCGTGGCCGGCCACGCCATGGCGACCAGCAGAACCACCGGGATCACCGTCCAGATGATCTCGGCGGTGGTGTTGTGGCTGAACTGCGCCGCGACTGCGCCCTTGGAGCGGCGGAACTTGAACATGGCATAGGCCATCGCGCCGAACACGATCACGCCGATGACCACGCACACCCAGAGCACGATCATGTGCGCTTCATAGGCGTTCTGCGAGGAAGCGGTGACGCCACGCCCCATGTTGAGCTGCCAGCGGTGCGGATCCGCCGACTGGGCCCAGGCCTGCGCCGTCGCCGCCAGCATCGCGGCCGCCGCCACACCCCGCTTCCACCATCCCTTCGCTTGCATCATTGCCTAGACCCTGGTTGCGTCATCGGTTGCGGCCGTCGCCTTCGGTGGCGGCCGCCAGGAATTCCTTCAAACACCTCGCCAGCTGCGAGCGTTCGGCCGGGCCCAGGAAAGCGCCCACCTCCACCCGCCTGCCGCTGGACGACAGCGTGACCCTGCCGTCGTCCCCTTCCACCCGCATCCGCACCCAGTGCGGATGGGCGCTGAACACGGCTTCGGCCCCACGGCGGACTTCCACCGCCGACGGACCGATGGCGATCTCCTCGCCGCGTTCCCCGCTGCGCCACAGCCAGCGCAGCGCCAGCGCGACCCCCGCGCTGTGCAGCAGGGCGAAGGCCGGGGCGAAGACGTTGCCGGCCAGCCAGCCAAGCCCGGCCGCCAGCCACATCGCCCCCGCCAGCCCGGCGAACAGCGCCCTGAACTGGGAGGCCGTCAGGGCCCGTGGCGGGCGCAACCGCAGCTGCGCGCCGGCCTCGCCGGACCCTGCCTGAACCACCTCGATCATGTCGCCGACCGCCGCTTGCCGCCTGCGGAAACCCTGAAGATGGTAAGCGCGGGACCGCGCGGCGGCAACCCGAACGGGCTTGCCCGGCGCGCCCGGAATCGCGGGCCGGCCCGGCCGGGCCGCCATACTTGGGGGTACCGCCGGCAGGCCACGCCGCCCCGGCGGCGGCGCCCGGCCCGGACGCGGGACCGGCCTGGCCGGCGTTTGTGCCGCCGGCCGCGGCGGCGGTGCCGAAATCCGTCAAGCCAGCCCCCGCCCCGGGAAGCGATGATGGCGGGCTGTTGGCGGCCGTCCCCACGGGGGCCGGGCCGTCCACGAACGGGCGCGACGGAACGCGCCAAGCCGGGCGCCCGTTCGCCCCGAAACTCCACCGAGCCACACCATGCATTCCACGCCCGTTCCCGACGCCGGAACTTCCGGCCCGCCCCGCCCCGCCACGGCGCCCGCGATCGTGGTGGCCCCCGCGCCGACCGACGCCGCGCCGGCGCGCGCCGCGATCACCGCCGCCTGGCTGGAAGACGAAACCGCGCACGTGCGCGGGCTGCTGCTGCAGGCGCGGCAGGAACCGGCCGCGCAGGCCGAGATCGACGCCCTGGCGGCCGACCTGGTACTCCGGGTGCGCACCCGCGCCCAGGACCAGGGCGCGATCGAAGCGTTCATGCGCCAGTACGACCTGGGCAGCGAGGAAGGCGTGCTGCTGATGTGCGTGGCCGAAGCACTGCTGCGCATCCCCGACCAGCAGACCGCCGACAAGCTGATCCGCGACAAGCTCGGCGACGCCGACTGGGAGAAGCACCTGGGCCAGAGCGAGTCGGTGCTGGTCAACGCCTCGACCTGGGGGCTGATGCTCACCGGCAAGCTGGTCAACCTCAACGACCTCACCCGCCACGACGTGCCCGGCGCGTTCAAGCGCCTGGTCGGCCGGGTCGGCGAGCCGGTGGTGCGCCTGGCCGTGCGCCAGGCGATGCGGATCATGGGCCACCAGTTCGTCATGGGCCGCACCATCGCCGAGGCGCTGTCGCGCTCGAAGAAGGGCGACAACGCTGGCTACCGCTATTCCTTCGACATGCTCGGCGAAGGCGCGCTGACGATGAAGGACGCGCAGCGCTACCTGCAGGCCTACCGCGACGCGATCCACTCGATCGGGCGCAGCGGCAGCTTCAAGGGAACCGATGTGTTCGCCGCGCCGAGCATCTCGATCAAGCTCTCGGCGCTGTTCCCGCGCTACGAGCACGCCAAGCGCGAGCGGGTGCTGGCCGAGCTAGCCCCGGCGGTGCTGGAACTGGCGCAGCTGGCGAAGTCCTACGGCATCGGCTACACCGT
This sequence comes from Pseudoxanthomonas koreensis, assembly GCF_010093225.1. Lineage (GTDB taxonomy): Bacteria > Pseudomonadota > Gammaproteobacteria > Xanthomonadales > Xanthomonadaceae > Pseudoxanthomonas > Pseudoxanthomonas koreensis. The sequence continues at coordinate 52,731 of NZ_PDWM01000002.1, read as the reverse complement.
CGATGCCGAGGAGAGCGAGCGCCTGGAGCTGTCGCTGGACATCATCGAGGCGACCTACTCCGATCCCTCGCTCGATGGCTGGGAGGGCTACGGCCTGGCCGTGCAGGCCTACCAGAAGCGCGCACCGGCGGTGATCGATTTCCTCGCCGGCCTGGCCCGCCGCGTCGGCCGCCGCATCCCGGTGCGCCTGGTCAAGGGCGCGTACTGGGACGCGGAGATCAAGCGCGCCCAGGTCGAGGGCCTGCCCGGCTACCCGGTGTTCACCCGCAAGCAGAATACCGACGTGTCCTACCTGGCTACGGCGAAGAAGATGTTCGGTTACGGCGACGCGATCTACCCGATGTTCGCCACCCACAACGCGCAGACCATCGCCGCGATCCGCGCGCTGGCCAAGGACCGCCCGTACGAGCACCAGAAGCTGCACGGCATGGGCGACGACCTCTACGCCGAAGTGGTGCCCGCGAACCGCCTCGGCGTGCCCTGCCGGGTCTACGCGCCGGTGGGCAGCCACGAGGATCTGCTGCCGTACCTGGTGCGCCGCCTGCTCGAGAACGGCGCCAATTCCAGCTTCGTCAACCGCATCACCGACGAGGACGTGCCGGTGGCGGACCTGATCCAGGACCCGGTCGCCGCGGTGGCCGGCTTCGATTCGATCCCGCACCCGCGCATCCCGCTGCCGCGCGAGCTCTACTCAAACCACACCGTGCAAGGCTTCGACAGGAACAATTCCATGGGCGCCAATCTCGCCGACGACAACGCACTGCAGGCCCTGGCCGCGCAGCTCAATGCCCACGCCGGCCCCTGGCGCGCCGCGCCGCTGGTGCCCGGCGCGGTGCCGGCGGGCGAGGCCGTGGCGGTGACCAGCCCGGCCGACCGCCGCCAGGTCGTCGGCCACTGGCAGCCGGCGGATGCCGCCACCGTGCAGCGCGCACTGGCCAATGCCGTGGCCGCGCAGCCGGCCTGGGACCGCACCCCGGCCGCCAGCCGCGCCGCGATCCTGGAGCACGCCGCCGACCTGCTCGAGCAGCGCATGCCGGAATTCATGGCCATGTGCGTGCGCGAGGCCGGCAAGACCCTGCCCGACTCGGTCGCCGAGGTGCGCGAGGCGGTCGACTTCCTGCGCTACTACGCCGCCCAGGCGCGCCGCCAGGTCGGCGCCCCGGAGCAGCTGCCCGGCCCGACCGGCGAATCGAACGCGCTGCAGCTGCACGGCCGCGGCGTGTTCGTCTGCATCAGCCCGTGGAACTTCCCGCTGGCGATCTTCCTGGGCCAGGTCTGCGCGGCGCTGGCCGCCGGCAACAGCGTGATCGCCAAGCCGGCCGAGCAGACCGGCCTGGTCGCCCACGCCGCGGTGAAGCTGATGCACGAGGCGGGCGTCCCGGCCGAAGTGCTGCAGTTCGTGCCCGGCGACGGCGCCACTGTCGGCGCGGCGCTGACTTCCGACGCGCGCGTGGCCGGCGTGGCCTTCACCGGCTCGACCGAGACCGCGCGCGCGATCAACCGCGCCCTGGCCGCGCGCGAGAACGCGCCGATCGCGGTGCTGATCGCCGAAACCGGCGGCCAGAACGCGCTGATCGCCGACTCCTCGGCACTGCCCGAGCAGCTGGTCAAGGATGCGATCGGCTCGGCCTTCACCTCCGCCGGCCCGCGCTGCTCGGCCGCGCGCGTGCTGTTCGTGCAGGACGACATCGCCGACAAGGTGACGGCCATGCTCGCCGGGGCCATGGCCGAGCTGAAGGTCGGCGACCCCGGCGCGCTGGCCACCGACGTCGGCCCGGTGATCGACACCGATGCCCTGGACGTGCTCGACGCGCACGCGCAGCGCATGGACCGCGAGGCGCGCCACATCGCCACCGTGCCGATGCCCGCCGACCTGGCGCCGGGCACCTTCTTCGCCCCGCGCGCCTACGAACTGCAGTCGCTGTCGCAGTTGCAGCGCGAGGTGTTCGGCCCGGTCCTGCACGTGGTCCGCTGGAAGGCCGACCAGCTCGACGCGGTGATCGACCAGATCAACGCCACCGGCTACGGCCTGACCCTGGGCGTGCACTCGCGGATCGACGAGAGCGTGGAGCGGATCGCCTCGCGGGCGCGGGTCGGCAACGTCTACGTCAACCGCAACCAGATCGGCGCGGTGGTGGGCGTGCAGCCGTTCGGCGGCCAGGGCCTGTCCGGCACCGGCCCCAAGGCCGGTGGCCCGCACTACCTGCCGCGCTTCGCCACCGAGAAGACGGTGACGGTCAACACCACCGCCGCCGGTGGCAACGCGTCGCTGCTGACGCTGGGCGACTGACGGCGCGGAAGGGAGGGCAGCGGGGCGAGCCCCGCTCTACGATTCGCGGTGGCCGGGGGCAACGCCGGCCCCGTGGCGCCGCGTTTGCACGGCTGCCCGGCCCCGTAGACCCGGGCTTGCCCGGCTGCCACGGCTAGGCTGCCAGCGCCACCAGCAGCGGCATCGCGTGGCGCACCCCGCCCCGGATCGCGCTGGAGCCGGCCAGCGCCCACAGCGTCCAGCGCGCCGCCGGGGCCAGCGGTGGTCAACGAGGGCGGCCGGTTGCGCCGGGATGGAAACCATCGGCGTCGATGCCGCATAGTCCGGGTGACGGTAGTGCCTTCCGGGGGGGCGGATGACCACCGATTTCTACAATCTCCTGCTGACCGACTGTGCGCTGGCACTGATCCTGCTGGGACTGTTCCTGTACGTGTCGCGGGTCGCGCGCGGGGTGCGCGGGATCGGCTCTTGGGGCGTGGGCCATTTCCTCTATTCGCTGGGCGCGGCGATGCTCGACGGCACCGCCCAGCAGCTCGAGCGCGCCGGTTCGGAGACGGCGACGGTGGTGGTGGCCGCGCTCGGCGGGATGCTGGCCTGCGCCGGCCTGGCCGTGCTCACCGGCTCGATCATCAAGTTCGTGCAGCAGCGCCCGCTGACCCGGATCGAGTGGGCGCTGGTGCCGGCGTTCGCCGCGCTGTCGCTGCTGGCCTGGCTGGCCGGCGATGCGATCGACGGCCAGGGCGCGGCGATGAGCCTGGCCGAACTGGCGATGCTCGGGGTGATGTTCTGGCAGTTCCGCCAGCTGGACGTGCCGCCGCTGCGGGTACCGGCGCGGCTGGTGATGCTCGGCGGCGCGGTCATCGCCTACCTCTACGGCCGCGACCTGCTGCAGGCGCTCACCGGCCAGTACGGCCCCAACGACGCCTGGATCAACGTCGACCTGTCGACCTGGTACCTGATCAACTTCTGCATGCTGATGCTGACCAGCTTCCGCGCCGCCGAGTCGCTGCGGCAGACGGCGATGCTCGACCCGCTCACCGGCACGCTAAACCGCCGCGGGCTGTTCGCGCGGCTGGATCCGGAGCTGGAGAAGCTCACCCGCGACAGCCACCTGGCGGTGATCGCGCTGGACCTGGACCATTTCAAGCGGGTCAACGACCGCTACGGCCACGACATCGGCGACCTGGTCCTGCAGAAGCTCAGCGACACGATCCGGGCGCAGACGCGCGAGCACGATGTGTTCGCGCGCACCGGCGGCGAGGAATTCGTCATCGTGGTCACCGGCCCGGAGGCGCGCAACGCGCAGCACCTGGCCGAACGCATCCGCACCGCGCTGGCGACGATGCGCCTGGACGCACCGGCGCCGCCGGTACGGATCACCGCCAGCCTGGGCGTGGCGCTGTCCAACCGCCAGGTGCCGCTGTCGATGCTGATGCGCGGTGCCGACGAGGCGCTGTACACCGCCAAGCGTGCCGGCCGCGACTGCGTGGTGACGCATACGCTCTGAGCTTTGGGCTTTGGGCTCAAAGCGGGAGCAACTGCGGTGAGTGGCGTCGGCTCCGGAGGGAGTCCGCCGGCGCATGGGGGCATGGCCCACCCTTCGGGACGACATCCTGTCTTTACTCAGGGCCGTGGCACATCCCTGTGCCACTTGGGCCATACCCCCATGCGCCGACGGCCTTCAGGCACGTTGGGGTTCGCGCCGTACGGTTCGGAAAAAAGCAAACCCCGTTTCCGATCGAGTCGGCTTCTGCTTCTTGTAGGAGCCCACTTCAGGGGGCGACCCGACGGCGCCGGAACGCAGTCTGCGTTCAACGCACCCGCTCCGGAAACCATGCTTGGCATGGCGTCGCGCCTTCCTGCTTCGCCGGGTCGCCCCCTGAAGTGGGCTCCTACAGGAAGCGCAGAACCGCGTTGTGTGATCCGGCAGAGGCTTTCCGGCATGTATTCGAAGGCACAAGCCTTGAAGTTCCCGAAGGCGGTCGTTGCAGAGGGATATGGACCAAGTGGCACAGGAATGTGCCACGGCCCTGAGTAAAGACAGGATGTCGTCCCGAAGGGTGGGCCATATCCCTCTGCAACGGCGGACTCCATCCGAAGCCAGCGCGCCAATGCCTTTGCAGTTGCAGTTGCCTTTACGCTCTATTGCAGAAAAGACAACCCAAGAACCGCTCAGCCGGCGACCAGGCGCACCCGTGCGAAGTTGCGCTTGCCTACCTGGATCACGCCCTCGAAGCCGGGGGCGAACGTCAGCATCGCGTCCTCGACCACCGTGCCGTCGACCTTCACCGCGCGCTCCTTGAGCTTGCGGTTGGCCTCGGAGTTGGATGGCGTGATCCCGGCGGCGGTGAGCAGCGCCGCGATGCGGATGCCCTCGCCCGGCACCGCCACGTCCTGCAGCGGCAGCGTGGACGTGTCGCCCTGGCCGGTGACCACCGCATGCCAGCCGGCGATCGCCTGCTCGGCCGCGGCCGCGTCGTGGAAGCGCGTGGCCAGCTCGCGCGCCAGGCGCAGCTTCACCTCGCGCGGATTGAGCGCGCCCGCAGCGACCTCGGCCTTCAGCTTCGCCGCCTCGGCCACGGAGATGTCGAAGCTGAGCAGGTCGATCCAGCGCCAGGTCAGTTCGTCGCCGATCTTCATCGCCTTGGTCACGATGTCGATCGCCGGCTCGCTGATGCCGATGTAGTTGCCCAGCGACTTGCTCATCTTGTTGACGCCATCCAGGCCTTCCAGCAGTGGCATGGTCAGCACGATCTGCGGCGCCTGCCCGTAGTGCTCCTGCAGGCCGCGGCCCATCAGCAGGTTGAACTTCTGGTCGGTGCCGCCCAGCTCCACGTCGGCCTTCAGCGCCACCGAGTCGTAGCCCTGCACCAGCGGATAGAGGAACTCGTGGATCGCGATCGACTGCTGCGCCGCGTAGCGCTTGGCGAAGTCGTCGCGCTCGAGCATGCGCGCCACGGTGTGCTGGCCGGCCAGGCGGATCATGTCGGCCGCGGCCATCTGCCCGAACCACTCGCTGTTGAAGCGCACCTCGGTGCGCTCGCGGTCGAGCACCTTGAACACCTGTTCCTCGTAGGTGCGGGCGTTGGCCAGCACGTCCTCGCGGGTCAGCGGCTTGCGCGTGGCGTTCTTGCCGGTCGGGTCGCCGATCATCCCGGTGAAGTCGCCGATCAGGAAGATCACCTGGTGCCCGAGGTCCTGGAACTGGCGCATCTTGTTCAGCAGCACCGTGTGGCCGACGTGCAGGTCCGGCGCAGTCGGGTCGAAACCGGCCTTGATCCGCAGCGGGCGGCCGGCCTTCAGTCGCGCCTCCAGCTCCTCGCGCTTGAGGACCTCGTCGGCGCCGCGGCCGATCAGGGCGAGGGATTCTTCGAGGGGGACATCAGGAAACACGACCGGCTCCACAGTTCTGGCGATGACAAACTTGAACGAAATGTTACGTGCGGGTTAACCGGAAAGCCAGAGGAAAATTCAGCTTCATCAATGGTTTGACGCATTTGTTTCAGGTGTTTAAGTTACCCGCCCAGTGGGCCGCACTCCGGGGTCCCGTGCAGGAAACCAAGCGATGCCCCTCACCGACCACGGCCCCGTCCGCAAGCAGCAGTTCCACGACCGTCTCGGCATCCTTCACCACCGTCACCTGCACCGCAAGCTGAAGGAGCGGTTCCCCGCCGCCTTCAACACCCGCTGGACCCACCGCCACTGGCTGCACGCCAGCCTGTTCGCGACCCTCGGCGCGCTGCTGGCCACCATCGTCCCCGGGTTCTCCGCCCAGCTCGAACCGGCCTCGCAGGCCAGCGCCACCCTGCCGCTGGTGCTGCCCCCGCTGACCGTGCGCGCGCCCGGCGACGCGCCCGGCAACTACTGGGAAGTGCTGCAGGTCGAGCGTGGCCAGACCCTGGGCCAGTTGTTCGAGCAGATGGGCGTGCCGGCGGCGACCATGCACCGGATCCTCGAGAACCCGGCCAACCGCGACGCGCTGCTGCGCCTGCGCCCCGGCGCCGAGCTGGCGTTCCGGATGGATCCGCAGGGCGAGGCGCACGGCTTCCGCTTCGATCGCAGCCCGACCCAGCGCGTGGAACTGGACCTGCAGGGCGAGCAGCTGCGCGAGAAGGTGCTCGAGCGCGCCACCACCACCCGCCTGGCGGTGACCAGCGCCGAGATCGACCATTCGCTGTACGCGGCCGGGCGCAAGGCCGGGCTCAGCCCCTCGGCCATCGCGGTGATGACCGACGACATCTTCAAGTTCGACATCGACTTCAAGGACGTGCAGCCGGGCGACCGCTTCAGCGCCGTGGTCGAGGAAACCTGGCGCGAAGGCGAGCGGATCGGCACCGGCCGGATCCTCGCCGCGACCTTCACAACCGGCAAGAAGACCTACACCGGCTTCCGCTTCGAACGCAACGGCAAGGCCGAGTACTTCACCGCCGACGGCCGCCCGCTGAAGAAGAGCTTCATCCGCATGCCGATCCCGTACGCGCGGTTGTCGTCGAAGTTCGGCGCGCGCCGGCACCCGGTGCTGGGCAGCATGCGCATGCACAAGGGCGTGGACTACGCCGCCGGCACCGGCACCCCGATCATGGCCGCCGGCGACGCCAAGGTGCAGTTCGTCGGCACCCAGCGCGGCTACGGCAACGTGGTGATCCTCGACCACGGCAAGGGCCACACCACCCTGTACGCGCACATGTCGCGCTTCGGCAAGGTCCGCAAGGGCCAGAGCGTGGGCCAGGGCACGGTGATCGGCTACGTCGGTTCCACCGGCCTGGCCACCGGCCCGCACCTGCACTACGAATTCCGCGTCAACGGCGTGCACCGCAACCCGCTGTCGGTGACCATGCCGCCGCCGGAACCGCTCAAGGGCGCCGACCTGGCCGCGTTCAAGGCGGCCACCGCGCCGACCCTGGCGCGGATGGAGTCGATGGAACAGCTGATGTTCGCCCACGCCGACACGGCCAGGGCGAAGAAGAACAAGGGCGGCTGAGGCCGCCGCCGCGCGCCGGTACCACGACGGGTCGCCCCCTGAAGTGGGCTCCTACAACGGGACAGGCATCGGCTAACCTGCGCGGATGTCGAACCTTTTCCTTGGCCTGATCTCCGGCACCAGCGCCGACGGCATCGATGCCGCGCTGGTCGAGTTCCCCGATCGCGACAACGCCGCCGGGCTGCGCCTGGTCGCCGCGCGCACGCATGCCTGGGCACCGGTGCTGCGCGAGCGGCTGGTGGCGCTGGGCCAGGGCGGCGAGCCCGGATCGCTGGACGAACTGGGCCGGCTCGACGTGCAGGTGGCGCAAGCGTTCGCCACCGCGGCGCTGGCCCTGCTCGACGAAGCCGGCATCGAACCGGCGCAGGTCGTCGCGATCGGCTCGCACGGCCAGACCCTCCGCCACCGCCCGCACGGAGATGCGCCGTTCACGATGCAGATCGGCGACGGCAGCGTGATCGCCGAGCGCAGCGGCATTGCCACGGTGGCCGACTTCCGCCGCCGCGACGTCGCTGCCGGCGGCCACGGCGCGCCGTTGGTGCCGGCCTTCCATGCCGCGCTGCTGCATTCGCCGGCCGAGGACCGCGCCGTGCTCAATCTCGGCGGCATCGGCAACTACACCCTGCTGCCGGCCAATGGCGAGGTGCGCGGTTTCGACACCGGCCCGGCCAACGCGCTGCTCGACGCCTGGTGCCTGCGCCACACCGGCCATGCCTTCGACGCCGACGGCGCGTTCGCCGCCTCCGGCCAGGTCGACGACGCGCTGCTGGCGCGCCTGCTCGACGAGCCCTGGTTCGCGCTGCCACCACCGAAGAGCACCGGCCGCGAGCAGTTCCACCTCGACTGGGTGCAGGCGAAGCTGTGCGGCGGCGAGGCACCGGCCGACGTGCAGGCGACCCTGCTGGAACTGAGCGCGGCCACCGTCGCCGAGGCGCTGCGCGCGCAGCAGCCGGGCACCGCGCGGGTGATCGCCTGCGGCGGCGGCGTGCGCAACCCGCAGCTGCTGCAGCGGATTGCCGGGCGCCTGCCGGGCGTGGCGATCGAGGACACCGCCGCGCATGGCCTGGACCCGGATTTCGTCGAAGCGATGGCCTTCGCCTGGCTGGCGCGCGAAACCCTGGCCGGCCGCCCCGGCAACCTGCCCGCCGTCACCGGCGCGCGAGGGCCGCGCGTGCTGGGCGTGGTGCATCCGGCATAGATCGCCGGTTCCACCTGCGGGAGCCCGTCTTGCGGGCGACACCGGTGGCGGAACCGCGAGGGCGTCGCCTGTGCCCATGGCGCCCCCGCCCAGCAGGATGTGGAACCCGCGAAGCCGTTGCGGCCACGCGGGTTCCCCGCGTCCCTACAGCTTTTCGCCGCCGAACTTCCAGGTGAAGTTCAGGTAGTACGCGCGGCCGATCGTGTCGTACCAGTTGAAGTTGTAGAACGGGTAGTCGATGTTGCTGAAGTCGCGCGGCGGCATGGCGTTGGTGAGGTTGTTCACGGCCAGCGAAACGCGGGCGCGGTCGTTGACCCTGTAGCCCACCGATGCATTGTAGCGCCAGGTAGCGGGCAGGTACGCCTCGACGTCCGGCAGATAGCTTTCATCCCAGTCCTGGTACCAGAAGTTCTCGTCGGTGGGGATCTTGCCCAGGCGCGACGCATACAGCGTGGCATCCCAGCCGTTGCGTTCCCAACCAATGCTGGCGTTGAACTTGTCGCGCGGAATGTCATAGCCACTGTTGATGGCGAGCATGTCGACAAGCGCCGCATCCGGCGCATCCTTGCGTTCGTGCGAGTTCACCCAGGTGTAGTTGGCGCCGAAACGGAACAGGCCAATATCGGTTTCCAGGCGGTAGTTCGCGCTGGCATCCAGGCCACTGGTCCTTTCCATGCCGATGTTGACGTAACCACCGTGGACCGAGGCGATGCGGTTGTCAGGGCCGCTGCGCACGACGCGCGCGATGGTGTCGGCACAGAACTGTGAATTGGGGTCCTGCCCGATACCCAGGCGGCAGTCGGCTTCGTTCTGCAGAATCTGGTTCACGCTCAGCGACTGGGTCTGGTTGCGCATGTCGATGTCGTACCAGTCCACCGCGAAATCCAGCTCCGGCACCGGTGACCACACCACGCCCGCCGTCCATGAAGTGCTGGTTTCGGCGCTCAGCGTCAGGTCGCCGCGCCGATCCAGCTGGAATCCTTCGTCGGCAAAATCGCAATCGCTGGCAGGCACGTCCGGCTGCTCGGTGGCGCAACGGTAGTAGTCGATGCCGCCGCTGTCGACGTAACCCACGCCCGCGTACAGGTGGTGCAGTTCCGGTGCGCGGAACGCGGTGCCGTAGGAGCCGCGGACCAGCAGCGTGTCGATGGGCCGCCATTCCAGGCCGGTGCTGTAGGTGAACTTGCTCTGGCTGCGCCCGGAATAGCGGTACTGGTCGTAACGGCCGGCCACGCTCAGGTTCAGGCTTTCCAGCACCGGCATGCGCAGTTCGCTGGCAAGCGCCCAGCGGTTGCGGCTGCCACTGCCATCCTGGTCTTTCCAGCCCCAGTAGTAGAAGGAGTCGCCGGTTGCTCTCGGGTCGGTGTTCAGGTCGTAGCCCTGGTTGCCCAGTTCAGCCGTCGCGGCAATGCCCGCCGCGCCGCCGGGCAGGTCGAACAGGTTGGCATTGGTCACCGTGAACGACAGCGTCTGGTTGTGCGATTCGGGGTTGTACACGATGCGCCCCAGCATCGAATCGAGCTGCGCCTTGGTCAGCGGCGTGTAGAAGCGGGTCAGGTCGCCGTCATAGATGGGGTAGCCATCATCGTCCGTGCCCAGTTGCGGGCCCATGAAATAGTCGTTGGCCACGTCGGAAATGATGCGCGGCCAGCTCACCCTCGCCTTGTATTGCGAGTAGCTGAACGCCGCCTCGTAGTCCCAGTCCTGGGCGAAGGTGCCGCGCAGGCCGGTACTGAGGCCGAGGGTCTTGTTCGTGGTTTCGGTGAAACTGTTGGACACGCCACCCAGCTCTTCGGGCGTGAACCGGCGGCGCCACCACTCGAGCTCGCCGGTGCTCTGGTTGAAGAAGTAGTCGGTGATGGCATCGGTCTGCGCCGTTTCCCAGGTGGGCAAACGACCCATCTGCTTCATCTTCTGGTAGCCCAGCTGCACGTCGGCGAACCATTCCGTACCGCCGCCGAAGTCGTAGCTGAAGGAACCGTAGGCGGTGATGCCGCGGCGCTCGTGGATGATGGTCTGCAGCGCGGCCGCAGTATCGCTGCCGCAATAGGATTCGCCGTAACGGTTGTCGGTGATGTGGTACGAATCGCGGTTGCCCGGGTCGTTGCAGGCCGCTTCGCCCGGGTCGAGCCAGCTGTCGTACCAGTCGCTGCGGGCGAAGTAATCCAGCGGCCTGTAGTAGTTGTCGAAATCAACGATGTCGCTGGACGAATCCTGCCGTTCGCGCTGGTAGCCCCACAACGGCTTCTGCTCGTTCAGTTCCACGCCCATGACCGCGTTGAAGCCGCCACGCACGAAACCGCCGGCCAGGGTCAGGTTGTACGATTCGCCTCCGCCGGCCTGGGTATCGCCGTAACGGAAGTTCATGGTCAGGCCGTCGGCCTGCTTCTTCAGGATGATGTTGACCACGCCGGATACCGCATCGGAGCCATAGATGGCCGAGGCGCTGCCGGTGAGCACTTCGATGCGCTCCACCATGCCCAGCGGGATGCTGGAAATGTCGGTGGCGCTGATCCCGCCATCCATCGGCAGGGGGAAGTCGGCCAGGCGGCGGCCATTGACCAGCACCAGCGTGTGGTTCGGGCCCAGGCCGCGCAAGTCGACCTGCTGCGCACCGGGGGTGAAGTCCGAGTTGCTGAGCGATTGCGGGCTCTGGGTTGAGCCGTTGTTCTGGGTCATCGACCGCATCACTTCCGGCATGGTGGTGAAGCCGTTGGCGCGGATCTGCTCGGCGGTGATCACGCTGATCGGCGAAGGCCCTTCGATCTGCGTGCGCGGGATGCGCGAGCCGGTGACCTGCACCGCCTCGATCTCGGTGACCTCCTCTTCCTGCGCCTGCGCCGGGCTGCCGCCGGCGGCGTCCTGTGGTGCCGCCTGCTGCGGCGCGGGCGCACGCTTCGGCGTGTCGACACGGGCCACCAGTACCGCACCGGTGGCCTGGTCGCGGCTGGCGCCGAAACCGCTGCCGTGCAGCAACTGCTGCAACGCCTGGTCGGCCGAGTCCGCGCCCTGCACGCCGGCGGTGCGCCGGCCCTTCAGCTCGTCGGCGCGGTAGACCAGCTGGGTGTCGGACTGGCGGGCCAGGGTATTGAGCGCGACGGCCAGGTCGCCGGCGGGCACGTTGATCGGTCCGGACGCCGGGGCGGCCTGCGCCGCCAGCGCGGCCGAACAGGCCAGGGTCAACAGCAGGACACGCGACGGGTGACGCATGATTCTCTCTCCCCGGTGCCGGCACGGCACTCTTCTGTTGTCAGGACGAACGAAGCAGCCGCTGCCCCCATGGCCGCGGCGGATGGATGCAGTGGGTGGGCGTGTCAGCGCGCATGCAGCACGATCCGGTCCGGTTGGCGTTCGGCACGTACCGGGAAGCCCTGTTCGAGCAGGCCGACGAATCCGTCGAGGTTGGCCCAGCGGAAATTGCCGCCGATCCGCAGCTCGGCCAGGGCCGGGTCGGCCAGTTCCAGCCGGCGCGTGTTGTAGCGGTTGAACTCCGCCGCCGCCTGCGCCAGCGACACGTCGTCGAAGGCCAGGAAGCCCTCGCGCCAGTCGGTGTAGCGGCGCGCCTGGTCCAGCGGCAGCGGGCGCACCAGCACGCCGTTGCCACCGGCGGTGGCCACGCTGCCGGCCGGCAGCAGGGTCACCGGGCGGGTCGCGCCGTCGGCCGCGGGCGCGCTTTCCAGCCGCACCCGGCCTTCGGTCACCACCACCCTCAGGGTGTCGGCGTCGCGCCGCACCGCGTAGCGGGTGCCGACGGCCACGGCGCGGTAGCCGCCGGCCTCGACCACGAACGGCCGACCGGCCTCGTGGGCCACCTCGAAGAAGGCCTCGCCGCGCACCACCGACACGTGGCGCTGGCCGCGGTCCATGCGAACTTCCAGGCGGCTGTCGCTGCTCAGCGTGGCCCGCGAGCCGTCGGCCAGGGCGACCTCCAGCACCTGCCCGACCGCGCGGGCATGGCTGGCCTGGCTGCGGCCGCCCAGCGGCCAGCCGGTCCAGCCCAGGCCGCCGGCCAGCGCCAGCACGCCGGCGGCGGCCGCGCCGGCGCGCCAGCGCGACGGCCGCCGCGAGCGCGGGCGCGGCGCGAACGCCAGCGTCGCCACCGTGCCCACCGGCTGGCCGGCGGCCAGCGCCCGCAACCGCGCAGTCTCGGCCCACGCCGCCTGCAGCCGCAGGAAGGCGACCCGGTGCGCGGTGCACGCGGCCAGCCACGCTTGCAGCGCCGCTTCGTCCTGCGCGTTCCAGTCTTCGCCGTCGCGGCGGGCCAGCCAGTCGGCGGCGGCGCGCTCAGTCTTCCTGCTGTCGTCCATGCCCGCGCTCCCCGTCGGCCGCGGCCCGTGGCACCCGGCGCGGCGCGCGCGGCCGCTCGCCACCTGCGTACAGGTGGTCGGCGATCAGGCGCATGCCCTTGGCCAGGTGTTTCTCCACGGTCCTCCCGCTGATGCCCAGGCGCTGGGCGACGTCCTTCTGCGACAGTTCCTCCACCCGGCGCAGCCACACCACCTCGCGGCAGCGGTCCGGCAGGGCGTCCAGCGCCTCGACCAGCCGTCGCAGCGCCTGGCGGGTGCCCAGCCAGCGTTCGGGAGAGACCTCGTCGATCAGGTAGACGTTCGAGGATTCGAAATCACCCACCGGCTCGATCGACACCACCCGCGCCCGGCGCTGGCGGTCGGTCATCAGGTGGCGGGCGGTGGTGAACAGGAAGGCCTTGGGCGCCGTCGGCCGGCTGCGCGCGGCGGCCTCGTAGACCCGCACGTAGACCTCCTGGCGCAGGTCGTGGACCTCGTCGCGTTGCGGCCAGCAGCGCTGCAGGTAGTGGACCAGCGCGCGCTCGTGGACGAGGACCTCGCGTGCGAACCAGTCGTCGAATTCGGTGGCCATGGCCGCACTCTAGCCCAGCGCGGGCGCACCGCATGGGGGAAGGCGCGCGTCCATTCGTCCAAGGAGGATGTTGGTAGGCTTGGATCGTCGCGGAGCCCCCGCCGCGGCCCGGAACCGGAGCGAAGATGAAGAACTGGCGTGGCGGTATGCGGAACATGGCGGTGCTGGCCCTGGCCTGCGCGTTCGCGGGCCCGGCGCTGGCCGCCGACTACGGCCACTACCTGCTCGGCGACCCTGCCGCGAAGACCCCCGGCAAGGTCGGCCCGGGCCTGCTGCTGATGGGCGGCGGCGACCGCAACCACGACGCCCTGCGCTGGTTCATGGACAAGGCCGGGCATGGCCACATCGTGGTCCTGCGCGCCTCGCAGGGCGGCCAGATCGGCGAGGAGTTCTTCAACGAGGTCGGCGGCATCGCCTCGGTGGAAACGTTCGTGTTCAAGGACCGCGAGACCGCCTCCGACCCGGCGGTGCTGCGCGCGCTGGAGCGCGCCGACGGCATCTTCATCGCCGGCGGCGACCAGTCGCGCTACGTGCGCTACTGGCGCGGCACCCCGGTGGCCGCGGCCCTGGACGCGCACGTGCGCGCCGGCAAGCCGCTGGGCGGCACCAGCGCCGGCCTGGCGATGCTGGGCGAACACGTCTACGGGGCGATGGTCGGTGGCAGCCAGAGCAGCCCGCTGGCGCTGGCCGACCCGCTCGGCCCGGACAACACCATCGAGACCGGCTTCCTGCACCTGGACCTGCTCGAGAACGTGGTCACGGACACCCACTTCAGCGAACGCGGCCGGCTCGGCCGCCTGCTCGCCTTCGTCGCCAAGGCCGAACACCAGGCCGGCGGCCAGCAGGTGATCGGGCTGGGCGTGGACGAGGATGCGGCGCTGGCGGTGGAAGGCGACGGCCGCGCGAAGGTGTTCGCGACCGCGCCGGGCGCCGGCGCCACGGTCGTGCCCGGCGGTTTCGCCGCGCAGGCCGAAGACCAGCCGATGCAGCTGGAACATATCGAAGTCACCGGCGTGGGCACCGGTTCGGTCCTGCACCTGCCGGACGGCCGCGTCGACAGGCCCTCGTTCCGCCGCACCTACGCGGTGCGCGACGGCGTACTGGTGGCCACGGACTCGCCGCTGCTGGTGATCCACGGCGGCGCCGGGGTCGAACGCGCCGGGCTGTCGGCCGAAGCCGAGGCCGCCGCGCGCAAGGCGCTGGCCGAAGCGCTGCGCGCCGGCCACGCCGCGCTCAAGGCCGGCAAGGACGCCACCGACGCGGTCACCGCCGCGATCGCCGTGCTCGAGGACGCGCCGCAGTTCAACGCCGGCCGCGGCGCGGTGTTCACCCATGACGGCAGGAACGAACTGGACGCCTCGATCATGGAAGGCGCCACCGGCAAGGCCGGCGCGGTCGCCGGGGTGCACCGCGTGCGCCACCCGATCCAGCTGGCGCGTGCGGTGATGGACCACTCCAAGCACGTGATGATGGTCGGCGACGGCGCCGAAGCGTTCGCGAAGGAGCAGGGCCTGGAACTGGTCGACCCGTCGTGGTTCCGCATCGAGAAGCGCTGGCAGCAGCTGCAGAAGGCGCTGGCGGAGGAAGCCGCCGCTCAGGCCTCGAACACGCCGCAGGAGCTGCCGGGCAAGGCCTACTTCGGCACCGTCGGCGCACTGGCGCTGGACGCGCGCGGCCACCTGGCCGCCGGCACTTCCACCGGCGGCATGACCAACAAGCGCTACGGCCGCGTCGGCGACTCGCCGATCATCGGCGCCGGCACCTGGGCCGATTCACGCTGCGCGTTCTCCGGCACCGGCTGGGGCGAGTACTACATCCGTGCCGCCGCCGCGCACGAGACCTGCGCGCGCGTGCGCCTGCTCGGCCAGCCGCTGGCGAAGGCCGCCCACCAGGTGGTCAACGTCGACATCCCCAAAGCCGGCGGCGACGGCGGCGCGATCGCGCTGGGCGCCGACGGCAGCATCGCTTTCCCGTTCAACACCGAAGGCATGTACCGCGGCTGGATCGGCGCCGACGGCATGCCGCACGTGGCGGTGTTCGCCAACGAGGAACTGCCGCTCCCCTGACCCCGCGCCGGCGCTCCTGGCGTGTCCCCGCCCGACGCACCACCGTAGAGCGGGGCTTGCCCCGCTGCTCTTCCTGCGACCACGGAATGCCGGCCTCAGAACCCCTTGCCCGCCGGCACGTCCTTCAGCGCGGCGATGGCATCGGCCAGCGCGTCCACTTCCAGGTCCTCGAAGCCGCCGCCGCGGACTTCCTCCTCCGAAGCGAACAGCCCCTGCTCCAGCAGGTGCAGGATGGTCTCGTGTTCGCTCCAGCCGCGCGCCACCGACACCCGGCGGATGCGGTCGGCCAGGATCGGGTCGATGTCGCGGAGCACAAGATCGGTCATGGCGGCCCCCTGTGGCTGCTGCAAGACTGCCACGGATCGAACGCAGGCCGCCAACCCGGGCGGCCGTGCGTTCAGCCGGCCGCCGGCGCCGCCGTTTCGCGGATCCGGCGCCACAGCCAGGCCAGCAGCAGCAGCGTGGGCACCACGGTCAGCGCGCTGAGGGTGAAGAAGGTCGCGTACGAACTGGCCTCCACCACGTAACCGGACAGCCCGCCGGCGAACTTGCCCGGCAGGTTGGCCAGCGACACCATCAGCGCGAACTGGGTGGCGGTGAAGTTGCGGTCGGTGAGCGAGGACATGAACGCCACCAGGGTGGTCCCGGCGAAACCCTGGGCCACGTTGTCGGCGGTGATCGCCGCGTAGAACGCCCAGATCTGCGACGGATACTGCGCCATCAGCAGGAACGCCAGGTTCGACAGCGCCACCCCCAGCGCCGCCACCAGCAGCATCCGCCGGAAGCCGAACGCGGCCACGCACACCCCCCCCAGGAACGCGCCGCCGATCCCGGCCCAGATCCCGTACAGCTTGGACACCGTGGCGATGTCGGCCTTGGTGTAGCCGGAGTCCAGGTAGAACGGCCCGGCCATCACCCCGATCACCTGGTCGGGGAACGTGAACAGGCCCACGAACACCAGCAGGGCGATGCCGAAGGTCACGCCGTTGTTGCGGAAAAAGCTCGAGAACGGCTGCCAGAACGCGCCGATGAAATCGATCCGGCGTTGCACCGTCAGTTCCACCGCCGCCGGTTCGCGGCTGAGCAGCGTGGCCAGCAGCGGCAGCGCCATCAGCGCAGCCATGCCCAGGTAGGCCACCTTCCAGCCGGCGAAGTCGGCCAGGTACAGCGCGCCGGCGCCGCCGAGGATCAGGCCGATGCGGTAGCCCAGGGTGTAGGTCGCCGCCAGCGCCGCCTGCGCGTCGGCCGGCGCGACCTCGATGCGGTAGGCGTCCACCACCGAATCCTGGGTGGCACCGGCGAAGGAGCAGAACAGCACCCAGCCCACCAGCGGCGCCACGCCCAGCTCCGGCCGGGGGAACGCCAGCGCCGCCAGGCCCGCGCCCACGCCCAGCTGCGCGGCGAACAGCCACGAACGGCGGCGGCCGAGGAAACCCAACGGCCTGAACACGTAGCGGTCCAGCAGCGGCGCCCACAGGAACTTGAACAGGTAGAAGAAGCTGGCCAGGCTGATCAGGCCGATGTCGTGCAGCTCCAGCCCCGAATCGCGCAGGCGCGTGGACAGGGTCATCGACGCGATCGGCAGGAACGGCAGGCCGCAGCCGAAGCCGAGGAAGGCCAGGGTCAGCGCCGACGGCGTGCCGAAGGCGCGGCGGATGCCGGCCCAGCCCTTGTATGCGGGCTTCGCCGGCGGCGCGGGCGTGGTTTCCGTCGTTTCCGGCACGCCTGCGCTCACTTGCCGCCGTCCGCGTAGTCCACGGTGAACGGCGCGTGGTCGGAGAAGCGCTGCTCGCGGTAGATCGAGCAGCCACGCAGCCGCTCACGCAGCGACGGCGTGGCGAACTGGTAGTCGATCCGCCAACCGACGTTGTTGGCCCGCGCCGCGCCGCGGTTGCTCCACCAGGTGTAGTCCTGGCCTTCCGGATGCAGCACGCGGTACGCGTCGACCCAGCCCTGCGCGACCGGCCGTTGCGACGTGCCGTCGCTGCCGGCGTCAGCGCCAAGCATCCCGTTCAGCCATGACCGCTCCGGCGGCAGGCAACCGGAATTCTTCTGGTTCGAGGTCCAGTTCCTGATGTCCAGCCGCGAACGGACGATGTTCCAGTCACCGCACAGCACGTAGTCGCGGCCGCTGGCCAGCCATTCGTCCAGGATGGGTTTCAGCCACTCCATCACCTGGAACTTGTAGCCCTGTCGCAGCTCGCCCGACGACCCGGACGGAATGTAGAACGAGACTACGCTGAGGTTGCCGAAGCGCGCTTCGATATAACGCCCCTCCTCGTCGAAGTCCGGCCGCCCCAGCGCCGTGCGTACTTCGTCCGGCTCGCGCCTGGCGTAGATCGCCACGCCGCTGTAGCCCTTCCTGGTGCTGGCGTCGCGGTAGAAGCAGTGGTGCCCGTCGGGCCGGAAGCGCGGATCGGTCAGCTGGTCCTCCTGCGCCTTGGTCTCCTGCAGGCAGACCACGTCGGCCTGCTGCGCGTCGAGCCAGTCAAAGAACCCCTTGGTCGCCGCGGAACGGATGCCGTTGGCGTTGAAGCTGATGATGCGCATGCAAAAAACCGGGACAGGCCAGCGCCTAGCCTAGCGAATCCAGCCGCCCCCCGGCGTATCCGCCAGCCTCGCCTGTAGAGCGGGGCTTGCCCCGCTGCCCCTTCCCGCGACCAACCACCGCGCGCAGCCTGAACATCAGGCCGACAGTTCGATCCTGGCCGGCTTTCCCAGCTTGGCCGCAAAGGTGACAAGCATGTCGAGGCTGAACTTCTCGACCTTCCCCCGGGCCAGGTCGGACACCCGGCCCTGGCTCACGCCCAGGACCTTGGAGGCCGCAACCTGGGTCATCTTGCGCGCCTTGATCGTCTGCTCGAGCTGCACCATCAGGTCCGCGCGAAGCGCGAGCACCTGGGCCTCGGCCTCGTCGAACCCGAGGTCGGCGAAGACATTGCCGCTGGAAGTCGTGATGCTGTTTTCGTCCCTGGCACTCTTGCGCATGGGGCACCTCTCTTTCATGGAATCAGTCTGTACCGGGACTTGCCCTTCTCAATGTCTCTGGCCGTGGTCTTCTGGCTCTTCTTCTGGAAGGCATGCAACACGTAGACGTCCGTGGCGCTCTCGACCACGTAGAAGACCCTGAAAGCACCATCCTGGGTGCGGATGCGGATCTCCCGGGTACCTGCACCGACATCCGGCATGGGCTTCCAGTCCCGTGGATCGACCCCTTGCTGGACGCGACGCAGGTCCGTACCCGCTTCGGCCCGTGCATCCGCCGGGAACCCGCGCAAGTCATCCAATGACGTGCCGATCCAGTGCAGCTCCTTCATGGCCCGGAAATATATACTTACTTGCATATTCCTGCAAGCGTCGCACTGCCCGCCCAGCTGACCCCGGGGAGCGGACCGGTATCCTGTCCCGCCCTGTCCCCCATCTCTCCCGATGTCCACCCACCGCACCCGCTTCCTGCAGCTGGCCCTGGACGCCGACGCCCTGCGCTTCGGCGAGTTCACCCTCAAGTCCGGCCGCGTCTCCCCCTATTTCTTCAACGCCGGCCGCTTCGACGGCGGCGCCAGCATCGCCGCGCTGGCCGCCTGCTACGCCGACGCCATCGACGCCTCCGGCCTGGAGTTCGACCTGCTGTTCGGCCCCGCCTACAAGGGCATCCCGCTGGCCACCGCCGTGGCCTGTGAATACGCGCGCCGCGGCCGCGACCTGCCGCTGGCGTTCAACCGCAAGGAAGCCAAGGCCCACGGCGAGGGCGGCAACCTGATCGGCGCGCCGCTGGCCGGGCGCCGGGTGCTGGTGGTGGACGATGTGATCACCGCCGGCACCGCGATCCGCGAGGCGCTGGCGATCATCACCGCCGCCGGTGGCAGCGTGGCCGGCATTGTCGTCGCGCTGGACCGCCAGGAGATCGCCGCCGAAGGCGACCGCCGTTCGGCCGCGCAGGCCGTGGCCGCGCAGGCCGGCGTGCCGGTGCTGGCGGTGGCCGGGCTGGCCGACCCGCTTGCATTCGCCGACGGGAACGAGAAACTGGCGGAATTCCGCGCCCCGCTGCTGGCCTACCGGGCCCGCTACGGCTGCGATCCAACAGGCTGACTGTCAGCAGGGGGCTGCCGTGACGCCATCGAAGACGACATTGCATCGCTCCGCGCTGGCGCTGCTCGCCGCCGGCCTGGTCCTGCCGGCGTTGACGGCAGCGGCCCAGGACAAGAAGGAAGCCAGCAAGAAGCTCTACTGCTGGAACGAGGACGGCCAGCGCAAGGGCGCCGACTCGCTGCCGCCGGAGGCCATGGCCGCCGCGCGCGAGGAAATCAGCGTCAGCAGCGGCATGCGCACCGGCGAGGTGCAGCGCGCGCTCACCGACGAGGAGCGCGCCGAGCAGGCCGCGGCCGAGGCGCAGCGCCGGTCCGAGGCGCTGGCCCAGGAAACCCGCCGCCGCACCGAACAGGCCCTGCTGACTTCGTTCCAGAGCGAGGACGAACTGCGGCGGGTGTTCGCCGAACGGGTGACGCTGGTCGACAACAGCATCCAGACCGCGCGCTACAACGTCACCAGCCTGCGCGAGGGCCTGGTCACCCTGCTGCGCACCGCCGGTGAGCGCGAACTCGGTGGCAAACCCATCCCCGACAAGCTGGCCGGCGACATCCGCATCCGCCACGCGCAGCTGCTCTACCACACCACGCTGCAGGCCAGCTTCGAGCGCCAGCGCGCCGAGCTGGACGTGGAAATCGAGCAGATCCTGCAGCGCTACCGCGAACTGAAGTCCGGCGACCTCCCCGGCACGCACACCGCCGCGATCGACCTGCCGCCCGCGCCGAAGCAGTAGCGCCTGCCGTTGTAGGAGGCCACTTCAGGGGGCGACCCGATCCCGTTGGCAGGCGCCGCGTTGAACGCCCACGGCCAGGGACCGAGCGGTCACGTTGACCGCTGCTACGATCCGGCCACGCCGGGTCGCCCCCTGAAGTGGGCTCCTACAGGTCCAGCGCCGCGTCCGGCATGATCGTGCGCAGCTGGTCGCGGTAGAGGGCCTTGATCCGTTCCAGCGCCGCTTCGTTGTCGGCCTCGAAGCGCAGCACCAGCACCGGGGTGGTGTTGGAGGCGCGCAGCAGGCCCCAGCCGTCGTTCCAGTCCGCGCGCAGGCCGTCGATGGTGGTCAGGCGGGCGCCGGCGAACGGCGTGTCGTCGGCCTGCGCTGCGCGCGCGAACTGCGCCACCAGCACGTGCGGGTCGTCCTGCACGGGCACCTTGATCTCGGGCGTGGACACGGCGTCGGGCAGTTCGTTCAGCACTTCGCTGGGCGTCTCGAAGCGACCGGCCAGGATCTCCAGCAGGCGCGCGGCCGAGTAAAGGCCGTCGTCGAAGCCGTACCAGCGCTCCTTGAAGAAGAAGTGGCCGCTCATCTCGCCGGCCAGCTCGGCCTCGGTCTCGCGCATCTTCGACTTGATCAGCGAATGCCCGGTCTTCCACATCATCGGGCTGCCGCCGTGGCGCAGGATGTAGTCGGACAGCTTGCCGGTGCACTTGACGTCGTAGATCACCAGCGCGCCGGGATTGCGCTGCAGCACGTCGGCCGCGAACAGCATCAGCAGGCGGTCGGGGAAGATGATCTGGCCTTCCTTGGTCACCACGCCCAGGCGGTCGCCGTCGCCGTCGAAGGCCAGGCCCAGGTCGGCGTCGAAACGCTTGACCATCTGCACCAGGTCCTCGAGGTTGTGCGGCTCGCTCGGGTCCGGGTGGTGGTTGGGGAAGCTGCCGTCCACGTCGCAGTACAGCGGGATCACCTCGGCGCCGATCGCTTCGAGCAGGCGCGGCGCGATGTCGCCGGCCACGCCGTTGCCGGCATCGACCACTACCTTCAACGGCCGCTCCAGCTGCACGTCATCGGCGATGCGGCGGATGTAGTCCTCGTCGACCGGCTGCTGCTGCAGCGAACCGGCGCTCTCGGCCTCGAGCAGGCGGCCTTCGCGGATGCGCGCGTACAGATCCTGGATCGCCGCGCCGGACAGGGTCTCGCCGCCGACCACGATCTTGAAGCCGTTGTAGTCCGGCGGGTTGTGGCCGCCGGTCACCGCCACGCCGCTGCCGGCGCGCAGGTGGTAGGCGGCGAAGTACACCACCGGGGTCGGCACCATGCCCACGTCGATCACGTTGCGGCCGGCCTTGCGCAGGCCTTCGACCAGGCCGCCGGCCAGCTCCGGCCCGGACAGGCGGCCGTCGCGGCCGACCACGATGTCGGTCAGGCCCTGCTCGGCCATCACGCTGCCGATGGCCTGGCCGATCCACGCGGCCACCTGCGGGGTGAGTTCGCGGCCGACCACGCCGCGGATGTCGTAGGCGCGGAAGATCCCGGCCTCCAGCTGCGCCTCGGCCACCACCGGCGCCACCCGCACCGGGGCGGCCGGAGCAGCTTCCTGGTCGCGCTGGATGGTCTGGCCCAGGGTCGGCAGTTCCTCGTCGCCATCGGCGGCCGCGGGCTTGCGCCGCAGCTGCGGCAGCTTGCCGCGGGCCATGAGCATGGCCGCCACCGCCAGCAGCGCCAGCAGCACCGCCGCCACCAGGCAGGGCACGGCGCCCAGGCCCAGCGGACCGGCAGCCACGTCCGGCACCGCCGCCACCACGCGCAGGCCGGTCTTGCCGACCGGACGGGACAGCACGTCGGCGCTGCCGGCCAGCGCGGTGTCGCCGCGTTCGGCGACGTTGTAGCCGCCCTGGCGCAGCGCCAGGTAGCTGCCGCCCGGCACCGCCGCCTGGTCCAGGGCCGCGGTCAGCCGGGCCAGCGGCAGGCGCGCGTAGGCCACTGCCGGCGTGCCGGCCAGGGTGGCCGGCGCGGCCACGCCGAGGCGCGCGCTGCCTTCCTCGCGCACCACCGCGGCCACCGCCGCGCCTTCGTTCATCGCCCGCTCGAGCAGGCCCAGGCGGGCGTAGCCGAAGCGGGCGGCGTCGGCATAGGCCGCGCCCAGGTCGGCGCGCAGGACATGCGCCTGCTCCACGCCCTCCCAGTTGCTGGCGAGCGCGGCGGCGGCGGCACTGGTATCGCCGGCGGCCAGCGCGGCCTGCACCGCTTCGAGTTCGAGCTTTTCGCCCAGGGTGCGGGCCTGTGCCGCGACCACGGCCGAGGTCGCTTCCACCAGTTGGTCGCGTGCGGCGGACAGCTGCGATTCGCGCGCATCGGCGCGCCACTGCGAGACGCCGCTCCAGCCGAACCACGCGGCCAGCAACGCCAGCAGCACCGCCAGCAACGGGGCGCTCTTCCTGAACTGGCCGGACACCTGCCGGCTCGCAACCGTATCGCTCATGCTCGGACCTTTCCCCCTGTTCATCGCACCCCGGTGTGGCCGAAGCCGCCTTCGCCACGGGCGCTGCCGGCGAAAGTATCCACCACCTTCAACTTCGCTCGCACGATCGGTGCCAACACCAGCTGGGCGATGCGGTCGCCGGGCTGGATGGTGAACGCCTCGCGGCCGCGGTTCCAGACGCTGATCAGCAGCGGGCCCTGGTAGTCGGCGTCGATCAGGCCGGTGCCGTTGCCCAGGACGATGCCGTGGCGGTGGCCCAGCCCGGAGCGCGGCAGCACCAGCGCGCACAGGCCCGGGTCGGCGACGTGGATCGACAGGCCGCTGGGCACCAGCGCCGCATCGCCGGGCTGCAGCAGCAGCTCGGTCTCCAGCGCCGCGCGCAGGTCCATGCCGGCGCTGGCGGCGGTGGCGTACTCGGGCAGCGGCCAGCTGTCGCCGAAACGCGGATCGAGCAGGCGCACTTCCAGTTCGTGGCTGGCGGCGGTCATCGAGCGTCCGCCCGCAGCCGCTGCGCGACCAGCTCGACCAGGCCGTCGGCCAGGCGCAGCTTCGGCGCCGGCGGGAAATCGCGCTCGCCACCGTGCCAGTAGGCGGTCATCGCGTTGTCGTCGCTCTCGAAGCCGCTGCCGGGCACGCCGACGCGGTTGGCCACGATCAGGTCCAGGCGCTTGGCCTCGAGCTTCTGCCGGGCGTAGTCGGCGACGTTGTCGGTCTCGGCGGCGAAGCCGACCACCAGCTTCAGGCCGGCATCTTCGCGCTGTGCGACCTCGGCCAGGATGTCGGGGGTGCGGACCAGGTCCAGCGCCAGCACTTCGCCGCCGCTGCCGGTCTTCTTGATCTTGTTCGGCGAGAACGCTCGCGGGGTGTAGTCGGCCACCGCGGCCGCGCCGATGTAGACGTCGGCCGGCAGCGCGGCGGCCACCGCCTCGCGCATCTGCACCGCCGAACGCACGTCCACGCGCTGCACGCCGGTGGGGGTGTCCAGCTGCACCGGGCCGGCGACCAGCACCACCCGTGCGCCCTGGCGGGCGGCGCTGGCGGCCACCGCGAAGCCCATCTTGCCGCTGCTGCGGTTGCCCAGGTAGCGGACCGGGTCCAGGTCCTCGTAGGTCGGGCCGGCGCTGACCACCACCTTCAGGCCCTGCAGCAGGCCCGGGCTGGCGGACGCGGCGGCCGCCACGGGGGAAACAGCCAGCGCGGCGACGATGGCGTCGGGCTCGCGCAGGCGACCGGGGCCGGATTCGCCCTCGGCCAGCGGGCCGTCGTCGGGGCCCAGCACCTGCACCCCGCGCGCGCGCAGGGTGGCGGCGTTGGCCTGGGTGGCCGGGTGCTGCCACATGCGGTGGTTCATCGCCGGGCACACGGTCAGCGGCGCGGTGCTGGCCAGGCACAGGGTGGTGACCAGGTCGTCGGCCAGGCCATGGGCCAGCCGCGCCAGCAGGTCGGCGGTGGCCGGGGCGACCAGCACGCGGTCGGCCCAGCGCGCCAGTTCCAGGTGGCCCATGGCCTGTTCGGCGGCGCTGTCCCACAGCGAGGTGCGGGCCGGGTGGCCGGACAGCGCCTGGAAGCTGAGCGGGGTGACGAACTGCTGGGCGCCGGCGGTCATCGCCACCTGCACCTGCGCACCCGCGTCGCGCAGGCGGCGGACCAGTTCCAGGGCCTTGTAGGCGGCGATCCCGCCGCCCACGCACAACAGGATCCGCTGCCCGCCGAGCGGACCGGTGGCCGAAACACTCACCTGGGGTTTTCCTACGCCGGAGGGGAGCGCCAGCTTACTCCAAGCGCCCTGCGGCCCCGATGCCGGCGACCGCGGCCGCCGCGCATGCTGGCCCCATGCGCATCAGCGACTGGCCCCACGCCGAACGTCCCCGCGAGAAGCTGCTCGGCCGTGGCGCCGCGGTGCTGTCCGACGCCGAACTGCTGGCGATCTTCCTCGGCTCGGGCCTGCCCGGGCGCGACGCGGTGCAGACCGCGCGCGAACTGCTCGACGCCCACGGCCCGCTGCGCGCGCTGCTCGACCGCCGCCCGGCCGAGCTGGCCAAGCTGCCCGGCCTGGGCCCCGCCCGCGCCTGCCAGCTGGCGGCCGCGCTGGAACTGGGCAACCGCCACCTGGCCGCGGCGCTGGAACGCGGCGACGCACTCACCGACCCGGTCGCCGCCGGCCGCTACTTCGCCCGGCGGTTGCGCCCGTACCCGCACGAGGTGTTCGCCGCCCTGTTCCTGGATACCCGGCACCGGGCGCTGGCGTTCGAGGAGCTGTTCCAGGGGACCATCGACGGCGCCGAGGTGCACCCGCGCGAAGTGGTGCGGCGGGCGCTGGGCCACAACGCGGCAGCGGTGATCATCGGCCACAACCATCCCTCCGGCTGCGCCGACCCGTCGGCGGCCGACCGCGCGGTCACCGCCCGGCTGAAACAGGCCCTGGCCCTGGTGGAGATCCGCCTGCTGGACCATTTCGTCGTCGGCGACGGCGAACCGGTGTCGATGGCGGCGCGCGGGCTGGTCTGACCCCGCTGGCCAACACGGCCGCCGACGACGCCTCTCCGCACCGTTCGTGGATGTCCCGTCAAACGCCGGCTCCGGATGGTCGCGCCGCGTCGCCCTCATGCGGGCTCCTACAGGAGCGGCGCGGCGCCGGCCCCGGCTCCGAAGCGGCGGAGCAGGTAAAATGCCCGGCCAGACCGCATGAAAACGCTCCCCGAGTGAAGACCCTCCTCAACGCCCTGATCACCCGGGGCATCGAAGCCCTGCGCGCCGCCGGCACCGTTCCGGCCGATGCCGCCACCCCGGACTTCGTGGTCGAACGGCCCAAGACCCGCGAACACGGCGATTTCGCCACCAACGCCGCCATGCTCCTGGCCAAGGCCGCGCGGACCAATCCGCGCGCGCTGGCACAGGCGCTGGTGGCCGCGCTGCCGGCCAGCGACGACATCGCCCGGGTCGAGATCGCCGGCCCCGGCTTCATCAACTTCCACCTCGCCGCCGGCGCCTGGCAGCGCGAAGTCGCCGCCGCGCTGAAGCACGGCGAAGAGTACGGCCGCAACAGCTCCGGCCACGGCCGCACCGCCGGCGTGGAATACGTCTCGGCCAACCCGACCGGCCCGCTGCACGTCGGCCATGGCCGCGCCGCCGCGATCGGCGACTGCATCGCCCGCGTGCTCGACGCCAACGGCTGGAACGTGCGCCGCGAGTTCTACTACAACGACGCCGGCGTGCAGATCGAGAACCTGGCCCGCTCCACCCAGGCGCGCCTGCGTGGCCTGCGCCCGGGTGACGAAGCCTGGCCGGCCGACGCCTACAACGGCGACTACATCCAGGACGTGGCCGACGCCTACCTGCGCGGCGACACGGTGCGGATCGAGGGCCACGAGGTCGCCGGCAGCGGCGACATCGAGGACACCGGCGCGATCCGCCGCTTCGCCGTGGCGTACCTGCGCAACGAGCAGAACCAGGACCTGGCCGCGTTCGGCGTCGACTTCGACATCTACTTCCTCGAGAGCTCGCTGTACACCGACGGCAAGGTCGAGGAAACCGTGCGCGAGCTGGTCGCCAAGGGCCACACCTACGAGGAAGGCGGCGCGCTGTGGCTGAAGTCCACCGACTTCGGCGACGACAAGGACCGCGTCATGCGCAAGTCCGACGGCAGCTACACCTACTTCGTGCCGGACGTGGCCTACCACCTGAGCAAGTGGCAGCGCGGCTACGAGCGCGCGATCACCGAGCTGGGCGCCGACCACCACGGCTCGCTCGCCCGCGTGCGCGCCGGCCTGCAGGCGCTGGACGTGGGCATTCCCAAGGGCTGGCCGGAGTACGTGCTGCACCAGATGGTCACGGTGATGCGCGGCGGCGAGGAAGTGAAGCTGTCCAAGCGCGCCGGCTCCTACCTGACCCTGCGCGACCTGATCGAGGAAGCCGGGCGCGATGCGACCCGCTGGTTCCTGATCGCGCGCAAGCCCGATTCGCAGCTGGTGTTCGACATCGACCTGGCGCGCCAGCAGAGCAACGACAACCCGGTGTTCTACGTGCAGTACGCGCACGCCCGCGTCGCCGCCCTGCTGCGCCAGTGCACCGAGAAGGGCTACGCCTGGGACCAGGCCAACGCGCTGGCGCAGCTGGCCCGGCTCGACGACGAAGGCTCGCTGGCCTTGATCGTGGAACTGTCGCGCTGGCCGGAAACGGTCGAGGCCGCCGGGCAGTCGCTGGAACCGCACCTCATCGCCCAGTACCTGCGCGAACTGGCCTATGCTTTCCACACCTGGTACGCAAACACGCCGGTGCTGGTGGAAGACGCCGACCTGCGCGATGCGCGCCTGGCGCTGGCGCTGGCGGTGCGGCAGGGCCTGGCCAACGGCCTTGGCCTGCTCGGCGTAAGCGCGCCGGAGCGGATGTGACGCGCGCGGCGGCAATACGGAGAACGATGTAATGGCGGCAAGACGTGGCAAGAACCAGGCGCGGCGCAATGGCGGCAAGGGCGGCCGGCCGGCCTGGGTCTGGCTGGTGGCCGGACTGGCCATCGGCGCGGTGGTGTTCCTGGCGGTGCCGGGACTGTTGAAGAAGGATGGCGACGGCTTCGTCCGCTTCGGCCCGCGCGCCGATCCGGACGCGCAGCCGGCGCCGATCGCCGACACCGAGGCCATCGCCGACACGCCTGCCGGCGAAGCGCCGGCGGAAACCGCGCCGCAGTACGACTTCTACACCGTGCTCCCCGGCAACGAAGTGCGCATGAGCGACGCCGAACTGGCCGCCAGCGCACGCGAGGAGGAAGCACGCCGTGCGCAGGCCGAGGCCCGACGTGCGCGCGATGCGCTGGAAGGCCGCACACCAGAGCCGCCGAGCGTGGCAGCCGCGCCGGCGGCCAGCACCGCGACCACCGCGGCGGCATCCACGGCCACTGCTTCCGGCACCAACGCGCCCGCACCGGTGCAGGCAGCGGCAGCCCCCGGCGACGGCGCCCGCTACATCCTGCAGGCCGGCGCCTTCGGCGCGCCCGGCGACGCCGAGGAAGTGAAGGCCAAGCTGGCCATGCTCGGCCTGGGTGCGCGGGTGGAAACCGGCCAGGCCAACGGCAAGACCGTGTACCGCGTGCGCATGGGCCCCTACTCCACCGCCAGCGAGCTGGCCGAAGCCAAGCAGAAGCTCGCCGGCAGCGGCCTGCCGGCGATGGCCATAAAAGCCCAGTAGAGGACCTTCCATGACCCGCACCGCCTTCATCACCGGCGCCACCTCCGGTTTCGGCCTGGCCGCCGCGCGCCGCTTCGTCGCCGCCGGCTGGAAGGTGGTGGCCACCGGCCGCCGCGGCGAACGCCTGCAGGCGCTGGTCGACGAGCTCGGCGCGGCAAACGTGCACCCGGCCTGCTTCGACGTGCGCGACGCGGCGGCGATGGAAGCGGCGTTGTCCGCGCTGCCCGAAGGCTTCCGCGACATCGACGTGCTGGTCAACAACGCCGGCCTGGCACTGGGCACCACGCCGGCGCAGCAGGCCAGCCTCGAGGACTGGCGGGTGATGATCGACACCAACGTCACCGCGCTGGTCACCCTGACCCACCGCCTGCTGCCGGCGCTGGTCGCGCGCAAGGGCGTGGTCATCAACGTCAGCTCGGTCGCCGGCGTGTATCCGTATCCCGGCGGCAACGTCTATGGCGGGACCAAGGCCTTCGTCAGCCAGTTCTCGCTGAACCTGCGCACCGACCTGCACGGCAGCGGCGTGCGCGTGACCACGATCGAGCCGGGCATGGCCGAGACCGAGTTCACCCTGGTCCGCACCCATGGCAACCAGGCCGCCTCCGACACGCTGTACAAGGACGCGCAGCCGATGACCGGGGAGGACATCGCCGAACAGATCTTCTACGTGGCCACGCTGCCGGCGCACCTCAACATCAACCGGCTGGAGATCATGCCGGTGACGCAGAGCTTTGCCGGGTTCCAGGTGTTCCGCGGCTGAGCCGCGCCTCCCTTAACAGGAGCGGGCATGGCCGCGACCTTGCGTCGTCGGCGCAGGCGACGTCCTCATGGTTACGACGTCCGGGTCGCGGCCATGCCCGCTCCTACAAGGACAGCAGCGCCTGCACTTCGGCGGCCACTTCGTAGATGCCGTTGATCACGAACTGCACGCCGATGCAGACCAGCAGGAAGCCCATCAGCCGCGAGAACGCCTCCACACCGCTGTTGCCGAGCTTGCGCATGATCGTGCCGGAGCTGCGCAGGCACAGCAGCAGGATCGCCGCGGCCAGGAAGAACACCAGCGGCGGCGCCGCCAGCATCACCCACTCGGCGTAGGGCCGCTCGCTGCGCACCGCCGCGGCGGTGCTGATGATCAGGGCGATGGTCCCCGGCCCGGCGGTGCTGGGCATGGCCAGCGGGATGAAGGCGATGTCCTCGGTGCGGTGCTGGCGCAGTTCCTCGCCACGCCGCTCCACCTCGGGCGTCTCGTCCAGGCGCTGCTGCGGGAACAGCATGCGGAAGCCGATGAAGGCCACGATCAGGCCGCCGGCGATGCGCAGGCCGGTGATCGAGATGCCGAACACGTTCATCACCAGCTGGCCGGTGTAGTACGCGACCATCATGATCGCGAACACGTAGATCGAGGCCTTGAGCGCCTGGCGGTTGCGCTCGGCCTCGTCCATGCCGCGCGACAGGCCCATCATCAGCGCGACCGTGGTCAACGGGTTGGCCAGCGGCAGCAGCGTGGCCAGGCCGACCGCGGCCGCCTTGAGCAGTTCCAGCACCGTGCGCTCCACGGGGACGGGGACTACACCTTACCGCGACCGCTATGGCCGGCGCATGGCGCGGCGGCGGCGGGTTCAGGCCAGCGGCGCGTCCGACAGGTAGGTGTAGCCGGTCAGGCCCGCCTCCAGCGCTTCGGCCAGCGCCAGCGACTCCGCCTCCGGCAGGCCGGCGGCGTGGACGCGCTGCGCATAGGCCGCGCGCAGGTCGTCCAGACGGTAGCCGACGTAGTCGAGCATCACGTCGGTGGTGTCGCCACGGCGCTGCTGGGTCAGTTCGTAGCCGCCGTCGGCGGTGAGCCGCACTTCCACCGCATCGGTGTCGCCGAACAGGTTATGGATGTCGCCGAGGATCTCCTGGTAGGCACCGACCAGGAAGAACGCCAGGCGATAGCCCTCGCCATGGCGCACCGCATGCAGCGGCAGCGAGGTGTCCAGGCCGCCGTTCTCGACGTAGGTCTTGACCGTGCCATCGGAGTCGCAGGTCATGTCGGCGATCACGCCGCGCCGGGTCGGCTCTTCGTCCAGGCGCTCGATCGGCACGATCGGGAACACCTGGTCGATCGCCCAGGCATCCGGGATCGACTCGAATACGCTGAAATTGACGAAATACTTGTCGACCAGGCGGTCGTTGAGTTCGTCCAGGACCGCGCGGTGGCTGCGCTCGCCCCAGTCCAGGCGGGCGCGCACGCCATGGGCGACCGCGTAGAACAGGTCGTCCACCCGCGCCCGCTGCGGCAGGTCGATCTGGCCCTGCGCGTAGGCGGACAGGCCGTCGGCATGGAAGTGCTGGGCCTCGTGGAACAGCTCCAGCGGCGGCCGCTGGTCCAGGTCGGCGTGCAGCGCGCGCAGGTGGCGGATCGCCGCCGGCTCGTCGTCGTGCGCGTCAGGCACGCGGCCTTCCGGCGCGGTCTCCACCTCGGTGGTGTTGGCCACCAGCACCGCGTGGTGCGCGGTCATCGCGCGGCCGCACTCGGTGACGATCCGCGGCGGCACCAGGCCCTGCTCGGCGCAGGCTTCGGCCAGCGGCTGCACGATGTTGGCCGCGTACTGGGCCAGGCTGTAGTTGATCGAGCACTCGCTGCGCGAGCGGGTGCCTTCGTAGTCGATGCC
This sequence comes from Pseudoxanthomonas koreensis, assembly GCF_010093225.1. Taxonomy (GTDB): domain Bacteria; phylum Pseudomonadota; class Gammaproteobacteria; order Xanthomonadales; family Xanthomonadaceae; genus Pseudoxanthomonas; species Pseudoxanthomonas koreensis. The sequence goes on along the minus strand of NZ_PDWM01000002.1, from coordinate 22,215 downwards.
CAGGCCGCCGCCCACGTCCATCCAGCGCACCTTCGCGCCCAGCCGCAACAGCTCGCTGTAGTAGCGCACCGCCTCGCGCATGCCGCTGGCGATGTCGCGCACGTTGGAGATCTGCGAGCCCATGTGGAAGTGCAGCAGCTGCAGGCAGTCGCCCATGCCGCTGTCGCGCAGCGATTTCCACAGGTCCAGCAGCTGGCGCGGCGAGAGGCCGAACTTGGCCTTGTCGCCGCCGCTGTTCTGCCACTTGCCCGCGCCCAGGCTGGCCAGGCGCATGCGCACGCCCAGGCCGGGGCGCACGTCCAGGTTCGCCGCCTCTTCCATCACCAGCGCCAGCTCGGAGGGCTTCTCGATGACGATGAAGGTCTCCAGGCCGAGCTTGCGCCCGATCAGCGCCAGGCGGATGTACTCGCGGTCCTTGTAGCCGTTGCACACGATCAGCCCGCCGGGGCGGCTCAGCGCCAGCACCGCCATCAGTTCCGGCTTGCTGCCGGCCTCCAGGCCGAAGCCCTCGCCGGCGTGCGCGGCCAGGGTGCCGGCCACGCCGCGGTGCTGGTTGACCTTGATCGGGTACACCGCAGTGTAGCCGCCGGTGTAGTCCCAGTCGGCCATGGCCTGGGCGAAGGCGGCCTGCAGCCGGGCCAGCCTGTCGCCGAGGATGTCCGGGAAGCGCAGCAGCAGCGGCAGCTGCATGCCCTGCGCGCGCGCCGCGTCGACCAGCGCCGGCAGCGCCAGCGACGGCCCGTCCTTGCCGCGCGGCAGCACCTGCATGGCACCGCCGGCCACGTCGAAGTAGCCGCCGGACCAGTGCGGGATGGACCAGGTCTTGCGGGCGTGGTCGACGGACCAGTCGCTCATCGGCGTGGGGCTCGGGCTGTCATGGAGGACGCGCATTCTAACCCCCGCGTTCAGGAGGGTCCGTTACAATGCGCGCCCCGCGCCGCCGGCCCCTCTTCCGCCGGCCCCCATCCGCCCTCCGGGCACCTTCTCCCGGCGGGAGGAGAAGAAGCACAAGGACATCCCATGAGCACCCAGGACAACTGGTACATCGAACGCTTCGAGCCGACCGGATCGGCGATCGGCTACCGGGTCGAGGCCAAGCTGGACGAGGTGCAGTCGCCGTTCCAGAAGATCGAGATCTACCGGACGACCGACTGGGGCAACCTGATGCTGATCGACGGCGCGGTGATGCTCACCAGCCGCGACAACTTCCTGTACCACGAGATGATCGCCCACCCGGTGCTGTTCACCCACGCCGCCCCGAAGCGCGTGGTGATCATCGGTGGCGGCGACTGCGGCACCCTGCGCGAGGTGCTCAAGCACCCGGGCGTGGAGAGCGCGACCCAGTGCGACATCGACGAGCAGGTCACGCGCATGGCCGAGAAGCATTTCCCGGAGCTGTGCGATTCCAACGCCGACCCGCGTGCCGAACTGCTGTTCGACGATGGCGTGGCCTACATGGCCAACTGCCCGGCCGGCAGCGTGGACGTGGTGATCGTCGATTCGACCGACCCGGTCGGCCCAGCCGAGGGCCTGTTCAACAAGGACTTCTACGCCAGCTGCTTCCGCGCGCTGAAGGACGACGGCATCCTGGTGCAGCAGAGCGAATCGCCGCTGGCGCAGCTGGAGCTGATCAAGTCGATGCGCGCAGAGATGGGCAAGGCCGGCTTCTCGACCTTCAAGACCCTGCCGTTCCCGCAGCCGTGCTATCCGACCGGCTGGTGGAGCGTGACCCTGGCGCGCAAGGGCCAGGGCTTCGGCTTCCGCGAGACCGACGCGGCCGGCAAGGCGTTCGCGACGAAGTACTACAGCGCGCCGCTGCACACCGGCGTGCTGGTCGCCCCGCCGTTCGTGGCCGAAGCGCTGGGCGAATAACTACAGCGCGTCGGCGTCCAGCTCGCCGGTGCGGATCCGCACCACCTGGCCCAGGTCGTAGACGAAGACCTTGCCGTCGCCGATCTTGCCGGTGCCGGCCGCGCGCACGATCGCCTCGACCACCGCCTCGACCCGGTCCTCGGTGACGGCGACCTCGATCTTCACCTTGGGCAGGAAATCGACCACGTATTCGGCGCCGCGGTACAGCTCGGTATGGCCCTTCTGCCGGCCGAAGCCCTTGACCTCGGTGACGGTGATCCCGGCGACGCCCTGCGCCGACAGCGCTTCGCGCACGTCGTCGAGCTTGAACGGCTTGATCACGGCCATGACCATCTTCATCGGGCGACTCCGGAACACTGCGGGGCATACAGGATAGCGCGGGCCGCGCTTGCCACGCCGGCGCGTGCCGGGTCCAATGTCCGCATGCGCGCCACCGCGCGGCCCTCGGAGTTTTCCGACCGTGCGCGCCGGCCCGCGCCGATCCCGCGCGCCGCGCCGCGCGCGCACGCTGAACTTCCCGCCGGAGCCCCCATGATCGACCTCAACCACATCGACGACCTCGCCCGCCGCCTGAGCGAACTGGTCCCGCCGGGCCTGCGCGAATCGGGCGGGGAACTGCAGGCCAGCTTCCGCAGCGCGCTGCAGGCCGGGCTGGGCCGGCTGGACCTGGTCACCCGCGAGGAGTTCGACGTGCAGCGCGCGGTGCTGCTGCGCACCCGCGAGAAGCTCGAAGCGCTCGAGCGCAACATCGAGGAACTGGAAGCGCGCCTGCGCGCCGCCGCCGCCTCGCGCCCGGGCGATCCGGGCTGAGCCGCGCATGGGCCTGGCGCTGGTGCACAGCCGGGCCCGCGCCGGGGTCTGCGCGCCACCGGTGCAGGTGGAAGTGCACCTGTCCGGCGGCCTGCCTTCCACCCAGATCGTCGGCCTGCCCGCGGCGGCGGTGCGCGAATCGCGCGACCGCGTGCGCGCAGCCATCCTCTGCGCGCAATTCGAATACCCGCAGCGGCGCATCACCATCAACCTGGCCCCCGCCGACCTGCCCAAGGACGGCGGCCGCTTCGACCTGCCGATCGCCCTGGGCATCCTCGCCGCCAGCGGCCAGATCGACCGCGACGCGCTGGCCGGCTGCGAATTCCTCGGCGAACTGGGCCTGACCGGCGAACTGCGGCCGGTCGACGGCGTGCTGCCGGCGGGGCTGGCCGCCGCGCGCGACGGCCGCCGCCTGGGGGGGCCGGCCGGCAGCGGTGCCGAAGCCGCGCTGGCGGGCGACGCGCAGGCCTACGTCGCCCGCACCCTGCTGGAAGCCTGCGCCAGCCTGGGCGGGCGGTCGCTGCCGCGTGCCGCAGGGAACGCAGATGCCGGTGCCGCGCCGCCGCTGGCGCAGCCGGACATGGCCGACGTGCGCGGCCAGGCGCAGGCGCGGCGCGCGCTGGAGATCGCCGCGGCTGGAAGCCACCACCTGCTGATGAGCGGTCCCCCGGGTTGCGGCAAGACCCTGCTGGCCTCGCGCCTGCCCGGCCTGCTGCCGGAAGCCAGCGAGGCCGAGGCACTGGAAACGGCGGCAGTGCATTCGATCAGCGGCCGCGGCCTGGACCCGTCGCGCTGGCGCCAGCGGCCGCTGCGCACGCCGCACCATGGTGCCAGTTCCGTGGCCCTGGCCGGCGGCGGCAGTCCGCCGCGGCCGGGCGAGATCTCGCTGGCGCACAACGGCGTGCTGTTCCTGGACGAACTGCCGGAGTGGAGCCGCACCGCGCTGGAAGTGCTGCGCGAACCGCTCGAGTCCGGCCGCATCACCATCTCCCGCGCCGCGCGCAGCGCCGAGTTCCCCGCGCGCTTCCAGCTGGTCGCGGCGATGAACCCGTGCCCGTGCGGCTGGGCCGGCGATCCCTGCGCGCGCTGCCGCTGCACGCCCGACGCGGTGCAGCGTTACTGGAGCCGCCTGTCCGGGCCGCTGCTGGACCGGATCGACCTGCACCTGGCGATGGTGCGGCTGCCGCCGGCGCTGCTGCGTGCCGACGCCCCGCCGGGCGAATCCAGTGCCGCGATCCGGCAACGCGTGGAAGCCGCCCGCTCGCTCCAGCTTCAACGCACCGGGGTCCTCAACGCCCACCTCGATGCCGCCGGCGTCGCCACCACCTGCGCGCTCGACGCGGCCGGGCAACGGCTGCTCGAGCAGGCCGCCGAACGCCTGCAGCTGACCGCGCGCAGCCTGCACCGCATGCTGCGCGTGGCCCGCACCATCGCCGACCTGGACGGCGCCGAGGCGATCGCGGTGGCCCATCTGGCCGAAGCGCTCGGGTATCGCGCGCCGCTGGCGGGGGCTGGTGGTTGATGCGAGGGGAGCAGCCGCGCAAACCCCGCCCCGCGGGCCTGCCATAGGTCATGGGGTGCGTTTAACGCGACTGGAACGACGCCGGCCGGGACATGCGCTAGCGTGCGCGTTCCGATGCCGCCGGCATCCCTGGAGCACGCCTCCCATGCGCCACACCCGCCTGTTCGCCGTCACCGCCCTCGCCCTCGCCCTGGCCGCATGCAAGGGCAAGCAGGAGGGCGACGCCACCGCAGCCGCGCCCGCCCCGGATGCGCCTCCGAAGGAAGTCGAACTGATCGCGCGCGACGCGCTGTTCGGCAACCCCGAGCGCGCGTCGGTGCAGATCAGCCCCGACGGCAAGTACCTGAGCTGGATCGCGCCGGTGGACGGGGTGATGAACGTCTGGATCGCGCCGGCCGGCGACCCGGCCGCGGCGCGCGCGGTCACCGACGACAAGGCGCGCGGCATCCGCAACTACTTCTGGTCCTACCAGCCCGACACCCTGCTGTACCTGCGCGACAGCGGCGGCGACGAGGACTTCCACCTCTACGCGGTGGACCTGGCCGGCAACCAGACCCGCGACCTCACTCCGTTCCCGAAGACCACCGCGCAGGTGGCCGGGGTCAGCCCGGACCAGCCCGGCAGCATCCTGGTCGGGATGAACGACCGCGACGCAAAGTGGCACGACCTCTACCGGGTCGACCTGGCCAGCGGCGAGCGCACCCTGGTGGAGAAGAACACCAGCGAGATCGCCGGCTACATCGCCGATGGCGATTACAACCTGCGCTTCGCCCAGCGCTCGCGCCCGGACGGCGGCCTGGACATCCTCAAGCGCGCCGGCAACGGCTGGGAGAAGGCCGACGACGTCCCGTTCGAGGACGTGCTCACCACCTCCACCCTGGGCCTGACCACCGACGGCAAGACCCTGTACCTGGCCGACTCGCGCAACCGCAACACCTCGGCGCTGTACGCGGTCGACAGCGCCAGCGGCGAGCGCACGCTGCTGGCCGAGGATGCGCGCGCCGACATCGGCGGCGGCCTCAGCGACCCGCGCACCGGCGAACTGCAGGCGGTGTCGGTGAACTACCTTCGCAACGAATGGAAGCCGCTGGGCGATGCGCTCGCCACCGACCTCAAGGCGCTGGAAGCCATCGGTCCGGGCGAGGCGAACGTCAACGCGCGCACGCTCGATGACAGCACCTGGATCGTGGCCTACTCGGCCGCCGAATCGCCGGTGGTCTACTACCGCTACGACCGCACGCCCGGCAGCGAAGGCAAACTGACGAAGCTGTTCTCCGCGCGCCCGGCGCTGGACGGCAAGCCGCTGCAGCCGATGTGGCCGCTGGAGCTGAAGTCGCGCGACGGCCTCACCCTGACCAGCTACCTCACCCTGCCCGCGCAGGCCGACGCCAACGGCGACGGCAAGGCCGACCAGCCGGTGCCGATGGTGCTGCTGGTCCACGGCGGCCCGTGGGGCCGCGATGGCTACGGCTACAGCAGCTACGACCAGTGGCTGGCCAACCGCGGCTACGCCGTGCTGAGTACGAACTTCCGCGGCTCCACCGGCTTCGGCAAGGAGTTCACCAACGCCGGCGACGGCGAGTGGGGCGCGAAGATGCACGACGACCTGATCGACGCGGTGAACTGGGCGGTCGGCGAAGGCATCACCAGCGCCGACAAGGTCGCGATCATGGGCGGCAGCTACGGCGGTTATGCAACCCTGGCCGGCCTGACCTTCACCCCGGACACCTTCGCCTGCGGCGTGGACATCGTCGGCCCGTCCAACCTGGAAACGCTGCTGGCCACGGTGCCGCCGTACTGGGCCAGCTTCTACGAGCAACTGGCGCGGCGCATGGGCGACCCGCGCACCGAGGCAGGCCGCGCCTGGCTGAAGGAACGTTCGCCGCTGACCCATGCCGACAAGATCAACAAGCCGCTGCTGATCGGCCAGGGCGCCAACGATCCGCGGGTGAAGCAGGCCGAGAGCGACCAGATCGTCGCGGCGATGCAGGCCAAGAACATCCCGGTGACCTACGTGCTGTTCCCCGACGAGGGCCATGGCTTCGCCCGCCCGGAGAACAACAAGGCGTTCAACGCGATCACCGAAAACTTCCTGGCCAAGTGCCTGGGCGGCCGCGCGCAGCCGATCGGCGAAGACCTCAAGGGCTCCAGCACCACCGTGCCGGCCGGCGCCGATGGCGTGGAGGGATTGCAGGCGGCGCTGCAGGCGCATACGCAGGACGTACGCAAGTAAGCACCACGCCGGGATGCCGCGCAGCGGCATCCCGGTCGTCACGTCTCACGGTTTACGGATCGTGGCGAAGCGGATCAGCGCGCGGCCGGCCACACCCGCCCGGCCGGATCGAACTCGGCATTGCGCATCTCGCCTGCGCGCCAGCCGAAACCGCAGACCGCCATCACCCCTTCCTCCAGCGGATCGAGTCCCAGCGCCCGCTCGATGTCCACCTCGTTGATCGCGCAGGTGACGAATGCACCCAGGCCCAGGTCGGTCGCGGCCAGGTACAGGGTCTGCGACAGGTGGCCGGCGTCCATCGTGACCGCGCGATAGGCCTTCGGATGCTGGCGGTATTTCCAGAAGCAGCGGGCGAAGCGCGCGGCCATCACCACCAGCACCGGCGCATCGGCGAACCAGTGCTGGCCGGCCACTGCCTGCAGCGCCAGTTCGCGCATCGCCATGCCTGCGCCCGGCAGCGGTTCCAGCGCATGCTCGACCGGGTGGTAGTGGTAAAGGCCCGCGGCCAGTCCTTCCACCTGCTGCAGGATCAGGTAAGCCTCGGTCGGATGCAGGCCACCACCTGACGGCGCACCCTTCTTCAGGAACACGGTTTCGTCGTCCATCCGCCACTGCGCCTGGGCGGCGAACACGCGCTCCATCATCCGCGCCAGCAAGGCCTGCGACAGCGGACGGTCGCTGTCGAAGTTGCGGCACGTGGCCCGCCGCTGCAGCAGTTCGTCGAAACCGTCCGCTTCGGCGCGCGCCAGCGCGATGCGGTCCGCCGGATCGCAGCGCGTGAGCGCGGCTGGCGGCGGCACGCCCAGCCGCTCGCGCAGGCCGACGGCGGTGGACAGGCCCGCCGCTTCGGTCGCCGCGGCGGCATCCTCGCCACTCCATCGCCCGGCAGCGTGGACCAGCGCCGCCGGCCCCCACCAGTGGCCATCGCGCCCCTGCACATCGCGGGCCGCGTGCTCCGTGGCACCGCCTTCATCGGCGACCGCCAGCCCCTGTTCCACCAGCCGGTCCAGCACGTCCGCGGGCCACGCAGCCAGCGCCTCGCGCGTCGTCCACTCCTCGGCGGACAGGCATCCCAGGCAATCGCGGGCGGCTTCATCGATGGCGACCGGCCGCGCCAGGTGCGGCGCGTGCGCGATCCATTCCACGATCCTCGCCGCGCCGCTGCTTCCCGCCAGCAGGCCGTGCAGGTCGAACTCCACCCGCTCGCGCGGCTCCAGGTACAAGATCGCACAGCGCCTCACCCGCATGCCGCTCCCCTTGAAAGCCCGCCCCGGCAGTATGACCATGCACCACCGCACATTCCCGTGCGCGAACCAGCCGAGGATAACCAGATGATCAGCGACTCCAAGAGCACGCCCATGGATCCGGCCGTGGTCGACAGGCTTCTCGATGGCCTGTCCGGCGATGATGACTTCCGCGCGCTGTTCGTCAAGGATCCACGCGCCGCACTGGAGAAGGTCGGCTACAAGGCCGGCGCCGACGCCCAGCTGCGTTGCGCCCAGGTCACCACGCTCGCGCCGAAGGAGGAGATCGCGAAGACGCGCCAGGCGCTGGCCAAGTACCTGGTCAGCAGCGCGACGTCGATGACCGTCATCTTCAACTTCGAGGCAGGCAGGATCGAGCAGTCCCTCGGCAGGGAGTGAGGCCTGCCGGCCGGAGCGTCCGTGCCAGGCCGGCACGGGCGTTCCGGCGCGATTCCGCCGTGCCCGCCGCCGCCGCGGGCGCCGCCTCGACGACGTTCATCACTTGCATCACCTGGGACGCGGCCACCTCGGCCAGCACCCGCCCCTGGTTCTCGTCCAGCCAGCGTTGCTGCGCCTGCACGCCTTCCAGGTTGCCGCGGTCCCGCTCGACCTCGCGCATGACCACGCGTACCTGCACCAGCTCGGTCCCGTCCATCTGCGGCAGCAGCATTTCGCCGGCTTCCTCGAGCCGGCCCTCGAGCCGCAGCTGGTTGGCGCGCACGACCACGAGCATCTTGTCCACGATCCGGTTCTTCGCTCCGGCGGCCTCCGGCTCCAGCCAGCGCAGCCAGCCCGCCGCCAGGCCCGCATGGCCGTCCTGCTGGGCCAGGTAGGTCAGCAACGCATAGCGAAAAAGATCTTCGTACCGGGCGGGCATCTCCCTGTCCGCCATGGCGGTGCGGAAGCTGCGTTCCAGCGCGGACAGTTCCGCCGCGGAGGGCCTTGTCCCCGCCGCCGATCGCACGATGGCATCGACCAGTGCGTAATGTCGCGCCACCGCCGGCTGCATCGATGCCGCCTGGGCCCGGGCACGTTCCGAAAGCCGCACGGCGCGTTCATGGTCGCCCTGCCCGAGCGCAATGGACGCCAGTGTCCGTTGCGCATGCAGCCACATGATCGGGCTTTCCTCGGCCTTGACCGCCTCCAGCAGGGCGATGGCTTCGCCGTCGCGGCCGAGGAGCAGCAAGGCCTCCGAACGGGTCAGCACCGAAGGCGCATTGCCAGCCTGCTGCGCCTCTTCCAGGGCCTGTATCGCGTCATCGGGGCGTCCGAGCGCGACGTACGCGCGGGCCAGGTGCACGAGTGGATAGCTCCTGCGCGGCGACTGCGCGGCAGCGGCCGATATCGCGTGCGTGGCGGCCTCATCGAACCGCGCTTCCATCAGCAGGTACCAGGACGCGTTCGACTGCGCACCGAAGTGGTCCGGATAGAGCCTGGCCAGGGTCAGCCAGTGCACCAGCGAGCCGCCTCCCGGCGAAACTTCGGCCTGCCATGCGTCGACCTGCAGCCGGTCGCGCGAGGTGAGCGTGTCGCGCACCCGCACCGCATCGGCGACGTGCCGGCGCGCGACTTCGGTCTCTTCCAGGGCCCAGGCGATGCTCGCCAGGCCGAGATGGGCGCGGGCGAACTTCGGATCGATGCGTATCGCGCTCCCGTACAGGCCGCGCGCGTCGTCCAGGCGCTGCCTGCCCATCGCGATCTCGGCCAGGGCATAGGCCCGCATCGCCTCGAGGTCCGAGGTCGTGGCGTCGGGAAGCGGGGTGGAGCTTTGCTGGATGGAAGCCATCGCCTCGCCCAGGTTGCCGCGAAGCCGCGCGGTCACCTTGTCGATCGAATCCAGGACCGATTCCAGGCCGGCCCCGGTGGCGCGTTCCGAATACACGGTATCCAGCGTCACCGGATCGATCACCTCCACCGAGAACTGCACGTTGTTCCCGACCTCCGAGACCGTCGGCAGGATCACCGCGCGCGCGCCTTCGCGCGCGGCCACGTGCGAGGCCACCCAGCGGTCGAGCTCGGCCTCCTGCGGATCGAGGCGCATCTGCCGCAGCGTCTGCTGCACCTTCAGGTCGCTGAGCACGTTGACGTGACGCGACTGCTCCAGGCTGATCCGGAACGCCTGTTCCAGCGAATCGTCCAGCACGCTGCGACCGGTGAGGTTGCGCAGGTCGCCCAGCACCACCCAGTCGCGCTCGGAAAAGGCGATCGCCGGTTCCGGCCGGGTCATGAACCACACGCCCACCGCTACGCCGGCGACCAGTACCGCCTCGGCCGCCAGCGCGAGCGGACGCCGCCACACCGGCAGGTCACGCCGTGCCTTGCCGTCGCCGCGCGGCATGCGCAGCGGCGCCAGGCCCGGCTCGCCGACCTCGTGCACTTCCTGCACCTGCGGCACGCCCTTGAAATGCCAGCGCCCGTGCGAGCGCCACTGCAGGGCCTCGCCGCGCTCGCCCAGTTCGCGCGCGGCGCGGCGCACCAGCGGCTCGGCCACCGAGGACAGCAGGATCTGGCCCGGGCGCGCCAGGTGCATCAGCCGCGCGGTGAACGGCTTGGCCAGGCCCTCCACCTCCACCGGCTTGGCGCCCACGCTCACCGCCTCGTCGCTGTTGCGCCAGAGCAGCACCTCGCCCACGTGCAGGCCGGCGCGCGCCAGCAGCGGCCCGGTGCGGTGGGCGTGGCCCAGCGCGTCCAGGCCACGCCGGTAGTCCAGGGCGAAGCCGAGCCCGTCCAGCGGGCGTTCGAACAGCAGCAGCAGGCCGTCGGAGCGGTCGATCAGGCGCCCGCGCCAGCGTTGCTGCAGTTCCAGCACCAGCCGGTCGTGGTCGCGGAACAGCTCGGCGGCGGCACCATCGCCGAGGCTCTCCACCAGTGCGGTGGAGTCGCTCAGGTCGGTGAGCAGCAGGGTGCGCAGCTCGGGGGCATCGGCGTGGTGCTGCGGCATGCCGTCCATCCTCGCCTCAGCTCCGCAGCGGGACCGGGGCGTCGATCCAGAAGGCGCGGTTGCCGCCCAGCCGCTTGGCTTCGTACAGGGCGGCGTCGGCGCGGGCATACCAGTCGTTCCAGTCCTGCTCCGGCTCGACCAGGCAGGCGCCGACACTGACAGCGCAGATGGTCGGCACGGCCTGCCGCAGCTGCAGCAGGTTGCGCGTGGTGGCGACCACGAAGTCGGCGTAGCGCATCACCTCGGCGCGCTCGTGCGCGGCCACCAGCAGGCAGAACTCGTCGCCACCCAGGCGGCAGGGCACGTCGTCGGGACCGGCGACCGAGCGCAGGATGCCGGCCACGTTCTGCAGCACGCGATCCCCGACCAGGTGGCCATGGTCGTCGTTGATCTGCTTGAAGCGGTCGCAGTCCACCAGCACCAGGCCCATCGCCTGCTGCATGCCCGCGCGCCGGCATTCCTGCAGGTGCAGGGTCAGGCCGCGACGGTTGTAGAGGCCGGTCAATTCGTCGGTGCGGATCAGCTCTTCGGTCTGGTTGAGCTGGTGGGTGGTGGCATAGAGGTTGTCCAGCGCCGTTTCCAGGTCCTGGTTGCGGCGGCGCAGCTGGCGGATCAGGCCCTGCTCGTTGAGCACCACCCGGGCGATCGAACGCCGCAGGAACTGCGCCACCAGTGCCGGATCGCGCTCGACCAGCTGGCCGAACTCGGCCTGTCCCAGTTCCACCAGGCGGCCATCGCTGGCCGCCACCGCGTCGGCGCTGCGGGTGTGCTCGCCGATCAGCAGGCCCAGCTCGCCGAAGAACTCCCGCTGCCCCAGTTGCTTGGTGACCAGGTCGTTGCCGAAATCCAGCTCGACCCGGCCGGCGGCGATGACGAACATGAGCTCGCCCGGATCGCCACGGCGGAACAGGCGTTCGCCCGCGCGCATGGTCCGCTCGCGGCCCACGGCGGCGAAAAGGTTGTACTCAGGCGCCGCCAGGGCGGCCGTGCTGCCACCCCCGGCATCCTGATCGTTCCTGTCACGGCCATTGCTCGCCATGCCGTCGCTGGACATCCCGCGGCTCCCGTACCTGGCCCCCTCCAGGTGAACGCCGAGCATAGCATCGCGCCGTGTCCGTGAAGGGCGGCGGGCAGCCTTCGCCGCGGTGTCGTGGCCGTCTCGTGGGCGGCGCATGGAAACTGTGCCGCCAGTCACGGATCGCGCGCCGTTCCTGCTGTCGGACCGTCCGCCACGACGGGGAAAAGTATGGTCCATGACCCGGCACCCGTGGGCCGGCGCAACCGGTCCCTGCAGGAACCAACGGCGCCAGCCGCGGCCCGCGGCCTGCCCCCATCAAAAGCGGGTGCGTCTTTCGACGCACCCGCCTGTTGTTCCGGCCTTCCCGACCGTGCATTCACGCCTTCATTCATCCATTCACGCCGCGCGGCTCTGGAACTGCTCCTCCTCGGTCGAGCCCTTCAGCGCGGTGGTCGAGGACTGGCCCTGCTGGATCGCCTGGGTCACCGTGTCGAAGTAGCCGGTGCCGACCTCGCGCTGGTGCTTGACCGCGGTGAAGCCCTTTTCCGCGGCGGCGAACTCGGCCTCCTGCAGCTCGACGAAGGCGCTCATCTGGCGGCGGGCGTAGCCGTGGGCCAGGTTGAACATCGAGTAGTTCAGCGCGTGGAAGCCGGCCAGGGTGATGAACTGGAACTTGTAGCCATAGCTGGCGATTTCCTTCTGGAACTTGGCGATGGTGGCGTCGTCCAGGTTCTTCTTCCAGTTGAAGCTCGGCGAGCAGTTGTAGGCCAGCAGCTTGCCCGGGAACTTGGCGTGGATCGCCTCGGCGAACTTGCGCGCGAACTCCAGGTCCGGCTTGCCGGTCTCGCACCACACCAGGTCGGCGTACGGCGCGTAGGCCAGGCCACGGCTGATCGACTGGTCCAGGCCGTTGCGTACCTTGTAGAAGCCCTCGACGGTGCGCTCGCCGGTGGTGAACGGCTTGTCGTTGTCGTCGATGTCGGAGGTCAGCAGGTCGGCGGCTTCGGCGTCGGTGCGCGCGACCAGCAGCGTCGGCACGCCCATCACGTCGGCGGCCAGGCGCGCGGCGTTGAGCTTCTCCACCGCTTCGCGGGTCGGCACCAGTACCTTGCCGCCCATGTGCCCGCACTTCTTCACCGAGGCCAGCTGGTCCTCGAAGTGCACGCCCGAGGCGCCGGCCTCGATCATCGCCTTCATCAGCTCGAAGGCGTTGAGCACGCCGCCGAAACCGGCTTCGGCGTCGGCCACGATCGGCTGCAGGAAGTCGATCGAGTCGTCACTCCCTTCCCCGTTTTTCTCCGCGTGCTGCAACTGGTCGGCGCGCAGCAGCGCGTTGTTGATGCGCTTGACCACCGCCGGCACCGAGTCGGCCGGATACAGCGACTGGTCCGGGTACATCTGCCCGGCCAGGTTGGCGTCGGCGGCGACCTGCCAGCCGGACAGGTAGATCGCGTTGAGCCCGGCCTTGACCTGCTGCATCGCCTGGTTGCCGGTCAGCGCGCCGAGCGCGTTGACGAAATCCTTCTCGTGCAGGTAACGCCACAGCTTCTCCGCGCCGAGCCTGGCGATGGAGTGCTCGACCGGGATGGTGCCACGCAGGCGGACCACGTCGGCGGCGGTGTAGTTGCGGGTGATCCCGGCCCAGCGCGGGTCGGTGTTCCATTCGTGCTGGATCTGCTCGGCGGTCTTCAGCGTGGTCATGTTGCTTCTCCGTGGGGCATGGTTGTCACATCAACAGTGGGGTGCCTTGTAGGAGCGGGCATGACCGCGACACGGTCGTCTGGATCATGAAACCGTCGCCCGTGCCGACGGCGTCGGGTCGCGGTCATGCCCGCTCCTACAAGAGCGTGGGCGCGAAACGGATGGAGCCTCAGTCGATCCGCGCGTACGCCGGCAAGGTCAGGAACTCGACCAGCTGGCAGGCACGAGTCAGCTCGTCGAGCAGCCCGATGGCCTCGGCGATCCGCGCCCCGCCCGGCAGCGTGGCGGTATCGCCCAGCCGGCCCGGCAGCGCGGCCAGGGTGCGCTCGAACAGGGCGAAATCGATCACCGTGCCGTCAGCCAGGTGCACCGGGCTGCCGTCGGCGTGGCGGCCGCGCGGATCGGAGTGATGCAGCCACTGCCACAACTGCGCGCGCGCGATCTCGGCGGTGGCCGCGTCCTCCATCAGCCAGTGGATCGGCACGCAGCCGTTGCCGTCCAGCCAGGCGGCCATGTAGCGCACGCAGACCTCGACGTTGTTCTCGAAGCCCTCGCGGGTGATGGTGCCCTCGCTCGGCCGGATCAGCGCATCGCGGTTGGCCTGCACGTCCTCGCGCAGCACGTGATGCTGGTGCGGCGTGGGCATGTGCGCGTCGAAGATCGCGCGCGCCACCGGGATCAGCGCCGGATGCGCCACCCAGGTGCCGTCATGGCCGGCAGTGACCTCGCGCAGCTTGTCCGCGCGCACCCGCGCCAGCGCCTGCTCGTTGGCCGCCTCGTCGTGCGCGATCGGGATCTGCGCGGCCATGCCGCCCATCGCATGCGCGCCACGGCGGTGGCAGGTGCGGATCAGCAGCTCCGAGTACGCCTTCAGGAACGGCTGGGTCATGGTCACCTGGCCGCGTTCGGGCAGGACCCGGTCGGCGTGGGCGCGGAAGGTCTTCAGGTAGGAGAAGATGTAGTCCCAGCGCCCGCAGTTCAGGCCGACGATGCGGTCCTTCAGCGCGTGCAGGATCTCGTCCATCTCGAACACCGCCGGCAGCGTCTCCACCAGCACGGTCACCTTCATCTGCCCGTGCGGCAGGCCCAGCATCGACTCCACGTGCGACAGCGCGGTTTCCCACAGCGCCGCCTCTTCCATCGACTGCAGCTTGGGCAGGTAGAAATACGGGCCGCGGTCGTTGGCCATCAGCGTGCGCGCGTTGTGCCAGGCGAACACGGCCATGTCGAACAGGCCGCCGGAGACCGGCTCGCCGTCGATGCGCACGTGCTTCTCGTCCAGGTGCCAGCCGCGCGGGCGCACCAGCAGCACCGCGCGCTCCTCGTACGGGCGCAGCCGGTACTGCTTGCCGTTGTCGCCCTCGAACGCCAGCGTGCCGTCGACCGCGGCGGCCAGCGCGCGCTGGCCGGCCAGCAGGTTGCGCCAGGTCGGCGCGGTCGAGTCCTCGAAGTCGGCCATGTAGCAGTTGGCGCCCGAGTTCAGCGCGTTGATCACCATCTTCGGGTCGGTCGGGCCGGTGATCTCCACCCGGCGGTCCTGCAGCGCGCGCGGGATCGGCGCGACCTTCCAGTCGCCGGCGCGGATCGCGGCGGTGTCCTGGCGGAAGTCCGGCAGGCCGCCGGCGTCGAAGAAGGCCTGGCGCTCGCGGCGGGCGGCCAGGCGGGCGCGGCGCTCCGGCTCGATCGCCCGGTGCAGCGAGACCAGCAGGCCCAGCAGCGGCGCCGGCAACAACTGCTCCTGCCCGGCGACGCGCTCGGTCAACGCAAGCCCGGCGGCCGCGCGCGGGGCGACCGCGGCGACGGACGCGGGGCGGCTGGCCGGACGGGACGAGGGAGGGATTGCGGTGGCGGCGGTGGCGGACATGGCAGGCTCCTGGCTGCACGGGATCGAGAGCCACGCTGCGCTGCGGCAAAATATTTGACAATTTAGATTTTGCAATGTATTGCATAAGATCAACTAATACGCAGACACAACTATTCCGTGGTGCCGAGCGCAAGTCCGCGTTTTTCCTACAAGTCCGACCGGCTCAAGCCGCTGCGCGCGTTCTGCCAGACGGTGCGCCTGGGGTCGGTTTCGCGGGCTGCGGACGCCCTTTTCGTCAGCCAGCCGGCCATCACCCTGCAGCTGCAGGCCCTGGAGCGGGACCTGGGCATGGCCCTGCTGGAGCGCAACGGCCGCCGCCTCAGCCCCACCCGCGAGGGCGAGGTCCTGTACGAGATGGCCCTGCCGCTGGTCGAGCAGCTGGACGGGCTGGAGGCCAGCTTCCGCGAGCGGGTGCGCGGGCTGGAGGCCGGCGAGCTGAAGATCGCCGCCAACAGCTCGACCATCCTCTACCTGCTGCCGAAGATCGTGGAGGCCTTCCGCGCCCGCCATCCGGACGTGCGCCTGACCCTCCACAACGTGGTCACCGGCGAAGGCACCGACCTGCTGCGCGAGGACGCGGTGGAGCTGGTGGTGGGCACCCTGCTCGACGTGCCGGCCGACCTCAGCTACGAGGCCGCTTACCGCTTCGAGCAGCGCCTGATCGCCCAGCCCGGGCACCCGCTGCTGAAGAAGCCTCGGCTGGAACTGCACGACCTGGCCGAACACGCGCTGATCCTGCCGCCGAAGCGACAGGTCACCTGGCGCCTGGTCGACCTGGTGCTGCAGCAGAACCGCGTGCCGTACAAGGTCGCGCTGGAAGTCAGCGGCTGGGACGTGATCAAGCAGTACGTGGCGATGGGCATGGGCGTGTCGATCGTGCCCTCGGTCTGCCTGGGCGAGGCCGACCGCGACCGCCTCGGCTCACGCTCGCTGTCCTCGTTCTTCCCCTCGCGCAGCTACGGCGTGGTGGTGCGCAAGGGCCGCGTGCTGTCGCCGCAGGCGCGCGCTTTCGTCTCCCTGATCAAGCCGGACCTGATGGCGCCGCGCGAATACGACCAGAGCGGGCATTCGGAACGCTGAGCCGCGGCACCGTCAGGCGGCGATGTACGACACCGCGTAGGCCAGCCACATCGCGACAACGAGGAAAAATCCGGCCAGGAACACCATGAACCGGTGCATGACCTTGTTGTAGCTGCACTGGATCGCGCTGTGGACGACGCGCAGACCGACGAACAGCCATGCCGTCGCCGGCAGCCAGGCCGGGATGTGGCCGGTGCCGATCGCCGCAAGGCACAGGGCATAGAAGACCACCGGAAGCTCGAACAGGTGGTTGTAGTTGTCCGATGCACGGGTGTCTTCGAACTTTCCGGCGCGCTGGCCGGAAAGGGCGACGGCCTGGGGATGGATCCGCCGGGCGCGCATCTCCGCGACACGGACAGAGAGCATGCGCAGCCCGACCAGCGCAGTGAGCAGAACCAGCGCCGTGCAGGCCGCGACGAGATGTTGCGCAGGACTCATGGAACCCTCCTTGTCACCCGATGCTGGAATGAAGCCGCCCCGTGTCGCCGGGCCGGCGCATGGCTCACGGCAACGGCCCGATCCTGGACAGCCATGACTCCCTTGCCTTCCAGGCGGACCACGCCAGGTTCCCGCCGATCAGGATGATGCCGATGCCGCCGGGAATCCGCAGCACCGGATCGGTCTCCGCGAAAAGGAGCGCATAGAAGCCGGCCACGACGACGATCGTGCCGACCACGGCCGAAACCCGCCGATAGGTCGTCCCCGCATAGAACGGCTGTTTCGTGCGCTCGTCGCCCATGATTGCTCCTGCTCCCGCCCCGGGGATCACCCGTTCGCCACGCACGCGGCGTGGCACCGGCCCGCTCAACCTACTCCCCTTGCGCCCTGACCGGAACAGGCTTCGGGAAATGGATCAGGTGCTTGCGGAAGTTCAATACCGTGCCGGACATCGCGTTGGTCACGACGAACGCGATCGGCAGGTCCGGCTCCACGTCCAGGACCACCCGCGCCTCGAAGCCCCGGGCCCGCAGGAACTCGGCCGCATCGTTGGCGCTTGCGACAGGATCGTCCACCACCAGCCCGATGCTCGCCGCGGCGTGGTCGAGTTTCTGCAGGGCGTCCGGCGGCGCGTGGTTGATGATCGTCCCGTCCCACATGATCGAACGGAGTATCCCGCTGGTGTCGGCGTGGAACCGCTCCTTGACTCCGTGGCGCCCGAGAAGCTCCACGATCGCCGCCTTGGCCTCGGGCGAGGACGCGGTGAAGATGCGCGAACCCCGGTCCGGGAACGGCAGCGGATTGCGCGAGGTCGCCAACAGGTACGTCCACGCCGCAAGGGTCACGAACAACAGGCACGCCAGCACAACAAGCCACTTTGGCACGAACATGCTTTTCTCCTGCAAGAGGTCACTGCCAGGCCACGGCAGGAACCCGCCAGGGCGGGTTCCTGCGATTCTGCCCTGCCCAGAACAGGCAGAGCGTGTTGCCGGACGGGTCGTGGAGCCGCGCCTCGCGCCATAGCCAGCGCTCATCAGTCGGGAGCCGGGAAAAGACGAAGCCTCGTTCCCGGAGCTCCTCTACCCGTGCATCCAGGTCGGCGCACTCGAAGTACACGACAAATCCATTCACTGCCACGGGCGGATCGGACAGGTGGACAGAGAAAGTCGCCTCACCCTCCGGACACTCGAACCTGGCGTAATGAGGCGATCGGACGATGAGCGTGAATCCCATGGCCTCATAGAACCCGACAGCCGTATCGATATCGACGACAGGAAGCGTCACCTGATTCAAGTTCACCGCATTCCCTCCTGGACTCCACTTGTAAACAGCTGACGCCCAAGTCAAGCCGCGCCGCGAACCGGCGTCGGCCTAAACGAACTGTCCGGTGCCGCTTCGAGTGCTTGCGGCTGATTATCCGGCCGGTGATCCTCGCCCACTTTATGCCGAAGCTCCCACTGACGGTGCAGGAAGTTGGTGACCTCGAAGCATCCTGGTACGTCGGTATTGGAGAGGGCGATAACAGTCTCTCCTGTCAGGGGATATGTACGTACGTCCGTGCAGATCCCATCAGCGGAGCCAGCGTGTCCCCAACGAAAATTTCTCTTCGGATAGCCCGGTCCATACTCGGTCGCGAAAAAGCCCAGACCCATGAACTCCCGCTGAGGACGGATGGCCTCACTGAACAGCGCGGCCGGCAGCAGCTTGCCCGCTCTCAAGGCCTCAACGAACTTGAACATGTCCCGTGCGGTGGAAACCTGCCCGCCTGCCGGGAAGCCTCGACGGGGAAGGGTCTCGCAATTCAACTTTTGCTCTCCATCGAGCTCGACGTACCCGACGGCGATGTCCGCGGCGTTGTCGGGGCAGTCGACGAAGGCGGTGCGGCTCATTCCCGATGGGCCGAACACATGATCCTGTATATAGGCCTCGAATGACTGGCCCGACAGGACCTCGACGATGCGACCAAGGACGACGTGCCCGAAGTTTCCATACTCCTGGCTGGATCCTGGCGGGAAGGCGGGAGGGCGATGCGCGTGCAGTGCCATCATGTCCGCCACCGAATGAACGCTATCCCGGTTCTTCGCGTTCTCAACCCCGAACAGATCGATATCCCCTGCGCCTGCAGTGTGCGTCAGCAAGTGACGGATCGTCACCTGCGTCGCGAAGTCCTGGTTCGGATAGTCCCGCAATACTTCGCCAACGCTCGTGTCCAACGTGATTCGTCCGGCCGCCACCTGCTGCAGAATGGCCACGGCAGTAAACATCTTTCCGGCGGACGCGAGGTTGAATCGGGTGTCGACCGTGTTCTCATGGTCTTCGCGCGAGTCCCGCTTCCCGTATGCGCGCTCAAGCAGGATCTCCCCATCCCTGGCTACAAGCAGTACGCCTGAGAATGCTTCAGCCTGGGCCAGCCCCAAAGCAAATCCATCGAGCTGGGCCACCGCCATCGGACTCGCGGCCTCTTCAGCAGCTTCACCAGCCTTGGCCAAGGCGTGGTTTGCGACCAACAGGGCGGCACCAATCAACGCGAAGCACTCTTTCTTCATCGACTCCTCCAATGCATGGCGCGGCACCTGACGCCCGGTGGGCCGACTGGCGAAGCCAGTTCGGCTTGACCAACTTGTCACGCCCGACGGCCAACGAGCCAGCGACCGACTACTGAGCCGAGGCCAGTTGGATGGCGCCTAGATCTGAGCGAGCATGAGCACGTAGCCATCCGGGTCCTCCAGTCTGCACTCGCCACCGGGCATGTAGAACGGATACCTGATCTCGCCCGGGGAGTGACCCGACTCCGACAGGGCAGCGTGAGTTTGCTTGATGTTGTCGAAGTAGAGGTAGAACAGGACGGCCTGTCGGGAGGCCTCAAACGGTCCGTCCGCCAAGCCGATCATGAGGTTGGCTTTTTCACTCTCGAGCCAAGCCCAAACAGGAGCGGCCTGGCCTTCTGGGACAACAGTGTTTGTCACCTTGAAGCCAAGGTCAGCGTAGAACTCGATGCTTCGCTGCACGCTGGCGACATGAGCGAAGGCGACGAGTGATCTTGTCTGAGCGCCCATGATCTCTCCTGCCATCTACACCCGGGCCAAGCCGCGCCGCGAGACGGCGTCGGCTTGCATGAATCGCCAGGCGCCGACCGCAGCTCACGCTGGCGACGCCCACGCAAGTGTGCGGTCTACAAGGAAACGACGGCAACCGCAACCAGGCAAGCCAAGCCGAATAGAAACGTTGCGATTTGCTGCCAGCTCCTTGCCGCACGGTTCCTGGCAAGGACGTAGCCCGAGACAGGAACAAGTACCAGTAGGCCGATCAGTCCCGCCACAAGTGTCCATGTGGCCACCTGCCAGATGAGCGGATTCGAGGGATACGTAAAGAGGACTGCGGTCGCGGCGAATGAGGCGCCGATGGCAGCGAGGGTAAGAGAGCTTAGAGACAGGACTTTGCGCATTGCTACCACTGGCATCTAATGCTTGAGTTAAGCCGCGCCGCAAAGCGGCGTCGGCTTGAATGAATTGCTAGACGCTGCCCCACTGGAACTGACGAACTAGATCTTCGATCTGCGGCCGAAACCTAACCTTGCACTCGGCAAGCATATTGCCAATCTCAGGATCAATTACTGAGAGCTTGTCGAGAGTAGGTCGCATGCGAACAAACACGATTATCGTGTAGTAGATGTAGTGGTCGAAGTCCTTGGTGTCGATCTGACTGAGGCGCTTGACGATTGTTCTTGCGTAAGACAGCTTCAGATTGTCAATGAATTGCGCAACTTCCGCTCTTGGCGAGCAGAACTCAGCGAAGTCATCCAGAGACTCAAATGCATCCCTAAACATTTCCGCTGATTCGCGTGACGGAAAACTAGACTCCGCAACCTTCAACGCGGCATCAGCTTCACGGATTTCCGGAATATCTCTTGGGTTCACTGGAGCGCTCCAGCAGCATCTAACACCTGAGTTAAGCCGTGCCGCTAAGCGGCATCGAATTGAATGAACTGTTAGGCGTCAATTTGCTGCAATCCTGAGAACTTAGGCCACAAACCATGTCCACGCAGAGGCGGTGCTTCAATGTCATCTGCATTGGCGATCGATACGGAGCAGAAATAACCGCGGCTAGACAGTCTCCTGCAAGATTCTGCTATTTCGTGCAAGTTTGCTGGAGGTGTTGCCCGAGGCTCAGGATAGCGGGCATGCCTAACTACTATAAAGGCAGGCCCATTGGTATCCTCAAACCAAACTGAAGGATCAATGTGCGGTGAAGGTTGTGAAGCCAGAATTTTCTTACCGGAAGATTCGAGTTGTCCTTTTACTACTTGGACGGCGAAATCATGAAGCTCCCAAGCAGACATGGGAATATCGGTGTCATCGACAATCAAAAATGGATCAACTTTCGTTTGATCGATTGCGTGGCGCAATCCCCAATCACTCTCAGTTGGACGAAAGCCAGATAGGGCGGGCTCCATCTTGAGTATGACTGGGATAGCAGTTGCTTCTGCTGCTACTGACAGAAAGAGTTGCTTTGAGCTTGGAGGAGGCGTGCCGTCCGTCGGCTCCACGAAGACAAAGAACAGGCGATTTCCGATTCTGAAAGACAGATGTTCTGCGAGCGGCGGATCAAGATCGGCACGTAGCCAATTCAGGCCTTCGCCACCAAGTGATCCAAGGTGTCTTCCGGCGGCTTGCCACGCTAGCGCGAATCTTCTTGACGCTCCTTCTTGCTCTACCTGATGCATCGAAGAC
The DNA here is from genome assembly GCF_010093225.1 of Pseudoxanthomonas koreensis. Lineage (GTDB taxonomy): Bacteria > Pseudomonadota > Gammaproteobacteria > Xanthomonadales > Xanthomonadaceae > Pseudoxanthomonas > Pseudoxanthomonas koreensis. The sequence goes on along the minus strand of NZ_PDWM01000002.1, from coordinate 762 downwards.
CTCCCGTATGACGCCTAACGCCGGAATTAATCCGTGCCGCGAAGCGACATCGGCTTGAATGATTCGTTAACCCTCATCTACAGCCAGCCAAGTTGAACATTGCGAGCCTGAGAAGCCATTCTCGCCTTTGACCTTGCCCGATCTTTACCGGGTCATTCTTTACGATTGATACGATCTCATCAATTAGCTCGTCGGAATCTAGAGTTCTTGCAGTTGAGCATGTGCTCAGGAACTTGACCTCTAAGAATGTAACTGCCGCAGCACCTTCAACGAAGTTTGTGCAGTCGCTCATGAGGTCAAAGGCGAGCGGCAAATTAGATTCGGACGGACGTTCGCTGCGACGCCACTCTTGCGCCATTTTGCAGCCGCGATAGAGCCCCTCCGCGGTACCCACCGACGTCCCCCCGGTTTTGAGTAGCACGGCGAACTGGAGTCCAATTCCCCAAAGCGAGGAGATTGGACGTGAAGAAGCGCTTTTCCGAAGAGCAGATCATCGGCTTCCTGCGTGAGGCCGAGGCCGGACTGCCGGTCAAGGAGCTGTGCCGCAAGCACGGTTTCAGCGAGGCGTCGTACTACCTGTGGCGGAGCAAGTTCGGGGGCATGAGCGTGCCCGACGCCAAGCGACTGAAGGAGCTTGTAGGACGACACCCTAACTTTCCGCTAAGGCGACACCCAGATTTACGCACCTCCGGGTCGACCCCGTAGCCTCGGCCGCTGTCGTCTTCGACGGGAGCGGGCGTGGCGATCACCGATCTGGAGATC
>NZ_PDWM01000029.1 GCF_010093225.1 Pseudoxanthomonas koreensis | reverse complement strand
GGACAAGCCGCCGCCGCCGATCAAGGAGCTGTCGCCGCCGAAGCCCTCGCCGGTGCCGCCGCCGCCGGAGGCCCCGCCGATCGACGTGGCCGAGCCGCGCCCGACCGACGTGTTCCAGCCGCCGGCGCCGCCCGCGCCGCCGCAGCCGGTCGCCGACATCGGCGCCAGCGTCGACATCTCCTCCAAGAACATGAATCCGCCGCGCTACCCGCCGGCCGCCGCGCGCGCCGGCATCGAAGGCGAGGTCGTCCTCGTCATCGACGTCGACTCGAACGGCAACGTGACCAACGTGTCGGTCGAGAAGTCCAGCCGCAACCGCGACCTGGACCGCGCCGCGATGGAAGCCGCACGTAAATGGCGTTTCAATCCCGCAACTGTGAACGGCCAGAAGGCGGCCGGTCGCGTCCGGGTCCCGGTGAACTTCACCCTGGGTTGATGTCCGCATCCGTCATGGCCCGCCATGACGGAAACCGGGCCTAGCGTTTCCGCCTTCCTTCTCCATCAAACAAACCAAAGGTAAGCGTCATGCTGCAGGAACTCTTCATCGCCGCCGCCGCCGGGGGCGGCAACGCCTCCGCCCTCACGCAGATGGGCTTCGACCACCTGCTGAGCGAGATGATCGCCAATCCGGGCGAATTCGCCGTCTCGTGGATCGTGCTCCTCACCCTGGTCCTGATGTCGGCCGCGTCCTGGTACTGGACGATCTTCAACGCCATCAAGAACACCCGCCTGAAGTCCTACGCCGACCGCGTGGTCAATGCGTTCTGGGAAGCCCCGAACGCGCAGGACGCGATCCGCGTGATGGAAGAGCAGCCGCGCAGCGAGCCGTTCTCCAAGATCGCCCTGGACGCCGCCCAGGCCGCCGCCCACCACCAGCGCGCCGAAGGTGCCGGCTCGGGCCTGGGCGAGTCGCTGACCCGCTCGGAGTTCGTCGACCGCGCCCTGCGCCAGGCCGTGACCCGCGAGAGCAGCAAGCTGCAGTCGGGCATGATCCTGCTGGCGACCGTCGGTGCGACCGCACCGTTCGTGGGCCTGCTGGGCACCGTGTGGGGCATCTACGGCGCGCTGATCAAGATCGGTGCGACCGGTTCGGCCTCGATCGACGCCGTCGCCGGCCCGGTGGGCGAGGCGCTGATCATGACCGCGATCGGCCTGTTCGTCGCGATCCCGGCCGTGTTCGCCTACAACTTCTTCAGCAAGATCAACAGCGCCACGATCGCCAAGTTCGATTCGTTCGCCCACGATCTGCACGACTTCTTCGCCACCGGCTCGCGCGTGCGCTGAGCCGGCGGTACTAGAAGAACGAACCAAGAAGTTTACGGAGAGCCCGCATGGCCTTCAGTTCCGACAACAGCGGCGGCCCGATGGCCGACATCAACGTCACGCCCCTCGTGGACGTGATGCTGGTGCTGCTGATCATCTTCATCATCACCGCGCCGCTGATGCAGCACAAAGTGAAGATCGAGCTGCCGCAGACCGACGTGGTAGAGAAAGACGATGAAGCACCGAAGGTCATGCCCATCACCATCTCGGTGAAGGAGGATGGCTCGCTGTTCTGGAACGACGAGGAGATCACCCGCGAGGTGATGGAGTCGCGCCTGTCCAGCGTCGCCCAGCAGGTGCCGCAGCCCAAGCTCAACCTGCGTGGCGACCGCACCACCAAGATGCGCACGATCAACGACGTCACCCGCGTCGCGCAGTCCCAGGGCATGCTCGACATCGGCTTCGTCGCCACCAAAGAGAAGGGTCACTAAGCCATGGCTTTCAGTTCCGGATCCGGCAAGGGCCCGATGGCCGACATCAACGTCACGCCGCTGGTGGACGTGATGCTGGTGCTGCTGATCATCTTCATCGTGACCGCGCCGATCATGACCTACCCGATCGACGTGGCCCTGCCGCAGCGGGTCATCAACCCGCCGCCGGTGTTGAAGGAGCCGCCGCCGCCGATCGACCTGCGCATCGACTCCACCAACCAGGTCTACTGGAACAACAGCCCGGTTGCGCTGGGCTCGTTGCTACAGATGATGGAGACCGAGGTGCAGCGCGATCCGACCAACCAGCCGGAGCTGCGCATCGACGCCAGTTCCGACTCGGAGTACGAGACCGTCGCACGGGTGCTGGCCGCGGCCAAGAACGCGCAGATGATGAAGATCAACTTCGTGCAGCAGCAGTAACCGCCAGGCCTGCCGATCCCGCTTCCTGCAGCGGTGGGATCACGGGCCAGGCAGCTGGAAACGCCGCCTCCGGGCGGCGTTTCCTTTTGTGGCGACCGCATCCGCGTCCTGTAGGAGCTCCCTTCAGGGGCGACCCGATCCCGTCGGAACGCAGCCGCGTTCAACCCACAGCGTCCCGGATCGGTCGCCTTGAGCGCGGCTGGGTTCAAGCCCCCTCGGGTCGCCCCTGAAGGGAGCTCCTACAGGACAGGAGACGGAGACGGGGCGGGCGGAGCGCCGTCGATGACCGACAGGTAGCCGCGGACCGTGGCGTCCAGACCGGCGTACAGCGCCTCGCCCACCAGGGCGTGGCCGATCGACACCTCCTGCACGCCGGGCACCGCCGCCAGGAAGGCGCCGAGATTGGCCTGCGAGAGGTCGTGGCCGGCGTTCACGCCCAGCCCGGCGGCCTGGGCGCGGCGCGCGGTATCGATGCAGGCCGCCAGCGCGGCGCCGGCATCGCCGGCAGCGAAGGCTTCGGCGTAGGGGCCGGTGTAGATCTCGATCCGCTCCGCTCCCAGCGCAGCTGCGCGCTCGAGCCCGGGCACGCCGGCATCGACGAACAGGCTGACCCGGCAGCCGAGCGCGGCGAAGGCGGCGACCTGCGCGGCCAGCGGGGCGAGGTCGCCGTCGAAGGTGAACCCGTGGTCCGAGGTGAGCTGGCCGTCGTCGTCGGGGACCAGGGTCACCTGGGCCGGGCGCACCCCCTCGCACAGCGCCAGCAGGCCCGGGTAGCCCGGCCGCGGCGGCGCGAACGGATTGCCCTCGACGTTCAGTTCCACGTCGAACCGCGCGGCCAGCGCGGCCAGCGGCGGCAGGTCCTCGGCGACGATGTGGCGCCGGTCCGGGCGCGGGTGCACGGTGATGCCGTGCGCACCGGCGCGCAGGCAGGCTTCCGCGGCGGCGGCCACGTCCGGCTCGTGACCGCCGCGCGAGTTGCGCAGCACGGCGACCTTGTTGACGTTGACGCTGAGCCGGGCGCTCATGCCGAAGGCGGCGCCGGATCCCGGGTCTGGGCGGCGGCTTCGCGCTTGCGCGCTTCGGCCAGTTCGCGCAGGCGGCGCAGTTCGAGCGGGTCGATCATGGCCGACTCGTCGCGCTGGTTGTCACCGATGCGTTCCTGGTACCAGCCACGGATCCAGGCCACGGACAGGGCCACGGCGGCCAGCAACGACAGCACCAGCAGCCAGCCGTGGACGGTGGTCAGGGCCAGCAGCATGGCGCCCAGCGCCAGCAGCAGATAGAGCCAGTGCATCGCAAGTCTCCTTCCCGTTGGGACAGACGCGGACCGGGGTCCCGGACCGGCGGCGACGGCCACCGGCGGGGCAATGATGCCGCCTCGGACACCGCGACGGCCACCCGTGCGTCCGCCCGTCGGTCCGTCCGTCGTCCTCACAGCAGCGGCGAGAACAGGCGCGCGAACGCCTCGGGCAGGCGGTGACGCCACAGCCCCATCGGCCGGTCCAGCCGTACCGGCAGGGATTGTTGCATTTCGCCTTCCAGCAGCCGTTCCAGCGCCTCGCAGCTGTCGCGGTCGCGCAGCATGATCGACACCTCGAAGTTGAGGCGGAAGCTGCGATGGTCGAAGTTGGCGCTGCCGACGATGCACAGGTCCTCGTCGATGAGCAGGGCCTTGGTGTGGAGCATGCGCGGGCCGTATTCGTACACGCCTACGCCGGCCTTGAGCAGTTCGTCGAAGTAGGAACGCGCGGCCAGGGTCACCGGCCTGGAATCGCTCCAGCGCGGCACCATCAGGCGGGTGTCCAGCCCGCCGAGCGCGGCCGAGGTGAGCGCCATGCGCGCCGCCTCGCCGGGCACGAAGTAGGGCGTCACCAGCCAGACCCGGCGCCGCGCCTCGTGGATCGCGGCCACGTGCTGGCGGTGGATCGCCTCCCACGACGAATCCGGGCCCGACACCAGCACCTGCGCGCCGACCGGCCCGGCTTCCAGCCGCGGCCAGTATTCGGGCGCGCCGAAGGCACGTGCCTCGCAGCCGGCGGCGTAGACCCAGTCCTCCACGAACACCAGCTGCAGGCTGCGCACCACCACGCCCTCCACGCGCAGGTGCAGGTCGCGGTAGGCGCCCGGATCCAGCGACTCGTCCTGGGTGTCGCAGATGTTGATGCCGCCGACGAAGCCGGTGCGGCCGTCGACGACGACGATCTTGCGGTGGGTGCGCAGGTTGAGCCAGGGCCGGGTGAACGGGCGGAACCGGGTCGGGTGGAACCAGCCCACCTCGGCGCCGGCGTCGAGCAGGGGCTGCAGGTGGCGGCGACGCATGCGCCCGGCGCCGACCGCGTCCAGCAGCAGGCGCACCTGCACGCCGCGGCGCGCGCATTCGACCAGCGCGTCGCGCACGCGCAGGCCGGTGCGGTCCGGTTCCCAGATGTAGTACTCCAGGTGCACGTGGTGGCGCGCGCCGGCGATGGCCTGCAGCAGCGCCTGGAAGGTGGCGTGGCCGTCGACCAGCCACTGCACCGAGGTGGCCGAGGACGGCGGCAGGCCGGTGCTGGCCAGAGCCAGCCGCGACAGTTCGAGGACCTGCGGATCGCCGTCCTGGCTGCCGGAGTACTGCTCCATGCCCTGTCGCGCGCGGCCACGGCGCAGGCTCTGGCGCTGGATCTTCTGCGGACCGAACAGGAAGTAGATCAGGAAGCCGATGTAGGGCAGCAGCGCCAGCGACATCACCCAGCTCAGGGTGGCCACCGGCTCGCGCTTCTGCAGGATGATCCACACGCCCAGCCACAGCATGTACAGCAGCCAGGCGGCGAGCAGGTACAGGCCCAGGTTCGGGATCGACGCGATGCGGTCCCAGACCGCCGACAGGAATTCGGGCATGGCCGGATTCTAGGCCAGCGCAGGCTGGGTGGCGGCAGCGATGATCACGCGGCGGCGGATGCGCCAATGTTCCTGAACGAGTCGCTGTAAATCTGCGGCGGCTCCTGTTTCAAGGCCGCAACAGCGGGTGAAAGCCCGCCATGACGGGCTCCGCACCATCGGCCGTCTCCCGGCTGCTGCGCGGATGTAACACCGGTTCACCCCGGGCTGCGCCGGAATTTCTGCAAGCAAATGAATTAAAAGAAAAAACGCGATTGGCACGGGTCGTGCGTTGCTGTTCAGCCCACGCACGGAATCGCGCACATGTCACGACATCTCATTGCCTGCCTGCCGGTGCTGCTGCTCGCCGCGCCGGTCGCCCATGCGGCCGAGGCATATGCCGGCGTGCACCCGAAGAAGGGCGAGATGGTGCTGCTGCGCGACGTCAGCGCGCGTCCGGCATACCGCCCGGCGCCACCCGGCATTGCTCTGATCGTCGATCCGAAGCCGAACCGCGAAGTGCATGGCACCCTGGGAACGGGTGAGATGTCCGACGACGAGTTCGCCGAACTTTCGTCCGGACAGCTGCAGGTTGCCGCGGCCGATCGCACGAGCATGCCCACCCAGCTGACCGACCGGGCGGTGCAGGGTTCGCTCGGCAGGACCACCGGTCCCGATGGCGTGCTGTCCGGAAGCGGATTCATCAGCACCGTCGGTGGCGCCACCGGCTCGGTCACGGGCGCCACCCGCGGTATCGCCCCGACCGTGACCGGCGCGCTCTCCCACTTCCCGCTGGGTGCCGGCGTCACTCCGGGCAAGGGTCCGTGAGCATGACCTCGCGCCAGCCTCGCCGCGCCGCGGCCATCCGCGCCCGGACCACGGCGCCGGCCTGGTGGCTGCTGTGCGCCGCCGCGTTCGCCGCGACACTGCTGCTGCCGGGCCCGGGCCAGGCCCAGGTGCGCGACGACTACGCCGAAATGCTCGGCTACCTTGCCCAGACCCGGATCGACCAGAACGCATTGGCCGGCAGCACCGGCGCGATCGCGGTGAACCAGGCCGCCGGCGACCTCAACCAGCAGGCCAACCTGCGCGCCATCGCCGTCGGCAGCTACGCCATCGCCACGGTGGACGCGCGCCAGCGCAGCGATGCCGACGTGTACGACGCACCGGCGCGGGCCAGCGCGGTGATCGGCGGCTCGGCCCTGGCCGGCGCCAGCGGAATCGCTTCCATCAACCAGGCCAGCGGCAGCGGCAACGCGGAACTCAATGCGGTGTCGATGGTGGTGGCGCAACAGGGCACACGCGAGGGGCAGGACGGACCGATGTCCGCCAGCGCCTTCGCGTCGGCAGAGCGGCAACGCGCCCGCAATCCGGCGGGCAAGACCGCCAGCCGCAACGTGGCAGTGGAAGCCACCGCGCTGCGCGGATTCGAGGGCGTGCTGCAGCTCAACCAGATCGCGGGTTCGGCCAACGCGACCGGCAACAGCCTGATGTTGTCGATCTCGACCGGCCCGTGAGGCGGCAATCCAACCAACCGAGAGCAAGAGAGAGGACACCATGAAAAGGACCCTGAAGTGGACCGTGCTTGCCGTGGCGATTACCGCCGCGACAGCTGCCAGCGCCGAAAGCGAAAGCCCCACCCCAACCCCCACCGCGACGTTGAACACCGCGATCAACACCAATATCGATACGAACATCGATACGAACATCGCCACCAACCTGACCACGAACAAGACCTACACGTCGGATGTCAACAAGGACGTGGACGTGGTCGTCAGCGATACCTATACATCGGATGTGAACAAGGACGTGGACCTGATCTACAGCGATACGTTCGACCGGACCACCACGGCCAACCATGCGATCGACACGTCCTACAGCGACACGGTGGACAAGTCGCTTACGTCGGACATCTCCTACAGCGATTCGTTCGACAGGACCTCCACCGCCAACCATGCCGTCGATACGTCCTACAGCGACACCGTGGACAAGTCGTTCACGTCGGACGTTTCCTATAGCGACACGGTGGACAAGTCGCTTACGTCGGACATCTCCTACAGCGATACGTTCGAGCGGACTTCCACCGCCACCCACGACGTCGCCACGACCTACAACGACAACTTCGACAAGAACACCTCGATCAATACCGAGGTGAACAAGGAGTTCAACGCCTCGGCGAACATCGAGTTCAACTGGGAGCGCAACTTCGTCGACACCGACATCGACCACAATGAAGTGGTCTTCGTCGACCACGACATCACGATCGACAAGGAAGTGGATGAGCATGGCGTTTCGGCCGAACTAGAGTCCGACCTGTCGCTGACCTCGAGCATCAACTTCACCGGAAGCCCGACCGTGTCCGGCGACCTGGAGATCGATTCGGCTGCGATTGCGGTGATCGACAACCGTCAGGCCACTGGCGGCAACGTCGGTGCCAATGACGAGCTGAGCAACGACGCATCCATCTCCGACGACGTCGCCTCTGAGGCTTCGGGCAACCTGCACTTCAACGTCGGTGCCGGCGACAACAACCAGCAGGACAACGCCGCCGCACTGTCGGCCGCGGACGCCAGCTTCGCGTTTGGCCTGGCCGACTCGAAGGTCTTCGTGCAGCAGACCGGGGCCGGAAACCAGACCTCGAACCTGGGCGTGGCCAATACCGCTTCGGTCGGCGACAACGCCTTCAACGCTGCGAGCGGCAACGTTGGCGTCAACGTCACCTCGGGCAACAACAACCAGCAGAAGAACTCGCTGGCGGCTTCCGTGGCTACCGCGAGCTATGCGTCGGCGGCGGTCAGCACCAACCAGGTGTCCGCCGGCAACACGGTCACCAATGCACCGAAGGTCAGGGAAGGCCTGGAAGAGGTCGCGGTGAACCTGACCGGCGCGGTCACCGGCAAACTGGGTGGCGCGATCGGTTCCTACAGTGGCCGCGCCAGCGGCACTTACGAGGGCCGCGGCAACGCCTACCAGAAGGACAATTTCTATCTGGACTCCTGGAATGGCGCACTCAACCATCCCAATGGCGGTACGACGGGCCATCTCGACATGGATAACGAAATCCAGAACGCGGTCGCCAACCCGTACGCCGATGGCGTCGGCGGCATCGCATTCGACACCGACGAGAAAGGCACCTGGAAGACCACGGAAGGTGGCGATATCACCTTCAATGAACTGGGCAACGCGGAACTGACCGCCTCGCTCTCCGGCCTGCTGGCCTTGCCGACCCTGGATACCGTTTCCGACGCGTCCAATTCGGCGACGCTTTCGGGCGCTGCGTTCCAGAGCGCGACGGGCAACATCGGCGTGAACATCTCGGCCGGTACCGGCAACCAGCAGTCCAACAGCCTGTCGCTGGCGGTCGCCCAGCCGGGCACTGGTGGTCCGGGCGGCTGACAGATCGCGTCCGCAAGGACGGCAAAGGGTGACTCCCGGCCATCCGCCGTGGCCGGGACATCACGGAACGCCCCGCCCCGCCTCCCCCGCGGGGCGGGGCTTCCACTTCCGGTGTCCGGTGGATGAACCCGGATGCGTTCTCTCTCGACGTAGCTGTTACAGGAATCCGCCATGTCGCGCCCCCTGTCCCCGAGCCTGCTCCGCGTGGCGCTGCTGCTGGCGCTGTCCGCGCTCGTCGCATGGCCCTCGCGCGCGGCCGACGTCGCCTTCTCCGGGGTTCTGCCGAACGGCGCGCTATACCGCGTCCCGGTGGAAAGCATGCGCGAGTCGCGCTTCCGCAACCTGGTGCGGCAGCAGACCGACTACAGCTGCGGCGCCGCGTCGCTGGCCACCATTCTGCGCTATGCCTACCACCTGGATGCCGACGAGAACACGGTGATCGAAGGCATGCTTTCCGTCGCCGATCCGGAAATCGTCAAGGAGCGCGGATTCTCGCTGCTCGACATCAAGCGCTACGTCGAATCGCTGGGCATGCGCGGGCGCGGATACCGGGTCGACGAGGCACGGCTGCGCAACCTGCGCGTACCGAGCCTGGTGCTGATGGACGTGAACGGCTTCCGCCATTTCGTCGTGCTCAAGCAGGTCAACGGCGACCAGGTCGAAATCGGCGATCCCATGCTCGGAAACCGGATCATGCCGTTGGCCGCATTCCTCGAGTCGTGGCCGTCGCGCGCCGTGTTCGTCGTGATCGGCTCGGACTTCGACCGCAACACCGTATTGCTGCAACCCAGTACCAAGCCCAGCGCAAGGGCGTTGTATGCGCGGCAGGGCCCGATCACCGATGCCGAGCTGATCGATTTCGGCTTCAGCCATGCCGACCTGTTCTAGGAGGACCGCGACATGAACGGAAAACGCATCCTGAGGCTGGCCATCGGCCTGGCCGCCACCCCCGTGGCGCTGCCCGTCCTGGCCCAGGAGGCCGAAAGGCCGCCGCCCGTCCCCGTGGGCAACGGCAGCGGGCTGGTTGAATTGAGCGACGAGGAAATGGGCGACATGCGCGGCCGCTATACGGTCAGCAGCAACACTGTGGCCTGGTTCGGCGTGACCATGGTGTCGACCTGGCAGAACGATGCCGGGCAGCAGCTGACGAGCAGCATGACCGTGACCATGGATGTGCGCCAGCCGGGCAAACCGGTCGTGACCTTCCAGCCGCACGTCAGCATCACCGCGATCGATGCGCCGCCGCCGCCGCCGTCCGGGCAGCGCGAGATCGACAATGCGGGCCTGGCCAACGTCACCGGCGTGGTCCAGAGCGTGCAGGTCGCCGGCGACGGCAATGTCGCCCAGAACACGGCCCAGATCACCGTGACCGAGCGCCAGGCGCCGCCGGAAGCGCCGCCCGCCGGCCTTGCCGCCAGCACCGTCGCCACGGCTTCGGCCCCGGGCATGAACGCGGTGGCTTCGGTGGAGAACAACATCGCCCGCGTGCTCCTGCAGATCGATGGCCACGGGGCGGTGGAACAGTGGATCAGCCGCAGCGGCATGGGCCAGACCATCCAGCTGGCGACCGACGGCCAGCAGGTCAGCAACCGGATGGAACTGGACCTGGTCCGGAACACGTCGCAGGGCCGCGCGGCGCTGGGCCAGAACGTGGCCCAGGCGATCGCGCTGAGCCGTGGCATCGCCATCGGCTACTGAACAACCGCAAGCAGGCCAGGGCAGGCACAGGAGAAACTCGTGATCAGGAAGACGACGGTGGTATCCCTCCCGGCCCTGCGCCTGGCCATCCTGACCGCACTGGGCGCGTCGCTGGCCGCGCCGTTGGCCTCCGCGCAGACCGGTACGCCGGCCGACCAGGCCGAACTGCGCCAGCTGAGCCAGCAGCTGGCCGAGCTGAAGACCGCTTATGCCCAGGAGGTGCGGCGCCTTCGCGAGCTCGACATGCAGGTGCAGGCGCTGCAGGCGCGGCTGGCGGGCAAGGTGCCCGCCGCCGTCACCGACAGTGCGGTCGCGCCGGTCGCCGCCGTCCCGGCCGCGCCGTCGCCGGCGACAGCTCAGCCGCCGCCCACGCAGGAAGGTTATGCCAGCACTGCGGCCGAAGCCGAGCAGGCGCGCAGCGAAGCGATGAGCCGCAGCGTGGCCGACGTGAAGCGGCAGACCCGGACCCTGTTCGACCAGAGCCTGGTGATAGAAAACAGCCTCACCTACAACCGCTACGACCGCAAGCAGCTCACCCTCAATGGCTTCCTTGCTCTCGATGCGATCTTCCTGGGCAACATCGCCATCGAGAATGTCGAATCCGACACCCTGAACTACAACCTGGCGGCGCGCTGGGGCATCGGCCCACGGCTGAGCCTGAACATGGACGTGCCGTACGTCGCCCGGAAGACGGTCTACCAGAAGGGCGGCGCGGGTGGCGCGGCGGCGGCGATCGCGCAGGAAGAGACCACCGGCAGCGGCATCGGCGATGTCACCCTGAGCGCCAACTACCTGCTGCTTCCCGAGCAGGGCAGCCGGCCCGAGACCGTGCTCAACTTCGGCGTCACCGCGCCGACCGGGCGCGAGCCGTACGGGATCCCGTGGACCGTGCTCGAGCGTGACGACGACGACTACGTCCGCTTCGCCATACCGGACGAGCAGCCGACCGGCAACGGGGTCTGGCAGGCCAGCATCGGCGTGTCGGCGGTGAAGACCACCGACCCGGCGATCCTGTTCGGCAACATCGGCTACACCTATTCGTTCGAGGCCAGCTTCGACGATCTCGATACCAACCCCGACACGGTCAATCCGGGCGATGTGAAGCTGGGCGATTCGTTCTACTACGGCGCCGGTGTGGCTTTCGCCTTCAACGAGCGTACGAGCTTCAGCATGTCGCTGAGCAACCGGCTCAGCGCGCGCGCGCAGACCCGTTATGAGGGTAGCCCGTGGAGAAAGGTGATTGGAAGCGATGCCAATGCGGCGATGTTCAACCTGGGCGTCACCCACGCGCTGAGCCCGGAGGCGACGATCGTGGGGATACTCGGTATCGGCCTGACCCCGGATGCGCCGGATTTCAGCCTTGGTTTCAGGATTCCGTACAGCCTGTAGCCGGCTTTGGAAGCGGGCCGGCGGTGGTCCTCGGTGCCGCCCGGTGCGTTGAGAGTCGGGGTCCGACCCGCCTCGGGTCGCCCCTGAAGGGAGCTCCTACAAAAGGCGCTGCTTTGTAGGGGCTCCCTTCAGGGGCGACCCCCACCACGCATGGAGACGCGTAGTTCATCCTCGACCCGTCCGGCGCGTCTAACGTAGTGCCCGGCCCCGCCCCCGTCTCGGTTGAAGCCGATCCTACACGCGCAGGGTCTCCAGCTCGAGGTGGTGCTTCTTGCACAGACGATACACGGTGACCCGCGACACGCGCAGGCGGCGGGCGCACTCGCTGACATTGAAGCCGGACTCGCGCAGGGTGGATAGCACCGCCTCGCGCTCGGCGTGTACACGCACCTCGTCCAGGCCGTCGTCCCCGGATGCGGCCGCGGCCGCATCGTGCAGCTGCAGCGCGGCGGCGTCGATGAGCTCGTTCTCGCAGACCACCGCGGCGCGGCGTACGCGGTTCATCAACTCGCGCACGTTGCCCGGCCAGCGGTGGCCGCGCAGCTGGCGGCGCGCAGTGGCATCGAAGCCACGCGCGCGCACCCGGTGCTGCTCGCGGAACTGGGCGAGGAAATGCCGGGCGAGCAGCTCCACGTCGTCGCCGCGCTCGCGCAGCGCGGGCATGCGCAGGCGCAGCACGTCCAGCCGGTAGTACAGGTCGGGGCGGAAGCGGCCCTGGGCCACGGCCTCCTCCAGGTCGACGTTGGTGGCGGCGACCACACGCACGTCGATGCGGATCGAATGGTGGCTGCCGACCCGCTCCAGCGCGCCTTCCTGCAGCACGCGCAGGAGATTGGTCTGCGCGTCCAGCGGAAGGTCGCCGATCTCGTCGAGGAAGATGGTGCCGCCGTCGGCGGCCTCGAACAGGCCGATGCGCCGCGCCATCGCGCCGGTGAACGCGCCCTTCTCATGGCCGAACAGTTCGGACTGGACCAGGTTGGCCGGCAGCGCGCCGCAATTGACCGCGATGAACGGCCTGCCACGGCGTAGTGACATGTCGTGCAGGGCGCGTGCGGCCAACTCCTTGCCGGTTCCGGTCTCGCCGGTCACCAGCACCGGCAGCTCCACCGGCGCGAACTTGTGCAGGCTGGCGCGCGCGGCCAGCATCGCCGCGCTGTCGCCGACCAGGCGGTCGCTGCCGATGCCGTCCCGCACCGGCGTGTCGCCGTCGACGATCTGCGCCAGGCGCTGGATCTGGGCCACGTCCAGCGGTTGGCGCAGGTGCAGCAGGCAGGCGGGCACGGTCCCGTCGGGCGCCTCGCCCAGCGCCACCAGCGGCAGGTCCGAATGCGGCGACAGCAGCGCCTGCATCCGTGCGGTCCAGTCGCTGCCGGCGTGGCGCAGGTCCAACAGCGCCGCCACGCGGTCGCCGCCACGCAGGCCGATGCGCGCGCCGCGCGCATCCTCGACCACGCGCAGCTCCCAGCCCGCGGCTGCCAGCACTTCACGCTCTTGGCCTGTGGGCCGGCCGAGCCAGATCATGCAACGGGATCGTACTTCCGGAACTGCCGCCATCGTTCCTTGCTCCTGCACCCTGTGTCATCCGACTGCGGGGAATGCTCCCAATGACGGTCACCCGGGGGGGCGAGCGTCGGCACAGCCTGCCATCGCTCCGTGACAGGGATCCGACGCACCAGTGGCGGCGGCAGGTCACGGAATCGCGCCGATCACCGGATCGGGCAGAACAGGGCGGATTGCATGTGCGACTCGACTCGTTGGTTCCCCCGCGGCGCACCTGCGATGTGGTGCGCCCGGCCTGCTGTTTCCCGGTCCAACGAATGCCCTGTCGTATTCCGATCTAACGCCATGGCAGGCCACAACCGGACAAACGGGGAAACCTTCAGAATTGTGAACACTTCATCCGACTGAACCGGTCGATGCGATCACGGTGAAGACACCGGATAGGCGAGCAGCAGGACCAGGTCTTCCTCGCCGACTTGCTCGATCGCATGCGTGCTGCCGGCGCGGGTGAGCGTCGCGTTGCCGGTGGCCACGTCGTAGGCCTTGCCGTCGAGCACGTAGCGGCCGCGGCCACCCACCACGTAATAGACCTCGTCCTTGTGGTGCTGGTGCAGGCCGATGCCCGCGCCCTTGTGCAGCACCCGCTTGCGCATCACGAACGGCAGTTCCGGCGCGTCTGCGAACAGCGTATAGGCGGTGGTGCGGCCGGGCCCGCCGTGCGGTCCCGGCTGCTGCCGGGCGAAGTCGGCCTCGTGCACCACCGAGGACGGATGCTTCTGCGCGGCCAGGTCGGCGCGTGCGCTGGCCGGGGCGCCGCAGTCGGTATCGCGCACCACGTGCGCGGCCAGTTGCGGATCCAGCGCCTTCCAGTCGCGCACCACCAGGCAGGCGACCAGGGTCGCGCCGGCGATGCTGAAGTGGGTGTCGTCACGCACGCCGCGCTCGGGCACGTGCTCGAAGTACGGTTTCGAAGCCTCGTCGCCCAGCGCGCGGATCCAGGCACTGCTGCTGGCGTCGAGGTCGAGCAGGGCGACCTGCTCGCGCGCGGCCAGTTCGCGCACCGCGTCGCTGTAGCGGGCATGGGTGTCCAGCAGCGAACCGAAGTCCCAGACCCTGCGCGAGACCGGGGTGAGCAGGATCGGGGTCGCACCACGCTCGCGGGCCAGGGCGACAAAGCGCATCAGCCACTGCGGATAGTCCTGCCGCGGTTCGTTGTAGCGGGCCGGGTCCTCGACCTTCGCGTCGTTGTGGCCGAACTGGACCAGCAGCACGTCGCCCTTGCGCAGCTCCCCGGCGATCGGCTCCAGCCGGCCTTCCTCGACGAAGCCACGCGAACTGCGTCCGCCGACGGCGTGGTTGCGCACTTCGTAGTACGCCGGGTCGAGAAAGGACTGCAGTTGCTGGCCCCAGCCGTTGCGGCGCGCGCGCTCGGGGCCGTACTCGGCGGCGGTGGAATCGCCGGCGATGAACACCCGGCGCGGCGCGGCCTGGGCCTGGAACGCAAGGCTGCATGCCAGCAGCACGGTCAGCAGCAGTCGGGTCGGCATCATTTCGCTCCAACTCCAAGAAAAAGGCCCCGCCGGCATGCAACTGTGCCGGACGGGGCCTGGATCGGGAAAGCGCCTGCCGCGGGCGCGGAGAGAGAGTGCGGCGCCAGGACCGCGCGCCCGTGGCAGGCTCGAACCCGAGACGGGCTCAGCGCGCCAGCCAGCCGCCGTCGACGGGGATCACCGCGCCGTTGACGTAGTCCGCGGCACTGCTGGCCAGGAACACCGCCGTGCCGCCCAGGTCGGCCGGCACGCCCCAGCGCGCGGCCGGGATGCGGTCGAGGATCGCCTTGCTGCGGTCCTCGTCGGCGCGCAGCTGCGCGGTGTTGTCGGTGGCCATGTAGCCCGGGGCGATCGCGTTGATGTTGATGCCCTTGTTCGCCCACTCGTTGGCCAGCAGCCGGGTGATGCCGGCGATGCCGCTCTTGGAGGCGGTATACGAGGGCACGCGGATGCCGCCCTGGAAGGACAGCATCGAGGCGATGTTGATGATCTTGCCGCTGCCCTGGGCGATGAAGTGCCTGCCGGCGGCCTGCGACATGAAGAACGCGGACTTGATGTTGACGTTCATCACGTCGTCCCAGTCCTTCTCGCTGAACTCGACGGCGTCGGCGCGGCGGATCAGGCCGGCGTTGTTGACCAGGATGTCCAGTCCGCCGAGGCCGGCGACGGTTTCGGCGACGATGCGCTCGACCGGCTCGATACTGATCAGGTTGGCGTCGATGTTGAGGAAACGGCGGCCCAGCGCGCGGACCTTCTCGCCGGTTTCATCGGCCGGAACGATGCCGGCGGCGGCGATGTCGGCGCCGGCTTCGGCCAGCGCCAGCGCGATGCCCTGGCCCAGGCCGGTGTTGGCGCCGGTGACCAGCGCGACCTTGCCTTCCAGGCTGAACGGGTTGCTTGCCATGTGCGGTTCCTTTTGTAGAGCGGGGCTTGCCCCGCTGAACACGTTTGGAGAAGCCGGGCCATGTCCCGGCGCTGACGGGAAGAGCAGCGGGGCAAGCCCCGCTCTACGCGTGTGCGCGCCACCGGCGGACCGGTGGCGCGTCACCTCATTTCAGCTGGCAGATGTCCAGCACGTTCATGTCGGTGTAGTCCAGGTTCTCGCCGCCCATCGCCCAGATGAAGGCGTAGTTGCTGGTGCCCGAGCCCATGTGGATCGACCACGGCGGCGAGACCACCGCCTCGTCGTTCTGCATGACGATGTGGCGCTGCTGGTCCGGCTGGCCCATGAAGTGGTAGACCCGGTCGTTGGCGCCCAGGTCGAAGTAGAAGTAGACCTCGCTGCGGCGGTCGTGCAGGTGCGGCGGCATGGTGTTCCAGACGCTGCCGGGCTTGAGCACGGTCAGGCCCAGCAGCAGCTGCGAGGACTGGCAGGTGGCCGGGACGATGAACTGGTAGATGGTGCGCTCGTTGCTGGTCTCCAGCGCGCCGCGCTCCAGCGCCACGGCGTCCTTGATCGACAGCTGCCTGGTCTCGAAGCGCGCGTGGGCCGGGGTCGACGTCAGGTAGAACTTCGCCGGATTGGCGGCGTCGGCCGAGGCGAAACTCACCTCCTCGCTGCCCATCGCCACGTACAGCCCGTCCTTCGGACCCAGGGTGTAGGCGGTGCCGTCGACGGTCACCGTGCCGGTGCCGGCGCCGACGTTGATCACGCCCAGCTCGCGGCGCTCCAGGAACGGCTTGCCCGCGGCCGAAGCCGGCTCGGTCTGCTTCGGCAGCGACACGGCCTGGTTCACCGGGGCGGCGCCGCCGATCACGAAGCGCTCGTAGTGGGTGTAGTTCAGGCGCACCTCGTCGGCGGCGAACAGCTCGCCGATCAGGTACAGGTCGCGCAGTTCGTCGTTGCTGGCGCCCTGCATGACGCCGGGGTGGGTCGCGTAGTAGGTCTTCTGGTACATCGAGTCGGGCTCCTCGGGCGGTGCGCCAGGGCGGTGGAACCCGGCTCTGGCCTGTGCATTGGACGACGGCTTTGGAAGGCGATTCTAGCGAATGACGGTAACCGGTGTCATTCCGCGTTGCGGCAAAACCCGCGTCGGGATTCGGGCGGGACGGACGAGGGTGGAGGGTCAGCCCGGAGGCTGGCAGGAGTCGCGGACGATCAGGTGCGGCCGCACGCTGGCGACCGGCAACGGCGCGTTGTCGGTGCGGATCAGCATGCTGGCTGCGATCCGGCCGGTGTCGCGGGTCTGGCGGCGGACCGAGGTCAGCGACGGCCACAGCCGCGCGGCCAGCGGGCTGTCGTCGTAGCCGATCACCGACAGGTCGCGCGGGATGCTGATCCCGGCGCGCATGGCGACCTTGTACACGCCGGCGGCCATCTCGTCGTTGCCGCAGAAGATCGCGGTGGGACGGTTCTTGCCGGCCAGCAGCTTCTCGGCCGCGGCCACGCCGGACTCGAAGGTGTAGCTGGCCTCGATGATCCGCGACTTGGGCACCTCGATCCCGCGCCGGGCCAGCACGCCGACGAAGCCCTCGGTGCGTTCGATCGCCGAGCGGTAGGCCAGCGGACCGGTGATCAGGGCGATGTCGCGGTGGCCCAGGGTCAGCAGGTAGTCGGCCGCCTCGGCCGCGCCGTCGCGGTCGTGGGTGACGATCATGCGCCCGTCGCGGTCGTCGAAGCCGACCGGCACGATGCGGGTGTAGCGGCAGCCGGTCTCGGCCAGCATGTCGACCAGGTTCTGGTCCTCGGAGGCGCGCGGCACCAGCATCACCCCGTGCAGCTTCTGCTGCTGGACGAAGCGGCGCACGCCGTCGATATAGCCCGGGCTGCGGGTGTCGCAGGGGTGCACCACCAGTTCGAAGCCCGATTCGCGCAGTGCGTCCAGCGCGCCGTACTGCATGTCGACGATGTACTGCGCGGTGGGGTTGTCGTAGACCATGCCGATCAGGAACGAGCGGCGGAAGGCCAGGCCGCGTGCCAGCGGATCGGGCGTGTAGCCGACCTCGCGCATCAGCGCCTCGACCTTCTCGCGGGTGTCTTTGCGCACCAGCGGCGAGTGGTTGATGATCCGCGAGACCGTCTTCTTCGAGACCCCGGCCAGCCGCGCGATGTCGTTGATGGTCGCGGCCTTGCCGGAGGCGAGCCGGCCATTCGGGGTAGCGGAGGTGGGGCGCGCGGGCATGGAGGTGGTCGCTGGAGGGATCGGTCGATTCTAGCCGGAGCCGGGGCCCCGGTTGCGCCCGGCCGCTGGCCGGGCGCAGGAAACAAGGTCAGGCGAGCACGCCCGGCAGCCAGAGCGAGAGCTGCGGGACGAATGTCACCACCAGCAGCACCCCCAGCCCGGCCAGCCAGAACGGCCAGATCGTGCGCATGCTCTCGCCGACGCTGATCTTGCCGATCGCCGTGCCGATGAACAGCACCGAGCCCACCGGCGGGGTGACCAGGCCGAGGCCGCCGGTCAGGACCAGCACCAGGCCGAAGTGGATCGGGTCGATGCCGTAGGCCTTGGCCACCGGCAGGAAGATCGGCGTGCAGATCAGGATCATCGGCGCCAGGTCCATGAACGTGCCCAGCAGCAGCAGCATGACCACGATCATCAGCAGCACCATGTACTTGCTGTGCGCGAACGACTGCAGGAACTCGACCGCCGCCGCCGGCACCTGCAGGTAGGCCAGCAGCCAGCCGAACACCGCCGCGGTGGCGATCACGAACAGGATCACGCCGGTGCTGCGCGCGGCATGCACGACCGTCTCGAGGAACTCGCGCAGGCGCAGCTGGCGGTACAGGACGACCGTGACCAGCAGCGCGTAGACCACGGCGATCGCCGCCGATTCCACCGCGGTGAAGATGCCGGCGCGGATGCCGACGAAGATCAGCGCGACCAGGCCCAGGCCGGGCAGCGCCGACACCAGCCGCACCAGTACCGCACGCCAGCCCGGGAACGGTTCGGTGCCGTAGCCGCGGTGGCGCGCGACCACGTAGCCGGTGACCATCAGCACCACGGTCATCAGCAGCGCCGGCATGATCCCCGCGGCGAACAGCCGGGCGATCGACAGCCCGCCGCCGGCCGCGGCCGAGAACAGGATCAGGTTGTGCGACGGCGGCACCAGCAGCGCGACCAGGGCGGCGGTGATGCTGACGTTGACGGCGAAGTCGCGGTCGTAGCCGCGCTTGACCATCTGCGGGATCATCGTGCCGCCCACCGCCGAGACGTCGGCGATCGCCGATCCGGACACGCCGCCGAAGAACAGCGAGGACAGGATCGAGACCTGGCCCAGGCCGCCGCGCAGGCGGCCGACCAGCGAGGAGGCCAGCGCGATCAGGCGCTCGGAGATGCCGCCGCGCATCATGATCTCTCCGGCGAAGATGAACAGCGGGATCGCGATCAGCGAGGCCGAGCCGGAGCCGGCGGAGATCTGCTGGACCATCACCACCGAGGGCAGGTCCAGGTACAGCAGCGCGACCAGCGAGGCGGCGGCCAGGGCGAAGGCGACCGGGACACCGATCACCAGCAGCACCGCGAAGACGAGGAAAAGCAGGGCGATGGCCATCAGAGGTCTCCGTCCTGCGGCGCCGGTTGCGGCGCGGCCGGCGCCTTCCGCGCCAGCCCCTGGACCAGCTGGTTGATCGCGAACAGCACCATCAGCGCGCCGCCCAGCGACAGCGGCAGGTAGTTGATGCTCTGCGGCAGGTGGGCGCCGGCGGCACGGATGCCCAGGCCGTCGAACAGCAGGATCGCGCCCCACCAGGCGATCACCGCGCCGATGCCGGCGATCACCAGAGCCACGACCACGTCGATGGCCTTGCGGATCGCCGGCCGGACATGGTCGTGCAACAGGAAGAAACCGAAGTGGCGGCGGGTATGTACGCCGGCGGCGGCGCCCAGGCTCATCGCCGTGGCCAGCAGCAGCAGGGTGACCGGCTCGGTCCAGCTCGGCGAATCGTTGATGACGTAACGGGCGAACACCTGCCAGCCCTGCACCACCACCAGTCCGACCAGGGCGGCGGCGGCGATGGCGATGGCGATGCCGGCAAGCCGGTCCAGCGCGCGCTGCGCGGGGCTGGCCGGGACGGTGGATGCGGTCTCGGTCATGGGTCCGGTTCAGGCGAGGTCGCGGATGCGACGGTAGAGGGCTTCGATTTCGGGCTTGCGGTGGTACTCGTCCAGCAGCGGCTGGGCGGCCTTGTGGAACGCGGGCATGTCGACTTCGTTGGCCTGGATGCCGTGCTCCAGCACCGCCGCGCGCGCCACGCCTTCGGACTCGTCCCACTTGGCGCGCATCACCGGCACCGATTCGCGCGCGGTGCGGACCAGCAGTTCGCGGTCGGCCGGCGAGAGCGAGACGAAGCTGGCGCGCGACATGACCAGCACGTCCGGCGCGTAGGAGTGGCGCGTCTCGGACCAGAACCCGGCCGCCTCGAAGTGGCGGCTGGAATGGAAGCTGCGCATGTTGTTCTCGGCGCCGTCGATCATGTGCGTCTCCATCGCCGAGAAGGTCTCGCCCAGCGACATCGGCGTCGGGTTGGCGCCGAGCAGGCGGACCAGCTTGATGAAGATGTCCGAGGCGGCCACGCGCATCTTCATGCCGTGCAGGTCCTTCGGCTCCACGATCGGGCGCCTGGTGTTGTAGAAACAGCGCGCGCCGGAATCGTAGATCGCCAGGCCGACCAGATCGCGGGTCTCGAAGCTGCGCAGCACCTCTTCGCCGACGTCGCCGTCGATCACCCGGCGCATGTGCCCGATCGAATCGAACACGTACGGCAGGCACAGCGCCTGGGTCAGCGGGAAGGCGTTGTTGAGCGCGCCGGAGAACACCCGGGTGATGTCGATCACGCCGTAGCGGGCCATGTCGATCGCCTCGGCCTCGCGGCCGAGCTGGCCGGAGTGGTACAGGCGCAGCGTCAGCCGGCCGCCGGTCTCGCGCTCCAGGGTCTGGCCGATCCAGCGCACCGCTTCCACGGTCGGGTAGTCGGACACGTGCACGTCGGTGGCCGTGAGCACGCGGTGGCCGGCGGCGTCGACCTTGCCGGTGGTGCCGGCGAACGCGCGCCCGGCCGCGGCCAGCGGCAGCGCGCAGGCGGCGCTGGCACCGCCCAGCAGCAGGCGCCGCCGGGTCAGGCCATGGCTCATGCGGGAACCTCCTCGGCGGCGGGCACGGCGTGGCAGTCCAGGGTGCCATGGCCCTGGAACACGACGCGGGCGCGCTGCCCGGCGGCGATGTCGTGGATGCCGGTGGCGTTGCCGGTGGCGACGTACTCGCCCGCCTTCAGCGGGCGGCCGCGGCGCGCCGAGCGCGACAGGGCGAAGGCGAACGCAGCGCGCAGGCCGCCGGGCAGGCGCGAGGCGCCGCCGCTGCCGACGCTGGCGTCGTCGATGAAGGTCTCGGCCAGCAGCGCCGAGTCCTCCAGCGCGGTCCAGTCCGGGACTTCCGCGCCCAGGACCAGGCCGTTGTTGTTGCCGAAGTCGGACACGACCACCCGCGGGCCGAGCTCGTTGATCGTCGCCAGTGGGCTGCTGGCCACTTCCACGCCGATGTACAGGGTTGCCGGCACGGCCGCCGCCTCGTCCGGAGTCCAGTCCAGCTTGCCTTCCGGCGCGTCGGCCAGCAGGCGCAGCACGTACTCGGCCTCGACCGCGCCGAAGCCGCCCACGAACACCGGGATAGGCATGCTGCCACCGGTGACATTTCGCAGCTGCCGGGAGAAGATCGGGCCGAGCAGGCGCTCGTCCCCGGAGGCGTCGCGACGCTCGGCGGCGATGTAGCCGACCTTCCAGCCGACCACCTGGTCGGGCCACTGCGCGATCGCCAGGTCCTGCACCCGGTAGGCGCTGACCAGATCCGCGGGAATCACGCCTGGAAAGGCTTCGAGCGCCACGCCACGCCGGCGCGCGGCGACGAAGCGGTCCGCGATGGCCGACAGTTCCGGCGGCGCCGGCGCATCGTCCTTGTGGCCTGTGACAGTGCTCAAGATGTCTCCCCAGGAATAGGCTCGTAGTGTGTTGCACCGCGGATCGACAGCGGGCGCCGGAGCTGTATATGGTAAACCGGTGTCATGCCGCAATGTGCACTGCGTCAATGCGCCACTGCACGCTGCAACGCAACATCAGATGGAGGCTTCCATGCAGTCGATCCAGCGGCTCCTCGGGCGCATGCGCGCGCGGATGCACGCCCGCATTCGGATGGGAGCGCTGTGCGCGGCAACCGCCCTTTCCACCCTGGGTGTCCCGGCCCTGGCCGGTAGCCTCCCGTCGGCGCAGGTGCCGCTCTGGCCCGGCCCGGCGCCGGGATCGGAAGGCCTGGCGCTGGCCCCGCGCATCGTCGAACGCGGTGTCGATCCGGCTGTGCCGGACCGCTACGTCGACGGCGTCATCGCACCCTCGCTGACCGTGTACCGCCCCGCCCGGCCGGACGGGCGCGCGTTGCTGGTGGTTCCCGGCGGTGGCTACCAGCGCGTGGTCCTGGACAGGGAGGGCAGCGCCCTGGTGCCGGCGTTCGCCCGGGACGGCGGCCTGACCCTGTTCGTACTGCAGTACCGGCTGCCCGGCGAAGGGCATCGTGGCGGGCGCGACGTGCCACTGGCCGACGCGCAGCGGGCGATGCGGCTGATCCGGCGGCATGCGGCCGAGTGGGGCCTGGACGCGGACAGCGTCGGAGTAATGGGCTTCTCCGCCGGCGGCCATGTCGCGGCCAGCCTGGCCACCCGCCACGGCGAGCGCGTATATGCGCCGGTGGACACGGCCGATGCGCTGGACGCGCGCCCGGCTTACGCGGTGCTGGTCTATCCGGTGATCGACATGGGCGCGCATGCGCACCCGGGCTCGCGCCAAAGGCTGCTCGGCGATGCGCCGGATGCCGCCTCGGTGCGGGCGTATTCGCTGCAGCACCGGGTCGATGCGCGCCCCCCGCCGGTGTTCCTGCTGCACGCTCAGGACGATCCGGCGGTGCCGGTCGAGAACACCCTGCTGTTCGAGGCGGCGCTGCGCCAGGCCGGCATCGAGCACGAAACCCATCTCTACGCGCACGGCGGCCATGGCTTCGGCGTGCGCGAGGCACACGGCACGCTGGCGTCGTGGCCGCGGCTGGCGATCGACTGGATCCGGGCGCACGCGCCGGCCGGCGATGCGCAGTCGCCGGCGCCCGCGGCGGCCACTTTCCCCCGGAGCGAGCGATGACCCTGGAACGACATCCCACCCTCGCCACGGCATCGACGGACGCGGCCACCGATCCGCAACGCCGCCGCCTGCTGCAGGCGGCCGGCCTTGGCGCCGGCCTCGTGCTGGCCGGCGCCGCGCCGCGGGCGTTCGCCGGCGGCGACGGCAGTGTGATCGCGCGCACCCGCAGCGGGCCCGTGCGTGGCATGTCGCGCCAGGGCGTGAGCGTGTTCAAGGGCATCCGCTATGGCGCCGACACCGCGGCCACGCGCTTCCTGGCGCCTCGCCCGCCGGCGCCCTGGCGCGAGGTGGCCGATGCGCTGGACTACGCCGCCTCGGCGCCGCAGCGCGGCAACGACGGCCCGGGCAGCGAGGACTGCCTGTTCCTCAACGTGTGGACGCCGGGCCTGCGCGACGGCGGCAAGCGGCCGGTGCTGGTCTACTTCCATGGCGGCGGCTACGACACCGGCTCGGGCAGCGATGCGCTGTACGACGGCACGCGCCTGTGCCGGCGCGGCGACGTGGTGGTGGTCACCGTCAACCATAGGCTCAACGCATTCGGCTACCTGTACCTGGGCCTGCTCGGCGGGCCGGGCTATTCGACCTCGGGCAACGCCGGGCAGCTCGACCTGGTGCTGGCGCTGCAGTGGGTGCGCGACAACGCCGCCGGGTTCGGCGGCGACGCCGGCAACGTGACCGTGTTCGGCCAGTCCGGCGGTGGCGCCAAGATCGCCACGCTGATGGCGATGCCGGCCGCGCGCGGGCTGTTCCACAAGGCATGGACCATGAGCGGGCAGCAGGTCACCGCCGCCGGCCCGCGCGCGGCGATGCAACGCGCGCAGCGGTTCCTGGAGACGGTCGGGATCGATCCGGCCGCCGCGGACGCGCTGGCACGGCTGCGTGCGCTGCCTACGGAGGCGATCCTGGAGGGCACCGGCGCGCGCGACTTCTCGCGGATCGAGGAGACGCGCCTGTACTTCGGCCCGGTGATGGACGGCGAGGTGCTGCCGCGGCACCCGTTCTGGCCCGATGCGCCGGCGCAGTCGGCCGCGATCCCGATGGTCGTCGGCAACACCCGCGACGAGACCCGCGCCTTCCTCGGCAACGATCCGCAGAACTTCGCGCTCACCTGGGACGCGCTGCCGGCCCGCCTGGAAAAACAGCAGTTCGTCGACCTCCGGGTCGACCTGGTGGTGGCCGAATACCGGCGCCTGTATCCGCACTACACCCCGTCGGAAGTGTTCTTCGCCGCGACCACCGCCGGCCGCTCCTGGCGAGGCGCGGTCGAGGAGCTGGAGGCGCGGGCGCGCCAGCCGGCCGGCAGCGCACCGACCTGGGCCTACCAGCTGGATTGGGGCTCGCCGCTGGACGAAGGCAGGTTCCGCGCCTTCCACACCCTCGACATCCCGCTGGTGTTCGACAACGTGCGCCAGCCCGGCTCGCGCACCGGCGATGGCGCCGATGCGCAGGCGATGGCCGACCGGATGAGCGACGCGCTGCTGGCGCTGGCGCGGCATGGCGATCCGAACCATCGCGGCCTGGCGCGCTGGGAACCGTACTCGATGGCGCGGCGGCAGACGATGCTGTTCGACCTGCCGGCGAGCTTGGCCGACGATCCGCGCGGCGCCGAACGCCGCTTCTGGCAGCAGGCACCCTTCATCCAGCGCGGCACGATGTAGCCGTTCCTGTTGTAGGAGCTCCCTTCAGGGGCGACCCGAGGAGGCTGGACGCAGGCCGCGTTCAAGGCGACCGATCCGGAGGTTGCGCGTTGAATGCAGTGCCTTCCAGCGGGGTCGGGTCGCCCCTGAAGGGAGCTCCTACAGAAGAGCGCGGGAGCGGGAGCGACGCTCAGTAGTCCAGGGCGCGATAGCGGAAGTCGCGGAAGTGGACCTTGCCGTCACCGGCGGCGTAGATCGCCGGCTTCAGCGCCAGGAACTGGCCGGCGACGTTGTGGTGGTAGCCGGACACCTCCATCTGCACCGGGTACTTCTCCCAGGTCCTGCCGTCGGTGCTGGTGTGGAAGGTGACGATGTGCTGGTTGTGGGTCACCCGCAGCCAGAGCCTGCCGCCCTTGCCGGGCGCCAGGCCCTCGACCGGACGCTCCTGGCCGTAGCGGTGCATGACGAACTTCTCGCCGTTGCTGCCCACCCCCACGTACAGGCGGTCGCTGTAGAACAGCAGCGCGCCACCGATGGCGCCCGGCTCGATCTCCATCTCCACTTCGAACTGGTAGGCCTTGTCGCCGGCGATCACGGTCAGCGGCGAGCTGTCGCGCGGGGTCTTGCCCTTGCCCTGCACGGCCATGGCGCCGTTGCCGAAGGACAGCCGCCTGTATTCGTCGCGGGCGGGATTGAAGAACGACCACTGGTGGCCCAGTCGCGTGCCGTCGAACGTATCCGACAGCGCCATCCCGTGCGGGCCGGCGGACGTGCCGCTGGGCTTCTTCAACGGCTGGCCGAGGTCGCCGCCCCTGGCCACGAACCAGCCGTCATCGGTCCACTCGACCGGTTCGAGCAGCGCCTGCCGGCCCAGCGTCCAGTACCCGTTCTCGTAGC
This sequence comes from Pseudoxanthomonas koreensis, assembly GCF_010093225.1. Classification (GTDB taxonomy): domain Bacteria; phylum Pseudomonadota; class Gammaproteobacteria; order Xanthomonadales; family Xanthomonadaceae; genus Pseudoxanthomonas; species Pseudoxanthomonas koreensis. Next base: position 14,051 of record NZ_PDWM01000029.1, on the reverse strand, counting down.
CGTGGTAGATCATCCACCAGCGGCCGTCGGTGCCCTCGACCACGGTGGCGTGGCCGCGAGACCACCACGGTTCGCTGCGGTCGACGGTGCGCACGATCGGGTTGTGCGGCGAATTCTCCCACGGCCCGTGGATCGACTTCGAGCGCGCGGTGATCACCATGTGCCCGGTCGGCGGGCCGGCGGTGCCGCCCACGGCGGTGGTCATGTAGTACCAGTCGCCGCGCTTGTGGATCTTCGGGCCTTCCTGGGCGTAGGCCTCCACGTCCCAACTCTCGGGGTACTTCCAGCCGTCGTACACGTGCTTCGGCTCGCTCACCACGCTCAGGCCGTCGTCGGACAGCTGCACGTAGTCGCCGCCGGACAGGAACAGGTAGCGCCTGCCGTCCTCGCCGACCGCGTGGCCCGGATCGATGTACTTGCCCAGGCCGAGGTCGACCGGCTCGCTCCACGGGCCACGGATGTCGTCGGCCCAGACCACGTAGTTGCTGCGGGTGCCGCCTTCGGTGCCACCGGTGCGGGCCGGGAAGTAGATGTAGTAGCGGTCGCCGTGTCTGACGATGTCCGGCGCCCAGATCGAGCCGACGTTCCTGGTGATCGCATGGCCCAGCGGCACCCAGTTGACCAGGTCGCGCGAGTGCCAGATCGGCAGGCCGGGATAGGCGTCGAACGAGGACGAGGTCAGGTAGTAGTCGTCGCCGTCCTTGAGCACCGACGGGTCGGGCCGGTCGCCGGCGAACACCGGGTTGAGGAAGGTGCCATCGCCCAGGTCGGCCTGGCGCTGGTGTTCGATGCCGCGTTTCCAGTGGCTGGCGGGGGTGTCGGCGGCGCCGGCCAGGGCCGGAAGCAGCAGCAGCGAAGCCAGGGCGAGAGCGTGGGAGAAGTGCGCGACCATGTTCTTGTTCTCAGAAGCAGGGGGATGGCGGGCCACACGCGTCCATCGTGCCGCGGTGGTGGTGGCCTGTAGACTTCCCGCGACGGCGGGAGGGAGAGCACGGCATGAGGATCACCGCGACACCGCTGACGGCGGCGCTGGCAGGCGTGTTCACGAGCGTGGCGATGCCGCGGATATGGCCGCACCTGGGTGATGACACGCTGAACTGGATCGTGGCCTTCCTGCTGGTGGTCGCGCTGCCGGCCCACGCCTTCGTGGTCGGCTTCGGACAGCAGCCGACCACCGCGGACGGCACGGCGGATACCGCACTGCTCAAACGCGTGGCCATCTGGCTGGTATCGGCGATCGTTCCCGTTGCCGTAATGCAGGCGCTGCCCTTGTAGGAGCCCGCATGAGGGCGACCCGAGGCGGCAGGAAGTCGCCAAGGCGCATGCCTTCAGGTGTTCCCAACGCGTTGAATGCAGCGGCGATCAGGGGGCATCGGGTCGCCCTCATGCAGGCTCCTACCTACAGGGGGCTGCGCGCCATCCGTGCCGCCGTGCGTCACTGGACGGCACGGCGGTTGTTGAGGCGGGTGATTTCCTCGGCGTCGCTTTCCAGCGCCACGCGCACGTACAGGCCGTCCGCGCTGCGGCCGCCCAGCGGCAGCGACACCCCCGTGGTCTTCGGCTGCAGGTCCAGCGGCGCGGTCATCGCCGGCACCGCCACGCGCGCCAGTTCGCGGCCGCGCGCGTCCTCCAGCACCGCGTAGCCGGCGCCGGTACCGGCATGGCCCAGGCTGTGCACGGTCACTTCCACCGCGTCGCCGGCCACGCGCACGTCGCCGCGGCCGATGCCCAGGTCCGCGCGGGTCTCCACCGGCGTGCCCTTTTCCACCAGTTCGAACTCCATCACCACCGTCCGCATCGGCGGGAACACCCCGTCCACCGAAGCGCTCTTCTCCAGCGGGAATTCGCGCGTGGCGGCCTTGCCGTCGATGCGGTCGTCGCCGTCGCGGTCGATGCCCGAGGTCATGCGCCAGGTGCCGGCGTCGACGTTCCAGCCGGTCATGGTCGCGTTCAGCGGCGTGTCGCCGAGGTTGAAGCCGATCACCTTGACGCGGTCGCGGCGCGGATCCGGCACCAGGATCGCGACCTGCTCGGCGCCGCTCTCCTCGGCGAAGCGCCAGCTCACGGTGTGGCCCGGCCAGGACTGGTTGCGCTTCAGCGCCACGCCGCCCAGGCGCTCGCGCTGCAGGAACTCGCTCGGCGCCTCGACGCGGTCCGACCACCAGTGGCCCTCGGTGACCATGTATTCGCGCAGCGCCTTCATTTCGATGCCCTCGGCATGCAGCGCTTCCAGGTACTTCTTGTCGCCGGTGAGCTGCCAGGCGGCCAGCGCGGCGAATCCGGCGTCGCCCTTGTCGGCCTGCTCGCGCAGCTTCGCGCCCCAGTCGCCTTCGCGACCGAGCACGCCGAGGAAGTTCTCACCGAGGTTGCCCAGGCTTGCCGGGCCGCTGCGGTCGGCGCGGTAGTCGAGCGCGCGCAGGAAGCGCTGGTCGCCGGTCCAGCGCCAGGCGGTCCAGAACAGGTGCATGGTGTCGCCGCCGCCGGAGCCGTGGATCAGTTCGCCGCCGCGGGTCTTGCCGGTTTCCCAGTGGATCTCGTTGGGCAGCACCCACGCGCCGTCCTCGGCGGTATAGGCGTGGGCCAGGTAGCCGTCGGCCAGGCCGGTGACCAGCCTGCGCCCGGTCGGGTCGGCGTTGAAGTCGCCGAGCAGGTAGGCCGGGTGCAGCGCCGGGAACGAATACGGCTTCTGCCACTGCCAGTTCGGGTCGCGGTAGACCTTGTTGCCGCCGAACCAGTTGCTGGAGAACAGCAGGTGGCCCTGCGGGTTGGGCAGGATGATGCGCTCGTCGAAGGCGCGCACCGTTTCCATCAGCCGCTCGACGGTGAGCGGGTCGCCCCAGTTGAGGTAGAGCATCGCGCTGTTGGCATTGATGCCCTCCTCGTAGGAGTGCAGCTCGTCGGTCTCGATCGCGCTCAGGCCGTTGGCGAACATTTCATTGCGGTAGATCGCGTCGGACACCGCGGTCAACGAATCGTTGAGCCGGTCGGGCATCACTCCCATCAGTGCCAGCCCCGGCCACTGCTGCACCAGGTCCGAATCGTCGGACAGGCCGCCTCCGAAATCGCCGTACTCCACCTGGCGGTTGTCGATCCACCACTCGACGAAGCGGCGCACGTAGCCCAGGTCCCGGACCTGGCGGAATGCCCACAGCGGCACGCCCTTCGGCGGCTGCGGCTGCACGAACGGCGGCCGGCCCTGGCTGTTGTAGCTGATGTAGTTCCAGTACTGGCGGCCCTGCTCGTGGTCCGGGTCCACCCGCAGCAGGTCGCTGAGGTCGGCGTACACGCGCGCGTACAGGCGCTGGCGCTTGGAGGTGGTGTGCTCCTCGACCAGGAAGCCCCAGTTGTCGCGCACCTGGTTGAAGCGGTCGGCGAGGTGCTGCTTCTTCGCTTCGGCGCGATCCTTGAACACCAGCCGGACCTGCGCGCCGTCGAGCGAACGCGCGTCGAAGCCCGGCGCGGCCGCGGCCACGCTCAGCCACAGGCTGTCGGCGGTGAGGATGCGGTCGCGCAGGTCCAGCCACAGCGTGCGCTTCTGGCCGGGCTTCACCGCCACCGAGACGTCGATCATGTCGCGCGCCGGCCAGATCGGGTCCTTGACCCGGATGTTGAGCGGGATCAGCCCGTCCTGCACGGCCGGCAGGTCCAGTGCGGGGAGGTCGATGGCGATGCCGTCGAGGCCGTCGTACATGTTCTCCCAGCTGTAGGCCCAGCTGCGGATCAGCGGCTGCGCCGCCGGCGCGTCGCCGACGCCGGAGGGGACCAGCACGTGCACGATCGGCTCGGGCACGGCCGGCAGGCCGCCGTCCGCGGGCGCGAGCGCGTCGCTGCGCCTGCGCGCGCCGGCGCCGCTGGGCAGCGCCATCACCGTGCTGCGTCGCGCCGGCAGGAAGCGGCCGTCGATGTAGCCGCGCAGCGCCTGCACGTTGCCGTAATCGGGCAGCGCCTTGCTGTCGATCACGTAGGTCTGCTTGAGCGTGCCTTCCGGCTCGGCCGCGTCGGTGACGTTGTAGGCCCAGATCTCCTGGATCGGGGTTTCCCGGGTGGTGTTGGTGAAGCGCAGGTGGCCGCCGCGGCGGGCGGCGAACTGGTCGACGCTGCGGACGATGCCCTGCGGGCGCTCGAACAGCGGCTGCTGGTGGCCGGGGTCGGCGCCGTACGTCGCCTTGCCATAGGCGGCGCCGCGGATCTCGATGCGGTTGAACGGCTCGTCGGGCATCGCCAGGTCCAGCGCCTTGCCGCCCTCGACGTAGGTGTTCCAGTCCGGCAGCTGGAAGTAGTCGTTGCGGCCGGGCAGGCGCGAGCGGTTGTACACCCCCGGCCAGGTGGTCTCGGGAATGCCGTCGCTGCCCTTCCACATCCACTGCTTGAGGTCCTTCACGTCGTCGAAGCCGACGTGGCGGATCGAAGTGCTTGCGGTGGCCAGCGCCGGCGGCGCCTTGCCGTGCTCCCAGCCGTAGCGGTGGTTCCAGGCGTTGCGGCGCGCGGCTTCGCCGACGGCCACCGCGCTGGCCGGACTGGCCGCGGCCAGGTCGCCGCGGCGGGCCAGGGTGGCGGCGCCGGCACCGTCGAGCATGCGGTCGTATACGCGGATCTCGTCGAAGTCGCTGCCGCGCAGGAAGTTGTAGCGGCTCTGCACCTGGTACGGCGCCATCACCCGGCCGGCGAGGCCGAGCTGGTCGAGCGCGGCGTCGTAGTCGGCGGTGGCGTCGACCCTCGCCACTTCCTTGCCGTCCAGGTACAGGCGCACGCCCTGCGTTTCGTCCCAGGCGAAGGCCAGGTGGGTCCACGACTTCGCGTCCGGCATTGCATCGAGCCTGAACGAGACCCGGGTGCGCGCCAGGTTGGCGTCGGTGACGAAGGCGTCGAAGCCGTGCCCGTTCCAGTCGATCCGCAGCCAGGCCATGTCCCAGCTGCTGTGGTCGGCGTAGCCGACGCGGAAGATCACGAACGGCGCCTCGCCCACCGCGTAGCGCGGGCGCCAGAAGAAGGAAAGCGTGCCGCGTTCGGCGAAGATGTTGCCCGGCGCGTTCCATGCCAGCACGCCGTCATCGGCCCATTCGATCGCCCCGCCCTGCACCCCGGTGGGGACGATCCGCACCTTGTCCTGGAAGTTGGGAACCGCATCGCCGCCGGCATGGTCGGCGACGAAGCCGGCGTCTGCCGAGACCCGGAACAGCAGTTGCGGACCGGCATCGGCAGCGGAAGCCAGGACCGGCATGGCAAGGAGGGCGGCCAGCAGGCCCGCGCAACGGCGCGGGGGGGTCGGTTCACTCATCGGATCGGACTTCCAGGTATTCCAGGCGGCATGGATCGCATCGCGGCAGCCCCGGGCTTGCATCAGCGGCCATCTGGATGGAACCAGAAAAAAGGCCGGGGCGGCAACGCCGCCCCGGCCCGTTCGTTCACCCGCCGGATCAGAACTTGTAGCGGATGCCCAGCAGGTACTGGCGGCCGGTCACGCTGTAGTCGAGCGGCAGCTGCGAGTTGGCGCCGACCCACGACTCCAGCGAGGGCTCGTCGGTCAGGTTGATGCCCTCCAGGCTGACCTCGATCTGGTCGCTCAGCTTGTAGCGCAGCGAGGCGTCGATCAGGGTGGTGCCGTTCTGGCCATGCACGTCGCTGGTGAAGCCCTGCTCGGTGCCCGGCACCTGGATCAGGTAGTTGTCGCGGTTGGTGGCCGAGATGCGGCCGGCGAACCTGGCGCCTTCGTAGAACAGCGTCGCGTTCCAGGCATGGCGCGACAGGCCCGTCAGGTCCGTGTTGAGCGAGTTGGCGCCAGAGGAAGTGACGTACTGGATCTGCGAGTCCACGAACGTGTAGTTCAGCTGCACACCCAGGTTGCTCCAGTTGCCGGGCAGGAAGGTGAACGGCTGGATGTAGTTCGCCTCCAGCCCCTTCAGCGGGCCACCCGGCGTGTTGACCGGCACCGAGAACACGAAGTCGTCGTTCGGGCTGATGTCGCTGGGCAGCCAGCTGATCGGCAGACCGCTGTCGGAGTACGGCCGCACCTCGCGGCTGGTCTGCACGAAGCTCTCGATGTCCTTGTAGAACAGGCCCAGGCTCAGCAGCGCACTGTCCTGGAAGTACCACTCGGCGGTCAGGTCGTAGGTGTCGGCGCGGATCGGATCCAGGTTCGGGTTGCCGCCGGTGACGGTGCGCGCACCGCCGCTGACGCTGACCACGGGCACCGCGCTGAGCTGGAACAGGCCCGGGCGGCTCATCACCTTGGCCGCGCCGAAGCGGATCAGCAGGTCGGGCATGACCTCGGCCACCAGGTTCATCGACGGCAGCGTGTCGCTGTACTCGCGGTCGTACGGGAAGGTCACCAGCGAGTTGTTCATGCCCACGGTGTGCTGCTCGGTGCGCACGTAGCGCAGGCCGAAGTTGCCGGAGAACGGCACGTTGCCCAGGTCGGTGGAGAACTCGCCCATCAGGTAGGCGCCGTGGTTCTTCTCGTTCACGTCGCGGTTGCTGGCCGCGAACGGGCTGAACGCCCAGGTGCCCTCGCCGCTGAAGATGTCGAAGTAGTCGGCGATGCCGTTGAAGTTGGGCACCACCCAGGTGCCCGGCGAGCCATTGACGCCGCTCAGGCTGGCCAGCTGGGTCATGTCGACCGGGACGATGCGGGTGCCGTCGGCGAAGTTCGGCACGGTGGCCTCGTTCGCGGCGCGGCGCTGCTCGCGCGCGGTGAAGGTGTAGTCCCGCGACTGGATGCCGCCCTTCAGGCGGAAGCCCGGGCTGATGCTCCAGTTGAAGTCCAGCTGCGCGGTATCGAACTCGTTCTTCACCTGGTTGGCGCGCATGCGGATCGTGGACAGCGTCCAGCCGTTCGGGCTGGTCGGGTCGAAGCCGTAGTCGAGCACCGGTGCCCACTTGTTGCCGCGGTAGTCGTAGCTGTAGTTGTCGACGTTCAGCTTGTCCATCATGATCGTGGTCTGGATCGGATTCTCGTGCTCCGACGTCGAACGGCCGATCCTGCCGCTGAGGGTGAACGCGTCGCTGAACTCGTGCTCGCCGCTCAGGCCGACCTGCATGAATTCGGTGTTCCATTCGTCGTAGCGGTTCTCGGCGCGCACGTCGACGCCGTCGAACAGGCCGTACATCAGCGCGCCGGTGGACGGGTCGATGTAGCCGTCGCGGACGATGGTCTCCGGCTTGCCGCCCTGGGCGGCACTGCGGCTGAACGAGATCGCCTCGATGTAGTTCTCGTTGCGCGTGGCGTCGATCTTCGAGTACAGCGCGTCCAGCGAGAACTCGGTGCGGTCGCTGGGCCGGAACTGCAGCGAGCCGGTGATGCCGGTGCGTTCCTGCTCGTGCTTCATCCAGGTGTAGCGCGGGAAGCGCGGATGGAAGACGTCGGCCGCGAGCGCGTCGGTGAACGTCGAGCCGGCATTGAAGCCGCCATTGCTCAGGCCGTTGGCCCAGCGGCCGCTGCCGGTGCCTTCCTCCAGCACCTCGCGCTCGGAGTAGGCGACCGAGAGCAGCGCGCCGAACTTGCCGTCGGCCCAGGTGTTGGAGATGAGGCCGGCGAAGCGCGGCGTCGCGGCACCGGCCATGTCGTTGTAGCTGGCCTGGGCGCTGGCGGCGGCGGTGAAGCCGTCGAAGTCGAACGGTTGCGCGGTGACCAGGTCGACGGTGGCGCCGAGGGAGCCTTCCTCGACGTCGGCCGATGCGGTCTTGCGCACGATCAGCTGCGAGAACAGGTCCGAGGCGAACACGTTGAAGTCGAAGCCGCGGCTGCGGCTGGTACCGCCGTTCTGGTCGGTGCTGCCGACCGTGGCCATCGTCTCCATGCCGTTGATGCGCACGCGGGTGAAGTCCGGGCCCAGGCCGCGCACGGAGATGTTGCGGCCTTCGCCGCCGTCGCGGGTGATGACCACGCCCGGGATGCGCTGCAGCGATTCGGCCAGGTTCAGGTCGGGGAACTTGCCGATGTCCTCGGACACGATCGCGTCGACCACGCCGGCTTCGCCGCGCTTGATGTCGATGGCCCGCTCGAGGCTGGCGCGGTAGCCGGTGACGACCACGGTATCGAGGTCGGTGGCCTGTCCGGATGCCGCCTCCGTGGCCGGGTCCTGCGGGGCGGCGGCTTCCTGGGCGAACGCGAACGGTGTCGACAGGGCCAGCCCGATCGAGGCGGCCAGCAAGGTAACCGGTGTCTTCCGGCGGATGTTCCGGTTGTTCATATCCCCTCCCAGAGAATGGTTGGTGCGGATTCGGGAATCGGCAGGTCGTCCAGCGGATGACACCGCTGGTCAAACGGGAACCTAACACCAGCCGCCCGGCGCATCATCTTGCAGCGCAGCACGGACAGGGCCTGCGCCGCGCCCGCGTGTCGGCTAGGATGACACCGATAGTCATCGGCCTGCTCCGACGTGGGGCAGGCCAACATCGGTGCCCCTGCGGTACTGGATCGGCCTGCCGGGAGGAAGCAATGGCGCACGTCGTGTGTTTCGGTGAGTTGCTGCTGCGCCTGGCCGCGCCGGGGCGGGAGAAGCTGCTGCAGGGCCCGCGGCTGGAGGCGTCCATCGGTGGCGCGGAGGCCAATGTCGGGGTGTCCCTGTCCTGCTTCGGCCACCAGGTGCGGATGGTCGGCACCGTGGCCGACAACGCCCTGGGCGAGGCCGCCGCCGGTGAACTGCGCCGCCATGGCGTGGACACGCAGGGCGTGCGCCGGGCGCCTGGCCGCATGGGCCTGTATTTCCTCGCCCCGGGCGCGATCCATCGTCCGGCCGAGGTCCTCTACGATCGCGCCGGCTCGGCCTTCGCCGTGGCCGCCGCCGATGCCTACGACTGGCCGGCTCTGCTGCGCGGCGCCGACTGGCTGCACCTGTCCGGGGTGACCCCGGCGCTGGGTGCGAACACCGCCGCCGCCGCCCTGGCCGCCGCGCGCGCCGCGCGCAAGGCGGGGGTGAAGGTGTCCTTCGACGGCAACTTCCGACCGAAGCTGTGGGAGGTGTGGAAGGGCGACGCAAAGGCGATCCTGTCCGGGCTGATGGCCGAGGCCGACCTGCTGTTCGCCGACCATCGCGACATGGGCGTGGTCCTGGGCGGCCAGTACCCGCAGGCCGAAGCGCTGCAGCGTATCGAAGCGGCCGCGGCCGACGCGTTCGCCGCGTTCCCGCACCTGCAGTGGCTGGCCTGCACCATCCGCACGCCGCGCAATGTCGACCAGCACGCGCTGTCGGGCGTGCTCGTGGGCCGCGACGCCGGCACCGTGCTGGCGCCGCAGGAGGAGGTCGGCCCGATCGTCGACCGCATCGGCGGCGGCGATGCCTTCGCCGCCGGCGTACTGCACGGGCTCATCAATGGCTGGATGCCGGAGCGCACGATCCGCTTCGGCCTGGCCGCCGGCTGCCTGAAGCATTCGATCCCCGGCGACTTCAACCTGGTGAGCGAGGCGGAGGTCGAAGCGCTGGTCGGCGAGGGGCGTTACGACGTCAGGCGCTGAGGCCAGGGCACTGGCGTCAGGCAGTACGGGCGGCCCTTCGTATTGAAGGCTGCCGGTAGCCGGCCGCGCTCAGATGATCCGCAGCGTGATCGCCTTCAGCACCGCGCGGGTGCGGTCGCGCGTGCCGAGCTTGTCCAGGATGGTGGATACGTAGTTCTTCACCGTGCCTTCGGCCAGGAACAGGGTGCGCGCGATTTCCTTGTTCGAGTAGCCGCCGGCGAGCAGGCGCAGGATCGCCACCTCGCGCTCGCCGAAGGTGTCGCTGGGCGGTGTGTCGTCATGGAAGCGGTAGCGCGCGCGCACCGGGTCGGTGCTGACCGGGGCCAGCAGGGTTTCGCCGGCGGCCACGCGCACGATCGCCTCGTGCAGGTCTTCCGGTGCGGCGTCCTTGAGCAGGAAGCCCTGCGCGCCGGCTTCGCGCGCGTGCAGCAGCAGATCGCTGTCGTCGAAGGTGGTCAGCAGCAGCACCGGCGTGCGGTCGCCGGCCTCGCGCAGTTCGCGCAGGGCGGTGATTCCGTCCAGGCCGGGCATGCGGATGTCGCTGAGGACCACGTCCACCGGCTGCAGCTGCAGCGCGTCCAGCAGGCCCTGGCCGTCTTCGGCCTCGAACGCCACGGTCACGCCGTGCCGTTCCAGCAGCGCGCGCAGCCCGGCGCGGACCAATGCCTGGTCGTCGGCCAGGGCCACCCGCAGCTGTCGTGGCGGAATGCTCACGCTGGCAGCCTGGCCTGCAGCCGCAGCCCGCCCTCGCCGGTGCGGCCCAGTTCCAGCGCGCCGCCCAGGGCGGCCAGGCGTTCGCGCATGCCGGCGATGCCGTTGCCTTCGCGCAGCTGGCCGGCGCATTGGCCGTCGTCGTGGATTTCGATGCGCAAGCCGCCTTCCTCGTCGTCGATCCGCAGCCACACCTGTTCCGCGCCGGCGTGGCGTGCCGCATTGGTCAGCGCCTCCTGCGCCAGGCGCAGCACCGTCTCGGCCACGGCCGGATCGGTGACGCGCACGTCACTGCCGATTGTGAGTCGCAGCGCCGGCCGCGGGAAGGGGGCGGCGAGTGCGCGCAGCGCGGTGGCCAGGTCCAGGCCGCGGTCGTCGCGCAGCGACTGCACCACCTGGCGGATGTCGCCAAGCAGTTCCCCGGCCAGGCGCTCGGCCAGCGCGACCTCGTCGCGCCGCGCCAGCGCCGGGTCGGTGGCCAGCGCACGCAGGTTCAGGCGCATCGCGGTGAGCTTGTGCCCGGCGACGTCGTGCAGTTCGCGGGCCACGCGCAGGCGTTCGGCGTTGCGCGCGCTGTCGGCCAGCAGCGCGCGGGTCGCCAGCAGGTCGGCGTTGACCCGCGCCAGCGCGTCGCGCGAGCGCTCGGCCGAACGCGCGTAGTAGGTGCAGATTCCGGCCAGCGCCTGGAAGCCCATGTTGATGACGACCATGGACAGCGGCGAGTGGACGCTGCCGCGCAGCAGCAGGTAGAAGACCGCGTTGGCCAGCAGCGCGGCCAGCCCCGCGGTGCGCGGCTTCCACACCGCGAACGCGCAGGCCGCCCAGATCACCAGCAGCACCTGCGAGGCGCCCACGCGCATGGTCAACGCGTTCAGGCCCAGCGCCGCCGCCGGCATCAGCAGCAGCACCAGGTGCTGCGGCAGGCGCCGCGCCTCCGGCAGCAGCTGCAGGGCCGTGAACAGCAGCAGGAACACGCCGAGCAGGAGCAGCGCGACGGGGTGGTGCGCACGCTCGACGAAGCGCAGCGAGTAGCCGACGGTGAGGATGGTCAGCAGGCCTGCCAGCGGCAGCGGCTGCAGCAGGGACAGGGAAAGGGTGCGGAGCATCCGGCGCATGCGGCCATGCTCGTCCGCGGCGGTGCCGCTGGCAATGGCGCGGCCGCAGGAAGTGACTTCCGGCACCTGCAACAGGTGACCTGCGGCCCTGCCGGCCGCGCCCGCGCGCGCAGAGGACTCCGCCGGGCCGGCTCACCGGCGCATCACGCCAGGATCACGCGCTTTTTGCGCCCACCGCGCGAGCCTGCACGCCCGACCGCGAGATGCAGCCCATGGCCAGCCGCGACCGCCCCCGCGACCGCAAGGACCCGCCGCCACCCGGTAGCGAGCCCGGACACGAAACCGAGTTGCAGCGCCGTGAGCGCAAGCAGCACGAAAGCCGCAACCAGGATGAAGCGCTGGAGGAAACCTTCCCGGCGAGCGACCCGGTTTCCCCCTTCGTTCCCGCCAAGCTGCCCTGACCGCAACGATCCGCGCCAGCGGCTCAGCGGCGGCTTACCGCGGCGATCGCCTTGGCCACGTACTCCAGGTTGCCCTGGTTCAGCGCGGCCACGCAGATGCGGCCGGTGCCCACGGCGTAGATGCCGAACTCGTCGCGCAGGCGGTCCACCTGCGCCCGGTCCAGGCCCGAGTACGAGAACATGCCGGCCTGCTGGTCGATGAAGGCGTACTCCGGGTGGCCTTGGGCGGCCAGCTGTTGCACCAGCGCGCCACGCAGGGCGTGGATGCGCTCGCGCATGCCGCGCAGTTCCTCTTCCCACATCGCGCGCAGCTCGGGGCTGGTCAGCACGCCGGCCACCAGCGCAGCGCCGTGGGTGGACGGGCTGGAATAGATGGTGCGGATGATGCGCTTGACCTGCGACTGCACCGCCCTGGCCTCGTCGGCGCTGGCCGCCACCACCGACAGCGCGCCCACGCGCTCGCCATACAGCGAGAACGACTTCGAATACGAGCTGGCGACCACGAACGACTCGATCCCGGCCTCGACCAGGATGCGGATCGCGGCCGCGTCCTCGGCGATGCCCTTGTCGAAGCCCTGGTAGGCCATGTCGATGAACGGGAACAGCCCGCGTTCCTTCAGCAGCGCAGCGACCTGCTTCCACTGCGCCACGGTGAGGTCGGCACCGGTCGGGTTGTGGCAGCACGCGTGCAGCAGCACCGTGGTGCCCGGCTGCAGCCGGCCCAGGTCGGCGAGCATGCCGTCGAAGTCGACGCCATGGCTGGCGGCGTCGAAATAGGTGTAGTCCACGATCTCGAAACCGGCCGCGCCGAACACCGCGCGGTGGTTCTCCCAGCTCGGGTTGCTCAGCGCCAGGGTCGCGTGCGGCAGCGCCTTGCGCAGCAGTTCGGCACCGACGCGCAGCGCGCCCGAACCGCCGACGGTCTGGGTGGTGGCGACGCGCCCGGCCGCCAGCAGCGGCGAATCGGCGCCGAACAGCAGTTCGCGCGTGGCTCTGGTGTACGCCGGCAGGCCGTCGATCGGCAGGTAGCCGCGCGGGCGCGCGGCGGCGGCCAGCGACTGCTCGACCTGCTGCACCGCTTTGAGCAGCGGGATCCGTCCCTGTTCGTCGTAATAGATGCCCACGCCCAGGTTGACCTTGGTGCTGCGGGAGTCGGCGTTGTAGGCCTCGGTCAGGCCCAGGATCGGGTCGCCGGGGACCAGTTCGACGTTGGAAAAGAAGGACACGGCTCGTGCTCTGTGACGGGGGGAGTGGCCCGTGCGGCGGTGCGCGCAGGCCGCGCAATCCTAGCAGGACGCGCGCCGGGGCTCGAAGGTTTCGGCCGTGACCGCAGCGGCCGGCCGCCGCTCAGTAGCGCAGCACCAGCCCAAGGCGCAGGCCGGAGTTGCGCAGGTTCAGGTGCCCGGTGAAGTGGTTGCGGTCGGTACTGGCGTGGATGCGGGTGTAGTTGTAGTCCAGCATCAGCCCGGCGTTGCGCCAGGGGTACCATTCCACGCCCAGTCGCCCGTAGCCCACGGTGCCGTCGATCCGGTTGATGGTGGTGTTGAGCCAGCCCGCATCGGCCGCGATCCGCCAGTCCTGCGCCGGCGTCCAGCGCCAGCCTGCGCCCAGCGTCGGCGCGGGCAGGTCGCCGCTGAAGCTGTCCTCCACCGCATCGGAACCGACCGGGTTGCCGTTGACGTCGAGCTCCAGCCCCAGGCCCAGGTCCACCCGGTACAGGGTCAGGCCCAGCCGCGGCCCCAGCGCCCAGTTCTGCGAGGAGAAACCCCACCAGGTGTAGTAGGCCTCGATCGCGTCGAGGTCGTAGTGGGCGTGGACCGTGGCCCCCGCCTGGTACAGCTCGTCGTCGAAGACGATGTCGCGCTGCAGCCGGTGCTCGCTGGCAACGTCGTTGTTGAAATAGGACAGCCCGAACTCGTGCCGGTCGAACGGGCGCCAGGACGCACGGGCGAAGGCCAGCGAGCCGTCCGGATCCAGGCCCAGGTCGCGGCTCAGGTCCACGCGCGTGCCATCGAAGAGTTCGCCGTCGGCGCGAAGCCGCGTATCGAACCGGGAGACGTAGCTGCCGACGCTGAAGCTGACCCGGTCCAGCGGTTCGATGGCGGCGACCGTGCCCGGGAGCAGCAGCAGCGCCAGCAGGGCGGCGCAGGGTTGCCTGTCGTGGCGCATCGTCCTCGTTCCCCCTGTCGTGCGTCGCGCAGTTCCGGCGTGGGTGCAGGAAGGCGAAGTAGTGTGTGCGAGTGACTATACGTTGAAGGATCGCTGCAGGAGCAGGAGCAGCGGAGTGAGCCCCGCCCCGCGCGACGACGCATCATCGCCCCCCGTAGAGCCGGGCTTGCCCGGCTCTACGGGGGGCAGGCGGCGCGGCGG
>NZ_PDWM01000028.1 GCF_010093225.1 Pseudoxanthomonas koreensis | reverse complement strand
CCAGGGTTCACGTGCGCTCGAAATTGGGTAGAAGACCCAGCCCCTGCCGTGAGCCTGCCCGCCGCCCCCGCCACCGGCTTCGACCTGTCCGACCTGTCTCCGGGCAGCGTCGCCCTGGTCGGCGCCGGCCCGGGCGACCCGGGACTGCTGACCCTGCACGCCCTGCGCGCGCTGGAGGCGGCCGAGGTGGTCCTGCACGACCGCCTGGTCGGCGCCGGCGTGCTGGCCCTGGCCAACCCGGCGGCGCTGCGGGTGGAAACGGGCAAGTCGGCCGGCGACCACAGCACACCGCAGCAGGACATCCACGCGCTGATGCTGGAACACGCCCGCGCCGGCCGCCGCGTGGTCCGGCTCAAGGGCGGCGATCCGTTCGTGTTCGGCCGCGGCGGCGAGGAACTGGAGTTCCTGCGCGCGCACGGCATCCCCTACCGGGTGGTCCCCGGGATCACCGCCGCGGTGGCCTGCGCCGCCTACGCCGGGATCCCGCTGACCCACCGCGACCACGCCCAGTCGGTGCGCCTGCTGACCGCGCACTGCCGCGACAGCGTGGACGTGCTCGACTGGGACGCGCTGGCGCAGGAACGCCAGACCCTGGCCGTGTACATGGGCGTGGCCGGCCTGGAACGCCTGCGCGAGCGCCTGCTCGCCGCCGGTCGCGCCCCGTCCACCCCGTTCGCCCTGGTCGAGAACGGCTCGCGCCCGGAACAGCGGGTGATCACCGGCACCCTCGACGACCTGGCCGAGACCGCCCGCGCCCATGCCGTCGCCTCGCCGGCGCTGCTGATCCTGGGCGAGGTGGCTGCGCTGGCCGGGCAGTTGCACTGGTTCGGCGCCGCCCCGCTGGCTGCGTCGGCGGCCAAACCGCCACTGGCCCGCGCCGCCTGACCGCATTGCTACCCCCTCCCGCCTTCCTTCACTCCCGCCCCAACCGGAACCTCCCATGGCCATCTACGACAGCCTCCTCGACACCATCGGCCGCACCCCGGTCGTCAAGCTGCACCGCGTCGCCCCGGCGCACGTGGAGCTGTACGCGAAGGTCGAGGCCTTCAACCCCGCCGGCTCGGTCAAGGACCGCCTGGCCCTGGCGATCGTGCTCGACGCCGAGGCCAAGGGCCTGCTCAAGCCCGGCGACACCATCGTCGAGGCGACTTCAGGCAATACCGGCGTGGCCCTGGCCGCGGTCGCCGCCGCGCGCGGCTACCGGTTCGTGGCGGTGATGACCGCGACCTTCTCGGCCGGGCGCCGCAAGCTGATCCGTGCCTACGGCGGCAAGGTGATCCTGACCGCCGCCGCCGAGCGCGGTACCGGCATGGTCCGCAGGGCCGAGGAACTGGCGAAGAAGCATGGCTGGTTCCTGGCCAGCCAGTTCGCCAATCCGGCCAACCCGGCCTACCACCGCCAGACCACCGCCGCCGAGATCCTGCGCGACTTCGCCGGCCGCCGGCTCGACCACTTCGTCAGTGGCTGGGGTACCGGTGGCACCCTGACCGGCGTGGGCGAGGTACTGAAGGTGGCCCGCCCGGAAGTGCGGATCACCGCCGCCGAGCCGGCCAACGCTTCGCTGCTGGGCGGCAACGAGTGGAAGCCGCACAAGGTCCAGGGCTGGACCCCGGACTTCCTGCCGCAGGTTCTCAACGGCGAGGTCGCCGACCAGATCGTCACTGTGGCCGACGAGGAGGCCATCGCCACCGCGCGCCGGCTGTCGACCGAGGAAGGCATCTTCGTCGGCCTGTCTTCCGGCGCCACTGTCGCCGCCGCGCTGAAGGTGGCCGCCGATGCGCCCAAGGGCTCGGTGCTGCTGGCGGTACTGCCGGACACCGGCGAGCGCTATTTCTCGACGCCGCTGTTCGAAGGCGTCAACGACGGCTCGGACGACGAGTGGCTGGCGTCGCTGGGCTGACCGGACACGGTGGGCTTCCGTGGAGCGGGGCTTGCCCCGCTGCTCCACTCAGCCCGCCGCCATGAACGCCTCGATCTCGTCGGCCGAGCGGGCCAGGCCGGCGGTGAGCACGCGGTGGCCCCCGGCGGTGACCAGCACGTCGTCCTCGGTGCGGATGCCGATGCCGCGCCACTTCGCCGGCACCGACTTCTCGTCCGCGCCCACGTACAGCCCCGGCTCGATGGTCAGCACCATCCCCGGCTCCAGCAGCCGCGACTCGCCGTCGATCCGGTAGTCGCCCACGTCGTGCACGTCCAGCCCCAGCCAGTGCCCGCTCTTGTGCCGGTAGAAGCGCTTGTAGTGGCCTTCGGCGATGTTCTTCTCCAGGCTGCCCTTGAGCAGCCCCAGCCCGAGCAGGCCTTCGGTCAGTGCCTCGACCGCCGCCTCGTGCATCGCCGCGAACGGCACCCCGGGCCGCGCCTGCGCCAGCGCCGCCGCCTGCGCCGCGCCGACCAGGTCGTGCAGCGCGCGCTGTTCCTTCGAGAAGCGGGCGTTCACCGGGAAGGTGCGGGTGATGTCGGCGGCGTAGTTGCGGTATTCGGCGCCGGCGTCGATCAGGACCAGGTCGCCGTCCCTGGCCTTGGCCGCGTTGGCCACGTAATGCAGCACGCAGCCGTTGGCGCCGGCGCCGACGATGCTGCCGTACGCCGGGCAGGCGTCGGCGGCGCGGAACACCCGTTCCAGCTCGGCCTGCAGTTCGTACTCGTGGATCCCCGGCCGCGCCGCGCGCATCGCCGCCTGGTGCGCGCGCACGCTGATCGCCGCGGCCTTCTCCATCAGCCGGATCTCGTCCTTCGACTTGAACAGGCGCTGCTCGTGCAGCAGGTGGCCCAGCTCGAGGAACTCGTGCGGCGGCTGCGCGCCGTGGCGCACCTGCGCGCGCACCCGGTTGACCCAGCCGATCAGCTTGAGGTCGAACTCGGCGTCGCGGCCGAAGTGGTAGTAGACCCGCGAGCGCCCTTCCAGCAGCCCTGGCAGGATCTCGTCGAGGTCGTCGATCGGATAGGCGTCGTCCATGCCGAAGCCATCGACCGCGCCCTCCTGGCCGGCGCGCGGGCCGTCCCAGCCTTCGCGCTCCGGATCGCGCTCGCGGCAGAACAGCAGGGCCTCGCCATGCCTGCGGCCGGGCACCAGCACCAGCACCGCCTCCGGCTCGGGAAAGCCGCACAGGTACCAGAAGTCGGAGTCCTGCCGGTACGGATAGTGGGTGTCGTGGCTGCGCACGCGCACCGGCGCGGCCGGCAGGACCAGGATCGCGTCCTCGCCGGCCATGCGCATCAGCTGGCGGCGGCGGCGCGCGTATTCGGCGGCGGAGATGCCGGTGAGGCCGCGCAGCATGTCAGTTCAGGCTGCGGCGGTGGCGCGGGCCGAGCACGCAGTCGCCGTGCAGCAGCAGCACCGCGACGCGGACGAATTCCTCCAGTTCGGACAGCGCCGCCTCGTCCTCCTCTTCGTCCTCGTCGATGTCCTGCACGCTGGCGCCGGCCAGCCGGGCCAGGTCCTGCAGCGCCTCGGCGCCCTCTTCCGACAGCGGCGGCTGCGCGCCGGCGGCCAGGCCGAATCCGCCGAGGAAACCGCGGCACCAGTCGAACAGCGCCTGCGCGCGCTCGCGCAGCGGCATGCCTTCGTCGCCGAGCAGCAGCTCGAAGGAGAACTCGCCGTCGCCCAGCTGCACGGCCGAGGCCTGGCGCAGCCGGTCCAGCGCACTGCCCGGCGCGGGCGCCGGTACAGCGTCGTCGGCCAGCACCTTCGCCAGCCATCCCGGCGTGTCCTCGCCTCCGCCGGCCAGCCAGCCGCACAGCCCGCCATGCAGTTCGGCGGCGCCGGCGCCCAGTCCGAGCGTGCGGCTGGCGTCGGCGACTTCCTCGATGGCGGGCAGCTGGCTCATGGCGGAAAGCGGACTCGATGGCAGGGACAACCTATGAAGTGTAGCAACCGCTCCGCCGCGGCCGCTTGTGAAGGTTCCCCCGCCATGCCTACACTCGTGAGGATCGCCCACCCTGCCGGTCAGCCATGCCCGACGTCGCCGTGCGATACCGCCAGGCACGACCCCGCCAGGAAGCGCGCCCATGATCGCCGCGCTGATGGCGATCGCCTGCGCGCTGCTGCTGGCGGTGCTGCTGATGAGCTGGCGCTGGCGCAGCAGCCACCAGCGCCAGCACGAGGCCCTGCAGGCACGCGAGGAACACCTGACCGTGGCCCTGTGGGGCTCGGGCGAGCAGTTCTGGGACTTCGACCTGGACCGCCGCGAACTGCACCTGCTGCACGCCGACGAGACCGGCGGCGACCTGGGCCTGGCGGTGACCAGCCGCCAGGCCACGCTGCCCCTGGTCCACCCGCACGACCGCCCCGGCCTGCGCCGGCGCCTGCGCGCGCACCTGCGCGGCGACGAGCCGCTGTTCAATTCCGAGCACCGGGTCGACCCGGACGGCGACGGCAACTGGGTGTGGATGCGCGTGCACGGCCGCACCGTGCAGCGCGATGCGCTGGGACGCCCGCGCCGCCCGGCCGGCACCGCCCGCGACACCACCGCCAACCGCCATGCCGACGCCGAGCGGCGCATCGCCAGCGAGGTGCTGCGCAGCATGAGCGAGGCGGTGGCGGTGCTGGACCGCGACATGCACTTCGTCGCGGCCAACCCGGCCTTCAGCCAGATCACCGGCTACAGCGACGTGGAGGCGCTGGGCCGGCCGTTCTCCATGCTCGACAGCGATTCGGACGGCCGCGGCGGCCCCCTGCGCCACGAGCCCGGCCGCCAGCACTGGCAGGGCAACGTGTGGATGACCCGCCGCGACGGCGAGGAGATCCTCTGCCACGTCAAGCACAACGGCATCGCCGACGCCGGCGGCGAGGTCAATTTCCACGTCGTCGTGCTCAGCGACATCACCGAGCAGAAGCGCGCCGAGCAGGAGCTGCGCTACCTGGCCAACTACGACGCGCTGACCAGCCTGCCCAACCGCTCGCTGCTGTCCGAACGCCTGGCGCGGGCGATCGTGCGTGCGCGCCGCGAGGGCGGCCACGTGGCGGTGCTGTTCCTGGACCTGGACCGGTTCAAGGACGTCAACGACTCGCTCGGCCACGCCACCGGCGACCGGGTCCTGCGCGCGGCGGCCGAACGGGTGCAGCACGCGGTCGGGCCGCAGCACACGGTCGCGCGCCTGGGCGGCGACGAGTTCACCGTGGTCCTGGAAGGCCTGGACGCGCCGGAAGAGGCCGAGAACGTGGCCCGCCGGGTGATCGAGGCGTTCTCCCTGCCGCTGGCGCTGGACGAGCACCACGAGATCACCGTCTCGCCCTCGATCGGCATCAGCCTGTTCCCGGACCACGCCCAGGTCCCCACCGAACTGCTCAAGCACGCCGACACCGCCATGTACCAGGCCAAGGCCGCCGGCCGCCGCACCTGGCAGGTGTACTCGGCGTCGATGGACGAGGCCACCCGCCGCCGCGCCACCCTGGCTGGCCTGCTGCGCCGGGTGGTCGAGCGCGGCGAACTGGCGCTGGTCTACCAGCCGCGCTATTCGCTGCACCAGCAGCGCGTGGTCGGCGCCGAGGCGCTGCTGCGCTGGCGCAACCCCGAGTTCGGCGCCATCCCGCCGGACCAGTTCATCCCGCTGGCCGAGGACACCGGGCTGATCCTGGAGATCGGCGAATGGGTGCTCAAGGAAGCCTGCACCACCCTGCGCCAGTGGCACGAGGCCGGGCTGGACTGGATGCAGATGTCGGTCAATGTCTCCGCGATCCAGCTGCTGCGCGGCGACCTGGCCTCCACCCTGGCGCGGATCCTGGCCGAGACCGGGGTGGCCTCCGGCCAGCTGGAGCTGGAGTTGACCGAGAGCGCGATCATGGCCAACGTCGGCCGCAGCGCCAGCGTGCTGCACGCCTGCCGGATCCTCGGCGTGGGCGTGGCGGTGGACGACTTCGGCACCGGCTACTCCTCGCTGGCCTACCTCAAGCGGCTGCCGCTGACCACGCTGAAGATCGACCAGGAGTTCGTCGGCGACCTGACCCGCGACCCGGACGACGAGGCGATCACCAGCACCGTCATCGCCATGGGCCACTCGCTGCAGCTCACCGTGGTCGCCGAAGGGGTGGAGACCGCCGGCCAGCTGCAGTTCCTGCGCGAACACGGCTGCGACGAGATCCAGGGCCACTACATCGCCGCGGCGATGGAGCGCGACGAATGCCTGGCGTTCCTGTCCAGGCCGGTCGCCGTGCCCGCCGTGCCTGCCTGACCGGCTTGCCGCGCCGGAACGCGCCGGAACGCGCCGGCGGCTGCCGGCGAGGACCCGCCGACGCCGTCGCTGCAGCGTGGCGCCCTTGACCGGGTCGCCGGCCGCTGCCTATCGTGGCCGCCATGGATCCTTCCGCCGACGCCCTCGCCCAGCTCCGTGCGCTCGCCGCGCGGATCGAAGCGCTGGCCGAACGCTGCCAGCGCCTGGCCGACGAGAACCGCAGCCTGCGCCAGCAGCAGGAGCAGCTGTTCGGCGAGCGCGCGCAACTGCTCAACAAGAACGAGCAGGCGCGTTCGCGGGTCGAGGCGATGATCGCGCGGCTGAAGTCGCTGGAGCAGCACACGTGAGCGGCGGCAACGAACCGGTCAGCGTCCGCGTCCTCGACCGCGAATACACCGTCGGCGTGAGCGCCGACGAACGCGACGGCCTGGTCGCCGCCGCGCGCCTGCTCGACGCGCGCATGCGCGAGCTGCGCGGCAACAACCGCATGGTCGCGGTGGACCGCATCGCGGTGCTGGCCGCGCTGAACCTGGCCCACGAAGTGCAGCAGCTGCGCCAGGAGCGCGACGCGCAGCAGCGCGAACTGTCCGGCACGCTCGATGCACTCAACCGGCGCCTGGACGGTCTGCTCGGCGCCAGCACCGGCTGAATGCGCGCGGCCATAGGCGGCGTCTTGCGTCGCTGAACCGTGCATTGCCGATATCTTCGAAGACTGCGTCCTGCGGGCTGGGAAGTCCCGGCACGGGCGCTATAATCACCTCGCGTTCTCTGCCGTGTGCGACAGCTGGCAAAACATTCGCCTTGTCCCTTAAAAACGACACCGGGGATGCGACGGGACCGGGTGTGCAAGTCCGCCATGCAGCGGGAAGCCCGAAAGTCCCCAAGCGTTCCCACTTGGACCTCGGGTTCAAGGTCGTTTCGCCGCATCGGCATGGTGGAGAATGCCTTCTTCCAGACAACGCCTCCTCCGGGAGGCGTTGTCGTTTCCGGGCCTGGGTGACAAGACGGTCGCGCAGGAAGCACAGCCCACCTGCTTGGCGAGGGCGCGCGGGTCCGCGATCATGCGTTTCCGCCACCTTTCCGACGGCCGATGAACCAGCCCCGCGACATCCTGCGCCGCGAACTGCGCCAGCGCCGCCGCGCACTGCCCGCCGCCGCGCGCATCGCCGGCGCCGAAGCGCTGGCGCAGCGCATCCTCGCGCTGCCGTTCCTGCCGCGCGAAGGCTACGTCTCCGGCTACTGGGCCATGGACGGCGAGATCGGCCTGCACGTGCTGCAGCTGCGCCTGCCGCCCGGCCTGGTGTACTGCCTGCCGCTGCTGCACGGCGACCTGCTGCGCTTCGCGCCGTGGCGCGCGGGCGATCCGCTGGTGACCAACCGCTACGGCATCCCCGAGCCGGAGGTCGAACCGGCCTCCGGCCTGTGCGCCGACGAACTGGCGCTGGTGGTGATGCCGCTGGTCGGCTTCGACGCATGCGGCCAGCGGCTGGGCATGGGGGGCGGTTGGTATGATCGCAGCTTCGCGTTCCGGCGCGATCGCGGCGCGCCGCCGTGGCTGGTCGGCGCCGGCTTCTCCGCCCAGCAGGTGCCCGCGCTGGACGCGGCCGACTGGGACGTGCTGCCCGACGCGATCTGCACCGAGGCCGACACCCTGTTCCCACGACACCGCCGCGAGACCGATCCTGCATGACCGCCCGCAAGCGCTACTGGCTGATGAAGTCCGAGCCGGACGCCTTCTCCATCGACGACCTCGAGCGCGTCGGCACCGAGCCGTGGAACGGCGTGCGCAACTACCAGGCGCGCAACTTCATGCGCGACGGCATGAAGGTCGGCGACGGCGTGCTGTTCTACCACTCCAACACCCAGGTGCCGGGCATCGCCGGCGTGGCCAGCGTGGCCAGCCCTGCCTATCCGGACGAGACCCAGTTCGACCCGAAGTCGCACTACTTCGACCCCAAGGCCACCCGCGAGCAGCCGCGCTGGTTCCTGGTCGACGTGAAATTCGAGCGCAAGCTCGGGCGCACCATCGCACTGGAGGAAATCAAGCGCCATGCCGACGAACTGGGCGAAGCCTTCCCCCTGGTCGCCCGCGGCAGCCGCCTCTCGGTGTTCCCGGTGACCGCCGCGCAGTGGAAACTGCTGCTGTCGCTGGAATGACCCCCCGCCGCGACACCCCGCCCTTTTGCAGGAGCCCACTTCAGGGGCGACCCGAAGGAGTCTGGCGCAGCGGCGTTGCAATGCGACGTCTCCGGAGGGGGCGCGTTGAAAGTGGTGGCTTGCCGGCGTCGTCGGGTCGCCCCCTGAAGTGGGCTCCTACAATGCAAACCAGGAATACACGGGAACAGACCGATGAGTGAAGCCAAGCGCCTGGCCGGCGAGAAGGCCATCGACTACGTGGAAGACGGCATGATCGTCGGCGTCGGCACCGGTTCGACCGTCGCCTACTTCATCGACGCGCTCGGCCGCATCCGCGACCGCATCGCCGGCGCGGTGTCCAGTTCCGAGCAGAGCACCACGCGGCTGAAGGCGCTGGGCATCGAAGTGCTCGACGCCAACGCCGCCGGCCCGCTGAAGCTGTACGTGGACGGCGCCGACGAATGCGATCCGCACAAGCGCCTGATCAAGGGCGGCGGCGCCGCGCTGACCCGCGAGAAGATCATCGCCGAGGCCGCCGACACCTTCGTCTGCATCGTCGACCCGGCCAAGCAGGTGCCGGTGCTGGGCCGCTTCCCGCTGCCGGTGGAAGTCATCCCGATGGCGCGCAGCCTGGTCGCCCGCCGCATCCTCGCCCTCACCGGCGGCCAGCCGGTATGGCGCGACGGCGTGGTCACCGACAACGGCAACTGGATCCTGGACGTGCACAACCTGTCGATCACCGACCCGGTGGGCATGGAAACCGAACTCAACCAGATCCCCGGCGTGGTCAGCGTCGGCCTGTTCGCCCGCCGCCCCGCCGACATCGTCATCATCGGCGGCGAACCTCCGAAAGTGCTCTGAGCCGACTCCCATGCGCCTCTCCCGCCTGCTCGGCCTGCCCCTCCTGCTGCTCCTCAGCGCCTGCGCTTCCGCGCGCACGCCGTGGGTCGAGATCAGTGGCGAACGCTTCAAGGTCGAGGTGGCCGACGACGACGCCGAGCGCGCGCGCGGGCTGATGTTCCGCGACGCCATGCCCGCCGACCACGGCATGCTGTTCCTGCACGAGCGCGAGGAGCGGCAGGCGTACTGGATGAAGAACACCCAGATCCCGCTGGACATCCTCTACTTCGACAGCGAACGCCGGCTGGTGTCGCAGCAGCGCGACGTGCCGCCGTGCTCGGCCGGCGACCGTTGCCCGCCGTACCCGAGCCGCGGCCCGGCGCGCTACGTGCTGGAACTCAACGCCGGCCAGGCCGCGCGCCTGGGCCTGGAAGACGGCGCCGAGCTGCACTTCGGCCCGGGTATCCCCGCCGCGCCCGGCGGCTGAACCGACCTGCGCGCGCCACCGCCGATGCGCGGTCGCCGCGGGGCTTGATTGTCGCGCGCGGCGGCCCCAGTCTTGTGGCATGGGGACCGATGTAGCGCCACTGCCCGACTGGAACATGCTCGACTGGAGCACCTTCGCCACGCTGGACGACGACTCGCTGCCGCTGTTGCCCGCGGCCCTGCTGATCGCCCGCGACGAATACCCCGACCTCGACCCGCGGCCCTACGAGGCGCTCGTGCAGGCCCACGCCGACCACCTGCGCGGCGAGGTCGCCGCCATCGACGCGCAACCGCTGAAGATGGCCGCGATCAACCGCCACCTGTTCGACGAACTGGGCTACAGCGGCAACCACGACGAGTACTACGACCCGCGCAACAGCTACCTCAACCAGGTGCTGGACCGGCGCCTGGGCAACCCGATCTCGCTGGCGATGGTGCAGATGGAAGTCGCGCGGCGGCTGGGCATCCCGCTGGACGGCGTGTCCTTCCCCGGCCATTTTCTGGTGCGACTGCCGGTGGACGGCGGCCTGCTGGTGATGGACCCGTTCAACGGCGGCCGCCCGCTGGCGGTGGAAGAATTGCGCGAACGCGCCAAGCCGCACCTGGGCGAAACCCCGGACGACGGCGTGCTGGCGCAGATCCTGAGCCCGGCGCCGCACCGCGCGATCCTGGTGCGGGTGCTGCGCAACCTGCACGGCCTGTACGCCGAGACGCAGCAGTGGGACCGCGCTGCGCGCAGCGCCGACCGGGTGCTCAAGCTGACCCCGGAGCAGCCCGAAGCGCTGCGTGACCGCGGCCTGGCCTACCTGGAACTGGACCACCTGTCCGGCGCCCGCCACGACCTGGGCCGCTACCTGGAACTGGCCCCCGAGGCAGCCGACGCCGACGCCATCCGCGAACGCCTGATCGACGCCGCCGGCACCCGCACCGCGCTGCACTGAGCCGCCCGCTTCCTGTAGGAGCCCACTTCAGGGGGCGACCCCACGACGCCCGAACGCAGCCACGCTCAAGGCGGCCGCTCCAGCGGCTGCGCGCTGAATGCGGTGCCTTCCAGCGCAACCGGGTCGCCCCCTGAAGTGGGCTCCTACAAGGCCACCATCTCGAAGTCGGACTTGGTCACGCCGCAGTCGGGGCAGGTCCAGGTGTCGGGGATGTCTTCCCAGCGCGTGCCCGGGGCGATGCCTTCCTCGGGCAGGCCCTCGGCCTCGTCGTAGGTGAAGCCGCAGACCACGCACATCCAGCTGCGATAGGGGGTGGAGTCGGCGGCGTTCATCGGATAATGCGGGCATCGGACAGGTGCGGGAGCGCATTGTCCCACCGCAGGCAGCACGCAGGAAATCCTCCATGAGTCGATCCCGGGCCCCATCCCCGGCCACCGCAGCCGACGTGACCGCCGCCGCGTCTGGCCCGTCCGGCGCATCCGGTGCCGACAGCGCCGCCGGTGCGGCCACCGCGTCGCCTGCGTCCGCCGCGCGTGCGGCACGGGGCCTGTACCTGATCACTCCCGACGAGGCCGATACCGCGCGCCTGCTCGCCCGGGTGGCACCGCTGCTCGGCGAGGGCGTGACCTGGCTGCAGTACCGCAACAAGGCCGCCGGCGCCGCGCTCAGGCACGAGCAGGCATTCGCCCTGCAGGCGCTGTGCTCGCGCGCCGGGGTGCCGCTGCTGGTCAACGACGATGCCGCCCTGGCACAGGCCGTGGGCGCCGCCGGCGCGCATCTGGGCGAGGACGACGGCGACATCGCCGCCGCGCGCGCGCGGCTGGGCGACGGCGCGATCCTCGGCGCTTCCTGCTACGACGACCTGGAACTGGCGCGGCGCGCGGTCGCCGCCGGCGCCAGCTACGTCGCCTTCGGCGCCTTCTTCCCGACCACGACCAAGGCCACCACGCGCCGGGCCACGCCCGCGCTGCTGCGCGAGGCCGCCGTGCTGGGCGTGTCGCGCGTGGCCATCGGCGGGATCACCCCGGACAATGCCGCGCCGCTGGTGGAAGCCGGCGCCGACCTGCTGGCGGTGGTCGGCGGCGTGTTCGACGCCCCCAACCCGGTCGCCGCCCTCCACGCCTACCTGCGCTGCTTCCCCCTGTAGGAACCCACTTCAGGGGGCGACCCGACGACGTCCATAGGCGCCGCACTCAACGCGCCCCTTCCGGAGCGGCTGCGTTGAACACCGTTTCCTCCACCTCCACCGGATCGCCCCTGAAGGGAGCTCCTACAATAGGGGTTTCCCGCCGCGCAGGACCTCCCCCATGAACCACGACCGCTCCCACGAACTGTTCTCCCGCGCGCAGCGGCTGCTGCCCGGCGGGGTCAACTCGCCGGTGCGCGCGTTCAAGTCGGTGGGCGGCGAGCCGTTCTTCGTCCAGCGCGCGGACGGGCCGTACCTGTACGACGTCGACGGCAACCGCTACATCGACTACGTCGGTTCCTGGGGGCCGATGATCGTCGGCCACAACCACCCGGAGGTGCGCGAAGCGGTCGCCGAAGCCATCGGCAACGGCCTGTCGTTCGGCGCGCCGTGCCCGGCCGAGGTGACCATGGCCGAGACCATCACCCGGCTGGTGCCGTCGTGCGAAATGGTGCGCATGGTCAACTCCGGCACCGAGGCCACGCTGTCGGCGATCCGGCTGGCGCGCGGCGCCACCGGCCGCCAGCGCATCGTCAAGTTCGAGGGCTGCTACCACGGCCACGGCGACTCGTTCCTGGTCAAGGCCGGCAGCGGCATGCTGACCCTGGGCGTGCCGACCTCGCCCGGCGTGCCGGCCGGGCTGAGCGAGCTGACCACCACCCTGAGCTACAACGATTTCGAGGGCGCGACGAAACTGTTCGAGGAGATCGGCGGCGAGATCGCCGCGCTGATCATCGAGCCGGTGGTCGGCAATGCCAACTGCATCCCGCCGCGCGAAGGCTACCTGCAGCACCTGCGCGAACTGTGCACGAAGCATGGCGCGCTGCTGATCTTCGACGAAGTGATGACCGGTTTCCGCGTCGCCCTCGGCGGCGCTCAGGCGCATTACGGCATCGTTCCGGACCTGACCACCTTCGGCAAGATCATCGGCGGCGGCATGCCGGTGGGTGCCTACGGCGGCCGCCGCGAACTGATGCAGCAGATCTCCCCGGCCGGCCCGATCTACCAGGCCGGCACGCTGAGCGGCAATCCGGTGGCGATGGCCGCCGGCCTGGCCATGCTCGAACTGATCCAGGCGCCGGGTTTCCACGACCGGCTCGCCGCGGCCACCGCGGCGCTGTGCGAAGGCCTGGAGGCGGCCGCGCGCGAGGCTGGCGTGGCGGTCACCACCACCTGCGTCGGCGCGATGTTCGGCCTGTTCTTCACCCCGGAGAAGGTGGAGACCTCCGCCCAGGCCACCGCCTGCGGCACCGCCGCGTTCAACCGCTTCTTCCACTCCATGCTCGAACGCGGGGTGTTCCTGGCGCCGTCGGCGTACGAGGCCGGGTTCCTGTCCAGTGCGCATGACGAGGTGGTGATCGCGGCCACGATCGAAGCCGCACGCGGTGCGTTCGGGGACGTCGCCCGCGGATGACCGCCGCGGTGCGCCCGCGCCTGTTGTTGCTGGATTTCGACGGGGTCCTGGCGCACTACTCGCACGCCGACCGGATCGCCCACCTGGCCGCCCACGCCGGCTGCGAACCGGCACGCGTGGCCGAGGTGCTGTTCGCCTCGGGACTGGAGACCGGGTACGACAGCGGGCACATCGACACCGCCACCTACCTGCGCCGGCTCGGCGAGGGCCTGGGCCGGCCGGTCGACGAGGCCTGCTGGATCGCCTCGCGCGTTGCGGGCAACCGCGCCGACCCGCGCGTGCTCGAACAGGTGCTGGCGGTGGCCGCGCACACGCCGGTCGGCGTGCTCAGTAACAACGGTGCGCTGATGGCCGAAGCCATGCGCACCATCGTGGCGCCGCTGTTCCCGGCGCTGGAAGGCAGGGTGCTGTGCAGCGGCGCGCTGGGTGCGCGCAAGCCCGAAGCGGCGGCGTTCGCCGCGGCGCTGGAACATTTCGCGATGCCGGCGGCGCAGGTGCTGTTCGTGGACGACCTGTTCGCCAACGTGCAGGGCGCGCGCCAGGCGGGACTGCAGGCCGACACCGCGCGCGACGCACGCGCGCTCGGCCGCGTCCTCAGGCGCCACCGCCTGCTGCCATGACCGCAACGCTGTTGCTCTTGTAGGAGCCCACTTCAGGGGGCGACCCCCGGTCGCTGGAAAGCAGCGATGTTCAACGCGGCGTTTCCGGAGCCACGCGTTGAACACCGCTTTCCTTGCGTGCGTCGGGTCGCCCCCTGAAGTGGGCTCCTACAGGGAAGCGCGGGCGCCGGTTTTTTCGCCGGGCGGACGGGATCGCGGCTCAGGCGGGCGCGGTGAAGGCCGCCACCGCCGCGCGCAGGCGTTGCAGCCCTTCGGCCACATCGGCATCGGTGATGTTCAATGCGGGCACCAGCCGCAGCACGTCCGGGCCGGCCTGCAGCAGGAGCAGCCCATGTGCGGCGGCGTGGTCGAGGATCTCGCCGGCGCGGCCGGCATAAGCCGGCTTCAGCACCGCGCCGAGCATCAGCCCGCGGCCGCGCACCTGTTCGAACAGGTCGAACTCCACGCCGATCGCCAGCAGTCCTTCGCGCAGTGCGTGCGACTGCCGCGACACGTTCGCCGCGATCTGCGGCGAAGCGATCCTGCGCAGCGCCACCCGCGCCACCGCCGCCGCCAGCGGATTGCCGCCGAAAGTGGTGCCGTGCGCGCCGAACTGCATCGCCTGCGCCACCTTCGGCCCGGCCAGCATCGCCCCGATCGGGAAGCCGCCACCGAGCGCCTTGGCCAGGGGGACGATGTCCGGCACCACGCCGTCCTGCCAGTGCGCGAACAGGGTGCCGGTGCGGCCCATGCCGGCCTGGATCTCGTCCAGCACCAGCAGCGCGCCATGGTGGTCGCACAGCGCGCGCACCTGCTGCAGGAAACCCGACGCGGCCGGCATCACTCCGCCCTCGCCCTGCACCGGTTCGAGCATCACCGCGGCCACGTCGCCGGCGGCCATCGCCGTTTCCAGCTGGGTGATGTCGTTGAAGTCGACGTAGCGGAAACCGCCGGGCAGCGGCTCGTAGCCTTCCTGGTACTTCGGCTGCGCGGTGGCGGTGACCGCGGCGAGCGTGCGGCCGTGGAAGCTGCCGCGGAAGGTGACGATCACCCGCTGCTGCGGCGGCCGTCCCTGCGACGCGGCCCACTTGCGCACCAGCTTGATCGCCGCTTCGTTGGCCTCGGCGCCGGAGTTGCACAGGAACACGCGCTCGGCGAAGCGCGAGGCCTGCACCAGTTCTTCGGCCAGGCGCAGCGGCGGCTCGCTGAAGAACACGTTGCTGGTATGCCACAACCTGCCTGCCTGCTCGACCAGCGCCGCATGCAGCTCCGGATCGTTGTGGCCCAGGCCGCAGACCGCGATGCCGGCGGCGAAATCGACGTACTCGCGGCCCTCGCTGTCCCACAGCCGCGAGCCCTGGCCCCGCTCCAGCACCAGCTCGCGCGGGCGGTAGACCGGCAGATAGTAGCGGTGGCCGAGGTCCAGCAGCGCGGCGGTATCGCCGGCGGGCAACGTCGTTTCGTTCATGGCGGTGGCAGGTGTCCGGGAAGGGCGCCGACGGTCGCCGGCCGCGCCATTATCGCCTCCCCGCGTAGAGCCGGGCTTGCCCGGCTGCTTCCCCGCCCGCACGCCATGTGTCCGGCCGTGGCAGCGGGGCAAGCCCCGCTCTACGGGCGAAGGCCGCGGCGCAGCGTGGCGCGCGCGCGGCCGCGCTTCACCAGCTGCCGGTGTTGGACATCGACACCCACGGCTCGGCCGGGGGCAACGCCGCGCCCTTCTGCAGCAGCTCGATCGAGACCAGGTCCGGGGTGCGGACGAAGGCCATGCGGCCGTCGCGCGGCGGCCGGTTGATGGTCACGCCCAGCGACTGCAGGTGCGCGCACAGCGCGTAGATGTCGTCGACCTGGAAGGCCAGGTGGCCGAAGTTGCGCGCGCTGCCGTAGTCCTCCGGCGGCGAGCCGTCGGCCGGCGGCCAGTTGTACGTCAGTTCGACTTCCGCCTCCGGGTTCTCCGGCGCGCCGAAGTAGACCAGGGTGAAGCGCCCGGCCTCGTTGTCCATGCGCCGGGTCTGGCGCAGGCCCAGGCCTTCGGTGAAGAAGCGGGAGGTGGCTTCCAGGTCATGGACCCGGATCATCGTGTGCAGGTACTTCATCGGGCGTCTCCTGTGGGGGAAGGCGGCGGCTGGCATTATCGCCCCGACTCCCCGACCGCGCCCGCGCCATGACCCGCACCCGCCACTTCGACACCCTCGCCGCCCACGCCGGGGTCGCGCCCGATCCCGCCAGCGGCGCGCTGGCGCCGCCGCTGCAGCTGGCCACCACCTTCGAGCACGCGCCCGACGCGGCCACTCCGCTGGGCTACCTGTACCAGCGCTACGGCAACCCCAACCAGGCGCAACTGGAACAGGTGCTGGCGAGCCTGGACGGCGGCGCCCGCGGCATGTTCTTCGCCACCGGCATGACCGCCGGGACCACGCTGATGCAGGCGCTGGAGCCGGGCAGCGAACTGCTGATCGCCGACGACACCTATTTCGGCTACCGCGCGGTGGCCGGGCAGTGGCTGGCGCGCTGGGGCATCCGCCACACGGTGGTGGACATGACCGACCTGGACGCGGTGCGCGCGGCGGTCGGCCCCGACACCCGCCTGCTGTGGGCCGAGACGCCGTCCAACCCGCTGCTGAAGGTGTGCGACATCGCCGCGCTGGCCGACATCGCCCACGGCGCCGGTGCGCGGCTGCTGGTCGATGGCACCTTCGCCACCCCGGTGCTGCAGCAGCCGCTGGCGCTGGGCGCGGACATCGTGCTGCATTCGGCCACCAAGTACCTGGGCGGCCACGGCGACGTGATGGGCGGAGTGCTGGTGTTCGCCGCCGACGACGGCCTGGCCGCCGCCTGCCACGAACTGCGCCGCCAGACCGGCAACACCGCCTCGCCGTTCGCCGCCTGGCTGGTACTGCGCGGGCTGCGCACCCTGCCGGTGCGGATCGAGCGCCACTGCCGCAACGCCGCCGCGGTGGCGGAGTACCTGTCGTCGCATCCGCGGGTGCAGGCGGTGCACTGGCCGGGGCTGGCCTCGCACCCGGGACACGCGGTGGCCGCGCGGCAGATGCATGGCGGCTTCGGCGGCATGCTTTCGTTCGAGGTCGCCGGTGGGCGCGACGCGGCGCTGGACGTCGCCGGGCGGCTGCGGTTGTTCACCAACGCCACTTCGCTGGGTTCGACCGAATCGCTGGTCGAGCACCGCGCCTCGATCGAGGCGCCGCAGAAGCAGTCGCCGCCGGGCCTGCTGCGGCTGTCGGTGGGGCTGGAGGATCCGCGCGACCTGGTCGAGGACCTGGCCCAGGCACTGGGCTGAGCGCCGCCGCCGGTCAGTCCAGGAACAGGTCCGGCAGCAGCGGCTGCGAAGGATCGACCGCATAGCCGGACAGGTCGGTCACCCCGGCTTCGGCCAGCACCTGGTCGTCGATGAGGAAGCGGCCGCTGAAGCCGGCGGCCTCGCGCACCAGCACCGCGTGCGCGGCGTCGGCCATGATCTCCGGCCTGCGGCCGTTGGCGGTGCTCACGCCCGGGATCATGTTCAGCGCATCGGTGCCGATCAGCGTGCGCGGCCACAGCGCGTTGACCGCCACGCCGCGCGGCCCGAATTCGGCGGCCAGGCCCAGGGTGACGAAGCTCATGCCCATCTTGGCCAGGGTGTAGCCGGTGTGCGGCCCCCACCACTTCGGATCCAGCGACGGCGGCGGCGCCAGGGTGAGGATGTGCGGGTTGGGCGCCTGCAGCAGGTGCGGCAGGCAGGCCTGCGCGCACAGGAAGCTGCCGCGCGCGTTGACCTGCTGCATCAGGTCGAAGCGCTTCATCGGCGTGTCCAGGGTGCCGCGCAGCCAGATCGCGCTGGCGTTGTTGACCAGGATGTCGATGCCGCCGAAGGCGTCGACGGCGGCGGCGACCGCCGCGTGCACCTGGTCTTCCTCGCGGATGTCGCACTTCAGCGCCAGGCCCTGGCCGCCGGCGGCGTTTACCGCCGCGGCCGCGTCGTGGATGGTGCCGGGCAGCTTCGGATTGGGCACCGAGGACTTGGCGGCGATGGCCACGTTGGCGCCGTCGCGTGCCGCGCGCACGGCGATGGCCAGGCCGATGCCGCGCGAGGCGCCGGTGATGAACAGGGTCTTGCCGGCCAAGGTCGCCATGGTTCCGTCCGTCTGTCGCATGCAGGCCGGCGCGCGCCGGCCGGCACATTGTCGCTGCGCGCGACGGCCGCGCTCAAGGCCGCGGGCCGCGGCCCTCATTGTCTTCCCAGTGCAGCACGCGCCGGGTCACGAAGCGGTACACCGGCTTGCCGGTCGCGAACCACAGCTCGCGCACCCACGAGCGCCGAAGCAGCAGGCGCCGCTCCACCGGAGTGAGCGCCCCCGGGCAATAGGTGCGCTTGTGCTTGAGCAGGTGGCGCAGGTCCTCGCGCGCGAGCAGGCGCATCCAGCGCGAACGCCGGTCGCCGCGCGCGGCCAACTGGAAATCCACCAGCGCCGGCGTGCCGTCGTCGAGCACCAGCCAGTTGGCCTCCTTGGCCAGGTCGTTGTGGACGATGCCCAGGCGATGCACCTGGGCCAGCAGGCGGCGCGCAGCGTGGAAGTAGGC
The DNA here is from genome assembly GCF_010093225.1 of Pseudoxanthomonas koreensis. GTDB lineage: Bacteria > Pseudomonadota > Gammaproteobacteria > Xanthomonadales > Xanthomonadaceae > Pseudoxanthomonas > Pseudoxanthomonas koreensis. Next base: position 23,711 of record NZ_PDWM01000028.1, on the reverse strand, counting down.
CTGGTCGCCGCGCGGCGGACGCAGGTACATGGGCTGGCCGCCGAGGTAGCCGCGATCGAGCCGCGTCGCGCCACTGGCGAGCAGGGCCGGCGTCGCGGGCAGCCCGGCGAGCTGGTGCAACGCACGCGCTTCGCGCCGGGCCATCGCGCGCGCGATGGGCCGTGCCCACCATGCCGCGCCCGACCAGTCGCGCCGGATCAGCGCCGATCCCGGCCCGCGCACCAGCAGGATCTGGCCGAAGCTGTCCGATTTCAGGGCCTGGTGCGTGTCCGTGGATTCGCGCATGGCGTGATTGTAGGTCGCCCCGCCTCCGCGCAAGGCAAGGGCGTTGCCGTGACATCCGTTCAGGCCCGCTTGGGCGGGCAGGCCGGGCCGGCCACCTATAATCCGCGCCCATGGATTCCACCTGGATGGACGCCGTGCTGGCGTGGATCGGGAACAACCCCGTCCTCGCCGGCCTGGTGATATTCGCCATCGCCTTCTGCGACGCCCTGATCGTCGTCGGCGCGATCGTGCCGGCGCTGCCGCTGCTGGTCGCGGTCGGCGTGCTGGTCGGCATGGGCGAGATTTCCGGGCCGTACGCGCTGGCCTGCGTGACCGTGGGCGCGTTCCTCGGCGACGGCCTGAGCTACTGGATCGGCCGCCGCTGGGGCGGGCGCCTGCACGGGGTGTGGCCGTTCCGCCGCTACCCGCAGCTGCTCGGCCGCGGCGAGGTCCTGTTCCGGCGCAACGCGTTCAAGGCGATCCTGGCGGCGCGCTACGTCGGCGCGGTGCGTCCGTTCGTGCCGGCGATCGCCGGCATGGCGCGGATGCCGGTGCGGCGCTACCTGTTCACCAGCGGCCTGGCCTGCCTGTCCTGGGGAATGCTGTTCCTGGCGCCGGGCTGGGTGCTGGGCCGCGCCTACGACGCGGTGGCCGCGGTCGCCGGCCACCTGGTGATCGTGCTGGCGCTGCTGCTGGGCGTGCTCGCCCTGGCATGGGCCTGGGTGCTCTACACCTACCGCTGGTTCGCCGACCACGCCGACTCGCTGCTGGCGCGCGCGCTGGACTGGAGCCACCGGCATCCGGTGATGGGCCGGCATTCGGCGGCGGTGTTCGATCCGGCGCACCGCGAATCCACTTCGCTGGCGCTGCTGGCGGTGCTGCTGCTGGGCATCGGCTGGGCCTGGTTCGCACTGCTGGTGGCGGTGGTCGGCCATGGCGAGCCGCTGGCCATGGACCTGGCCGTGCACGAGCTCATGCTGGCGCTGCGCAACCCGCTGGCCGACTACCCGATGGCGGCGCTGGCCTCGCTCGGCGACTGGCCGGTGCTGGCGCCGGCCTGCGCGGCGGTGCTGGGCTATTTCGTCTGGCGCCAGCGCTGGATGGCGGCGGCGCACTGGCTGGCGGCGCTGGCCTTCGGCCTGGCGCTGACCTGGCTGCTGGGCAATACCGTGGAGGTGGTCCGCCCGCCGGGTGCGAGCAGCGGCTTCGGCTTCCCTTCGATCGCGGTGACGATGTCGACCATCGCCTTCGGCTTCTTCGCCGTGCTGATCGCGCGCGAACTGCCCGGCCGCGACCGGATCTGGCCGTACCTGGTCTCCGGCGTGGTGGTGGCGCTGATCGGCTTCGCCCGCCTGTACCTGGGCGCGCACTGGCTCAGCGACGTGGTCGGCGGGATGCTGCTGGGCATCGTCTGGCTGCTGGTGCTGGGCATTGCCTACCGCCGGCGCTTCAACCGCTCGTTCTGGGTCAAGCCGGTGGCGTGGACCTTCTACGGCGTCTTCGTCGCCGCCGCGCTGTGGTACGCGCCGCGCAATGTCGAGGCCAAGCTGGCCAAGTTCGAGCCACCGCCGCCGCCGGCGGTGGTGCAGGACCTGGAGGACTGGTGGAGCCACGAATGGATGCTGCAGCCGGCACGGCGCAACGAGTTCGACGATGAACTGCGCTGGCCGCTGGACGTGCAGGTCGCCGGCCCGCTGGCGCCGCTGCGCCTGCGCCTGGAAGCGGCCGGCTGGCGGGTGCAGCCGCAGGCGAAATGGGAGCGGGTGGTGAACCTGCTCGACACCGACGGCGAACCGGACCGGGTGCCGGTGCTGCCGGCGACCCTGGACGCGCGCACCGAAGCGCTGCTGATGATCAAGGATGCGCCCGGCGGCCAGGCACGCCACGTGCTGCGGCTGTGGCCGACGCCGGTCAACCTGCAGCCGGGCAGCGTGCCGCTGTGGGTGGGCACCACCCAGACCCTGCATTTCCGCCCCGACCTGGGCCTGGTCGTGACCTGGCGCCCGCAGCGCGGCGCCGAGCCGGCCCTGGGCCAGTTGCTGGGTCCGCTGGCCGACCTGCCGCACGCGGTGGCGCCGCACCCGGATTCGAAGCTGCCGGTGCTGCGCCTGCGCACCGACGGCGTCGAGGCCGCGGAGGCGCCGGCTATTCCTCGTCCATCCACTCCAGCAGCCGGTCCAGGCGCCGGTGCGGATCGTCCTCCTGCAGCAGCGCCAGGCGCTGCTCGTCGCTGACCGGAAGCAGTTCGGCCAGGCGCCAGCCGACCCAGGCCGCGTCCTCGAGCTGGCGCAGGTTGGCGCCGGCATGCCCCAGGCCGGGATATTCGCCGCCGACCTTGTCCAGCAGTTCGGCCAGCAGGGTGGCCATCGCCGCGTGCTGCGGCTGCAGCGCCGCGGTGCCGGTGTCGTCGCACCAGCGCACCTCGCCCACCAGCAGGCCGTTGTCGCGCACCCGCGTGCGGGCCACGCGGAAGCGGCGGCCACCGCGCACCTGCAGGGTCAGCAGGCCGTTGCGGTCGTTGCCGAAATCCTCGATCCGCGCCTCGACCCCGAACGCGGCCGGCGTGGCCGGCGTGCCGACCTCCTCGCCCTCCAGGATCAGGCAGATGCCGAAGCCGGTGCCGGCGCGGCCGCATTCGGCGACCAGGTCCAGGTAGCGCCGCTCGAACACCCGCAGCCCCAGCGGTGCGCCCGGCAACAGCACGGCGTGCAGCGGGAACAGCGGCAGCGACTCGCTTTCCATCACGCTCCCAGCATCGCCACGAAGCGGCGCGGCGCACCGTCGAAGCCGCCATTGGACATGAACACGACGTGGTCACCCGCGCGCGCTTCCTCGCGCAGCGCCTCCAGCAATGCATCGGCATCGGCCGCGGTGCGGGCCTGGCCGCGCAGCGCCGCAACCACCTTGCCGGCATCCCAGGCCAGTTCCGGGCGGTGCAGGAACACCACCGCGTCGGCCAGGTCCAGCGAGGGCGCCAGCGCGGCGGCGTGCGCGCCCAGTCGCATCGAATTGCTGCGCGGCTCCATCGCGACCACGATCCGCGCATCGCCCACCTTCGCCCGCAGGCCTTCCAGAGTGGTGCGGATCGCGGTCGGGTGGTGGGCGAAATCGTCGTACACGGTGATCCCGCCGCACGTGCCCAGCACTTCCAGCCGGCGCTTGACGCTGGCGAAGCCGGCCAGCGCCGGGATCACCTGCGCCGGCTGCACGCCGACCGCATGCGCGGCCGCCAGCGCGGCCAGCGCGTTCATCACGTTGTGGCGGCCGAGCAGCGGCCAGCGCAGGGTGCCCAGCGCTTCGCCGCGATGGAGCACGGTGAAGGCGCTGCCGTCGGGTTCGAGCAGGCGGGCGCTCCAGTCGAAGCCAACGCCGCCATCGGCACGCGCGATGGCCACCGCTGCGTCGTCCAGGCCGAAGGTCTCCACCGGCGTCCAGCAGCCGGCCGCCAGCACCTCGGCCAGGTTCGCGTCCTCGCCGTTGACGAGCAGCCGGCCATTGCGCGGCACGGTGCGCACCAGGTGGTGGAACTGGCGCTGGATCGCGGCCAGGTCCGGGAAGATGTCGGCGTGGTCGTACTCGAGGTTGTTGAGGATGGCGACCGTGGGCCGGTAGTGGACGAACTTGCTGCGCTTGTCGAAGAAGGCGGTGTCGTACTCGTCGGCCTCCACCACGAACTCGCGCCCGCCGCCCAGCCGCGCCGAGGTACCGAAGTCCTCGGCCACGCCGCCGATCAGGAAGCCCGGATCGCGCCCGGCCGCCTGCAGCAGGAAGGCGAGGATGCTGGTGGTGGTGGTCTTGCCGTGGGTGCCGGCCACCGCCAGGGTGGTGCGCCCCGGCAGCACGCGCTCGGCCAGCCACTGCGCGCCGGAGGTGTAGCGGCGCCCGTCGTCCAGCACCTGCTCCACGGCGGGATTGCCGCGGGACAGCGCGTTGCCGATGACGATTTCCGTGGCATCGGCGGAGATGTTCCCGGGCAGGTAGCCCTGGCGCAGGCCGATGCCGAGTTTTTCCAGCTGGGTGGACATGGGCGGATACACCGCCTGGTCGCTGCCTTCGACCTCGAAGCCCAGTTCCCGCGCCAGCGCGGCCACGCCGCCCATGAAAGTCCCGGCGATGCCGAGGATATGGATCCTGCTCATGCGCCGATTGTCACCGAAATGGCGCGCCGGCGCCCCTTCCCCTCGCCCGACTTCCGCTCCCTGTAGGAGCCCACTTCAGGGGGCGACCCGACGACACCACAAGGCGCGTCGTTCAACGCGCAACCTCCGGATCGTCCGTGTCGAACGCCGCTGCAGCCAGTCGCCTTCGCGTCGCCCCCTGAAGTGGGCTCCTACAAGAGCCCGCGACTCAGCCCTTGAGGCCGGCCAGAATCCGCGAAGTGATCTCGTCCATCGTGCCGACCCCGTCGACCCGCGTCAGCGTGCCGCGGTCCGCGTAGAAGCCGATCACCGGCGCGGTGGAATCGTTGTAGACCTGCAGGCGCTTGCGCACCGATTCGGGGTTGTCGTCGGCGCGGCCCTCGGCCTGCGCCCGGCCGGCGATCCGCTCGACCAGCAGGTCGGTGCCCACGTCCAGCTGCACCACCGCGTCCAGCGGCTGGCCGATCTTGGCCAGCAGCCCGTCCAGCGCCCCGGCCTGTGCCAGGTTGCGCGGATAGCCGTCGAGGATGAAGCCGTCGGCCACGTCGTCGCGGCCCAGGCGCGATTCGAGCATGCCCAGCAGGATATCGTCGGACACCAGGTCGCCCCGGGCCATCACTTCCTTGGCCTGCAGGCCAAGCGGCGTCCCGCCAGCCACTTCGGCGCGCAGCAGGTCGCCGGTGGAGATATGGGGGACGCCGAGGGTTTCCTTCAGGCGCGCAGCCTGCGTTCCCTTGCCCGAACCGGGCGGGCCGAGTAGTACCAGTCGCATCGATTGCTCCCTGGAGAAATGTTCCGTGGCGGCCCGGGGCGCTAGACTTCCGTCCCCGCGTCCGCGTTGCACCGCACCATCGGAAAACACTTTACCGCATCCGGACGCACCGCCCCAAAATTCCGTCCCCGAGGAACCCCTACCATGGTCCAAGGCACCCTGCTCTACGCCCAGTCCGGCGGCGTCACCGCCGTCATCAACGCCACCGCCAGCGGCGTCATCCGCGAGGCGCGCGCGCGCGGGGTGAAGGTGCTGGCCGCCCGCAACGGCATCCTCGGCGCCCTGCGCGAGGAGCTGGTGGACACCTCGAAGGAGTCGACCGCGGCCATCGAAGCCCTGGCCCACACCCCCGGTGGCGCCTTCGGCTCCTGCCGCTACAAGCTCAAGTCGGTCGAGGCGGACCGGGCGAAGTACGAGCGCCTGCTCGAGGTGCTCAAGGCGCACGACGTGCGCTACTTCCTCTACAACGGCGGCAACGACTCGGCCGACACCGCCTGGAAGGTCTCGCAGCTGGCCCAGGCCTTCGGCTACCCGCTGCAGTGCATCGGCGTGCCCAAGACCATCGACAACGACCTGGCCGTGACCGACACCTGCCCGGGCTTCGGCTCGGCGGCCAAATACACCGCCGTGTCCGTGCGCGAGGCCGCGCTGGACGTGGCCGCGATGGCCGAGACCTCGACCAAGGTGTTCGTCTACGAGGCCATGGGCCGCCACGCCGGCTGGCTGGCCGCCGCCGCCGGCCTGGCCGGGCAGTCGCCGGACGAGGCCCCGCAGATCATCCTGTTCCCCGAGCGCGCCTACGACGAGGCCGCGTTCCTGGCCCAGGTCGACAAGGTGGTGAAGAAGGTCGGCTGGTGCGTGGTGGTGGCCAGCGAGGGCATCCACGACAAGGACGGCAGGTTCGTCGCCGACGCCGGCGGCGGCAAGGACGCCTTCGGCCACACCCAGCTCGGCGGCGTGGCCTCGTACCTGGCCGGCAAGGTCAAGGACAACCTCGGCTACAAGGTCCACTGGACCCTGCCCGACTACCTGCAGCGCTCGGCCCGCCACGTCGCCTCGAAGACCGACTGGGAACAGGCACAGGCGGTGGGCAAGGCCGCGGTGCAGTACGCGCTCAAGGGCATGAACTCGGTGATGCCGGTGATCGTGCGCACCTCGTCCGCGCCCTACCGCTGGAAGATCGAGCCGGCGCCGCTGCACAAGGTCGCCAACCACGAGAAGACCATGCCGGCCGGCTTCATCCGCAAGGACGGCTACGGCATCACCGCGAAGGCACGCGAGTACCTGGAACCGCTGATCCGCGGCGAAGCCCCGCTGCCCTGGGGCCGCGACGGCCTGCCCAAGTACGTGACGCTGAAGAACGTGGCGGTGAAGAAGAAGCTGCCGGCCTGGGAAGGCTGAGCGCGACGCCCTCCGGCGCCGGCGACCCGCCGGCGCCCCCCTCCGGGCCCCGGGATCCAGCGCGGAATGCGCAGCCTGCCACCTCCCGCAGGCGCGACGGGTGGCCTTCCGACCGGCGCTGCGGTCATACTCGGGCCACTCCAGGGATGTTGAACACGGTATACGCGCTTCGGATACGGGCCGTTCCAGTGCTCCACGGCTCGCCCGGCGGTTGACCCTGTTCGTCCATCCCCGGGCGGCATCCATCAACCTTGGGAGGGGTTCATGCTGGAACAATACGGTTTGGCGCTGGCACTGCTCTGCGCTGTCCTTGCAATCCTTTACGGCATCGTGTCCGCGCGCTGGATCCTGGCGCAACCGGCGGGCAACGAGCGCATGCAGCAGATCGCCGCTGCCATCCAGGAAGGCGCGCGCGCCTACCTCAACCGCCAGTACCTGACCATCGCCATCGCCGGCGCGGCGCTGTTCGTGCTGGTCGGCTTCTTCCTCAGCTGGTACACCGCGATCGGCTTCGCGATCGGCGCGGTGCTGTCCGGCCTGGCCGGCTACATCGGCATGAACGTGTCGGTGCGCGCCAACGTGCGCACCGCCGAAGCCGCGCGCAAGGGCCTGGGCCCGGCGATGGACGTGGCGTTCCGCGGCGGCGCGATCACCGGCATGCTGGTGGTCGGCCTGGGCCTGCTGGGCGTGGCCGGCTACTACTGGCTGCTGCAGCGGCTGGGGCTGAGCCAGGCCGACAACCTGCATGCGCTGGTCGGGCTGGCGTTCGGCTCCTCGCTGATCTCGATCTTCGCCCGCCTGGGTGGCGGCATCTTCACCAAGGGCGCCGACGTGGGCGCCGACCTGGTCGGCAAGGTCGAGGCCGGCATCCCCGAGGATGATCCGCGCAACCCGGCGGTGATCGCCGACAACGTCGGCGACAACGTCGGCGACTGCGCAGGCATGGCCGCCGACCTGTTCGAGACCTACGCGGTCACGGTCATCGCGACCATGCTGCTGGGCGGGCTGATGATGGACGAGGTCGGCCGCAACGCGATCCTGTATCCGCTGGTGCTGGGCGGCGTGTCGATCATCGCCTCGATCATCGGCGCGTTCTTCGTCAAGGTGAAGCCCGGCGGTTCGATCATGGGCGCGCTGTACAAGGGCGTGATCGTCTCCGGCGTGCTGGCGGCGATCGCGTTCTGGCCGATCACCACCGCGCTGATGGCCGACAACGCGCACGGCGCGCTCAACCTGTACATCTGCGCGCTGATCGGCCTGGTCCTGACCGGCCTGATCGTGTGGATCACCGAGTACTACACCGGCACCCAGTACAAGCCGGTGCAGCACGTCGCCCAGGCTTCGACCACCGGCCACGGCACCAACATCATCGCCGGCCTCGGCGTGTCGATGAAGTCGACCGCGCTGCCGGTGGTGGCGGTGTGCGCCGCGATCTGGTTCGCCTACCTGCACGGCGGCCTGTACGGGATAGCGATTGCCGCCACCGCGATGCTGTCGATGGCCGGCATGATCGTGGCGCTGGACGCCTACGGCCCGATCACCGACAACGCCGGCGGCATCGCCGAGATGTCGGAGCTGCCGCCTGAGGTGCGCAACGTCACCGACCCGCTGGACGCGGTGGGCAACACCACCAAGGCGGTGACCAAGGGTTACGCGATCGGTTCGGCCGCCCTCGCGGCACTGGTGCTGTTCGCCGACTACACCCACAACCTGCAGGCCAACAACCCGGGCCAGGTGTTCACCTTCGACCTGTCCGACCACACCGTGATCATCGGCCTGCTGATCGGCGGCCTGATCCCGTACCTGTTCGGTGCGATGGCGATGGAAGCGGTCGGCCGCGCCGCCGGCGCGGTGGTGGAGGAAGTGCGCCGCCAGTTCCGCGAGATCCCCGGGATCATGCAGGGCACCGGCAAGCCGCAGTACGACAAGGCGGTGGACATGCTGACCCGCTCGGCGATCAAGGAGATGATCGTGCCGTCGCTGCTGCCGGTGGCGGTGCCGATCGTGGTTGGCCTGCTGCTGGGGCCGAAGGCGCTGGGCGGCCTGCTGATCGGCACCATTGTCACCGGCCTGTTCGTGGCGATCTCGATGACCACCGGCGGCGGCGCCTGGGACAACGCCAAGAAGTACATCGAGGATGGCCACTTCGGCGGCAAGGGCAGCGAGGCGCACAAGGCCGCGGTCACCGGCGACACCGTCGGCGACCCCTACAAGGACACCGCCGGCCCGGCGATCAACCCGCTGATCAAGATCATCAACATCGTGGCGCTGCTGCTGGTGCCGCTGCTGTAAGCCATTGATCCTGCTTGAATCGAAGCCCCGGCCATGCCGGGGCTTCGTGTTTGTAGGAGCGGACATGGCCGCGACCGGGCGTCGGAACCACGACGCCGGCCCCTGTGCCGACGCCGGGTCGCGGTCATGCCCGCTCCTGCAGGGGGCTGGCTTTGTGCGCCGCAGCAGACAAAGGCGTAAAATGCCCGCCCTCTTCAACCGCGTTTCCCACGGAGCAGCAGATGGGCCTCGACCAGGTCAATTCCGGGCGCAACCCGCCGGACGAAATCAACGTCATCATCGAGATCCCGAAGGACTCCGAGCCGGTGAAGTACGAAGTGGACAAGGAAAGCGGCGCGATCTTCGTCGACCGCATCCTCTCCACCCCGATGCGCTACCCGTGCAACTATGGCTACGTGCCCCACACCCTGTGCGGCGACGGCGACCCGGCCGACGTGCTGGTGGTGCTGCCGCTGCCGCTGATCCCCGGCTCGGTGGTGCGCTGCCGCCCGGTCGGCGTGCTGAAGATGACCGACGAGGCCGGCGGCGACGAGAAGATCCTGGCCGTCCCGGTGTCCAAGGTGTTCTCCGGCTACGCCCACGTCGAGGACATCGGCCAGGTCTCGCCGCACTGGCTGGAGCGCATCGGCCACTTCTTCGAGCACTACAAGGACCTGGAGAAGGGCAAGTGGGTCAAGCTCGACGGCTGGGGCGACGCCGCGGAAGCCAGGAAGATCCTGCTCGAATCGATGCAGCGCGCGGCCGACAAGGCCTGATCGCCCGCGGCGCCGGCCAATGGCCGGCGCCCCCCCGCGGATCAGCCGCCCTCGCCCGAGCGGCGCGCGGTGATGCTCAACCCGATCAGCCGCGACACCACCAGCGCGATGTACATGACCCCCGCGAACTGGGCCAGCATCACCAGCGCGCGCGCCTGCGGCAGCACCGGCACCACGTCGCTCAGGCCCACGCCCGACAGCAGGCTGAAGCTCAGGTACAGCAGCTCCATCCAGCTGCGGTGCGCGCCTTCGGACACCGCCACGAAGCTGCCCGGGTAGACGATCTGGCACACCGAGAAGGCGAAGGCGAACGCCCATGCCAGCAGGGTGAAGGTCGCGCCGGCCGCATACAGTTCGTCGCGGGTGACCTCGTGGTCGGCCAGCATGTAAGCGGTCAGGCTGCCGGCGGCGTAGAAATACAGCAGGCTTTCCAGCGCCTGCGACATTGCCCACAGCGCCGGCTGCTCCAGCAGCGCACCCGCGCCGGACAGCAGCACCGCCGGCAGCGCCAGGCCCCAGGCCACCCAGCTCAGCGCCGGGCTGCGCTTGACCACCCACACCGCCAGCAGCAGCACCAGGATGCCGAACGCGCCGAACAGCGCGCGCCCGGCGGCCGCCCTCTCCATCAGCGGGTACAGCAGCACGCCCAGCAGCTGTACCGCCAGCAGCAGCGCCGACGGATGCCGCCGGGCCCTGACCAGCCAGCGCAGGCCGAGGAGCGGTCGCATCTCAGCCGAAGTGCTTGAACAGGGCGTAGTAGACGACGTAGATCCAGCCGAGGATGCCGTGGATGAGCACCCAAAGCAGCGACTTGTTCGCCGTCCAGGAAATGGTGATGGCCAGGGCGGTGCCGAAGCCCACGCCGACCTTGACCACGCTGCTGCCTGCACTCATAGCCATCCTCGGCATTGCCGGAATGCGGCGACGATAGCGCATCGCCGCCGCGGCCGGCAGGGGCCGCAGCGGCGCCCGGGCGGCGCTCAGCCCAGCCGGTACACCTGCGCGCCCTGCTCGCGGAACTCGGCCGACTTCTCCGCCATGCCCGCTTCCAGCGCAGCCTGCTCGTCGACCCCGTGCTCGGCGGCGTAGTCGCGCACGTCCTGGGTGATCTTCATCGAGCAGAAATGCGGGCCGCACATCGAGCAGAAGTGGGCCAGCTTGTGCGCGTCCTTGGGCAGGGTCTCGTCGTGGAACTCCTGGGCCTTCTCCGGATCCAGGCCGAGGTGGAACTGGTCCTCCCAGCGGAATTCGAATCTTGCCTTGCTCAGCGCGTTGTCGCGCACCTGCGCGCCCGGGTGGCCCTTGGCCAGGTCGGCGGCGTGGGCGGCGATGCGGTAGGCCATGATCCCGTCGCGCACGTCCTGGCGGTTGGGCAGGCCCAGGTGTTCCTTCGGGGTGACGTAGCAGAGCATCGCGGTGCCGAACCAGCCGATCATCGCGGCACCGATCGCCGAGGTGATGTGGTCGTAGCCGGGCGCGATGTCGGTGGTCAGCGGACCGAGGGTGTAGAACGGGGCCTCGCCGCACTCGCGCAGCTGCTTGTCCATGTTCTCCTTGATCAACTGCATCGGCACATGGCCGGGGCCCTCGATCATGGTCTGGACGTCGTGCTTCCAGGCGATCTTCGTCAGCTCGCCCAGCGTTTCCAGCTCGCCGAACTGGGCCGCGTCGTTGGCGTCTGCAATACAGCCCGGGCGCAGGCCGTCGCCGAGGGAGAAGGCCACGTCGTAGGCCTTCATGATTTCGCAGATCTCCTCGAAATGGGTATAGAGGAAGTTCTCGCGGTGGTGGGCCAGGCACCACTTGGCCAGGATCGAACCGCCGCGGGAAACAATCCCGGTGACGCGCTTGGCCGTCAGCGGCACGTAGCGCAGCAGCACCCCGGCGTGGATGGTGAAGTAGTCCACGCCCTGCTCGGCCTGCTCGATCAGGGTGTCGCGGAAGATCTCCCAGGTCAGCTCCTCGGCGCGGCCGTCGACTTTCTCCAGCGCCTGGTAGATCGGCACCGTGCCGATCGGCACCGGCGAGTTGCGGATGATCCACTCGCGGGTCTCGTGGATGTGCTTGCCGGTGGACAGGTCCATCACCGTGTCGCCGCCCCAGCGGATCGCCCACACCAGCTTCTCCACTTCTTCGGCGATGCCCGAGGACACCGCGGAGTTGCCGATGTTGGCGTTGATCTTGGTGAGGAAATTGCGGCCGATGATCATCGGCTCGCTTTCCGGGTGGTTGATGTTGTTGGGCAGGATCGCGCGGCCGCGGGCGATCTCGTCGCGCACGAACTCCGGGGTGATGATCTTCGGGATGCTCGCGCCGAACGATTCGCCCGGGTGCTGGGCCAGCAGGCCGGCGTCGCGCACCGCCTCCAGGCGCTGGTTCTCGCGGATCGCCACGAACTCCATCTCCGGGGTGACGATGCCGCGGCGGGCGTAATGCATCTGGGTGACGTTGGCGCCGGCGATGGCGCGGCGCGGCAGCACGCGGCCGGGGAAGCGCACCGCGGCCAGCTTCGGGTCGTGTTCGCGGCCGCGGCCGAATTCCGAGCTCAACGCCGGCAGCAGCGCGGTGTCGCCGCGGTCGGCGATCCATTGCGCGCGCAATGCCGGCAGGCCCGTGGACAGGTCGATGCATGCCTCCGGGTCGGTGTACGGGCCGGAGGTGTCGTACACGGTGACCGGCGGATTCTCCTCGCCGCCGAACACGGTGGGCGTGCGGGTCAGCGCGATCTCGCGCATCGGCACGCGGATGTCGGGGCGCGAACCTTCGACGTGGATCTTGCGCGAACCGGGGATCGGCCGGGTCACGGATCCGGACAGTTGCTCGGCCTGCTGGACCAGGGAGGCGCGCGCTTCCGGTTTGATGCTGGCGTTCATGGATGCTCCGCTCGATACATGGATCGCCGCACGGACGTGCGGACCATGGCGGTCGCGACGCGGCGTGCAGGCACGTCGCGCGCACCGCCCGGAGCGGGCGGACACGGGACGCAGGCGCCCCGCGAAAGCTTCCCTACGCCGGTATCAGCCGGATCAGGTTCCAAGGGACTGTCTCAACCGTGGCCCTTGCTGGCGCCGCCGGTACCCCCGCTTCGCCGGGCATTAGACCGGCAAACGCGCGGGCGCGCCAGTGCGCAGGCGAATGGTGGGGCCTATGGCAGCGCCCGCACCGCGCGCGCATGCGCCGAGACGATCGCCAGGGTCGAGGCGTCGCTGTCGAACAGCGAGAACAGGCCCTGCGCCTCCTGCGGCGGATCGCCGGTGAACGGATCGCCGGGCGCCCACATCCAGTCGGCGTTGCCGGTGCGGCCGCGGCCGCCCCAGGCCCAGAAGTTCGAGCCGGCGATGGCGTCGCCGGCCTGCATGCGCTGCAGCAGGCGGTCGTAGATGGCCTGGCAGAAGCGGTCGCGCGCCTGCGTGCCCGAGGCCGGGTCGTACGAACCCAGGTCGCGGTTGAGGCCGAACTCGGACAGCACGATCGGCTTGCCCAGCCGGGCGGCGACGTCGATGTGCCGGTCGATGTAGTCCAGCGAGGTCGCCAGCCCGGAATCCAGCCGCGCCGCCGGATCCTTGTGGTCGATCCAGCTCCAGTTCGACGGCCACAGGTGGAAGGTCAGGTAGTCAACGTTGGGCGTGGCGTGCGCGCGGACGAACAGCTCCATGTCGCCGGCCGAACCCATCTCGCCCTCGCTGCCGGTGCTGACCAGCTGTTTCGGCGCCAGGCCGTGGATGAAACCTGCGGTTTCGTCGATCCAGCGCACGTAGGCATCGGCGTTGGCCTGGCCACCGGCGTCGCTGCCCGGCCGCGGTTCGTTGGCCAGCTGCCAGGACATCACCGTGGGATCGTCCACGTAGGCCACGCCGGTGATGCTGTTGCTGCGGACGACCACGGTGCGGATCGCGTCGCGGTACCAGGCCTGGGCCTGGGGGATCGCGTAGAAGCGCGCCGAGTTCTGCATGAACCCGTTCCAGTCGCCGGTCAGGTCCGGGTCGTGGTCGGCCACCGAGCCCCCGGTGGCCCAGGCCACGTACTGCGACATGCCGCCGGACCACTGCCAGAAGTTGTTGAGGTAGAGCACCGCCTTCATGTCGCGCCTGCCCATCTCGGCGAGCAGGTAGTCCAGGCCCTGCAGCAGCTGTTCGTCGTATTCGCCTGGCGCACCCATGACCGCGGGGCGTACACCGCGCTTGAAGCCGCTGGCCTCGGACATGGCCAGCACGCGCAGGTTGTCGATGCCGGCGGCCTTGAGCTGGTCGAGTTCGGCGCGCAGGCGTTCGCGGTCGCCGACGCCATCGGGCGCACCGAGGTAGGCGCCGTACCAGAAGTTGGCGCCGGCGAAGCGGTAGGGCTTGCCGTCGAGGACGAAGCCGGTGCCCTGGACCTGGACGAAACCGGACTGCATGGCTGGTTCGATGGCGGGAGATGCAACGGCAGCACGAGACACACTTGGATCGGTGGCGGTGTCCGTAGCAGTAATCTCACCCGACTCGCCGGAACAGGCGCCCAAAGCGCAGGCCAGCAGCCACGGCACCATCCGCCAGCGGCGCCCCCAATGGCTGATTCCGAGCCGAAGCCTGAAAGGTAACGATATCTCACGCACTTGAAGCCTCCGTGGCCTGATGGCGCCATTAGACCCAGGACAGGATGGGGAAGCACGTTGCAGTGCACACCGCCGCCCCGATGCGCTTATCCGGCGCTTGCTTGACGACGCCCACCTGCGCCGACTGCGCGGGAGACGCCGACAGTCGCATCGAGCGGGCCGGTATCGTTGCCCGGATGTGACCAACGTCTCTTGTCGGCTTCGAGGCGGCCATGCTGGAATATCGCCCAGCCTGATTGGGGAATCGGGCACTTACAGGGGAACAATTCATGTCGATCTTTTCCGGCCGGGCCATTTCGGGCCTCGCCGTCGTGTCTGTCATGCTCGCCACCAGCGGTTGCGCCACGGTTACCCGGGGTACGACGCAGGCGCTTACCATCGAGACTTCACCTTCCGGTGCTACCGCCTCTCTTTCCAACGGGGAGCAATGCGGCACGCCTTGCACGTTGAAAGTAAAGCGGAAGTATCCGGTCACCGTCGAACTGTGCAAAGCCGGCTTCGATCCCGTGGTAACGACCATACAGAGCCAGGTCTCGGGTGCCGGCGCCGCGGGTATGGCCGGAAATGTGCTCGTGGGCGGCCTGATTGGCGTTGGCGTGGATGCCGCTTCCGGGGCAACCAAGGAATTGCGGCCCAATCCACTGGTCGTGCAACTGATCGAAAGCAGCGCCGGCTGCGAAGCCCCCACGCTGCCTGCTGTGCCGGAGAATGGCCAGACGCCCGAGGAATACATGAAATCGAAAAAGGACAAGAAGAAGGCATAAGCGCCCGGCACCACAAGCTACCGCGGGGATCCCATTCCCCGCGGTAGTTCAATCCCCCGCCGCCTGCCCGTCCTTGCGGCTTTCCGAGGCGCCGGAATACACCCCGCTCTCCGGATCGCGCAGGATCGCCTGGTAACCGCCGAACGGCCCATCGGCGAAGACGATGCGATGACCCTTGCGCATCAGCGCGCGCACGGTTTCATACGGGAAGCCGGTCTCCAGGTTGACCGCGCCGCCATCGCTCATCGCCGTGCCCTGCCCGGTCGGCTCGGTCGAACCCTCGTGCTGGATCCGCGGCGCGTCGCCGGCTTCCTGCAGGTTCATGCCGAAATCGACCAGGTTCATCACGATCTGCACGTGCCCCTGCGGCTGCATCGCCCCACCCATCACGCCGAAGCTCACCCACGGCTTCCCATCCTTGGTGATGAAGGCGGGAATGATGGTCTGGAACGGGCGCTTGCCCGGCGCGTAGCAGTTCGGATGCCGCGGCTGCGCATCGCAGCCGGCGAGCACGAACATCTCGCCGCGATCCTGCAGGATGAAGCCTAGCCCCGGCGGCGCCATGCCGCTGCCCATGCCGCGGTAGTTGGACTGGATCAGCGAAACCATCATGCCGTCCGCGTCGGCGGTGGTCAGGTAGATGGTGTCGCCCTCCTCCAGTTGCCGGGGCGTGCCCGGCTGCACTTCGCGCAGGGCCTTGTCGGGCGAGATCAGCTTGCGGCGCTCGGCCGCGTACCCCTTCGACACCAGCTTGCCAACGGGCGCGGGCTGGAACGCCGGGTCGGCGTAGAAGCGCGCGCGGTCGGCGAACGCCAGCTTCTTGGCCTCCACGAACAGGTGTACATGCTCGGGCGAGCCGAACGCGATCTCCGAGAAGTCGTAGCCCTCGAGCACGTTGAGCATCTGCAGCGCGGCGATGCCCTGGCTGTTGGGCGGCAGCTCCCACACGTCCACGCCGCGGTAGTTGGTGGACACCGGCTCGACCCACTCGCCCTGGTGCGCGGCCAGGTCCTCGTAGGAAAGGAAGCCGCCGTTGGCGCGGAAGTAGGCGTCGATGCTGCGGGCGATGTCGCCCTTGTAGAACGCATCGCGGCCACCGTCGGCGATCTTCTGCAGGGTGTCGGCCAGGTTCGGGTTCTTCCACAGCTCGCCCTTGCGCGGGGCGCGGCCGTCGAGGGTGAACTGCTCCCTGAAGCCGGGATACTGCGACAGCCGCGGCACCGAGCGGTCCCAGTAGTAGGCGATCACCTCGTGCACCGGATGGCCTTCGCGCGCGTAGCGGATCGCCGGGGCCAGGTTGTCGGCCATCGGCAGGCGGCCGAAGCGGTCGTGCAGGGCGAACCAGCCGTCGACCGCACCGGGCACCGACACCGGCAGCGGGCCGTGCACCGGGATGTCCTTCAGCCCGCGACGCTGGAACTCGGCCAGGGTCAGCGACTGCGGCGAGCGGCCGGAGCCGTTGTAGCCGTAAAGCTTCTTCGTCTTCGGATCCCACACGATCGCGAACAGGTCGCCACCGATGCCGTTGCCGGTCGGCTCCATCAGCCCGAGCGCGGCGTTGGCGGCGATCGCCGCGTCCATCGCCGAGCCGCCCTGCTTCATCACGTCCAGCGCGACCTGGGTGGCCAGCGGATGCGAGGTGGCGGCCATCGCATGCGGGGCGATCACCTCCGAGCGGGTGGCGAACAGTTCGCCGGTGATGCGGTCGGCGGCTGGGGCGGTGCCGGCCGCGCAAAGAGAGGCAAGGGCAAGCAGGGCGGGGAAGCGGCGCATGGTCGTGGCGGGTCGGGACTGCCGCCCACGATACCTGAAGCGGCGCGCGGCACTGCGTGGCGGCAGTGCGCGCTCCGGACGGGAGCGCGCTGGACGCGGCATCTTCATGCGGCGCGGGGTCGCCCCCTGAAGTGGGCTCCTACAGGAGGGATCAGCGGTCGAGGAGTGCCTTGTCGCGGACTGCGCCCTTGTCGGCGCTGGTGGCGAGCAGGGCGTAGGCCTTGAGCGCGGTGCTGACCTTGCGCTCGCGCGGCAGCGCCGGCTTCCAGCCCTTCGCGTCCTGTTCGGCGCGGCGACGCGCCAGTTCGTCGTCGCCCACCAGCAGGTCGATGCTGCGCGCGGGGATATCGATGCGGGTGGGGTCGCCGTCGCGGACCAGGCCGATCGCGCCGCCGGCCGCCGCTTCCGGCGAGGCGTGGCCGATCGACAGGCCCGAGGTGCCGCCGGAGAAGCGGCCGTCGGTGAGCAGCGCGCACTGCTTGCCCAGGCCTTTCGACTTCAGGTAGCTGGTCGGGTACAGCATTTCCTGCATGCCCGGCCCGCCCTTGGGGCCTTCGTAGCGGATCACCACCACGTCGCCGGCCTGGACCTCGTCGCCGAGGATGCCCTTCACCGCCGCGTCCTGGCTTTCGTAGACCCGCGCGTTGCCTTCGAACACGTGGATCGACTCGTCCACGCCGGCGGTCTTCACCACGCAGCCGTCCACGGCGATGTTGCCGTGGAGCACGGCCAGGCCGCCTTCCTTCGAGAACGCGTGCGCCATGTCGCGGATGCAGCCCTCGGCGCGGTCGGCGTCCAGCGACGGCCAGCGCGTGGCCTGGCTGAAGGCGACCTGGGTCGGGATCCCCGCCGGGCCAGCCTTGAAGAACGTGTGCACCGCCTCGTCGGAGGTGGCGGTGATGTCCCACTTCGCCAGCGCCTCGCCGAGGGTCTTCGAGTGCACGGTCGGCACGGACGTGTCGAGCAGCCCGCCGCGCGCCAGCTCGGCCAGGATCGCCATGATCCCGCCGGCGCGGTGCACGTCCTCGATGTGGTACTTCTGCGTGTTCGGCGCGACCTTGCACAGCTGCGGCACGCGCTTTGAAAGGCGATCGATGTCGCGCATGCCGAACGGGACTTCGGCCTCCTGCGCGGCGGCCAACAGGTGCAGGATGGTGTTGGTCGAGCCACCCATGGCGATGTCCAGGGTCATCGCGTTCTTGAACGCGGCCAGGGTCGCGATGCCGCGCGGCAGCGCGCTCGCATCCTCCGCGCCGTACCAGCGGGGGCACAGCTCCACCGCGGTGACGCCGGCGCGCCGGAACAGCGCCTCGCGGTCGGCGTGGGTGGCCAGCACCGTGCCGTTGCCCGGCAGCGACAGGCCCAGCGCCTCGGTCAGGCAGTTCATCGAGTTGGCGGTGAACATGCCGCTGCACGAGCCGCAGGTCGGGCACGCGCTGCGCTCGACCGCGGCGACCTGCTCGTCGGAGGCCGTCGGATCGGCCGCCATCACCATCGCGTCGATCAGGTCGAGCTTGTGGTCGGCCAGGCGTGTCTTGCCCGCTTCCATCGGCCCGCCGGAGACGAACACCGTGGGGATGTTCAGCCGCAGCGCGGCCATCAGCATGCCCGGGGTGATCTTGTCGCAGTTGGAGATGCACACCAGCGCGTCGGCGCAATGCGCGTTGGCCATGTACTCGACCGCGTCGGCGATCAGCTCGCGGCTGGGCAGCGAATACAGCATGCCGTCGTGGCCCATGGCGATGCCGTCGTCGACGGCGATCGTGTTGAACTCCTTGGCCACCCCGCCCACGCGCTCGATCTCGCGCGCCACCAGCTGGCCGAGGTCCTTCAGGTGCACGTGGCCCGGGACGAACTGGGTGAACGAGTTGGCGATGGCCACGATCGGCTTGTGGAAGTCGTCGTCCTGCATGCCGGTGGCGCGCCACAGCGCGCGGGCACCGGCCATGTTGCGGCCATGGGTGGAGGTTCGGGAGCGGTAGTCGGGCATCGGTCGGGAGAACGCTGGCGGAGGCTGGCGCGTGCGGAAGCGTGCGCGGCGGGCGTGCACGCGGCACGCGGCGGAGGAACGTCTGAAAGCTGAAACCGGCACGGATTGTGCTGCGTTTCCTCGGTTGCAGTTGCAACAGTAAAGCGCCGGCGACGAGTGCTTGACAAGCCGGGAACCGGCGTGCTTTCCTGCGAGTCATGTTGCACCGCCACATGCCCCTGACCAGCCGCCACGACGCGCCCCACGGCGCGCAGCCGCTCCTCGTCCTCGTCCTTATTACCTCGCCACCAGGTGCGGGACGAACCGGCGCGTAAGCAGAACAGGACGCCAGATTCGCAAAACCCCGCACCGGAAGGCGCGGGGTTTTTTGTTGGCCGTCGCACGCCGCGGAAACTATCAGCAGAAACAAATCGTTTACGGCACATTCCATCCCCTTTCGCGTTACCTCCACCCCATCGAACCGCACAGGAACACGCCATGACCAGCACCACCAACCCACCCGCGTCCATCAAGAGCGTCGCGATCGTCGGCTACGGCAGCCAGGGCCGCGCGCACGCACTGAACCTGCGCGATTCCGGCTTCGACGTGACCATCGGCCTGCGTCCGGGCGGGCCGACCGAAGCCAAGGCGCAGGCCGACGGCTTCGTGGTCAAGGCGCCGGCCGAGGCGGTGAAGGACGCCGACCTGGTCGCGGTGCTGACCCCGGACATGGTCCAGAAGAAGCTCTACGAGGACGTGCTGGCCGCCAACATGAAGCCCGGCGCCTGCCTGCTGTTCGCCCACGGCCTCAACGTGCACTTCGGCATGATCGCCCCACGCGAGGATCTGGACGTGGTCCTGGTCGCGCCGAAGGGCCCGGGCGCGCTGGTGCGCCGCGAGTACGAGATCGGCCGCGGCGTGCCGTGCATCTACGCGGTGTACCAGGACCGGAGCGGCAAGGCCGAGCAGCTGGCCCTGGCCTATGCCGCGGGCCTGGGCGGCGCGCGCGCCAACATCATCCGGACCACCTTCAAGGAAGAGACCGAAACCGACCTGTTCGGCGAGCAGGCCGTGCTGTGCGGCGGCGCTTCCTCGCTGGTGCAGGCCGGCTTCGAGACCCTGGTCGAGGCCGGCTACCAGCCGGAAATCGCCTACTACGAAGTGCTGCACGAACTGAAGCTGATCGTCGACCTGTTTTACGAGGGTGGCATCACCCGCATGCTGGAATTCATCTCCGAGACCGCGCAGTACGGCGACTTCGTCAGCGGCCCGCGGGTGATCGACGCGTCGGTGAAGGCGCGGATGAAGGACGTGCTGACCGACATCCAGAACGGCACCTTCACCCGCAACTGGCAGGCCGAGTACGACGCCGGCCTGCCGAACTACCGCAAGTTCCAGCAGGCCGACAAGGACCATCCGATCGAGAAGGTCGGCCGCGAACTGCGCGCGAAGATGGTCTGGCTGCAGTCCAACGCCCAGCCGGACGCCAGCGACGCCGACGACGCCACCGCCAAGAGGCCCGCCGCCGCATGAACGCCACCTCCCCCACTGCGGCGGCCGGGCTGCGCAATGGCGCGGCCTGGGTCGCGCATGCGCTGGAAGCCGAGGGGGTGGATACGATCTTCGGCTATCCGGGCGGCGCGATCATGCCGTTCTACGACGCGCTGGTGGACTCGAAGCTGCGCCACATCCTGGTGCGGCACGAGCAGGGCGCGGCACTGGCCGCCAACGGCTACGCGCGCGCCAGCGGCAGGGTCGGCGTGTGCGTGGCCACGTCCGGCCCGGGCGCGTCGAACCTGGTGACCGGCATTGCAGATGCGCTGCTGGACTCGGTGCCGATGGTCTGCATCACCGGCCAGGTCGGCACGCCGCTGCTGGGCACCGATGCGTTCCAGGAGCTGGATGTGTTCGGCATGACCATGCCGATCGTCAAGCACAGCTTCCTGGTGCGGAAGGTCGACGACCTGCCGCGGGTGCTGGCCGAGGCCTTCCGCCTGGCCCGCGAGGGCCGGCCCGGCCCGGTGCTGATCGACCTGCCCAAGGACGTGCAGGTCGGCGCCGCCACGCACCTGCCGGCGCACGTGCCGGCGGAAGTGGCGCGCGAACCGGCGCCGGCCGACGCCGCGCTGGCCGAGGCGATCGCGGTGATCGCCGCGGCGGAAAAACCCGTCGTCTACGGTGGCGGCGGCATCGGCATCGCCGACGCGGCGGCGGAGTTCCGCCAGTTCGTTGAGGCCACCCGCATCCCGACCGTGCTGACCCTGCGCGGCCTGGGCGCGCTGCCGGGCAACCACCCGCAGTTCCTGGGCATGCTGGGCATGCACGGCACCCGCGCGGCGAACATCGCCGTGCAGGAATCGGACCTGCTGGTGGTGGTCGGCGCCCGCTTCGACGATCGCGCCACCGGCAAGCTGGCCGAGTTCGCGCCGTTCGCCCGCGTCGTGCACCTGGATGCGGACGCGTACGAGATCTCCAAGCTGCGCACCGCCGACGTGGCCCTGGCCGGCGACGTCGCCGCGGGCCTGCGCGCGCTCACGGCCGGGCTGGCGGCGCGGTATCGCGCCGGCTCCCCCGTTGAATCCCGGCACATGGATGCACCGGCTCCCGCGAAGGACCCGCAGGACGACTGGCGCCAGCGCTGCGGCAAGAACCGCGAGCGCCACGCCGCCCGCTACGACGCGCCCGGCCAGGACATCTACGCGCCGGCGCTGCTCAAGCGCGTCAGCGAGCTGGCGCCGGACGCGATCGTGACCGCCGACGTGGGCCAGCACCAGATGTGGGTGGCGCAGCACTGCCGCTTCTCGCATCCGCGCAACCACCTGACCTCCGGCGCGCTGGGCACGATGGGCTTCGGCCTGCCGGCGGCGATGGGCGCGCAGTTCGCCTTCCCCGACCGCACCGTGGTCCTGGTCAACGGCGACGGCGGCTTCATGATGAACGTGCAGGAGCTGGTGACCATCGCCCGCTGCAGGCTGCCGGTGAAGATGATCCTGCTGGACAACAGTTCGCTGGGCATGGTCCGGCAGTGGCAGGAACTGTTCTTCGAAAAGCGCTACAGCGAGATCGACCTGTCCGACAACCCGGACTTCGCCGCGCTGGCCCAGGTGTGCGGCATTCCCGCCACCCGGATCGAGCAGCGCAGCGAGGTCGAGGACGCGCTGGCCGCTCTGCTGGCCGCGCCGGGGCCGGGCCTGCTGCACGTGAAGATCGACGCGCGCGCCAACGTCTGGCCGCTGGTGCCGCCGAACACGGCCAACAGCCAGATGCTGGATTCCAATCCCAACGAACAGAAGGCGGAGTCCGCGCATGCGTTACCGGCTTGACCTGGTGCTGAGGCCCGTGGAGGGCGCGCTGGTCCGGGTGATCGGGATGACCGAGCGCCGCGGCTTCGCGCCGTGCGCGATCAGCGGCGGCAGTGAAGATGGCGACGGTCGCTGGCGGCTGCAGCTGGTGGTCGACGGCAGCCGCCCGGCCGAGACCCTGAAGCGCCAGCTGCAGAAGGTTTACGACTGCGAGTCGGTCGCGATCGTGCCGGTCGAGACCGCGCCGTTCGAAGGCGCGGCCCGCGACGATGCGACGCCGCGGCACGCGCCGCAGGTGGCAGCATGACGCGCATTCCCGCCCGCTTCGCACCCGCCATGGCCGCCCCCGCGGAGGCCATGGTCCGGAGGTGCCTTCTTCGCCATTGCCCGGGGTGCGGCGGCGATGCCTGACAGCGGCCGCGCCAGCACCGGCCCGAAGGAGGCCGACGTCGGCGACGTCGGGGTCACGGGCGTGGGTGCACGCGGTCGAACGGCCGCCAGCGTGGCGGACGGTGAGGCGGTGGTGGCCGAAGTCGGCGTCGCCGACGTGCTCGCCGCGCAGTCGCGGCTGCGCCGCTACCTGCCGGTGACGCCCATGCACCATGCCGAACGCTTCGGGGTGATGCTCAAGCTGGAGAACCTGCAGCGCACCGGCTCGTACAAGGTACGCGGCGCGCTCAACGCGATGCTGGCCGCGCGCGAACGCGGCGACCATCGCCCGGTGATCTGCGCCTCGGCCGGCAACCACGCCCAGGGCGTGGCCTGGGCCGCGTACCGCCTGGGCGTGCAGGCGATCACGGTGATGCCGCACGGCGCACCGGAGAACAAGATCGCCGGCGTCGCCCACTGGGGCGCGACCGTGCGCCAGCATGGCGACAGCTACGACGAGGCCTACGCCTTCGCCCGCCAGCTGGCCGCGCAGAATGACTACCGCTTCCTGTCCGCGTTCGACGACCCGGATGTGATCGCCGGCCAGGGCACCA
Organism: Pseudoxanthomonas koreensis; assembly: GCF_010093225.1. Classification (GTDB taxonomy): domain Bacteria; phylum Pseudomonadota; class Gammaproteobacteria; order Xanthomonadales; family Xanthomonadaceae; genus Pseudoxanthomonas; species Pseudoxanthomonas koreensis. The sequence continues at coordinate 703 of NZ_PDWM01000028.1, read as the reverse complement.
TCGGCATCGAGATCGCACCGCACGCGCCGGACGTGGTCATCGTCCCGATCGGCGGCGGCGGCCTGGCCTCGGGCGTGGCCCTGGCGCTGAAGGCGCAGGGCGTGCGCGTGGTCGGCGCCCAGGTCGAGGGCGTGGATTCGATGGCGCGCGCGATCCGTGGCGACACCCGCGCGATCGACCCGGCCCGCTCGCTGGCCGACGGCGTCCGGGTCAAGGTGCCCGGCTTCATCACCCGCCGCCTGTGCGCGCGCCTGCTCGACGACGTGGTCATCGTCCGCGAGGCCGAGCTGCGCGAGACCCTGGTGCGGCTGGCGCTGGAGGAGAACCTGATCGCCGAGGGTGCCGGCGCGCTGGCCCTGGCCGCCGGCCGCCGCGTCGCCGGCAGGCGCAAGTGCGCCGTGGTGTCCGGCGGCAACATCGACGCGACCACCCTGGCCGCGCTGCTCTCCGAAGTGCGGCCGCGGCCGCCGCGCAAGCCGCGCCGCCGCACCGTCGAGCCGCCGTCCGTCGCCGCGGACGGGCCGCCTGGCCCAGCCGCACCTGCTCCTGCGACGAAAGGCACGGTGGCAAGGCGCCGCCCTGCCGCTAACCTGTCCCACTCACCCACCATTTCCGTCCCAATGGCGCCGAGCGCGCCAGAGCACGTCAGCGAAGAGGAATTCACCTGGTGAACGCGCCCCGGTCCCAAGCCCCCACCCAGGTC
>NZ_PDWM01000027.1 GCF_010093225.1 Pseudoxanthomonas koreensis | reverse complement strand
CGCCGCGTGGGTCGTGCGGCGGGTCCGGAAGGGAGTGGAAGAGGGTAGCGCGCCGGCCCGCGGGCGGCCAGCGACGGCCGCGGACCGGCCCTTGCATTTAATTAAACCTGGAATAAATATGCGCCATGGCCCGCGATCCGCAGCCCCCCCGGCGCAGGAAGACCACCGGGGCCGCGACACCCGTCCGCGCCCCGCGGCGCGGCCGCGGCCGGCCCGCCGCCGATGCGCCCGAACTGCGCCCGCGCCTGCTCGATGCGGCGCTGGCCTGCTACGCCGGCAACGGCATCGCCGCGACCTCGCTGCGCGACATCGCGCGCCAGGCAGGGGTTACCCCGGCGCTGCTGCACTACTACTTCGGCGACCGCGCGCAGCTGCTCGACGCGGTGGTCGAGGAGCGCATCCTTCCGGTCATGGCGGGCGTGCATGCGGCGGTGGCCGATGCCGGCGACGATATCGGCGCGCTGGTCGTGGCCTTCGTCGATGGCATGGCCGCGACGATCGCACGCCACCCGTGGCTGCCGCCGCTGTGGGTGCGCGAGGTGGTGAGCGAGGGCGGCGCGCTGCGCGGCCTGCTCAGCGAGCGCATCGCGCCCTCGATCGCACGGCTGGTGGCGCAGCGTTTCGCCGCGGCGCAGGCGCGCGGCGAACTCAATCCGGCGCTCGACCCGCGCCTGCTGATGGTCTCGCTGGTCGGCCTGACCCTGTTTCCCGCGGCCGGCGCGCCGATCTGGCAGAAGCTGTACGACGCGACCGACCTGGGCGTCGACGATCTGCGCAGGCATGCGCTGGCGCTGCTGCACCGTGGACTGGAGTTGCCCCATGCCTGAGCGCAAGCCCTGGATTCCCCTCGTCGCCTGCCTGCTGCTCGGCGCCTGCCGCGCCGACCCGCCGCAGGCGCTGGGCACCCGGGAATGGGACCGGGTGACCCGGCCGGCGCCCGCCGCCGAGCGGATCCTGCGCATCGAGGTGCGCGAAGGCGAGCAGGTCGCCGCCGGCACGCCGCTGCTGCAGCTGGAACCGGCCACCGGCCAGGCCGAACTGGCCGCGCTGCAGGCCCAGGCGCAGCGGAGCGGGCAGGCGCTGCAGGAACTGCGCACCGGTCCGCGCGAAGAGGACATCGCCCAGGCCCGCGCCAACCTGGCCAGCGCCCGCGTCCTGGCCCAGGACGCGCAGACCTACTACGAACGCCTGCGGCCGCTGGGTGATCGCCAACTGGTTGCCGCGGCGGTGGTGGACCGCGCCCGCGCCGACGCCTCCAGCGCCGCCGCGCAGGCGCGCCCGGCCGAGGCCGCGCTGCTGGAGCTGGAGCGCGGCACCCGGGTCGGGCAGGTCGCCCAGGGCGAGGCCGCGCTCGCCGCCGCCCAAGCGCAGGCGCAGGCCCGCGCGGTGACGCTGGACAAGCTCGACGTGGTCGCGCCGCGCGCCGGCCGCGTCGAAAGCCTGCCGTACAAGGCCGGCGACCAGGCCCCGGTCGGTGCGCCGCTGGCGGTGCTGCTGGTCGGCGAGGCGCCGCATGCGCGGGTCTACATCCCCGAGCCGCTGCGTGCCGGGGTACAGGTCGGCCAGCGCGCCACGGTGCGGCTGGGCGCGGACGGCGGGCGCAGCTTCGAGGGGCGGGGACGCATGGTCCGCAGCGAACCGGTGTTCACCCCCTACTACGCGCTGACAGGGAAAGACGCGGCCCGGCTCAGCTACCTGGCCGAGGTGCAGCTGGAAGGCGAGGGCGTGGCGGAACTGCCGGCCGGGCTGCCGCTGCGCGTGGAGTTCGATGGCCAGCGCTGAGCCGCTGCCGGACGGCCGCGATGGCGCGGTGCAGGAGATCGCGATCCGCGCGCGCGGACTGACCCGGCGTTTCGGCGCGCTGGTGGCGGTGGACCATCTCGACCTGCAGGTCCCGCGCCGCCACGTCTACGGTTTCCTCGGGCCGAACGGTTCGGGCAAGTCGACCGCCATCCGCATGCTGTGCGGCCTGCTGACGCCCAGCGAGGGCGAGATCGAGGTACTGGGCCTGCGCGTGCCCGAGCAGGCCGAGGCGCTGCGTGGCCGGATCGGCTACATGACCCAGAAGTTCTCGCTGTTCGAGGACCTGACGGTGCGCGAGAACCTGGAATTCCTCGCCGCCGTCCAGGACCTGCCCGGGCCGCGGGCGCGGCAGCGGATCGACGCGCTGGTCGAGCAGTCCCGCTTCGGCGACCGCCAGCGGCAGCTGGCCGGGACCCTGAGCGGCGGGCAGAAGCAGCGCCTGGCCCTGGCCGGCGCGGTGATCCACGAACCGGAGCTGCTGTTCCTCGACGAGCCGACCAGCGCGGTCGACCCGGAATCGCGGCGCGACTTCTGGGAAAAGCTGTTCGAACTGGCCGACGCCGGCACCACGCTGATGGTGTCCACCCACTACATGGACGAGGCCGAACGCTGCCACCGGCTGGCGATCCTCGACCGCGGCGCGCTGGTGGCCGACGGCTCGCCCGCCGAGCTGACCGGTGCGCTGGCGGGGCGCACGCTGCTGGTCGAGGCGCGCGACCCGCGGCGCGCGAAGCAGGCGCTGTTGGCCGTTCCCGGCGTGGCCAGCGTGGCCCAGATCGGCAACAGCCTGCGCGTGCTGCTGGACCGGGCGGACGCGGCGGCCGATGCCGGCGCGGCGCTGCAGCGGGCCGGCGTGGCCGCTGGCGTGGAGCCGTCCACGCCGAGCCTGGAGGATGTCTTCGTCGCCGCCACGCGTGGCCGCGCAGCCGCCGGGGACGCGGCATGAAGCTGCGCAGGCTGCAGGCGGTCATGCTCAAGGAGCTGCGGCAAATGCGCCGCGACCGGATCACGCTGGCGATGATCGTCGCCATGCCGGTGATGCAGCTGCTGCTGTTCGGCTACGCGATCAACACCACCCTGCGCGACCTGCCGGTGGGCATCGTCGACCAGGCCGGCACCAGCGCCTCGCGCGCGCTGGTGATGGACATGGTCGCCACCACCGTGGTCCGGCCGGCGCGCTTCGAGCAGGCGCCGCAGCAGGCGATGGACGCGATCCGTCGTGGCGAGTACGGCATCGGCATCGTCGTCCCGCCGGACTTCGAGCGCCGCCGCGCCGAAGGCCGCGAGCAGGTCCAGGTGCTGGTCGATGCCAGCGACACCGCGACCCAGGCCGCGGCCGCGCAGCTGGCGCAGGTGCCGGTGGAAGACGCGCCGCGCACGTCGTCCCCGGCCACCCGCGCCCTGTCCCAGGCACCCATCAGCGTGGTCGCCTTCTACAACCCCGAGCGGCGTTCGGCGGTGAGCATCGTGCCGGGCCTGATCGGGGTGATCCTGACCATGACCATGGTCCTGTTCACCGGCGTGTCGATCGTGCGCGAGCGCGAGCGGGGCAACATGGAACTGCTGATCGCCACGCCGGTGAGCAGCACCGAGCTGATGGTGGGGAAGGTGCTGCCCTATGCCGCCATCGGCCTGGTGCAGACCACGATGGTGCTGGGGCTGGGCATGTGGCTGTTCGACGTCCCGCTCAACGGCAGCGTGCTGGATGTGTACCTCGCCGCCGTGCTGCTGATCCTCGCCAACCTGACCCTGGGCCTGCTGATTTCCACCCGCGCCAGGTCGCAGTTCCAGGCCATGCAGATCACCTTCTTCGTGTTCCTGCCCTCGATCCTGCTGTCGGGCTTCATGTTCCCGTTCGCGGGCATGCCGGTGGCGGTCCAGTGGCTGGCCGAGGTGTTGCCGCTGACCCATTTCCTGCGCCTGGTGCGCGGCATCATGCTGCGCGGCGCCAGCCTGTGGGAGCTGTGGCCGGACGTGCTGGCGCTGGTGGCCTTCACCACGGTGATGATGGCCGCGGCGATCCTGCGTTTCCGCAAGCGGCTGGACTGACCTCCGCCGGGGTCAGGCGCCGGCGTCGCTCGTGGCCACCCGTCCGCGCAGCGAATTGGTCAGCGCTTCGGTGATCACCACGTCGACGAACTGGCCGACCAGGCGCGGATGGCCAGCGAAGTTCACCGAGCGCATGTTCTCGGTCTTGCCGGTCAGCTCGTCCGGGTTCTTCCTCGAAGGGCCCTCGACCAGCACCGTCTGCACCGTGCCGACCATCGCCCGCGAAATCGTGGCCGAATGCGCGTTGATGTGCCGCTGCAGCCGCTCCAGCCGCGCGTGCTTGATCGCGTCGGGGGTGTCGTCTTCGAGGTCGGCCGCGGGCGTGCCCGGGCGGCGCGAGTAGATGAAGGAGAACGACTGGTCGAAGCCCACGTCCTCGATCAGCTTCATGGTCTTGTCGAAATCGGCGTCGGTCTCGCCGGGGAAGCCGACGATGAAGTCCGAGCTGATCGAGATATCCGGCCGCACCGCACGCAGCTTGCGGATCTTCTGCTTGAACTCCAGCGCGGTGTAGCCGCGCTTCATCGCCGACAGCACGCGGTCGCTGCCGGCCTGCACCGGCAGGTGCAGGTAGTTGGCCAGCTGCGGCACGTCGCGGTAGGCCTCCACCAGCGAGTCGGAGAACTCCAGCGGGTGCGAGGTGGTGAAGCGGATCCGGCCGATGCCCTCGACCTGGGCGATGGTGCGGATCAGCAGGCCGAGATCGGCGAAGTCCCCGCCTTCGCCCATGGGGCCGCGGTAGGCGTTGACGTTCTGCCCGAGCAGGTTGACCTCGCGCACCCCCTGCGCGGCCAGCTGCGCGACTTCGACCAGCACGTCCTCGAACGGGCGGCTGACCTCGGTGCCGCGGGTGTAGGGCACCACGCAGAACGAGCAGTACTTCGAGCAGCCTTCCATGATCGAGACGAACGCGCTCGGGCCCTCGGCGCGTGGCTCGGGCAGGCGGTCGAACTTCTCGATCTCCGGGAAGCTGATGTCCACCTGCGGCCGGTCCTGCTCGCGGCGGGCGCGGATCAGCTCGGGCAGCCGGTGCAGGGTCTGCGGGCCGAACACCAGGTCCACGTACGGCGCGCGCTTGACGATCGCTTCGCCCTCCTGCGAGGCCACGCAGCCGCCGACGCCGATGATCACCTCGCGGCCGCGGCCCTTCAGCGCCTTCCAGCGGCCGAGCTGGCTGAACACCTTCTCCTGCGCCTTCTCGCGGATCGAGCAGGTGTTGACCAGGACCACGTCCGCCTGCTCGGGGTCGTCGGTCAGCTCCAGGCCCTCGTGCTCGGCCAGCACGTCGGCCATCCGCGCCGAGTCGTACTCGTTCATCTGGCAACCGTGGGTCTTGATGTAGAGCTTGCCCCGGGCCCCCCCGGGGATGGCGCGCGGGGCGGCGCCCGGCAGCGGGACCAGGACGGGGGCAGGGGAGTCGACGGGCGCGATGGCGGCGTCCGGACGGGCGTCCGGCGTGGCGTTCATCCCGGTCATGGCGGTTAATCCAGGCGGGCAGGGGCGCGCATTGTAAGCCCGGATCACCGCGGCGGACGGCCGATCCGTGCCGCCGGGCACGTTTTTCCGCTTGTCGGACAATGGCTTGGCAATAGCTGGGGAAGCCGGGATACTCCGCGCCATGAAGGGGTTGTTGGGGAACGTGGGCGCCATGCTGCTGGCGCTGGCTGCCTTGCCGGCCAGTGCGGGCACGCTGTACCGCTGCGTCGGCGCCGACGGGGTCCCGGCGTACGTGGCCAAGCGCGTGCCCGGCTCGAAGTGCGAGGTCTCCACCCGCTACACCCCGGACCGCAGCCGCCCGCGCACGGCCAAGGTCGCGCCGCCGCCAGTGGCAGCCCCGGTCGCGACCACCGTGGCCACCACCCCGGCCACCGCCCCGGCCACCGACGGGCCTGCGCTGATGACCCCGGCAGTGCACCGCTCCGACGCGATCGCCCCGCCTCCGGTGCCGGCCGCGCGCGCGGCCGCGCCGCGCCGGGTCAGCGGCCAGGTCTATTCGTACATGCAGGACGGCGTGCGCCACTTCAGCAGCCGTCCGCCGACCCGCGGGACGGCCGCCGGACCGGTGCGCACCATCGCCTACAGCTACATCGAGAAGTGCTACGCCTGCGCGGTCAATCCTGGCGTCAGCTTCGCCACCGTCCGCCTCAACACCGTCTCCTACCAGGCCGAGATTGCCGCCGCGGCGCGCGAGTTCGGGGTTGAGGAGGCGGTCGTGCGGGCGATCATCCATGCCGAATCGGCGTTCAACCCCGCCGCGCTGTCGCATGCCGGGGCGCAGGGGCTGATGCAATTGATGCCGGCCACCGCGCGCCGGTTCGGGGTCGCCGACAGCTACGACGCCAGCCAGAACATCCGCGGCGGGGTCCAGTACCTGGCCTGGCTGCTCAAGCGTTTCAACGGTGACCTGACCCTGGCCGCGGCCGGCTACAACGCCGGCGAAGGCGCGGTGGACCGCTACCAGGGCGTGCCCCCGTACAGCGAAACCCAGCGCTACGTGCAGCGGGTCGGCACGCTGGCCGAGCGCTATCGCGGCGTGCAGGCCGCGCGCTGACGCGTGGTCCGGCGCACCGGCGCCATTGTCGGCCCGTTAAGCCATCCGCTACACTTCGGCGTCTTTCGCGGCCGGACCGTCCTCCGACGGGCCCCTGCCGTAGGCAGCCAACGCTACCAGCAGAAGATTTTCGGAGTGCCGGATGGCCAACGATGATGTCCACAAGCCCGTGAATGCGGGCCGACGCCGGTTCCTGACCGCCACCACCGTTGCGGTGGGCGCCGTCGGAGCCGGCTTCGCCGCAGTCCCGTTCATCAAGTCGTGGAACCCCAGCGCCCGGGCCAAGCTCGCCGGCGCCCCGGTCACCGCCGACATCAGCGCCCTGCAGGAAGGCCAGCGCCTGATCCTGGAGTGGCGCGGCCAGCCGATCTGGATCGTCAAGCGCTCCAAGGCCATCCTCGACGCCCTGCCGACCCTGGACGGCCACCTGCGCGACCCGCAGTCGGAGAACCCCGACCAGCAGCCGGCCTACGTGCTGGCCGCCAACCCGGAGCTGCGCTCGCTCAAGCCGGAGATCTCGGTCCTGGTCGGCCTGTGCACCCACCTGGGCTGCTCGCCGGAGATGGCCGCCGAGATCCGCCCCGAGCCGTTCGACCCGGAATGGAAGGGCGGCTACTTCTGCCCCTGCCACAAGTCGCGCTTCGACATGGCCGGGCGCGTGTTCCAGGGCGTGCCGGCGCCGACCAACCTGGTCGTGCCGCCGCACCATTACGCCGACGACAACACGATTGTCGTGGGCGTCGATCCGCAGGGGGCGTAAGCGATGGCGAACATCTTCACCCGCACCGCCACCGGCGCGATGGACTGGGTCAACGCGCGTGCACCGGCGCTCATGCCGATGTACCGCAAGCACATGACCGAGTACTACGCGCCGAAGAACTTCAACATCTGGTACATCTTCGGCGTGCTGTCGATGGTGGTGCTGGTCAACCAGATCGTCACCGGCATCTTCCTGACGATGCACTACAAGCCGAGCGCGGCGGAAGCCTTCGCCTCGGTCGAGTACATCATGCGCGACGTGGAGTGGGGCTGGCTGATCCGCTACATGCACAGCACCGGCGCGTCGATCTTCTTCATCGTCGTCTACCTGCACATGTTCCGCGGCCTGATGTACGGCTCCTACCAGAAGCCGCGCGAGCTGGTGTGGATCCTGGGCATGCTGATCTACCTGGTGCTGATGGCCGAGGCCTTCATGGGCTACGTGCTGCCGTGGGGCCAGATGTCGTTCTGGGGCGCCAAGGTGATCATCTCGCTGTTCGGCGCGGTGCCGGTGATCGGCCAGGGCCTGACCGAGTGGATCATGGGCGACTACCTGCCCTCCGACGCCACCCTTGGCCGGTTCTTCGCCCTGCACGTGATCGCACTGCCGCTGGTGCTGCTGCTGCTGGTGGTGCTGCACCTGGGCGCGCTGCACGAAGTGGGCTCGAACAACCCGGACGGCGTGGAGATCAAGAAGGGGCCGAAGGGCAACCGCTGGTCGCCGACCGCGCCGGCCGACGGCATCCCGTTCCACCCGTACTACACGGTGAAGGACACGTTCTACGTGTTCGCGATGCTGATCATCGCCTCGTTCGTCATCTTCTTCGCCCCGGCGTTCGGCGGCTGGTTCCTCGAGCACGACAACTTCACCGAGGCCAACCGCCTGGTGACGCCCGAGCACATCAAGCCGGTGTGGTACTACACCCCGTTCTACGCGATGTTGCGCGTGGTGCCGGACAAGCTGGGCGGCGTGCTGGTGATGTTCGGCGCGATCATCGTGCTGTTCTTCCTGCCGTGGCTGGACCGCGCCAAGGTCAAGTCCTACCGCTACCGCGGCTGGCTGTCGTGGGTGCTGCTGCTGGCCTTCGCCTTTACCTTCGTGTGGCTGGGCAAGATCGGCGCCGGCCCCGGCACCGATCCGGTGGAGACGGTCATCGGCCGGTTCCTGACCGCCTATTACTTCCTTTTCTTCCTGACCATGCCGCTGTGGACCAAGCTGGACAAGACCAGGCCGGTGCCGGAACGGGTGACGACGCATGACTAAGAAGTGGATTGCCCTGCTGGCCTCCGCCGCCACCGGGCTGCTGTTCTCCGCCGCCGCGCTGGCCGCCTCCGGCGGAAACCTGCTGCAGGCCGGCAACGACCTGTCCGACCAGGCCTCGCTGCAGCGCGGCGCGCAGCTGTACATGAACTACTGCTCCGGCTGCCACTCGTTGAAGTTCCTGCGCTACTCGCGCATGGCCGACGACCTGGGGCTGACCGAGGAAGAGGTGATGTCCAGCCTCAACTTCACCGGCGCCAAGTTCGGCGAGCAGGTCCAGGTGACCATGCGCGATGCCGACGGCACCGAGTGGTTCGGCAAGATGCCGCCGGACCTGAGCCTGATCTCGCGTGTGCGCGGCAGCGACTGGCTGTACACCTACCTCAAGTCGTTCTACCTGGACGAGTCGCGGCCGCTGGGCTGGAACAACCAGCTGTTCCCGAACGTGTCCATGCCCAACCCGCTGTGGGAGCTGCAGGGCCTGCAGCATGCCGAGTTCGGTGAGCCCGACGCGGCCGGCACCCGCCATCCCGAGCGGCTGATGGTCACCTCGGCCGGGCGCCAGTCGGCGGCCGACTTCGACCAGTCGGTGCGCGACATCACCAATTTCCTCGAGTACGCCGGCGAGCCGGCCGCGCTGAAGCGGCAGGCGCTGGGCGTGTGGGTGATCCTGTTCCTGGTCGCGCTGACCTTCCTGGCCTACCTGCTCAAGCAGGAGTACTGGTCGGACGTGCACTGAAGCCGGCGCGTCCTTCGGGGCGCGTGCGTGCCACGGGCCAGGGCCGGGGTCTTCCCGGCCTTGCGCTTTTCCGGCGCGGCCCGGCACACTCGGGGAAATGTGGCGACTGCCGGCGAGGGGCCTGGCAGCGTCGGTACGGCCGGCGGATTCCGGCCGTCTCGGAGGCCTAGATGGCGGCGAGCGTGCGCATGCGCAATACCCTGACGTTGTTCTCCTCGGTCGATGATGTGCTCTGCCACCGGGTGCGCCTGGTCCTCGCGGCCAAGGGTGTCACCTACGACCTGGTCCCGGTGGACGCGCAGAACCCGCCCGAGGACCTGATCCACCTCAACCCGTACCACTCCGTGCCGACCCTGGTCGAGCGTGAGCTGGTGCTGTACGCCGCGTCGGTGGTGAGCGAGTACCTGGACGAGCGCTACCCGCACCCGCCGCTGATGCCGGTGGACCCGCTCTCGCGGGCGAGGCTGCGCCTGGCGATGCTGCGGATCGAGCACGACTGGGTGCCGCAGGTGCAGGCGATCCAGCTGGGCAACCGGCAGCAGGCCGAGGCCGGGCGCAAGCGCCTGAAGGAACTGCTGACCGAATCGCTGCCGCTGTTCCGCGCCAGCAAGTTCTTCCTCAACCCCGAGATGAGCCTGGCCGACTGCGCGATGGCGCCGATCATCTGGCGCCTGCAGGCGCTGGACGTGCCGCTGCCGAAGGACGGCAAGCCGATCGAGGACTACGGCAACCGGATCTTCCGCAACCCGGGGTTCCTGCGCAGCCTCACCGACCAGGAAAGGAAGCTGCGCGAGATGCCGGGCTGACCGGCGTAGACTGGGCGCATGAGCGATGAAGCGCCGCGCATGACCAGCTACCGCCCGTACCTGCTGCGGGCGCTGACCGAGTGGATCAACGACAACGGCATGACCCCGCACATCCTGGTGGATGCGGGCGTGCCGGGCGTGCGCGTGCCGCCCGGGTCGGTGCGCGAGGGCAAGGTCGTGCTCAACATCGCCGACCGCGCCGTGGCCGGGCTGCACATGGACAACGAGTGGATCGGCTTCACCGCCCGCTTCGGCGGCGTCAGCCAGCCGGTCAGCGTGCCGGTGGGCGCGGTGCTGGCGGTGTACGCGCGCGAGACCGGCCAGGGCATGGTCCTGCCCGAGGAAACCGGCGCCCCGCATCCGCAGGAAGGCGACCACGACGAAGCGCCCGGCGCCGAAGGCCACGACGGCCCCGAACCCCCGCCCGCCGGCCCGGCCGACCCCCCGCCCCGCAAGCACCCGCACCTGCGCGTGGTCAAGTAGCGCGCTACGCGCCCGGGTCGCGTCCCTCGAACGGGATCACCCGCGCGCCGGTCGACGGCCCCACGAACGACACCAGCCGGTCCCCGCGCAGGACCAGGCGCCCGACGTGGCGCTCGACCCCGTCGTGCGAATAGTCGAAGCGGAAGCTGCGCTCCAGCCCCAGCCAGCCGTCCTCGCGCCGGTACAGGCGCATGCCGCTGGCGTGCACGCTCTGGTCCAGCCACTGCACGTCGGCCGCGGCACAGGCATCGCGGCCGAGCACTTCGGCGCGTTCGGCGGCCGCGCGCGCGGCGTTCCACCACGCGGCTGCGGCGGCGCCGGCGATCATCAGCAGGATCAGGCTGGGCATGCGCGCACTGTAGCGGATGCCATCGCGGCGGCGCACGCATGCTGCACGGCCGGCACGCCTCCGCGGATCAGTCGTCCTCCGGTGGCTCGGGTGGCACGCCGGTCGGCTGCGTCGGCGCGGGCGCCGGTGCCGGCGTGGCTGTGGGAGGCGGGGCCGGTGCAGCCGCCGCAGGAGCACGCCACGCTGTTGCCGGAGTGGTAGCTGGCGAGGTTGCCGGTGCACTGGACGGCACCTGTACCTGCGGGGCTGCGGCCGGAGGGGCCGGAGCAGCTGGTGCTGCCACTGCCGTCGCGCCCGGCGCCTGCGTGGGCGGCGACGGAAGCGTCGCCGGTGATGCCACCCGGAAGTAGCTGCCCAACTGTGATTGCGGCTTGAGCCTGAGCAGCACGGCCCAGTCGCGGTGGTTGAAGCTGCACGCAGCCGGATCGCCCGGGCGGCAGTACGCCGCTGCCCTGGCGGCGTCCTCCGCGCCGGCGTAAGCCGCCTGTCCGCCGCGATCGTCGGCCGCATAGACCGGCGTGCCCGGCGCCGCCCGTGCCGGCGCGCGCAGCGCCGAGGCCAGCAGCCGGCCATCGCGGTCCAGCGGCAGCTTGCGCATCACCACCGAATTGAGCACGTTGCCGCCGACCAGGTACAGCTTGCCGTCGCCATTGAAGCTGGCGGCGACCACGATCTCGCAGTGCGATTGCGTCGGCATGCGCCCGCCGCCGCCCAATGCCTGGCGCAGGCCTTCCGCGCCGAGGCCCTCGTCGCTCGACCTGAGGAAGCACAGCAGGTCGCCCGGCGCCGGCCGGGACGAGAACGGGTCGGCGTACAGGTAGGGACTGCCCTGCGGATCGCGCCAGGCGCGGGCGATGTAGTCGATGTGTCGCGGCGACCCGCCGAAGCCATACAGCGGCGAGCGCGCCATCACCCATGAGATGAAGGCGGCCGACCACGGGTTGTCGACGATGAAGGCGCGACAGTCGTTGTCCGCGTCGCGGCTGGCGTACGCGTACTGGCAGCTGGATGCGCCCGGGGTGGCGGCCAGCGAGGAAAGCGTGCCGCTCTCGCGCCAGTAGCGCACGACCTGGCGCCAGGCGGGGGTGGAACCATCGGCCAGTCGCGTGCGTTCGGCCTCGGTCACTCCCAGCGAGAGCAGCCGGCCGTCGGTTTCGATGAAGGCGTCATACCACTGCCGGTGTTCCTGGCAGGCGGTGCGGACGATCGCCGCCGCCGTGCGCCCCGCCGCGGCGGCGGCCGCGGAGTTGCACACGTCCGCGGTCGGACCGACCAGGCCCGGCGCCATCTGCGCACGTGCCGGCAGCGGCCACGTCGCGACCGCGACCGCGATGGCAGCGGCAGCCGCGAGCACGAACTTCCGTGGCAGCAGGATCCAGTGGTGGCTTCGCATCGCGTGGCGTCCTTTCCCCGGGCCCGGATCGAGCTTAGCCGCTGCCGGTGCAGGTGGCGTGAGCCCGGCCGCGCAAGCATCGCCGCAGGAACAACGCAGCGCACGGCCCCCTGCGGCCACCATCCGCACCGCCGGCCCTTCTGTAGGAGCCCGCATGAGGGCGACCCGACGCCGTCGGAAGGCACCGTGTCGGCAGGAAACAGCAGGCCCCGGAAGCGCCGCGTTCAAAGCCGCTGCGATGAGCGGCCCGGGGTCGCCCTCATGCGGGCTCCTACAGAGGAGCCGGCGGCGGGCCCAGCTTCATCGACAGGTCGATGGCGCGCACGTGCTTGGTGAGGCCGCCGATGGAGATGAAGTCCACCCCGTCGGCGGCGATCGCGCGCAGCCCGGCCAGGTCCACGCCGCCGGAAACCTCCAGCGGGATGCGGCCGTCGAACGGCGCCGAGCGGGCGATGCGCACCGCTTCCCGGCGCTGCTCCGGATCGAAGTCGTCGATCAGCACGCGGTCGCAGCCGGCGGCCAGCGCCTCGCGCAATTGCTCCAGGGTCTCCACTTCCACGATCAGCGGCAGCGCCGGCTGCGCGGCGCGCGCGCTGGCGATCGCGGCAGCCACCGAGCCGGCGACGCGGACGTGGTTCTCCTTGAGCATCACCGCGTCGTACAGGCCGATGCGGTGGTTGCCGCCGCCGCCGGCGCGCACCGCGTACTTCTGCGCCAGGCGCAGCCCGGGCAGGGTCTTGCGCGTGTCCAGGATCACCGTGCCGGTGCCGCGCACCGCGTCCACGTGCGCGGCGGTGGCGGTGGCGGTGCCGGACAGGGTCTGCAGGAAGTTCAGCGCGGTGCGCTCGGCGCTGACCAGGGCGCGACTGCGGCCCTCGAGCAGGGCCAGCACGGTGCCGGCGGCCACGCGCTGGCCCTCGGCCACGCGCCAGTCGATCTGTACCCCGGGATCGAGCATGTGGTGGCAGGCGTCGAACCACGGCCGGCCGGCGACGACCGCGTCCTCCTTGCACAGCAGGTAGGCGCGTTCGGGCACGTCGGGCAGCAGCGCGGCAGTGACGTCGCCGTTGCCCAGGTCCTCGGCCAGCGCGCGGCGGACGTCGTCCAGCACGCCGGCCGGGTCGGGCGGCACGGGCGCGTTCGCCGCGGCCTCCGGCTTCGGGGCCGGGTGGCGGTCCGGCGCGGGCACGCGGTCGGGCGGGACGGGCAGCGGCATGCCGCCGGCCTCAGGCGGACGGGAAGCCGGCCACCTGCGCGGTGGCCAGCGCTTCCTCGGCCAGCAGCACCGGGATGCCGTCGTCGACCCGGTACACCTGGCGGCGGTCGCGGGTGACCAGCGCCTCGCGCAGCGGCTCGGCCTGCGCGCTGCCATCGGCCCGCTGCACCTGGCCGGCGGAGATGGCGCGGTTCAGCGCTTCCAGGCCGCGCGGTTCGAGCAGCGCCAGCGGCTGGCGGGTGTCGGGCGAGCACAGCAGGTCGAGCAGCTTGCGGTCCATGGCGGGCGGGGCGGGTCGCGGGGAAGGTGGCTAGAATACGGCCTCGCCACCGAGGACGGCCATGCCAGCCCAGCCCAACCCGACCGCAGCCCCCCTGATCGGCGTCGTCATGGGGTCACGCTCCGACTGGGAAACCATGCAGCACGCCGTGCAGAAGCTCGACGCGCTGGGCGTGCCGCACGAGGTCAGGGTGGTGTCCGCGCACCGCACCCCGGACGTGCTGTTCGAATACGCCGCCAGCGCCCGGGCGCGCGGCCTGCGCGCGATCATCGCCGGCGCCGGCGGGGCGGCCCACCTGCCGGGCATGCTCGCGTCCAAGACCGCGCTGCCGGTGCTGGGCGTGCCGGTGCAGAGCAAGGCGCTGAATGGCATGGATTCGCTGCTGTCGATCGTGCAGATGCCGGCCGGGATCCCGGTCGCGACCTTCGCCATCGGCAATGCCGGCGCGGCCAACGCCGGCCTGTTCGCCGCCGCGCTGCTGGCCGCCGACCACCCCGCGATCGCCGCCGCACTGGACGCGTTCCGCCAGCGCCAGAGCGACGACGTCATCGCCCACGACGACCCGCGGCAATGAACGCTGGCATCGCGCCTGCCCGCGCCGCGGGCCCGTACGCAATACACGTGCGCCGGGTGGCGGCATGAACCGCCTCACCGTCGGCATCCTCGGCGGCGGCCAGCTGGCGCGCATGATGGCGCTGTCCGGCGCGCCGCTGGGCCTGCGCTTCCTGGTCATGGACACCGTGGCCGACGCCTGCGCCGGCCAGTTCGCGCCGCTGCTGGTCGGCGACTACCGCGACGAGGCCGCGCTGGGCGAGTTCGCCGCGCGGGTCGACGTGGCTACCTTCGATTTCGAGAACGTGCCGGCCGAGAGCGCCGAATGGCTGTCCGCGCGGGTGCCGGTGTTCCCCAGCCCGCGCGCGCTGGCAGTGGCGCAGGACCGGCTGGCCGAGAAGACCCTGTTCCGCGAGCAGGGCATCCCGGTGCCGGCGTTCGCCGCCATTTCCAGCCGCGAAGAACTGGATGCGGCGCTGGCCACCGTAGGCGTGCCGTGCATCCTCAAGACCCGCCGCCTGGGCTACGACGGCAAGGGCCAGTTCCGGATCCGCGCGCTGGCCGACGCCGACGCGGCCTGGGACGCGCTGGGCGCGCAGGCGGCGACCGTCGGCCTGATCGTCGAGGCCTTCGTCCCGTTCGAGCGCGAGCTCAGCGTGGTCGCCGTGCGCGGCCGCGACGGCGAGTTCCGCACCTGGCCGCTTACGGAGAACTGGCACGTCGACGGCGTGCTCTCGGCCAGCCTGGCGCCGGCGCGCGCCGATGCCGCGCTGGCGGAGACCGCGATCGGTTACGCGCGCCGGCTGGCCGAGCGGCTGGACTACGTCGGCGTGTTCGCGCTGGAGCTGTTCTGCCGCGACGGCGTGCTGCTGGCCAACGAACTGGCGCCGCGCGTGCACAACTCCGGGCACTGGACCATCGAAGGCGCCGAGACTTCGCAGTTCCAGAACCACCTGCGCGCGGTGCTGGGCCTGCCACTGGGCGACACCGGCGCGCTGGGCCATGCCTGCATGCTCAACTGGATCGGTGCGATGCCCGCCGCCGGCGCGGTGCTGGGCGAGCCCGGCGGCCACTGGCACGACTACGGCAAGGAACCGCGCGAAGGACGCAAGGTCGGCCACGCCACCCTGCGTGCCGACGCGCCGCAGGCGCTGGCGACAGCGCTGGAGCAGGTGGGTCGCGCATTGGGCCGCGAAGCCCAGGTCGCCCCGCCCGTGGCCGCATTGCGCGGCGCCTGAGCCCCTTCTGTAGGAGCCCGCATGAGGGCGACCCTGCGTCGGGAACGTGGGGTTCAACGCGTGCCTTCCGGATCGATCGCGTTGAGCGTGGTGCCGGGACAGGGCGTCGGGTCGCCCTCATGCGGGCTCCTACAAAAAAACGCGGGAAGGCAGCCGGCTAGACCAGCCGCTTCCCGGCCGCCTCCCAGTCCACAACCTTCCAGAACGCCTCCAGGTACTCGGCGCGCGCGTCGCGGCGGTCCAGGTAGTAAGCGTGTTCCCACACGTCGCAGGCCAGCAGCGGCACGTCCGCGCCGGTCAGCGGGGTGGCGGCGCCACGGGTGGCGACGATCCCGGGGTTGCCGTCCGGGTGCTGCACCAGCCACACCCAGCCCGAACCGGGCAACGCCAGCGCCATCCGGGTGAACTCCTCGCGGAAGCGGGTGAAGTCGCCGTACTGGCGCGCCAGCAGTTCGGCCAGGCGGCCGCCCGGCTCGCCGCCGCCGCGCGGCGACAGGCAGGTCCAGTAGAAGCCGTGGTTCCAGGCCTGCGCGGCCTGTTCGGCCAGCCGCCCGCGGGCCTGGCGCACCACCTGTTCCAGCGCCAGCTCCTCCAGCCCGGAGCCTTCGAGCAGCCGGTTGGTCTCCTCGACGTAGGCCCGGTGGTGGCTGCCATGGTGCAGCTCCAGGGTCGCGGCGGGGATGTGCGGCTCCAGCGTGGCGTGGGCGTAGGGCAGGGCGGGCAGTTCGATCGGCATGGCTTCGCAGGCAGGGGCGACGGGAGGCGGCCGCGTCGGCGGGGCCGCGCGCAGGGCTACAATTGCGCTTTCAGTCTAGCCGACCCGGGGCCGTGTCCCGGCGTCCAGGAGAGTTGCAGTGGCGGTGATGGAGCGCATCCAGGCCGAGGTCGAGGGCCATCCGATCGTGCTGTTCATGAAGGGCACCCCGGCCTGGCCGATGTGCGGTTTCTCCGCGCGCGCGGTGCAGGCGCTGCAGGCCGCCGGCGCCGAGGCGCTGCACACGGTCAACGTGCTCGAGGAGCCGGAAGTGCGCGCCAACCTGCCGCGCTATTCGAACTGGCCGACCTTCCCGCAGCTGTTCCTGCACGGCGAACTGATCGGCGGCTGCGACATCACCCTGGAGCTGCTGGAGTCCGGCGAGCTGCAGCGCCTGGTCAGCGAAGCGCAGAGCCAGTGAGCCTGCTCGGACTGCCCACCGCCGCGCCGCGCCCGCTGGCCGGCCGCGTGATCCTGCTCGCCGGCGCCCACGGCGGCCTCGGCGCCGCCGCGGCGAAGGCCTGCGCCGCCGCCGGCGCGACCCTGGTCCTGCTCGGCCGCAAGGTGCCGAAGCTCAACCGCGTGTACGACGCCGTCGCCCAGGCCGGCCCGGAGCCGCTGCTGTATCCGCTGGACCTGGAAGGCGCCACGCCCGACGCCTACGCCGAGCTGGCCGAACGCATCCAGGCCGAACTGGGCCGCCTCGACGGCGTGCTCTGCTGCGCCGCCGAGTTCCAGGGGCTCACGCCGCTGGAGCACATGGACCCGGCGGTGTTCGCCCGTGCCCTGCACGTCACCCTGACCGCGCCGTGGTGGCTGGTCCAGGCCTGCCTGCCGCTGCTGCGGCAGGCGCCGGATGCGGCGGTGGTGTTCACCCTCGACGACCCGGCCCGGGTCGGCCAGGCCTACTGGGGCGGCTAGGGCGCGGCCCAGCACGGCCTGCGTGCGCTGGTGGGCATGCTCGCCGCCGAACTGGCCGGCACCTCCGTGCGCGTGGCCGGGCTGCAGCCCGGGCCGATGCGCACGCCGTTGCGCGCCCGCGCCTATGCCGACGACCTGGCCGCGGACCTGCGCGATCCCGATACGTACGCAGGTGCCTGCGTCACCCTGCTGTCGCCGGCCGGCGCGGCGCACCGTGGCAGCGTCTGGGCCCCGTCGCCTGTGGAGGGCATGGCATGACGATCCTCTCCGCCACGCTGCTGCTGTTCCTGATCCTGGACCCGCTCGGCAACGTGCCGGTGTTCCTGAGCGTGCTCAAGCCGCTGTCGCCGCAGCGGCAGCGCGTGGTGATCGCGCGCGAACTGCTGATCGCGCTGGCGGTGCTGATGCTGTTCCTGTGGTGCGGCAAGTTCGCCCTGGAGGCGATGCACCTGCGCCAGGAGTCAGTGTCGATCGCCGGCGGCATCGTCCTGTTCCTGATCGGCATCCGCATGATCTTCCCGCGCCCGGAAGGGCTGATGGGCGAGATCCCCGACGGCGAGCCCTTCATCGTGCCGCTGGCCATCCCGCTGGTCGCCGGCCCCTCCGGCATGGCCGCGGTGATGCTGCTGGGCAGCAAGGAACCGGAGCGGCTGGGCGAGTGGAGCCTGGCCCTGCTGCTGGCCTGGGCGGCCACCGCCGCGATCCTGCTGGCTTCGCCGCTGCTGTACCGGCTGCTGGGCCGACGCGCGCTGGCGGCCGTCGAGCGGCTGATGGGGATGCTGCTGGTGGCCATTTCGGTGCAGATGCTGCTCGATGGCCTCGCCGCGTACCTGACGACGGCGGCATGACCGTTGCGAGTCCGTGGCGGCCGTCCTTCGGCCAATCCAGACGGAAAAGGCAATGGACGTATGGGGTTGCCTTCTGCTGCACCGCAATAGATTTTTGTCACGTCGCCGTCACACTTCGCTCCTAGCATGTTAATCTGGTGTTAACCCCTGTGACCCGCTCGCAGGGAAGCCACCGCCGTCCGCATGGGCTCCCGCCCGATCGCCACTCCAATCCCGAGGCTCTTCCATGACTGATTCCCGTCGACTCCGGATGTCCAAGCTCACCCTGGGCCTGGTCGCCGCACTCGCCGCCGCTCCCGCTTTCGCGCAGAGCACCTCCGCCGGTGTCGGCGGCGTGGTCACCGGTACCAGCGGCCAGCCGGTCGCCGGCGCCGAGGTGACCATCACCCACGTCGAATCGGGCACGGTCAGCCGCGCCACCACCGATGCCAGCGGCCGCTTCAGCGCCCGCGGCCTGCGCGTGGGCGGCCCGTACACCGTCACCATCACCAAGCCGGGCGAAGGCACCAAGACCGAAGAGGGCGTGTTCCTGGGCCTGAACCAGGTCGGCGTGGTCAACGCCACCCTCGGCGGCGACATCGCCACGCTGGAAGGCGTGACCGCGGTCGGCGTCGCCGGCGGCTCGCAGGTGTTCAGCGCGTCCAAGATGGGCGCCGGCACCAACGTCACCCTCGAGCAGATCGAGACGCTGCCGTCGATCAACCGCAATATCCAGGACTTCGTCCGCCTCGACCCGCGCATCAGCCAGTCCGACAAGGCCCGCGGCGAGATCTCGGTGGGCGGCCAGAACCCGCGCTACAACGCGATCCGCATCGACGGCATCAACACCAGCGATACGTTCGGCCTGGAATCGAACAACTTCCCGACGATCCGCCAGCCGGTGTCGATGGATGCCATCGAGGCGATCAACGTCGACATCTCCAACTACGACACCACCATCACCGGCGCCACCGGCGCGGTGATCGACGCGGTCACCAAGTCCGGCACCAACGAGTTCCACGGTTCGGTCTACGGCGTGTACCGCGATGCCGACATGGTCGGCGACAACCCGACCAGCGGCGCGCCGTTCACCGGCTTCAACGACGAGCGGACCTACGGCGCCACCTTCGGCGGCCCGATCCTGAAGGACAAGCTGTTCTTCTTCGTGAACTACGAGAAGTTCGAGCGCGACCGCGCCGCCTCCTCGTTCGGTCCGATCGGTTCTGACGCCACCAACATCGTCAATATCACCCAGGCGCAGATCGACGAGGCCAAGCAGATCGCGCAGGACGTCTACGGCGTGGACATCGGCAGCACCGATGCGCCGAGCAGCACCAAGCAGGAGATCGAGGAGTACGCCGCCAAGATCGACTGGAACATCAGCGAAGACCACCGCCTCTCCGCCCGTTTCTCCAAGCTCGAGCAGGTCGACCCGATCCTCGCCGGTTCCAGCAATACCTCGCTGAGCTTCGACAGCCGCTGGTACTCCATCGTCAAGAACGTCGACACCTCGGTGGTGCAGCTGTTCAGCGACTGGTCCGACAACTTCACCACCGAGTTCAAGATCGGCCGTCGCACCTACGATTCGCTGAGCAACGTCAATGCGCGCCTGCCCGAAGTCAGCATCGGCTTCGGTACGGCCAACGACCCGGACCTGGCGGCGGCGCCGTACCTGAACTTCGGTACCGACCAGTTCCGCCACGGCAACGAGATCCGGACCACCACCGACACCGCGTTCGGCGCGGCGAACTGGTACGTGGGCGACCACACCGTGAAGTTCGGCTTCGACTACGAAGAGAACGACGTCTTCAACCTGTACGCGCAGAACATCTGGGGCAGCTACAGCTTCGCCAACCTGGATGCCTTCCGCAACGGCGAGTACGGCTCGTACACGCTGAACGCGCCGGTGCCGGGCAACAGCATGGATTCGGTCGAGATGCGCTACCGGCACCGCAACACCGGCCTGTTCGTGCAGGACAGCTGGGCGGTCAACTACAACCTGACCCTGCTGTTCGGCCTGCGCGCCGACCTGCCGGACCTGGATGACGTGCCGGTGCACAACCTGCTGGTGCAGGAAGTGTATGGCCTGGACAACCGCAACACCCTCGACAACGCGCTGATCCAGCCGCGCTTCGGCTTCAACTACGCCTTCGACGGCGAGCGCCCGGCCCAGCTGCGCGGTGGCGTGGGCCTGTTCCAGGGTGCCGCGGCCAACGTGTGGGTGGGCAACTCCTACCAGAACACCGGCTTCGGCCTGATCGGCTACAACGCCTTCCCGAGCGGCATCACCGGCGTCAGCCAGGCCAACCGCGAGCTGATCTGGGCCAGCCTGCCGGTGACCATGGATCCGGACAACCCGACTACGCCGGCGCCGGCGGCGGGCTACAGCATGATGGTCAACCTCATGGAGGATGACATCGAGCAGCCTTCGGTGTGGAAGGCCAACCTGGCATTCGACACCGAGCTGCCGTGGCACGGCATCGTCGCGTCCGCCGAGCTGTTGCTGACCAAGGTCAACAACGCGCTGCACTTCGAGCGCCTGGACCTGGGCACCCCGACCTACACCAATGGCGTCGACGGTCGCAACCTGTACTGGCGCAACCTGTACGGCACCGCCAGCGGCACGCGCGCCAACGGTGGCACCTACAACGGGCTCACCATCGCCCAGATCGCCGACACCATCCCCGGCTACGAGAACGTGACCGGCTGGCATGGCGACGGCGTGGTGCTGATGAAGAACACCGACAAGGGTCGCTCGACGCAGTTCACCGTCGGCCTCGACAAGCCCATCGTCGATACCTGGGGCTGGTCGCTGTTCTACACCTACACCAATGCCACCGAGGTCAGCCCGCTGACGTCGTCGCGCGCGATCTCCAACTGGTCGAACAAGGCGATCTTCGATCCCAACGAGGACGTGGCCGCGCAGTCGAACTACGAGATCCGGGATCGCATCCTGGGCACGCTGTCGTTCCGCAAGGCGTTCTTCGGCGACAACTACACCACCTTCTCGGCGATCTACGAAGGCCGTTCGGGCACGCCGGTGAGCTGGCGCTACCTCAACGACATGAACGGCGACGGCTACACCAACGACCTCCTGTACGTGCCCTCCGGCCCCGGCGACGTGCTGTTCAGCGGCGGCGCGGCGATGGAGGCCTCGTTCTTCGAGTGGCTGGGCCGCAATCCCGCCCTGGCGCGCTACCAGGGCCAGGTCGCCGAGCGCAACAGCGATCGCAACCCCTGGGTCAACAACCTCGACATCCGCATCAGCCAGGAACTGCCGGGCTTCTTCAAGGGGCACAAGTCGGAGATCTGGCTGGACGTGATGAACGTGGGCAACCTGATCAACAAGGACTGGGGCCACATCGCGTACCAGACGCCGTACAGCGACATGCGCGCGGTGCGTTTCGTCGGCCTCGACCAGGCCACCGGCAAGTACGTCTACAACTTCGATCCGAACGCGGTGTTCACCCGCTTCCTGACCGTGCCGGAATCGCAGTGGTCGCTGCAGGTGGGCCTCCGCTACAGCTTCTGATCCGGCCGGTCCGGCGGATGCGTCACACGAACGGCCGGGGCAACCCGGCCGTTCGCTTTCCTGGCGCCCGCACGATGCGCCGGGCGCTGCGCTGCGGTAGAGTCGGCGGCCGTTTCCCCGGTTTCGAAAAGGCTCCATGAACGATACGGCCACGACCACCACGCTGCCCGTGCAGGACGCACGCATCTACCCGCGCGGCGGACTGGACGTGCTTTCAAGGACCGAAGTGGCGCGCCTGCGCGACGCTTCCAGCGGTGGCATGCATGACCTGCTGCGCCGCTGCGCGCTGGCGGTGCTGACCAGCGGCAGCGCCAGCGACGACCCGCGCGCGGCACGCGACCTGTACCCGGACTTCGACATCCAGGTCACCCAGCAGGACCGCGGCGTGCGCATCGACCTGGCCAACGCGCCGGGCATGGCCTTCGTCGACGGCGAGATCATCCGCGGCGTGGCCGAACTGCTGTTCGCCACCGTGCGCGACCTGGCCTGGACCGCGATCGAGCTGGGCGAGGACTGCGCCGGCGCCGACCTGGAAAGCTCGGCCGGGATCACCGACTCGGTGTTCGGCCTGCTGCGCAACGCGCGCATCCTGCAGCCCTCGGACCCCAACCTGGTGGTGTGCTGGGGCGGCCACTCGATCTCGCGCGACGAATACATCTACACCAAGCAGGTCGGCTACGAGCTGGGCCTGCGCGGGCTGGACATCTGCACCGGCTGCGGCCCGGGCGCGATGAAGGGGCCGATGAAGGGCGCGACGATCGCCCACGCCAAGCAGCGCAAGCACCGCACCCGCTACATCGGCATCACCGAGCCGGGGATCATCGCCGCCGAATCGCCGAACCCGATCGTCAACCACCTGGTGATCATGCCGGACATCGAGAAGCGGCTGGAGGCGTTCGTGCGCCTGGGCCACGGCATCATCGTCTTCCCCGGCGGCGTCGGCACCGCCGAGGAGATCCTGTACCTGCTCGGCATCCTGCTGCGCGAGGAGAACGCCGGGCTGGCGTTCCCGCTGATCCTCACCGGCCCGACCATCGCCGCGCCGTACTTCGAGCAGATCGACCGCTTCCTGCGCCTGACCCTGGGCGAAGCGGCGACCTCGCGCTACGAGATCGTGATCGGCGACCCGGCCGCGGTGGCGAAGAAGATGGGCGCCGGCATCCGCAAGGTGCGCGAGGCGCGCATCGCGCACAAGGACTCGTTCTACTTCAACTGGGGCGTGGACATCCCGCTGGAGTACCAGCGCCCGTTCGTGCCCAGCCACGAAGCGATGGCCGCGCTGGACCTGCACCACGGCCGCCCGCCGTCGGCGCTGGCCGCCGACCTGCGCCGCGCGTTCTCCGGGATCGTGGCCGGCAACGTCAAGGAGGACGGCATGCGCCGGATCGAGCAGCACGGCCCGTTCGAGATCCACGGCGCCCCGGACATGATGCAGGCGCTGGATGGGCTGCTGCGGGCGTTCGTGGAGCAGCGGCGGATGAAGATCGCGGGCGAGTACCGGCCGTGTTACCGGGTGGTGGCCTGAGTCCCGCTCGACGGTACCCCTCCGCCCCTCCGGCCGGATCGACCGTTCGTCCCGGGGCCGCTTGCGCCGCGCCCCGGCCGGGCTAGGCTGCGAGGCATCACGCTGGGGAACAACCGCATGTCGCCCGAACGCCAGACTGGCTTCACCCTGGTCGAGCTGATGATCACCATCGCCGTGCTGGCGATCCTGCTCGGCCTGGCCCTGCCCAGCTTCCAGGGCAGCCTGCGCTCGAACCGGGTGGCCACCACCAGCAACGAAGTGCTGGCCTCGATGTCGCTGGCCAGGACCGAAGCCATTCGTGGCATTGGCCGCGCCGGGGTGTGTCCCAGCGCGTCCGGAACGGCGTGCGTGGCCAATACCGACTGGGCCGCGGGCTGGGTCGTCTGGCATGAGGTCCCGGCGGCCGGCGGACCGGTGTTCACCGTGGTGAAGGTCATCCAGCCCAAGCAGCGGACCACGGTCACCGGGCCGGCGGACGGAATCGTGTTCACCGCGCAGGGTCGCGCGCAGGCAGGCGCCACCCAGGTCGGCGTCGCCCCGTCCGATGCCGCCGCCCCGGCGCGCTGCATCCGGGTCGGGGTCACCGGGCAGTCGCGGATCGAGCAGGGGGCGTGTTCATGAATCGACGTTGCTACCGGCTGGGACGCGGTCACGCCGCCGGCTTCAGCCTGATCGAGGTGATGGTCGCCGTGCTGGTGCTGGGTCTGGGCCTGCTCGGCTTCGCCCTGCTGCAGACGATGAGCGTGCGCTTCACCCAGAGTGCCAACCAGCGCACCCAGGCCACCAACCTGGCTTACGACATGCTCGACCAGATGCGGGCCAACCGGATCGCGGCCGGGCAGTACGTCGGCGCCTACAACGCGGCCACGGCCGGGGCCGGCTGCCTGCCCAACGCGCAGGTGTCGGCCGGTGCCTACAAGAGCGTCTGGGAATGCCGCATGGGCAAGGCCCTGGGCGCAGGTGCCACCGCGACCGTCCAGTTCGCCAACGGCGTCGCCACGGTGTCCATCACCTGGGGCGACGAGCGCTGGAACGACGCCGATGGCGATGGCACGGTCAGTGCCGCCGAGGGCAACCGCACATTCGCCACGGTGACGCGCCTGTGAACATGACATCCCGCCGCCATAGCCAGGGTTTGTCGCTGATCGAGCTGATGATCGCGCTGCTGATCGGCACCATCCTCCTGCTCGGAGTGGTGCAGGTGTTCGGCGCCTCGCGCACGGCCTACCAGTTGTCCGAGGGCATGTCGCGCACCCAGGAGAACGCACGCTTCGCCCTGGATTACCTGCAGCGCGACATCCGCATGGCCGGCCACTTCGGCTGCGTCAACGACCAGGCGCGCAACCAGAGTGCCGGCGGACTGGTCTCGCATTTCACCGTCAACGGGCCGGCCGATTTCGGCTTCTCCGTGCGCGGCTACGACGACGCCACCCCTCCCGGCATCGTGCTGGCGCCGGCGCGCGTGGCCGGAACCGACGCGATCGTTTTGCGTTACCTGGGAGGCGATGGCGTTCCGGTCACGGCCATCGACGCCGCGGGCCGGACCATCGACATCAATCCGGCGCGCTGGGCCTCGCTCACCGTCGCCGGGACGCCAGACCCGGTCCTGTTCGGCGTGGGCGATTGCGCCTATGCCGACGTGTTCGAAGCCACGGCCACCAGTGCCGCGGCCGGCCGCGTCACCGCGCCGGCGACCGTGGACCTGGGGCGGTATTCGGCCAGTGCCGATGGCGGTCCGACCATGCTGTACCGTGCCGAGGCGCTGGTCTACTACATCGGCCTGGGCGCCGGTGGCCAGCCGTCGTTGTGGCGTGCCCGCATCAATGCCAATGGCACCACCGCCAGCGAAGAGCTGGTGGAGGGCATCGAGAACCTGCAGTTCCGCTACGGCATCGACCGCAACGCGGCCCCGGCGCTCCCCAGCGGCTATATCGCCACCCAGGGCACGGCCACCGACGTCGGCGCGACTGCGGACCGCTGGCTCCGGATCGGCCAGGTGCAGGTTGGCCTGCTCGCTTCCAGCCCGAACCGCGCCGCGTCCGTGCAGGCCAGCCAGATCACGCCGATGCTGCTGGGCGAGGCCCAGGCGCCGGCGGCCGACGGGCGCTATCGCGCCGTGTACGAATCCACCATCGCTTTGCGCAACCGTCTCTACGGGAACTGACCGCCATGCATCCGAAGCCCAAGTCCCATGGATTCCGGCCCGGCTCGGGGCGTCCTTCGCGCCAGGGCGGTGCGGCGCTGTACGTGGCGCTGATGATCCTGGTCCTGCTGGCCCTGATCGGCATCGTTGGCATGCAGGTGGCCGGATTGCAGGAGCGCATGGCTGCCAACTACCTGGCGACCAACGTGGCATTCCAGACCGCTGAAGCCGACGTGCGCCTGCGCGAGTGCTTCATCGAGGGCGTGGTCAACCGCGATGGTTTGTGCGCCGCGGGTACTGCGCCTATCCAGCAAACCTGCGATGACGGCTTCGACCCCAGCGACTGGGCTGCGGGCCTGTCCACTTTGGTGCCGCAGGCAAACTGGGTCAGCATCCGCGAGATCGGCCAGTGCATTTCCGGCAATGCCGGCATGGACATGGGTGTCCGACCGGTCACCGAGGATCCCAACCGGATCTTCCAGGTCACCACCTACGCCACCAATCCTGCGGCCACCGCCAATGCGGCGGTCGACACCATCTTCCGACCCTGAGGAGCCAGTCATGGCATCCCGTCGCACCCGACTCATCACCGTCTCTGCCGCGGTCGCCGCACTTGCGGGCGGCTATGGCCTGTATCTGGCTTCGGCACAGGTGACGCCGCCGGAACTGGCGCAGGCGCCGATGAACATCACCAACGTGATCCCGCCGGCGTTCATCATGGCGGTGGACAACTCGGGGTCGATGAGCACCGACGAGACGTTGTTCAGGACGCCGACCGGCCCTGGCTATCTGCACAATACCAACCGCAGTTTTTTCGACACGTCGACGGGAAGCCTGCGCCAGTCCGGTGGGACCAGTATCACCAAGCATATGGATGGCGGTTACAACGCTGATTTCTACGGTGCCCTGCGCAACCCAGCCTACAACCGGGCTTTTTTCAACCCGCATTCGACCTACCTGCCGTGGCGCACATCGACCGGCACGCTGGAGGCTGACTCTCCGACGAATGCGGCAAGTGAGGATCCGCGAGGCTCGGGGAAGGGGGCTGCAAACCCGTTCACTACGTACGATTTCACCACCTACCTGGCTACAACCGAGAACTGGCCGAATGGAAAGGTGATTCCGGAAGGAACCTGGGTCTACAACGACAGTACCTGCACCCGCGCGCCGGGCAGCAGCACGACAGAATACAAATGGATTCAATATGCGACCGAAAAGGCGCTGACGGCCGATTGCAACAATGTCCAGTTCCGCTACTACCCGGCACGGGTGTACCTGGACACGGACGCCACGCCGCCGCCTGGTTTTGATATCAGCAAGCGCGTGCTGGTCAAGGGAGCGGGTCCGCTGGGTGCGGACATGTACCGCTACGACTACGTGGCGTCGAATTTCACCACCGGCGGCGCGGCGGCGGTGCAGAACTTCGCCAACTGGTGGACATATTACGGCAACCGCAACCGCGCGATGATCGCCGCAATGACGCACTCGGTGTCGGATTTCACCAAGATGCGGATCGGCTATTTCCAGATCAATACGCCGCCGGCGTCACAAGGCGATGCCAATGATGCGAATGTCACGATGCGTGACATGGGTGTCCAGGGGGACCGCGACGAACTCTACAAGGCGATGCGCAACCTCAATGCGTCAGGCAACACGCCAACGCGGCGCGCTACCGCCCGCCTGGTCAGGCAGTTCATGCGTACCGATGCCAATGCGCCGATCAAGCTGCAGTGCCAGAAGAATGGCGGCATGCTGTTCACCGACGGCTACACGAACGATATCGATTCTTCCGGCTACTGGAACGTGGGCGACGTCGATGGCGCGTTGCAGGAGCCCTACGGTGGCGGTGTCGCATCGTCGAACACCATCGCCGACTACGCGATGTACGGCTACAACACCAACCTGCGCACGGACCTGACCGCCGGCATGGTGCCAGTGCCGCAGGCTTGCTCGGGATCGCCTCCCAACGGCATGGACTGCAACAAGAACCTGCACATGAACTTCTACGGCGTCACCTTGGGTGCACGCGGTACGGTGTTCGACGTGGACATGCCGGCGACCAACGACCCCTATGCCAATCCGCCGGCGTGGGGCGCGACCGGAACCATGAATACCAACCCGGCGAACGTCGACGACATCTGGCACGCGGCGCTGAACTCGCGTGGCGAGTTCATCAACGCCGCTTCGCCTGCCGACATCACCGAAGCGATGCGCCGCATCCTGGCTTCCGTGAACGAAGGCGCCACCCCGTCCGGCACGCTGGGCGTCACCGGCGCGCGCGTGGGTGCCGGATCGCTGATCGTCGAGCCCCGCTACGAATCCACCAACAACGGCACCGACTGGTACAGCAAGCTGGATGCCATCAAGGTCAGCAGCGATCCGATCACCGGCGAGGTGACCCTGGTGAATGCCTGGGAGGCCAGTGCGCGGATCGAGGCGCAGGGCGCAGCCGCAAGGACCATCCGCCACGGCGTGACCACCACCAGCGAAGTGCCGGCGGTGGTGGATTTCAACGCCGCCAACCTGACCCTTGCCAGCCTGTGTTCGGCTGCGGATCCGCTCAGGACCGTGGCCTGCAGCACCGCCTCGATCTCGGCCCTGGCCGGCGGCGGCATGAACATCAACCGCGCCGTCGCCTACCTGCGTGGCAGTCGCACCGATGAGGGGATATTGCGCACCCGCACCTCGATCCTTGGCGACATCGTCAATTCCTCGCCTGTGGTTACCGTGCCCACCGACGACTACGGCTACAGGACTCTTGGCGGGACCCTGGGTTCGACCTACGCGGACTATCTCACCAGCAAGGCGACCACGGCCCGTCCGCTGGTGCTGTTCGGGGCCAACGACGGCATGTTCCACGTCGTGGATGGCCGCGACAGCGGCAGTGGCGGCCAGGAGGACTTCGCCTACATCCCGGCCACGGCCCTGGGGCACATGGGCAACCTGTTGTTCCCGTACGTCGCCGCGGACAAGAACAACCAGAAGTTCGAACATCGCTACTTCGTCGACGGGCCGGTGACCGTTTCCGACGCTTTCATCGGCGGGAGCTGGAAGACGGTTGCCGTGGGTACCTCGGGGGCGGGTGGTCGCAGTGTGTTCGCGCTGGATATCACCAATCCGTCGGCGATCACCGTGTTGTGGGAGATCAACGACCGCATCGCCAGCAAGCCGGCCATCACCAACAACATCGGCTATGTGCTCGGCAAGCCGGTGATCGTGCCGTTCAAGAACACCGCGGGGACGGTGACCTGGAAGGCCATCTTCGGCAACGGCTACAACAGCACCAGCCAGCAGGCCAGCCTGTTCGTGGTCGACCTGGCCACGGGTAGCACCACCACCATCGTCGCATCCGAGACCCCGGTGCCTGCCTACAATGGCTTGGGCAATGTGTCGGTGGTGGATCTCAAGCGGCGCAACGCCGGTAACACCGCCTGGATCAACGGCGGTGACGGCTATGCCGACACGGTGTATTCAGCCGACCAGAATGGCGCGGTGTGGAAGTTCGACCTGCTGACCAACGCGGTGGCGCTGGGCGGAAGCCCGCTGTTCGCGGCCACCAACGCTGGCGGACAGCGCCAGTCGATCACCGGTGGCCTGACCGTGGCCAGGGGTCCTGGCGGCGGCGTGATGGTCTACTTCGGCACCGGAAGCTTTGCGTTCACCGGTGACCCGCTCGATCAGGGCATCCAGTCCATGTACGGCGTGCTCGACAAGGACGTGGCGGGTGCCGGGCGTGGCCAGTTGCTGCAACAGACGGTCGGGGTCGACGCGGGTAGTTTCCGCGAGACGAGCAACAACTTGATGACGGCCGGCAAGTCGGGCTGGTACATCGACCTGCCTGCGGGTGAGCGTTTTGTCGGCTATCCCAGGATCGAAAGCGGGATGGTGTTTTTCCCCACCTACGAACCGTCGGTGGCCCAGGCCTCGGACTGCTCCGTGGCGGGCAAGAACTGGCTCTACGGCCTGAACACCCTGAGCGGTGGCGCGGCGATGACCTACGTGCGCATGGGTTCCCCGACCGGCCCGCAACCGGCCTCGGCCACCGGCGCGGTGGCGCTGAACACGGGCGGTACTGCACCGGTCAAGGACGTGGCGGTGTTGACCACGCCGCGGGTGGGGCCGCTGGCGGCGGGCGCAAGCCAGGCTGAGATCGATGCGGCGCTGGGTGCGCAGTGCTCGATGGTGGTGCGGGTGGCCGGTGCGCCGCCGATGTACCTGCCGCGGCCGTGCGGCAGGCAGTCCTGGAGGCAGGTGCGATGAACCGGAGGGGGCACATGGACAGCGCGATTACCTTGAGCGGGAACGCCAGGCGCGTGGCTGGGGGTTTCACCCTGATCGAACTGATGATCGTGGTGGCGGTCGTGGCGATCCTCGCCTCGATCGCGGTGCCCTCCTACCAGGAGCAGATCCGCAAGTCGCGGCGTGCACAGGCCAAGGCCGACATCGTCGAGTACATGCAGATGGCCGAGCGCTACTTCACGGTCAACAACACCTATGTCGGCTTCGCCCTGCCCGTGGCGGTTTCCCCGCGCGAGGCCGGGGCGACGCCACGCTACGATCTGGCTGCCAGCACCCAGACCGCCACGGCGCTGGTGCTGACCGCCACCGCGCGGCCGTCGCAGGCCAGTGACCGTTGCGGCAACCTGTCGGTCAGCAACACCGGCCTGAAGACCGAAAGCGGGACGGCGACGCTGGCCGAATGCTGGTGAGCGGGCCGCGACACAACCGCCGGAAATAGAAGAAAGGCCGCGATTGCTCGCGGCCTTTCCGTATATGGCGCCCGAAGTTGGACTCGAACCAACGACCCCCTGATTAACAGCAAGCCGGCCATTATGCCGCAACCTGTTGTTTGGCCAAGGGTTCCCGGCGCAGTCATCATATAAGTGATTGTTTTCATTGCCAAATAGCCCCAAATGGGTGCAGCATTGGTGCTCAATGGCACCAAGCCATTGGGGCACACCGGCGGGTTGCTGGCGGGTTTTCTAGAATGGCCGGGACCGGCTGGGTGTGCGACAGCCACCTAGCGGAGACCCTGCGCAATGTCCAAGCAAGCCCCTCAGCAGCGCCAGTTCGCCTTCACGGCCAAGGCGCTGGCCGCCCTGCCGCCCGACCCGCAGCGCGACTACCTAGTGCGCGACGCCCAAACGCCGGGGCTGGCCCTGTGCGTCACCAAGGGCGGGCATAAGTCGTTCCGGTTCTGCTACACGGCGGACGAGCTAGACAAGCACGGCAAGCGAATCCAGAAACGGAAGGACATCGGCATCACCTTTCAGCCCAGCTACGGCAGCCTAGAAGCTGCGCGGGCCAAGGTGGTGATGCTCCAGGGCGAGTTGCAGCAGCAACGCGTGACCGAGCAGCCGGTGCGGGTGCTGTCCCCACGTGAGCAGCGGCAGCAGGCCGAGGCCGAGCGCATTGCCGCCGAGCGCGAAGCCGCCAAGCACGCCGACATGGGGCAGCTGACCACGCGGTACATGGAAGAGCACGCCAAGCTGCACAAGCGCAGCTGGAAAGAGGACGAGCGACGCATCAACAACTGGCTTATCCCGTGGGTGGGCACACGCAAGGCGAAAGACCTGACCCGAGAGGAGATCAAGGCGGAGCTAAGGGCCATCGCCACCGGCGACCGCAAGCACGGCATACCGCCGCGTGCTGCCGAGGCCAACGCCCGCACCGCGTTGATCGGCAAGATCTATTCGTTTGCGGTGGACGCCGAGCTGATCCCGTACAACAGCAACCCGGCTGTGCGTCTGCCCAGGTGGAAGGTGCCGCCACGCGACCGCGCTTTGCAGACTGGCCGAGAGTTCCGGGTGTTCTGGCGGCTGACGGACCCGGATGGCTACCTAACAAGGCCACGCCCCGAAGGGCGGCAGCGGTACGCATGGCGGCATCCGCATCTAGACGGTGATATGGCGCAGGTGCTTCGCCTTATCGCCATGACGGGCTGCCGCATCCAAGAGATAACGGCGCTGCGCTGGCGCGAAGTCGATCTAGATGAGGGGCATATCGTGCTGCCCGTCGCCCGCGTCAAGAACAAGCGGGAACACATGCTGCCCCTGATTGAGCCGGCCGTTGCGCTGCTGCGGCAGCTTAAGGAAACCAGCGGTGGCGGCAAGTTCGTGTTCCCCGGAGCCAACAAGGGCGGCAGCTTGGACTATCACCGCATCGATCGGCGGCTCAACGCTATCTCGGCCGAGCTACTGCCACGCATCGGCATGGAGAAGTTCACACCCCACGATCTGCGCCGCACTGTGGAAACCGGCATGGCTGCTGCGCGCGTGCCAAAGGAGTACCGCGACCGCGTGTTAAACCACGTGGACAGCAGCGTAGGTGGCAAGAACTACAACAAATGGGACTACATCGACGAGAAGCGCGAAGCGCTGCAGAAGTGGTGGGCGCGGTTTGAAACGCTGCGGGATGCACCGCTGGCGCCGCCGCAGCCTAGCAACGTAGTGCCCATGAAGCGGAGGGCCAAGGCATGACTACCAAGCAACGGGCGTTGGAGGCATTGGAGGTCGCGGAGCGTGATCTGGCGGATTACGCCGACCAGATTGCTGGACCGGATTGGCACGACCATATGACTGCCGAACAGGTTGTGCTGGCGGCCGCAGAAGGTGCTGGCGACAAGCCGTGGTGGCTGCTGCTGAAGGCGCTCGAAGGAGTGTTGCGGCTGGATGCTGCGGAGACTGAAGACCCAAAGCAGCGGGAGCAACTGGAGCAAGACGCTGCCGAGCTAAGCAAGTATGTCGCCAAAGCGGTGCAGGCCATGCGGAAGTTCTCTGCCAAGCCGGTGTCAAAGCTTGAAGCTCTGAACGATATTGAGCGGCGGCTTCACGTGGACCAATACAGCCGGCTGAAGCGCCTAGCTGATAACGGCCATGGCTCAGAGTTGATCTATCGTTTCGATGGGGATGACAAGGCTGGTCAGTACAAGCGCGATGCAGTGCGGGTGCTGCTGCGCTATTGGGCAGCGCAAGCTGCCGCACAAGGCAACGCGGCGAGCGCAAGCGCGCTGCGGAGAATTGCAGCTATACGTACAGCCAAGCTCGACGGAGCCCTTGCGCCGGAGCGCGTCAAACTTGCGGATGCGCAGCAAAAGACTAATCCCGGCCAGTGGAAGACTGATCCAGCGCAAGACTGGTACCGCAACGTATGGCTACGCTTTCGCGGCGATTTCGAGCGAGAGAACGCTGGCAGCTATGCCACACAGAGCAAACTAGAGAATGCAGCGCGGGCGGAGTTCGCCGCTATACACCACATGGACCGGCGCACGCTGAAGGATCGAATTGACAATGGCATGGTGTCATTGGGCTTGAAGGCCCGCCGGGGTAAGCGCGCCTAGCTAGCGGCAGGCCGCTGGCGGGTTTTTGGGCGCAGCCAGAAAGCAGGCTTCGCTCGCAGTCCTGCTTTTTCTAGGCTCCTCCTACGACGAGCCACCTTGCATTAGGTTTTGTGGCGATTACTTAGGGCGCGCAAGTGTGCGCGTCGCGCGCCGCAGCCCCACCCGACGATGAGTCTCGCACCACAAATGGTGGTGTATTCACAACTCATCGGAGGATGGTATGTCTATCGACGATCTTGATCAGAAGCCTCTGCTGCACGACTACATGTCGCAGCAGGAAGTTGCCGAGCAGCTCGGCGTCACCGTCGAAACCCTGCGCCGCTGGCGCGTGCATGGCGCGGGACCACGCTGGTTCCGCTTCGGCCTCGGCATGCGGCTGATGTACAACCGCCAGGACGTAAAGGACTGGATCGAGCAGCAGCGCGAAGCTGCCCAGCCGAGTGCAGAAATCCGTGGGCGCGCCCAATGGGCGTCCGACGAAACGGTTCCGCAGGTAGCCGACCGCGTCTCGAACAGGAACAAAGCCCGCTGGACCGGGGAGATGGCCGCGCCGTCGCGCAGGAAGTCGCGGGGTCACGACTGATGAGCCACTTCCGCCCACCGTATCCCTACGGACACGACAAGCAATTCGCGTACTCAAGGGGCTGGCAAACCGTTCCCCACTCGCGTCGGTTCACGCTGGAGGAGCTGCGAATCGGTCGGCCCGCTACGCCGCCGGACAGCATGCGGCAGGCGCTGAAGGAAATCGAAGATGACGCGAATCGGCCGCACCTGCACCGCGCGCAGTACTTCCGCAAGTGGCACTACGGCGAATACCTGCCCATGGCAATCGTTGCGCACCCGTTCAGCCCGGAGTTCGAGGGCTGGATGCACCACGAGTCATCGCTGCCGTTCGAGAGCCATGCGGCTTGGGCAGCAACGCACGGATTGATCGCCACTCGGCTGCCGCATAGCTGGCTAAACGTAGTCGGCATCGGCGTCATGTACATGCGCCCCCACACCGAGATCGAAGACGCGGAGTACCGATGAGCACGCAACGAAACAAGGCGGGAATCCGCGCGGTGAGGGATGACAGTGGCGAGCCGAAAGCCACCCCGCCAAAGCGCCGCAGCCGTGCCACTGCTGGCAAGGCGGGCGATCTGAAGGCGGCAATGCTGACCAAGCTGGCAGAGTCAGCCCTGACGGCTGACGACGCTCGCGCGCTGGGGCTACTGCCATGCACCGCGCAGGACGCAGCGGCGCTCGACCTCTCCAAGCACTTCGCGGGCTTCAAGATTCCGTACTTCGATCTCGACGGCCAGCAGACGGAGTTCTACCGCTACCGCTATTTGGAATCGACCAAGACGGGCTTCGCTGCGCTCACTAACGCCAAGTCCCAGCGGTATGCCCAGCCTGCGGGCAGCATGAACGAGCTTTACCTGCCGCCGCTGGCCACGGGCACAACCTGGCGAACCATCGCTGACAACCCTGCCATTCCGCTCGTTATCACTGAGGGCGAATTGAAGGCTGCCTGTGCTACCAAGAAGGGCTTCCCGACAGTGGGCCTTGGCGGAGTGTGGAACTTCAAATCGAAGGACGCGCCACTACTGCCCATGTTCGAGCAGTTCGCGTGGGACGGGCGAACCGTGCATATCTGCTACGACAGTGATGCCGTGACCAATCCCAAGGTAAAGAAGGCGGAGAGCGCCCTTGCGCGGGAACTGGCGTTGCTGGGTGCGCGGCCTTACATCGTGCGCCTGCCGTTTGTAGAACGCGACGGAAGCAAGAAGACCGGACTGGATGACTACCTTGTGGGGCAGGGTTCCAAGTCGTTCAAGAACCTGCTGGAAGAGGCTGCCGAATGGCAGCACGACGACGCTAGCCCTTTCAGCGACCTAGGCAACGCCTACCGTGTGCAGCGCAGCTTTAGCGACTGTCTCGCCTACGCGCCCGGTATGGAATGGCTAGTGTGGGACGGCGTGCGCTGGCACCCGTCGAATCTCGCAGCACAGAAGATGCTCTATGACTTGGGCCGCATCATCCGCGAGGAAGCTGCCGCCACCGAGGACCGCGACAAGGCCGACGCACTGTGGAAGCACGCGCATAAGTCGGAGAACGCCGGCAAGATTGACGCCGCGCTAAAGCTGGCCGCACCGCTGTTGGAGCGGCGCGCTGACTCGTTCGACTCCGATCCTTACCTGCTCGGCTGCAACAACGGCGCCGTGGACCTGCGCACGGGCAAGCTGACGCCGGCGAACCCGGAACTGCTTATCACCAAGACCACGGGACACGACTACGACGCAGAGGCGGGCTGCCCTACGTGGATGGCGTTCCTGCATCGCATCTTCCGCGGCCATCCTGAAATGGTGCCTTTCATGCAGCAGCTTGCGGGCTACTGGCTGACAGGCCTGACCGATCCGCCCTATTTGGCGGTGTTGTATGGCGGTGGCGAGAACGGCAAGACCTCGCTGGTAGAGGCATTGCAGTACGTGCTTGGCGACTACGCCGACAGCGCGCCGCGCGGACTGCTCATGACCAAGAGCGCAAAGAACAACTCCGAGACGGAGCTAGCCAAGTTGCAGGGCAAGCGATTCGTGACCACTGCGGAGACGAACGAGGGTGGGCGGCTGGACGAGGAACTGGTGAAGGCGATGACCGGCGGCGACCAGATTGCAGCGCGCAGGCTCTACGGCCATCCCTTCACCTTCAGCCCCACGCACAAGCTAGCGCTCACCACCAACCACAAGCCCATCGTGCGTGGCACAGACAGCGGCATTTGGCGGCGTCTGCTGCTGATTCCCTTCGAAGAGTCCATCCCCAAGAGCGAGCAAGACCCAAAGCTGCGGAACAAGCTGCGCGCTGAGGCACAGGGCATTCTCGCGTGGGCGGTGGCTGGCGCACGGCGGTTCCTGACCGACAGCAAGATCAAACTGCCGCAGGTCATCGTGGAAGCGACGAAGGAATACCGCACGGAGAGCGACGTGATCGGCATGTTCCTTGAAGAAATGTGCGTCGTTGACAGGAAGGGAACCGTGTTGTCTGGCGCGCTGTACATGGCCTACGAGGGATGGGCCGAAACGAATGGCGAGCATGTGCTGTCGCGCCGCGCGCTCACGTCGCGGTTGCAGGATCGCGGCTTTGCACCGACCAAGGTTGGCAAGAACGGCGACCGCGCATGGCGCGGCCTGACGCTGCGCAACGGCAGCAAGTTCTAGGCGCTAGCGGGGCCTGCTGGCACGTGCCCAGGCTCCGCAGGCGTCCGCCAGCGGGCCGCGCTGGCCTTGGGTGCCACCACCCACCAGTGCAGGGAGCAAACGGGCCAGCCGGAGCGGCTGCGGGCAGTCTTCCAGCGCAATTGCGCAATAAAAACAGGCGGGCGCAAGCGGGCGCAGGCGGGCGCAACGGGGGTGACATTGCGCCCGCCACCAAACCCTATGTTTTTAGCTCTCTTACAGACTAATTTTTACTTGGCGGGCGTAGCGGGCGGAAGAAAAGTGGTTTGAAATTGAAATGGGTGTTCTCCTAAGGGAGAAGTGCCAAATTAGCGCCGCTGCGCCCGCCAGCGCCCGCCAGCCAACCCCGCACTTGCAACCGTGCAATTGCACCTTAGGGATGGTTTGGTGGCGACTATCCGCGAAACCCTAGCGAAGTAGCTGCGCGCGTCGCACCTTCGACGCCGGTCGGCACACAAAACCCGCCAGCAACCCGCCTGCTAACGCCCCGGCACTCAGCGGGCGGCCTTGCGGCCGTTTGGCGGGCGTAGCGGGCGCAAAACAGGGGCGCGGCACACCACTAGCACGCTCGCAGCGCGCGCTCGCGCGTGGCAGCCACCCGGCTGACTTTGGCGTCCGGGCCGGCCAAATGGCCCCACCAGCGGAGCACCTAATTGCTGAGTTCCCGGCATCCGAACAGACGGCACAGGGGCGGCGCGCAACCTTCTGCGTCGCGCGCCGTTTGCCTTGTGCACCGTTGTGGCGCAATCCCACCCGGCCCTAGGAGGGCACCACAATGCCTGCACAGCAACGCAACAACACCATCCGCCGCGAACCATTTCACGACGTAAGCGAAGCCCTGTTCAAGGAGAACTTCGCGGCGCATGGAACGAAGCCCGCCGATCAACTGCTAGGCAACTGCTACGACATTCGCGTCAATGCCGTGCAGCAGTGCATGGACCTGGTCAACAGCACGCGCCGGGTGTACGCCAACCCAACGCTCAACTCTGTGCAGCAGGACATCGAAGTCGGCAAGCTGCTGAAGCCTCGCGTGACTGAGCGCGTCAATGGCTTCAATGCGCTGCACCAGCGCGTTATGGAGCGGCGCGGCGAAGTGACCCGCGAGATCGACAGCAAGCTGCGGCCCACCACCAGCTACGAGGCATCCCTCGACTCTGAAATTCGCGCGTACCTGCGCAGCCTTCCCGACGAACAGCGCTTCGCCGCGATTGCCGACGCCCTGAAGAGCGACCACGCAGTCCCTCTCTACAAGGCAATCGCCAGCGCACCGGCATTCCTTAGCGGCTTGCACCCGGCTCGTCAGTTGCAGTTGCGGCAGGAGTGCCTGGGAATCGTAGCCCCCGAGTACGTGGGACTGGAAGCGGGCTTGGAGGCTGAGGCCGCGCGGCTCAAGCACGCGGCGCAAAGCGTGGAACGCATCTTCGGTGAGCGGTTCGACTTCGGCCGCGTGGACGAGCTGACCAAGCTGGCGCAGGGCACCGTCTAGGTTTCAAGCGTTGTAGGGCAGCGCCCCCGGCGTCTATGGCTCCTCTGGCCGGTGGGGACGCCGGGGGCTGCTGTCATTCGTCGTAGTCTGGCCCCGGAGGAGGCGCAATGGCCTCCTCAAATTCATCCATACGACGCTTGAACTCTCGGTCCATGATGCGCACAAGCAGGTTCACAAGAAACCGGCTGCAGGTCGCAACGGACTCGGGCGGGCAAGTGGCAGGACTGGCGGTTAGCTGGCCATGGGCGAAGGCGTGTCGCACTCCACCCGCTAGATAAAAGAGGTTGCAGGTGTTTCCGGCGAGGAATTCGTCGAACTGCCGTGTGTAGTTCCGCTGATCCAAGTGCGAACGGACAGCAGAAAAGAACTCTTGGCTTCCATTGAGCGCGCGTAGCCTGCCGAGTGCAGTGTCGCGTTCGCTTTCCGTCAATAGCGTGCTTGTGTGTCGAATCTCGGTGCCTATGCAGCGCAGGAAGTGCTCGAAGGCTGAATAGGTCAGCAGCAACCGAATGAGTGTGCTGTAACCATCGCGTGTCGGTGCGGACAGGTGATCAAACTCTGCACGGTTGAAACTCTTGGCGGCGCGATAGCGGGCCGCAAATCGGTTGACTCCACCACCATCGACAGCAAACCCTAGCGAACGGGCACCAACATGGGAGACGTAGTGATCGAAGCACTCCCAGCCCGGCGGGAAATTCTCGGTACCGGTTGGAAGCGATCGACTCATTCCGCCTTCTCATACTCCGCAAGGTCTTCGCGCCAAGTCGCTAGCGGGTTCGCGTCCCCATTCGTGACACGGTTCATAAATGTGCTGTACCAAAGGGCACGTAGGTGGACCCCTTCGCATTCTCCCTCAAGCGCAGACGGTAGCCCTAGTGCTTTTCGATACGTGTCTTCCTGCCATGCGAACATGGCCGCCACGAATGGGCGGTACCAGTCTTCCTCTCCCTTTGGAGCATGGTCGTTGTACGCAAAGCGGACGGACTGGAAAACGTTGCCCCACGCCCAAAGTTGGCGATTTCGGAAGACGATGAAGTTCCATATTTCGTCCGGATCATTGCCATGTGGCAATTCGCGGAGCGCTTCTCGGAGACCTTCGTCTTTCGCGGCAAGCATCATGTAGTGCTGCTTGAGTTCGCCGGTAATACCCGGCATGCCTCTGAACCCTGTTGTATCTTCGGCAGGCGGTGGTTCAAGCACGAGTACACCAAATTGTGCGTACTCGATCACGCACTCGGCTAAGAAACCCCTATTTGCCAACCAGGGAGTGTCACTGCTAGCAATCTCGATGACCTTCTGCATCATCAAAGTCGCTTGTCCGTCGATCAGCTCGCGCGAGAAGTCTTGCGTGATTGCCTTGTTGCTGGACCAACTGTCTTGTATGGCAATCCGGGCAATCTGAATCGCTGGGAGCTTGCCTAACTCTTTCGCTACCGACCGCTGTTGCGCCCAGTTCTTGATCGCTTGGAACATTGAGTACCCCCTCTTTATCGCGACAACTGTTGCTGGCGTAGCTTCTCGCTCTCTTCCGCCTGCCGGCTCAGCTCTCTCTTCCATTGGTTAGTGACCGACATTTCGTTCGGCACACATGGGTCTAGCTTGGGAAGGAGCGCGATCAGAAGACTGGCGACGACCCCGGGGACAGCGGTTGCGGGGTCATCTCCCATCTGCGCGCGGGCAAGGGCGTCGTGCCAGCGCAAGTTTCGCTCTTCCTCTAGACGCTTGCGCTCGTCATCAAGCATTTGATCCCGCAGTACCCACGGGTCGCAATTCGCTGTGGCGTATTCGAATGCGTCGCAGGCTGCACGGTAGATGTTGTGAGCCTCAGCGAGCGCGAGCGCCGCCTTGCTCCGATCCCTGTCTGATTTCGCCGCCATCCATTCGTGGGTGGCATTCACTAACCGCAGACCTGCGAACTCTTTGGCCCGGTGTACCTGTCCGCGCTCTTCAAGACCAAACATGTGCATGACGCCCCCTACGTCCTGACTAAGACCAAGCCTAACGCATGGCTCACAGGTCGTGGGCCGCACGACACTACCCAGCTTGCCATCGACAGCCGACCCGCCCCAGCGTCGCAGGGCACCTGCGCAGCCCTTGGCCCTAGGCCACCCCAGAGCCGCCACCACGCACGGTCAGCAGCGGACGCCCAGCGGAGCCGCCTGCATGCCCCGTGCCAAGGCCGCAGCCCCGGGGGTTGCGCCATTTGCGCCCCTTGGCGGGTTGTGGGCGGGTTTTGCGCTAGCGCGGCTAGGCGGCAGTGCCACAAAAGAACAGGCCCCGCATCGCTGCGGGGCCTGTTTTTAAGCTCTTTTGTCTGGCGCCCGAAGTTGGACTCGAACCAACGACCCCCTGATTAACAGTCAAGTGCTCTAACCGGCTGAGCTATTCGGGCGGGGGCGCGTATTGTAGGGGCAGGAGCCTGCCACGGGCAAGGCACAGCACTATCCTGCCCAGTCAGGTAGGCGTGCACCGGACCGCTCACGAAGGGCAGGCCCCTTGCACGCGCCGGCTGCGCGCCCGCCCCACGTTGTTGACGATTACCTCGCCCTGCAGGGCGGCACCGGCGCAGATCCGCAGGGTCAGGTTGGTCCCGCCGCTGCGGCCGCTGGGCTGGTAACGCACCCGCAGGCGGCCGGCGCTGCCCAGGATCCTGACCGGTCCGTCCGCCGGCCGGTGTTCCTCGCGAAGGATGTCTGCCCGCGAGCGTGGCTGGTCGCTGCGCAGGGGGTCGTGGTAGGCCAGCCAGCCCGCGCTCCAGTCCGGATCGCTGCGGCAGCGGCCGTCGCCCCGGGACGGGCATACGGTCACTGGGATTTGCCGGCTGATGGCGGGGTTGCGCGCCTGGGCCAGTTGGCCGACCAGCAGGGGCATGGTGCTGGACGCCCGCTGGCGGCGCAGCGTGTCCTGGAAGCCGGGCAGGGCCAGGCCGGTGAGTATCGCGGCGATCGCCACGACAGACAGCAGCTCGACC
This sequence comes from Pseudoxanthomonas koreensis, assembly GCF_010093225.1. Taxonomy (GTDB): domain Bacteria; phylum Pseudomonadota; class Gammaproteobacteria; order Xanthomonadales; family Xanthomonadaceae; genus Pseudoxanthomonas; species Pseudoxanthomonas koreensis. The sequence continues at coordinate 2,530 of NZ_PDWM01000027.1, read as the reverse complement.
AGGCTGAATCCGTGGGCATGTCCCGGCGCATCCTTGCGCATGGGCGAAATCCTTTTCGCTCGGGGGATTCAGGATCGGCAGGAGGGCGGGGCGATGGTATCGGCCGTGTGCAGGTGCGCCCTGTAGGAATAGGTCCTGGCTGTTGTAGGAGCCCACTTCAGGGGGCGACCCGGGGGCGTCGGGGGTGCTGCGGTCAACGCATGGTTTCCGGAGGCATGCGTTGAACGAGCAGGTATTCCGGCGGTGTCGGGTCGCCCCCTGAAGTGGGCTCCTACAAGGGGGGGATGCCTGCGGCAGGTACGGGGTCTGTACGGCGGGGTTGTCTATACTGGCCAGTCCCCCTGAACACGGTCCGCACCGCGCATGAGCGAGCGTTTCGAACTGGTGTCGCCATACGCGCCGGCGGGCGACCAGCCGCAGGCCATCGCCAAGCTGATCGAGGGTTTCGATGCCGGACTGGCGAAGCAGGTGCTGCTGGGCGTCACCGGTTCGGGCAAGACCTACACCATCGCCAACGTGGTCCAGGCGGTGCAGAAGCCGACCCTGGTGATGGCGCCGAACAAGACCCTGGCCGCGCAGCTGTACGGCGAGTTCAAGGCGTTCTTCCCGAACAACGCGGTCGAGTACTTCGTCAGCTACTATGACTACTACCAGCCGGAAGCCTACATCCCCTCGACCGACACGTTCATCGACAAGGACAGCTCGATCAACGACCACATCGAGCAGATGCGCCTGGCCGCGACCAAGGCGCTGCTGTCGCGCCCGGACGCGCTGGTGGTGGGCACGGTCTCGGCGATCTACGGCCTGGGCGCTCCGGAGGACTACCTGTCGCTGCGCCTGATCCTGTCGCGCGGCGAGCGCATCGACCAGCGCGAGCTGCTGCGCCACCTGACCCAGCTGCAGTACACCCGCAACGAGTACGAGCTGCAGCGCGGCACCTTCCGCGTGCGCGGCGAGGTGGTGGACGTGCACCCGGCCGAAAGCGACGCCGAGGCGGTGCGGATCGAGCTGTTCGACGGCGAGATCGAGAACATCGCGCTGTTCGACCCGCTCACCGGCGAGGTGCTGCGCAAGCTGCCGCGCTACACGATCTATCCGAAGACCCACTACGCGACCACCCGCGATCGGGTGCTGGCCGCGATCGAGACGATCAAGGTCGAGCTCAAGGAGAGGCTGGAGCTGCTGTACGCGCAGAACAAACTGGTCGAGGCGCAGCGCCTGGCCCAGCGCACCCAGTTCGACCTGGAGATGATGGCCGAGGTCGGCTACTGCTCGGGCATCGAGAACTACTCGCGGCACCTCACCGGCAAGGCGCCGGGCGAGCCGCCGCCGACCTTGTTCGACTACCTGCCGGCTGACGCGCTGCTGGTGGTGGACGAGTCGCACGTGACCATTCCGCAGATCGGCGCGATGTACAAGGGCGACCGTTCGCGCAAGGAGACGCTGGTGGAGTTCGGCTTCCGCCTGCCGTCGGCGCTGGACAACCGGCCGTTGAAGTTCGAGGAATGGGAGGCGCGCGCGCCGCGCTCGATCTACGTCTCGGCCACGCCCGGCCCGTACGAGAAGCGCGAGGCGGCCGACCAGGTGGTGGAGCTGGTGGTGCGCCCGACCGGCCTGGTGGACCCGAAGGTGGAGATCCGTCCGGTCGCCACCCAGGTCGACGATCTCATGAGCGAGATCAACAAGCGCGTGGCCGACGGCGACCGGGTGCTGGTCACCACCCTGACCAAGCGCATGGCCGAGAACCTCACCGACTACCTGTCCGAGCACGGGATCAAGGTGCGCTACCTGCACTCGGACGTGGAGACGGTGGAGCGGGTGGAGATCATCCGCGACCTGCGCCTGGGCAAGTTCGACGTGCTGGTCGGCATCAACCTGCTGCGCGAGGGCCTGGACATGCCCGAGGTTTCGCTGGTGGCGATCCTGGACGCGGACAAGGAAGGTTTCCTGCGCTCGACCGGTTCGCTGATCCAGACCATCGGCCGCGCCGCGCGCAACCTGCGCGGCACGGCGATCCTGTACGCGGACAGGGTGACGAAATCGATGGAGGCGGCGATCGAGGAGACCAGCCGCCGCCGCGAGAAGCAGGAGGAGTACAACGCCGCCCACGGCATCGTGCCGCGGCAGGTGGTGCGGCCGATCATGGACGTGATGGAGGGCGCGCGTGCCGAGCCGGGCGAGTCGAAGGCCGGCAAGGCCGGGCGCGGCAAGGCCGCGGCGCGCCAGGTGGCCGAGCAGGCTGGCGACTATGCGGTGATGGATCCGATCCAGGCGGCGCGGAAGATCCAGGAGCTGGAGCAGCGCATGTACCAGCACGCCCGCGACCTGGAATTCGAGGACGCGGCGCGGGTGCGCGACCAGATCCGCCGGCTGAAGGAAGCCAGCCTGGCCGGCTGATCCCCGTGTAGGAGCAACTGTCTTCAGGCCATCTCCTCGCGCCAGGGGGTGTTGTCCCGCGCCATGGCGTTGAGCCGGGTGAGCAGGACCCGCATGCAGGCCACCAGGGCGACCTTGGCGCACTTGCCCCGCT